>JAVBLG010000085.1:0-42167 GCA_031553655.1 Desulfovibrionaceae bacterium | reverse complement strand
ATTATAATTTTTGCACACTTCATTCGTAGCGGGGTATAAGCGAAAAGTGTTGAGTAAAAGGGGATGGGGGTGCGGGGGAAGGGGTAAAGGACCTTTTTCACAAGTTCCTTTTACCCTTCCCCCGTAAACTTCTTATTACTCTTCGGTTATTGTACCGAAAATGGCCACTTCGTCGGCATGGCAGGAGAATACGCTTACCAAATAGGGGTCGAAGTGGCTTCCGCTGCTTTCCTGTATTATGCCCATGGCTTTGGTATGAGAAAAAGCCTTCTTGTAGGGACGAGGCGAGATAAGGGCGTCGTAGACGTCGGCTATGGCCACAATGCGCGCCACCAAAGGAATCTCTTCGCCCTTCAGCCCTCTGGGGTAACCGGTTCCATCCCAGCGTTCATGGTGGGAATGGGCTATGTCTCTGGCCGTGTTGAGGAAGGCGTCTTCCGTGCCCTGAATAAAGCCGGTGAGCAGCTTTTCCGCGTGGACGGGGTGCTTTTTGATGGTTTCAAATTCTTCATCGGTGAGGCGGCCGGGCTTGAGCAAGACATGATCGGGCATAGCTATTTTGCCCAAATCGTGCAGCTTGGCTGACTTTATGATGTATTCGCCTTGAGTTTTGCTGAGGATATAGCCAGGTTTGGGGTTGAGCAACAGATCGGTGACCATTATGCGCACATATTCCGTTGTGCGTTCAATATGGTTACCAGTGTCATGATCGCGCATATCGGTAACCCTGGCCAGCAGGTTGAGGGTTACGTCTTCTCTTATTTTCAGTTTGCGGTAGGCATCATTGAGGCTGCTGGTTTTTTCTGCCACCAAGGCTTCAAGGTGGCGGCGATGGCTTTGCAGCTCCAGTTGCAGGCGCACTCTGGTGAGTAGCGCGCGCGGTTTGACCGGTTTTTGTATGTAGTCAACCGCGCCCAGTTCCAGAGCTTCCACCTCGCTGTTGCTGTCCACCGATCCGGTGAGAAAAATAATGGGAATGGGGCGGGTGACCTCGTTGTTTTGCAGACGTTGCAGCACGTCAAAACCGTTAAGCCCTGGCATCTGGTAGTCCAGCAGAATGAGATCGGCGGTCTGCCCGGTCAGATAGTTCAGCGCTGTGGCTCCGGACGTGAAGGGCCGCACGCTGTAGTCGGCCTTCAGGGTGGACACCACGGTGTTCAGTATGACCGGATCGTCGTCAACCGCCAGAATAACAGCTTTGCCGTTAGAATTCACAGCGTGGCTCCTTTTGTATGCCTTCAAGCAGCGTTCCAAGGCTTGAGGTCTGCAGAATGCTTATGGCTGAGGCATAGTCAAAGGAGTCAATGCTGCCCTTGATGTCGGCCACGGCCTGATTGTTGTCCGGGCCGAAGTCAAAGCCGCACAGAGTGTCAATGCTGGCGGTGATGGTCTCGTAATCGTAGCTGGCCAATCCTTCGGCCAGTTCGGCCAGCTTTTTGGACAGAATTATATTGTCTCCGGCAGCCACAGACCCGGCTGGCGCGCTTTCTTCCGCCATATCAAAGGCTCTGTCCAGCTCTTCACCCAAAAGTTCAAGCCTGCCTGCGAAACCGGGCAAATTATCGCGGCAAAAATCCACATTGCCGACATTAAGGGCTTTTTCCAGATCGGAGGCCAGCAAAGAAAGGGACATGCCACCCACGCTGGCCAGAGAACTTTTGAAACCATGCACGTGAATGCAAAGTTCCTTGAGATTTCTATTGGCCATCAATTCCATCATCAGAGGCAGCAAGGACGGGATCTTGTCTTTCAGCAGTTTAAGCGACTTGGCGTAAACGTATTTTACCCCGGCCACGCTGTCCAGCCCTGTCTTGATGTCTATTTCGGAGATGCTTCCCACCAACTCAAGCAACACGCTATGGCGTTTGTCTCCGGTTTCGGCGTTTTTTTGGGCGACAGCATCTTTCAATTTGCGGGATTCCGGCAGCCATTTATGCAATATTTCAGCTAATTCTTCTTTGCGTATGGGCTTGGCCAGAAAATCATCCATACACGAGGCCAGCAGCATTTCCTTGGCCCCGGTAACGGCGTTGGCCGTAAGAGCGATGATAGGCACGGTTTCGTTGTGGCCGCCAAGCTCTCTGATTTTGGTGGAGGTTTCAACGCCGTCCATACCAGGCATCATGTGATCCATGAAAATGATGTCATATTCCAGATTTTTCGTTTTTTCCAAAGCTTTGAACCCTGAAATGGCCAGGTCGGAATCAAGCCCGTGAATAGTTTTCATGAGCCCCGAAGCCACGTTTAAGTTCACTTCATTGTCATCCACAATCAAAATTTTGGTGGAGTCCGTATAGCGTATCCCGGCATGGCTGATCTTTTCATCCAGTTCGGCGGCGTTGCCGAGAATTTTGGGGATGGTAAAGGAAAAAGTGCTTCCCACCCCGTATTCGCTGTCAAGCCTTATGGCTCCGCCCATCAGTTCCACAAGGTTTCTGTTGATGGAAAGGCCAAGGCCCGTGCCTTGTATGTTGCGTGTTTTTACCGAATCAACCTGTTTGAAAGGCTCGAAAAGTGCTTGTTGATCTTCTTTCTTGATGCCTATGCCGGTATCCTTAATGATGAAGGTCAAGGCTTTTTCCGTGGCCATCACTTTTATGCCCACTTCGCCGTGTCGGGTGAACTTTATGGCGTTGCTCATGAAGTTGAGTAGAATCTGCCGCAGGCGCACATCATCGCCATAGAGGCAGAGCGGCATTTCGCCTTCAGTTTCATACCTGAACCTCAGATCTTTTTCCGTGGTCAGATACATGCCCAAAGAGCAAATATTGTCCATAAGGATCTTGAAGTCGAAATTAATGGGCACAAGGGTCATTTTGCCCGATTCCAGTTTGGACAGGTCCAGAATATCGTTGATGATGGTGAGCAGCGATTCGGAAGATATTTTTATGTCGTTTATATATTTGCGCTGCCAGTCCGTAAACTTGGAGTCGTGCAGCAGAATTTCGGAAATGCCCAGAATGGCGTTCATCGGGGTTCTGATTTCATGTGACATCTGGGCCAGAAATTGACTTTTGGCCCGACTGGCGTGCTCGGCATCCTCGCGCTGGCGTTTTTCGGTAATATCACTGAAAAAGCCTTCCACAATACTGAAATTGGGGTTGTCCGCTCTTATTTCCACCACTTTGCTGCGTTCCCATATCCAGCGCACGTCGCCGTTTTTGTGGATAATGCGAAAAGTGGTGTTGAGCGGGCCATCAGCAAGCAAGGTGTCTTCATTGTCGGCCATCAGCTTGGGCAGATCATCGGGATGCACCAGATCAAAGAAGCACAGCTTATTATTATTGATCAGATCTTCCGGTGGGTAGCCGGTGAGCTTGCGGCAGCCTTCACTCAGATATTCCATGGTGAAGGTAGGAAAGTCGTTGCAGCATCTGAAGGCCGTATCAGGCAGATTGGCCAGCAAATTGTTCATGAGCCGCTCTATTTCATTGGCTCGGCGGCGTTCAAGGGCAATGGCCACAAAGTCGGATATGGACGCGCCGAAAGTTTGTTCCTCCGGGGTCCAGTCGTGGGTTACATGGGCGCATTCTATGCACACCACGCCAACCAATTCGCCGCCCACCTTTACCGGGCAGTCCATAAGAGCACGGATATTATTGAAATAAAGGTCATTGGAAAGGCCGGGCAGAATGGTGTCGGTGGCGGTGTCCGGTATGAGAATGTTACGTTCGCTGTGCAGCAGTTTAATGTATAAGGGATAAAGGTCCAGCCCGAATGGTTCCGCTACGCCGTGGACGCCATCAATACAATTGTAAAAAACTTCGTTTTCAAGCTGCCCGGTTTTATGATTGAGTTGCCATATGGCAACGCGGGTAGCGCCCAAGGTTTTGGCCGCAGTTTCACTTATAAGCTCACAAGCGTCATGGAAATTCCCCGAAGTTATCACGCCTGAGCCGCTGAGGTTGCGTAGGGCCTCGCGGCGTTTTTTTTCCGACTCGCGGTGATCTTCCTGTTCCTTCACAATAACGGCCACAACAAGGCGCCCGTCCCACTGCCAGGGCAGCCCGTGTGTGCTTATAGACCATCCCGGAAGCCTGATGAGTGGCACGTTGATCGGCGTGGTCCCCCCGCGTGAAGCCGCGGGGCGATCAATGGGAGCGGGAAACGTGGAGATTTCCAGTTCAGCGTAATCGGGTATTTTAAGATTGCGGGAATGCCCAAGCTCCCTGAAACTGGAGCTTGTCCACAATATTTGCCCGTCAGTTGCGTCGGCGACAAAAACAGGGTCTTTCAAATTCTCTGCGAACGAAAAAAAAGTGGCTGCATCCATTGGTGGTCCGTATTATATGAAGGGATAAATGAAGTCTCTGGTTCTAATTTTTTCCAGGCTCCGAGCATAAAACCGCAAGAGAATGCAGGCAGAAAAAATGTCATTACTGATATGGGTGGACGCGTTCCGGCAAACATATTTTCAAAGAATCTAACAGGAAAAATAGAACGGTCAAGTGCAAATTTATACAAGCGGTCCGGTGAAGGGAGTGGCACGCGCTTTTTACAAGTGTAAAAAAAGCTGACATAATATGGTTGCGGCAGATTATAAAAAAATAGCCTCACCACTATTAGATGTTGAAATTGCGGATTATTTTTTTACATGGCGCAGTATAATTATGGCACGGCTATTGCTATATCTAAAAAAAATTTTTTTGGGAGGAGCCTATGCGCTATGGCCGAGCCTTATATGATTTTCTGATGGCCAGTTCCATGGCATATGCCAAATGGGATCTGGAAGTTTCCACTTCAATTTTGAAAAACCGTAAAAAAATGTTATGGCTTCTGCTTCTGACTCTGCCCATTTTTGTGGGATGCTTTGCCGAAGCGTATGAGGCGCACGAAATGCTTGGCGGCAAAACCGCCTATGCCCCGGCCTTTTACACCACCACCATTTTTCTGGCATCCATCGCCGTGGGCTTGGCCGCCGGCCTGATCACCGGCTGCATCGGCGCGGGCGGCGGCTTCATCATTACCCCGGCCCTCATGGCCGCCGGGGTTAAAGGCATCCTGGCCGTGGGCACCGACCTTTTCCACATTTTCGCCAAGGCGATCATGGGAACCACGGTGCATAAAAAACTCGGCAACGTTTCCGTGGCCCTGGCTGTGGCCTTCCTCTGCGGTTCGGGCGTGGGCACATTCATCGGCGGGGCCATCAACAAGGGCCTGTACAATGCCGACCCGCTGCTCTCCGAACTGTTCATCAGCGGCATTTATGCCGTCCTGCTGGGCTTTTTAGGCTTCTACGCCTTGTTTGACTTCCTTAAGGCCAGCAAGGGCGGAGGCGGCGGAGATGCCCATGGTGGTTCCTCCGGTACCACCGGCTTGGCTATCAAGCTACAAAGCCTCAACATGCCTCCCATGATTACTTTTGATGAAGACCTGGTACCCGGCGGTCGTCGCCTTTCCGGTTGGATTGTGGCCGCCGGCGGCGTGATCGTGGGGCTGCTCGCGGCCATTATGGGCGTTGGCGGCGGCTTCGTCACCTTCCCCATGTTCGTTTACATCTTCGGCGTGTCCTCCATGACCACTGTGGGCACCGACATCCTTCAGATCATCTTCACCGCTGGCATGGCCTCCATCGCCCAGTACGCCATTTACGGCTATGTGTTCTACACCTTGGCCATGGGCATGCTGCTTGGTTCGCTCCTTGGAATCCAGGTTGGCGCGCTTACCACCAAGGTGGTAAAGGGTATTCACATACGCGGCTTTTACGCTGTGTCCATTATTGCCGGTTTTATTAACCGTGTGGCCACTCTGCCCAAAAAGCTGGTGGAACTGGAAGTGATCAACATGCCCGCCGGGCTTGTGAACGGTATAGAATACGTGGGCAACATCGTGTTCTGGCTTGTGGTGGCTTTTTTCGGAATATGGATTTTCAGCAAGTTCTTCATGAATCTTGGCAAATTGAGAGCGGAGGGCTAAACGTATGCTGGTAAGAAACAAAAAAGCCTTTTCCAAGGGCATGCTGCTGATACTGTCCTTTTTCGGAGTGTTCGCGGCTATTCTTACGCCCTTCTTTAAAGATGACACTTCCGGCAAGCGCATAACCGGCCTGCAATACGCCGACCAGCTTTTCAACGAGCTGTCCAAGGGGTCCTCTTACTTTATCCCGGCGGTTCAAAAGCGCGTTGACGGTTTGCAGGGCAAGGAAGTGACCATAACAGTAACCCCCAAAAAGGCCGATCTCAATCTGGCCGTGGCCATGCTCGAAGCCGCTGGAGTCAAAGGAGCGGTGGACGGCAACAAGCTGACCATGAGCGGAGACCTCGCCAAAATTCTTTCCGCCGCCGTGGCCGACTCGGACAAAATGTATCATAATGACAGCGCGGCCCTGCAACAGAAGTACAGTACCGACGCCCTCAAGGTCACCGGCAACTGGTGGAGCATTCTTTCTCCGTGCATAAAGGAACTGCAGAAGCAGGGCAAAGTGGCCGACGCTTCGGTGGTTGACGCCGTGGTGCGCCGCGCCGTGGAGCCGGGCCACAACTTTTACAGCGTAAAGCCCACCAAAGTTATGGACAACTTGTTCATTCTTACCGGTATGTTGGTTTTTTATGTAATTTACACCATGTGGTACGGTTTTGGCGTATTTGAACTTTTTGACGGTATTGGCCTGACCATGACCAAGGCCAAGAGCAAGCAAGAAGCGTAAAATTTGGGGCGCTTTTGAGCGCCGGCTTTGTTAAACGACGATTTCCCGTCGGAAATGAACCTAAAAAGTTCTATTTCCGGCGGGAAATCGCCGTTTGCCGCGCCAGCGTTCAAAAATGCTCCCAAATTTTGCTCCTGACATAGGCTCTAAGATCATTTCTTTTCCTGTGAACAAAATCGCTGAAAGACCAGCCGGAGAGGCCACATTTCTTACATGACGGCAAACACGGCAAAAAATGAATCCGGAGTAAATTTCACTTTTAACCTTGACAGTTTGTTAAGGCGTCATTACTCCATAGCGATAAACTTTTTATATGCAGTCTTATAATCACCGTGCGGATGTAAGATATTCTTTATTAAAATTTCCTTTATGGTTTGAAATCTCCCCCAAAATTCCTATCCGCCGCGGACGGAGTCAGTCGACGGATAGATCCGGTTGTGGATTGAAACATAGTAGAGAAGGAGTCATCATGGCCAAAGAAAATCCCCATGAAAAATACATGAAAACCGCCCAGATGGACCTTGAAGCTCCGGATGCCGAGGCACAAGCCGCCGCGTCCAAAGCCGAGGAAAAGGACATTGACGCGGAAAAATTGGCCGAAGATTGCCGCGCCCTTATTTGTCCCGCGTGCAACGTAAAAGCCGAAGCTGAGGAAACGCGCCTGCGCGCTGTTGCGGAAATGGACAATTTCAAGAAGCGTCTTTCCCGCGAGCATGGTGAAATGCTCAACTTCGCGGCGGAAAAAGTCATGAAGGATCTTCTGCCCACCATCGACAATCTCGATTTGGCCCTTCAGCACGGCAAAAACAGTGAAGCCTGCAAGGACATGCTGCTGGGCGTGGAAATGACCAGAAAGCTTCTTTTGGAGGCCGTGGCCAAGCATGGCCTTGTGCCTTGCGGCGAAGAAGGCGAAGAATTCAACCCCGAATTTCATGAGGCCATGTCCCACGAAGCCCGTAGCGACATGCCTCCAGGCATGGTCAGCCGCGTGCTGCAGAAAGGCTATAAGCTCAAGGAACGACTCATCCGCCCCGCCAAAGTTTTGATTAGCCAGTAAGCGGCGTCAGAGATAACGCATTCGGGCACTTGCTGATACAAGTGCCTCGGGCATCCGCGCTGAGGCGCGTCAGCCCTGTAAGCGGCGTATTTTGCCGTGAAGAAGGCTTGAGGCGCTGTTCTGAAAAGATGGATCTTGTTCTATATGGTAAGGAAAAACATAAATCCGAACCGGGGATAGTACTTTTGTGGTACAGCCTCGGTTCGGATTTATGTTTTGACGCGGCCAAAGGACAAAAGCCGCTTTTCAGGACAATGCTTATAGCATTTTGCTTTTTAAATTATCCATGACCTGAAACTATTTTTTAAGAATTAAGGCTGATTGTCCTGCGCCGCCTTTCAGCGGCGGCTCGGAACAGCATGTTATTACGGCAGCTTCGCCGCCTAAGTTACGGACACTTTGTGTCCTGACGGCCCTGACAACGCACGGGCCGTCAGAGCATTTCGCTCATTTCATTCGCAAAATGCTCTAAGGATGGTTCATGAACTTATTGGCCGTATGCGGATTGCCACTGTGGCAGGGAGTGCAGTCCATCTTGCCTTTTTGAATGTCCACACTTTTGCCGGGCGAATGGCATTCGCCGCAGGTAGTAACAGCGTCGGCCACTTTAAGGGTATTCTTGAAGGTTCCGTCGATTTTGGCATTGAGAATTTCAATGCCCTTCATGGCAACGTCGGCGGTCAGGCGCGCGCAGCGTTCCTGACGTTTTTTGGAGGCATGATCGGTCTTGGTTTTGTAGCACCACTTGCTGAGCGACACGTGGCAGATAATGGAATCGGAAACGCTGGTGGGCACGTCGCCCTTCACCTGGGCTTTGTCGCCTGGATTATAAATCGGGAAGGCGGTAATCTCATACCAGCGGAAAAGTTCGTTCATCATGGGAATGCGTTCTTTGCGGCCGTAGAACAGGGCAAAGGCCATCTGCACTCCGAGGAGCGAACCGCAGAACACACCCCAGTCGTCCATGCCGCTCTTGCCCACTTCCATCATGGTATAGGGAAATTGATTGTAAGGAGCGCCGTATTTTTCACCCATTACGCCAACCATGGCGTAGAAAGTTCCGTAGGCTCAACCATAGCCTTTATGCCAGTATCCATCATAAGCAATATCGGCGGATTCTTTGGGATCAAGCTTGTGGGGTTTCCAGCCGAAGTCGCCGCCTACCTGAGAAAAACGCTTCACCTCACCGGGGGTGGCTGGTTTGACTTCAGGAGTTTTTTCGGCGGCATTGGCCGCGTCACCTATAAGACCGGCAACAGCTCCGCCGACGGCGAGACCGCCGAGGCCGCCTATAACTTGTCTTCTGCCTAATTTCATTAACTGTCTCCGTTTTTTAATGCTCTATTATCAATAACAAACTACAATATAACCTATTACAGGCCGATTTATTTGACATATTATTATGCGTCACGTCAAAGGTCAACATAATTTACATTTTTTTCACTTTAACCTCTGGACGATGCCGTAAATCGACTTAATATAAAAGCGCTAAGCAATCGGTCGGATCGGCCTTCCCGCCAGGCCGCCATCAATTCTATATAAATTTTCGTTTTCCTAATGAGGAGGATATATGTCCAAGATTATCGGTATAGACCTTGGGACCACCAATTCCTGCGTGTATGTGATGGAAGGGAAGGATCCCAAGTGCATAACCAACCCCGAAGGCGGGCGCACCACCCCTTCTGTTGTCGCTTTCACAGACAAGGAACGTCTGGTGGGCGAAATTGCCAAACGTCAGGCCGTTACCAACCCGGAACGTACTGTGTTTGCGGTGAAAAGACTTATGGGCCGCCGTTTTGACGCCCCCGAAGTGGGCCGCTGGAAAGACCATTCCCCCTATCGCATCGTGGGATCGTCCAATGGCGACGCCGCCGTTGAAGTGGACGGCCGCGCCTACAGCGCCCCGGAAATTTCGGCCATGATTCTGGCCAAACTTAAAGCCGACGCTGAAACCTACCTCGGCGAAACCGTTACCGAAGCGGTTATCACCGTTCCGGCCTATTTCAACGATGCCCAGCGCCAGGCCACCAAAGACGCCGGACGCATTGCCGGCCTTGATGTGAAGCGTATCATCAACGAGCCCACCGCCGCTTCGCTGGCTTACGGCTTTGACCGCAAGTCCAATGAAAAAATTGCTGTTTTCGACCTTGGCGGCGGCACTTTCGATATTTCCATTCTTGAAGTGGGCGACAACGTGGTTGAAGTGCGCGCCACCAATGGCGATACCTTCCTCGGCGGCGAGGATTTTGACCTGCGCATCATCAATTTCCTGGTTGAAGAATTCAAGAGAGACAACGGGATTGATCTTGCAAAGGATCGCATGGCTCTTCAGCGCCTGAAAGAAGCGGCGGAAAAGGCCAAGAAAGACCTTTCCACCGCCATGGAAAGCGAAGTCAATCTGCCCTTTATCACCGCCGACCAGAATGGCCCCAAGCATATGCTGGTGAAGATCACCAGGGCGAAACTGGAGCAGTTGGTTGATGACCTGGTAACCAGAACCATCGAACCCTGCCGCAAGGCCCTGGCCGACGCCGGGCTTTCCGCCAATCAAATTGACGAAGTTGTGCTGGTGGGCGGCATGACCCGCATGCCTCTGGTGCAGAAGAAAGTGGGCGAATTTTTCGGCAAGGAACCCAACCGTTCGGTTAACCCCGATGAAGTTGTGGCCATGGGCGCGGCCATTCAGGGCGGCATTCTGGCCGGCGACGTCAAAGACGTGCTGTTGCTCGACGTAACCCCGCTTTCGCTGGGTATTGAAACCATGGGCGGCGTTTTCACCAAGCTGATCGACCGCAATACCACCATTCCCACGCGCAAAAGCCAGGTGTTCACCACCGCGGCCGACAATCAACCTTCGGTCTCCATTCACGTGCTTCAGGGCGAACGGCCTATGGCCGGAGACAATATGACCCTGGCCCGCTTCGACCTCACCGGCATTCCGCCGGCGCCGCGCGGCGTGCCCCAGATTGAAGTATCTTTTGATATCGACGCCAACGGCATCGTTAATGTTTCGGCCAAAGACATGGGTACCGGCAAGCAGCAGTCCATTCAGATTACCGCTTCTTCGGGCCTTTCTGAAACCGACATTCAGAAGCTGGTGCGCGAAGCCGAAGCCCATGCCTCGGACGACAAGAAAAAGCAGGAGCTCATTGAAGCGCGCAACCATGCCGACAGCCTGATTTACGGCACTGAAAAGTCACTCAAGGATCTGGGCGAAAAGGCCGACTCCGCTGTGAAGGCCGATATTGAACAGAAGATAACGGCTCTGCGCAAAACCATGGAAGGTGACGACGCCGAAGCCATCAAAAATAGCACTGACGCGCTGGCTCAGGCCTCGCACAAGCTGGCCGAACAGCTTTACAGCCAGCAGGCTGCTGGAGCTCAGGGCCCGGGAGCAGGCGCAGCCGGAGCTGCCGGGGCAAGCGCGGCCGGAGCTTCCGGTAACAGCGCCGACGACGTGGTTGACGCCGATTATACCGAAGTGAAAAAGTAAAAGCAGAGCTGAAACAAAGTTGAAGTAAAGTTATAAAGCCTTTTGCGCCGCCTCAAAGCGGCGAAACAGCCCCCCTTTTTTCCGCATGGCGGAAGGAAGGGGGCTTTTTTTATATGATTTTATTTTCAAGACGCGGAAATCTCATTGCTTTCCCATATTAGAGATATCCATATATAGTTTATGAGAAAGCTACTTTTTGTCCTCCTCTTCGTCGCCTGCCTGGTTTGCGGTTGTTCCTCGTCACCGTCCGTGCCTTTTCTGGGCGCCTTTTTTCCGGGCTGGCTTTTATGTGTCACCGGAGCACTCCTGATCACTATCATTGTTCGAGCCGCGCTCATAAAACTTGACCGCGCTTATGCCGTTGGGCCGCCCGCTTTGGCTTGGCCGCTTGTGGCGATCGTCATTTCCCTTGTAATTTGGATTATCTTTTTCCGAAACTGAGTTGAATTGCTCTGAAATTCTGTCGGATAAGACCCGATGCGAGCACGCTTATGGAAACACAAGAGGCAAAAAGACGACTTTCCCGAAAGGCCCCGCTTGTTTTGCTGGCCATGGCCCTGATCTTGACGGTTTACGTCGTTTATCATCTGGATACATCGCCACGGACCGATGATGCCTATGTATTTGCTCACACCATTCTGGTTGCGCCGGAAGTCAGCGGCTACATAAGCGATTTGCCGGTAAACGATAATCAGGCTGTCAAAAAAGGTGATGTGCTGTTTATTGTGGATCAGAAGCCCCATCGTGAAGTTCTGGCCAAGGCCAAAGCCGCGCTTGTGGTGCTGGACGCGGAAATAAAACTGACCGAAAGGGCAGTGGCGGCCCAGACCTTTAATGCCGACGCGGCCAAAGAAGCTTTGTCCAGAGCGGAAGTGGCCATGCGCCAGGCCCGCTCCACTTATGAGCGTTTGGCTCCGTTGCAAAAAAAGGGCTATGCTTCGGCCGAACAGGTGGATCAGGCGCGCACGGCGCTTAATGCCGCGGTGGCCCAGCGCGACGCGGCCCGATCGCAGGCCAGAGGCGCCGAGGCGGCCATAAGCGGCGTGGAAGCCCTTGTGGCCCGTCGAAACGTGGTTCTGGCTGAAATAGCTCTGGCCGAAATCAATCTGGAACATACCGTGGTACGCGCGCCCTGCAACGGCATTGTGACCAGTCTGCGCACCAGCTCCGGCGCGTTCACCGCTGCCGGGCATCCGGTATTCACGCTGATTAACACCGAACAGTGGTATGTTTTCGCCAATTTCAGGGAAACCGAACTCAAGGCCATCAGCAAAGGCCGGGCAGCCAAAATATATCTTCTTTCGGACAGCTCACGGCATTTTTCGGCTACGGTCGATTCCGTGAGCTTTGGCGTGCTGCCCGATGACGGCGGGTTGGTCATAGAAGGTTTGCCCATAGTAAAACGCTCCATAAACTGGGTGCGAGTGGCGCAGCGTTTCCCGGTGAAATTTCTAGTGCACGATCCCGATCCCGAGCTGTTCAGAATGGGCGCTTCGGCGGTTGCCATTCTTGGGGATTGAGCCATGGCAAGCCTGGTCGATTTTTTGCGGGTGGAGTTGGCTCCGTTTCCGGGCAGGAGTGAGGCGGTAATTCACTTTGCCGTATGCATACCGCTGGTGATGCTCATATCCTTTTTTTTGCAGGTTCCTTTTCTGCAACTGGCGATTATCGTGCTTTTTTTTACAATAATGGAGAACACTCTGTACTCCTTTGTGGCTTGCGCGTTGGTGATATGCGGCACGCTGCTGGTGGCGGTGATCAATAATCTGTTTCTGGGGCTGACTATAGATTATCCGCTAATACGCGTACTTATTTCCGGTCTGATGGTTTTTTTCGGCATGTATTATTTTCGGGTGGGCGGCCTTATCGGCAATGTCGGCTACATGTGGTCGATTTGCATTATTTTTCTGCAAAGCAATATGGCTGAGTTGCCCAGCGGGGAACTGATGCTGCGTCTTAATCTGTGGAGCAGCATGGTTTGCCTGTACGCCGCCGCATTGTCTTGCCTGGTGTGCGTCCTGATACGGCCTTTTTTCCCTTCGCGGCAATTGCGTGAAGAAATAGCCGCGCGAGCCTGCGCTATTGCCCGGTTGCCGCAAGATATTATCGACGGCGAAATTTCGCGGTCTATTCCCTCGGAAGCGGTTCAGCGCGGCATTGTCCGGATGCGTGGCCTGTTGGAACAGGCCTGCATGGAGAGCAAGGAAATAAAGCGCGACAAAAACCGCTATCTGGCTCTGATAGACGCGATGGAACGCCTATATGGCGCGGCTGCGGAACTTTCCCGCATTGAACCCGGCGCGCCCGGCCAGGCGAGAGAAAAATACGGTGATGCTGACCTACAAAAAAGAACAGGAGCTTTGCGCGGCCTCAGCCGGGCCTGCCTGGAATTTGCCGCCGCACAGGAGAGAAACATTCCTTTTCGCTTGCGCTCCGGCGGCCTTGCGCTGCCCGATATTCCATCAGGGCCCTCGCAAGCGGCGTTGAGCGCCATGCGCGACGGCCTGGAAGAACTTTCAGCTATGGCTGATAAGGAGTATCCGCCTTTTGAAGGTGGAAAAATACCGTTTCTGGTCTCCGATGCTTTCACCAATCCCGTTTATGTGCGCTTTGCCCTTAAAACCGTTATGGCAACGCTTGCATGTTTGCTGTTTTACAAGTCCACACAATGGGAAGGCATACATACCTGCATGCTTACCTGCATAGTCGTGGCTCAACCCGGATTGGGGGCCACGCTGCGCAAAAGTCTGCTGCGCGTTTCCGGTTGCCTCGTCGGCAGTCTATTGGCTTTGCTGGCCTCAATTTTTCTGATTCCGCACATGCAGGATGTAACCTGGTACATCCTGCTTTGTCTGGTGGTTCTTCTACCCGCCGCCTGGGTGGCCGTGGGATCTCCGCGTTCCAATTATGCCGGAGTGCAGATCGCCTTTGCATATGCTCTGGCCTTGATGGCCGAGAGCGGACCCACCGTTGACCTTACGGAAATACGGGATCGGTTCATCGGCATTATGGTCGGAGTGGTGGTTTCCACAATGATACATACGCAGATATGGCCGGAAAAAGAAGAGGTTTCGCCATGAACCGCCCGATGACTCTGCCTGCCGCTGTTGCCTGTTGTATTTGCCTGTACATGCTGGGAGCGCTTTCCGGTTGCGCCTGGTTGCGCCGAGATACCGAGCCAAAGGCCATGATTCCTCCCGAATCCATAAAATTGGCTGAAGAAATCAGGCTGGCCCGCGACGGCTGGCCCGAGTCCCGTTGGTGGCGGCGCTTCAATGATCCGCAGTTGACCGCTCTTGTGGAAAAGGCCCTGCTGGGCTCTCCCGGCCTGGATGTGGCCCGTTCACGCGCCAAAGTGGCCCAGGCCAAGGTTGATGTGGTGCGTTCCGGGGCCGGGCCTTTTGTGGGAGCCGTCGGCATGATCAACCGCATGCATGTTTCCGATGCCGGATTTCTGGGCGTATTCGCGGAAGACCTTCCTCGGCTGAATATTGACGGGCCGTGGTACACCACTGCCACTGCGGGCCTTACCGGCTCGTGGAATCTGGATATTTGGGGCAAGGAATGGTCGCAGATTCAGGCGGCCATTGGTGCATCCAACGCCAAGCTGGCTGAAGAGGCCCAGGCCGAACTCGCGCTGGCCTGCGGGGTATCCAGGCTTTATTTCGACATTCAGGCTCTCTACGTGTTGTTGGATATTCTGGAGCAGAGCCGCGCGGTGGAGATTGAGAGGATGGCGGCGCGTAAGGCGCGCCTTGATCGCGGACTTGAGCCGCGTAGCGCCTGGGAAGAGGCCCGGCTGCGTAAACTGGGTCTGGACGAGCAAATAAGTAATACAGAAAACGATTTGCGCGCTCTGCATGAGGCCCTGCGCAATATTGCCGGATTGACAGAATTGCCGCCCTTGAAAAAAGTTGAGTTGCCTGTGGGGCAAGGGCGCATGCCGCAACATCTGGGCTATGAGCTGCTGGCCCGCAGACCCGATCTACAGGCGGCGCGCTGGTATGCGCAATCATCCTTAAGCGCGGTGGACGCCGTGCGGGCGGCCTTTTACCCCAGCTTCAACCTGTTGGCCTTTTATGGCTCCGACACTTTGGATATCAAAAATCTTTTCCGCATCGGATCGCAGCAATTCATGTTTGTACCCTCGGTCAGCTTGCCCATTTTCGATAGCGGGCGGCTCAATGCCAACCTCAAGGAAGTGCGCGCCGCCAGCGATATGGCCATTGCCGTATATAATGAAGCTGTGCTGAATGCGGTGAAGGATGTGGCTCAGGCCGGAATACGCATGCAAAAGATTGAAGCGCAAATGTCCATACAGGAAGAGCGCCTCAAAAGCGCCGCTTTTCTGCTTGAAAGCGCCACGGCCTACCGTGGCCGTGGCCTGGCCGACAATGTGACGGCCATGGAAGCGCGCCTGCCCCTGCTGCTGGAGAGGGGCAAGGCTCTGGAATTGCGCCGCCTGCATCTGCTGGCCGAAATAGCTCTTATTGAAGTTCTTGGCGGTGGATATTGGAATCAGGTTCCAGAAAAGGCTCGGCCGGGAAAACCAGCCGGTGGTGAGTCGGACAAGTTGGCATCGGAACCACGCGGCCCGGACGCATAGAACACGACAACGGAGAACTCCCATGATCTATCAAACTCCCACAAGAGCCTTTCATGCCATGGCCAAACCGGCCGGGGCGGACTGCAATTTGCATTGCACCTATTGTTTCTATCTGAAAAAAGCACTCCTTTATCCCGGCAAGAGATTGCGCCGCATGAACGACGTGACACTTGAGGCCTATGTGCGCGGATATATAGACGCCACCAGGGAAGAAGATGAAGTGGCCTTTACCTGGCAGGGTGGCGAGCCAACATTGCTGGGATTGGATTTTTACCGCAAGGCCGTGGATCTTCAGACCAGTTACGGCCAAGGGCGTAAAATCAGCAACAGTTTTCAAACCAACGGCATGCTCATAGACGAGAATTGGTGCCTATTTTTCTTGGAGAACGACTTTCTGGTGGGGTTGTCTCTGGACGGACCGGACTATATTCACAATGCCTACCGGCGCACGGCTGCCGGAGGCCCCAGCCATGACCGGGCCTTGCGCGCGCTGCGCATGCTGCGTCATTACGGAGTACGTTTCAACGTGCTGGCCTGTGTCAACCGCAAAAGTTCCGAAGAGCCGCTATGGGTGTATGAATCTCTGCGGGACTCCGGGGCTCGTTACATACAATTTTTGCCTGTGGTGGAACGCCCGGCCGGAAGGACGGACACGGTGACGGAATGGTCAGTGCGGCCTGAAGACTACGGGAATTTTTTGACCGCTGTTTTCGATAGATGGATTCGGCGTGACGTTGGCGCGACCTTCGTAATGAATTTTGAATGGGCGCTTGCCAATTTTATGGAGCTTCCGGGCACGGTATGTCATCATCAGCCCACTTGCGGTCGTTCGGTGATTGTTGAACACAATGGCGACGTGTATTCCTGCGATCACTTTGTCTATCCCGAGTATATGCGAGGCAATATTTTCAACAGATCTTTCGCGGATATTTTGGATGATCCAGCCCAGGAAGATTTTGGCAAGAGAAAGTTTTCAACTCTTACCGAACAGTGCCGCGACTGCAAAATGCTCAAGGGCTGCTGGGGAGGGTGTCCCAAGCACCGCTTTGCCGAGACGGACGATGGCGAACCCGGCCAGAGCTATTTATGCAAGGGGTATTATCACTTTTTCGGGCATATTGTGCCCCATATTAAGGCCATGGCCGAACTAATCCATGCCGGTCGCCCCGCATCGGACATTATGGGGGCTACATTGATTTTTAAGCATAGTTAGAGCATTTTGCGAATGAAATGAGCGAAATGCTCTGACGGCCCGTGCGTTGTCAGGGCCGTCCGGACACAAAGTGTCCGTAACTTAGGCGGCGAAGCCGCCGTAATAACATGCTGTTCCGAGCCGCCGGTGAAAGGCGGCGCAGGATAATCAGCCTTAATTTAAAAAAAACAGTTTCAGGTAATAGATAATTTCAAAAGCAAAATGCTATAGGACCGCCCGTAATGCGTCAATTTGCGGGAGATGGAGCGGGCCGGCCCGGCCCGAGGGGGGATTGGGGCGGCGCCGTCAAAGGTTCCGCCCCAATTGTGTTTTCGTTAAAATCCCCCAATTATTAAAACCCTATTTGTACCTTCCCCGGATACTTCTTTAAAATGACCTGGTAGGCTTCCATTTCATCCATCAGGGGAACGCCCATTGGAATGTGGCGGACGCCCACGGAGGCATCTTCCTGCGGGTTGGTGTAAAGGTTGAATATCATCCCTCCGGCTCCAGGAACTATCGCTCCGGTAAAGCCGCCCTGATGACCGCGCTGGGTGACGGCATAGGGCAGCTGCATCAGAGTGTGGTACTTGAATTCGTCAATGCGCACGGCGGCCGGCTTGCCGTTCCAGAAATAATGTATGGCCCTGCGGTTGGATTGCCCATTATCCGCCAGCAAGAAAGAGGCCTGATCCACGCCGTCGATAAAGGTGGTGGCGGGCACCAGCTTGGCAAGCTCCGCTCCGGGCTTGCCCGCCAGGGACAGGCTGGTGTTGAAAATGTCGGACAGATCAAAGAGGCCCTCGGACTTCCCGGGTGTGATCATGCCCTTCCAGTAAGCAAAAGTGGGCACCCGCACCCCACCTTCCCAGGTGGAACCCTTCGCCCCCCGAAACGCGGTGCGCCCGTGCGGGGGAATTTCCGCTTCCGGCCCATTGTCGGAAGTGAAGATAATCAGCGTGTTTTCCAACTGTCCGCTTTCTTCCAGCGCCTTGTACAGATTGATGAAAATATCGTTCATTTCCACCATGGTGTCGCTGTAGACAGTGCGGGCCAAGGAGCGGCCTTTGTAATATTCA
Organism: Desulfovibrionaceae bacterium; assembly: GCA_031553655.1. Classification (GTDB taxonomy): domain Bacteria; phylum Desulfobacterota; class Desulfovibrionia; order Desulfovibrionales; family Desulfovibrionaceae; genus JAVBLG01. The sequence continues at coordinate 24,094 of JAVBLG010000085.1, read as the reverse complement.
TTGGGATAATTATCGAAATGGCAGCCGCGCGTGCCGTAATAAAGGAAGAACGGCTTGTCGTTTTTGGCCATTTTTTTTATGAATTCCACGCCATATTTCATCCAGCGCTGATCGAGATTTTCCATGTATTTCGGTGTAATGTCGGCGATGATTTCCTGTTTGCCGCCTCGCACGGCATGCACGTCGCCCTTGCTGAAGGGCAGGTTTTTAATATATTCGGTGCGGTCGGGGCTTAAGGCCACTTCAGGGTTGAAGGTCGGGTCGCGCCATTCGGTGTACATGTCCGAAACTGAATTGAAACCTCGAAAATCATCGAAACCCACGTTTTGCGGTTGCGAACCTTCATTTTCACCCATATGCCACTTGCCTATGGCCTGGGTTACATAGCCCTGATTACTCATGAGCTGCGCCACTGTGGTAAGACCTGCCAGACCACCAGGCTGACCGTACATGGGCGGCTGCAAAATGCCGTGATGCACCGGATATTGCCCGGTCATGATCGTGGCCCGTGTGGGCGATGAGCTTGGCTGTGAATAGGCCGAGGTTAGAATAAGCCCTTTGGCCGCCACAGCGTCGATATCCGGCGTGGGGTTGCCCACAGCGATGCCGCCGCCGTTGAAGCCCACGTCCATCCAGCCCACGTCGTCCAGCAAAAAAATAAGAATATTCGGTTTTTTCCCCGTTTTTTTCTCCAGTGCGGCCAGCTTGGCGCGCGTTTCCTTATCCTGTTCGGGGTGTACCATTACCGGCATCAGGTTGTCGGCCAGTTTTACCGACTTTTTGCCCAAATACTGATTTGGATGATCATAGCCGGAAAATCCTTCGCGTTTGGTCGGAGTTGTGGGCGTGTCCGCAGCCTCGGCCGCCAGGGGGAACAGCGAAACCAACGCGGCTGAAACCAATGCCGGATAAAAATTGTTTTTTTTCATTGAATTACCTCTTGTTTTCATGACGATTTAATTTTTGTCGCGAAAACCGGCTGGCGAACTGGTTTTCACATTCCTTCATAACAGATTATGGGTATGCTATGTCAATAATGTTAGAGTGTTATATATAATATAAAAAATTTTCTCCCCATAGCGGCATCTGGAGGTTTCGCGTATAGTATTTCGTTATCAGGCTTAATTTGGCCTTAGCTCGTCCTGATGCTGTATTTTGTTATTTTTATTGATAATTTTACTGAGGAATATTTCCTTGACACTCAATAGTATGTAGTATACTACATACCACAAGCCCGTTTGGAGTTTTTTCATGAAAAGATCCTCCGGCCCGAGTGGCGCGCTTCAGGGCGTTACCCACCCAAAATCTCTTAAAGCTCTGGCCTTTGAGGCAATAAAGGAGGCCATGCTCAAAGGCGCGTTGGAACCGTCGGTTTTGTTCAGCGAGCCGGAAATGGCCAAGCACCTGGGCATGTCCAGAACGCCGGTGCGTGAGGCTTTGCAGGAGTTATCCTCGCTTGGGTTTGTGGAATATTTGCCTAGACGTGGGTTTCGCATAAGGGAGTATGACGAAAAGGCCGTCATAGAACTCTATGACTACAGGATCATTCTGGAAATAGGCATTGTCAGGCTTGTTGTCCCCCGCATCGACTCCGCTGCGATTAGCGAACTTGACAGCATCCACGAAGAAGACACGCGGGCGGCCGAAGAGCATGACATGGAGGGGTTTATTAAAGTCAACAGGAGATTCCACGCTTATCTCGCTTCGCTCACGGAAAACAGGCACCTTATGGCAGCCGCCGCCAGCGTGAGGGATTTGATGGAATTCGCCAGCCTCAACGTCAAAGACCGCGACAAGCGCCCCATTGAGGCGGCGCATGAGCACGAGGCCATCATTGACATGCTGCGCAAACGCGATGTTGAAGGTGCCGTCTTGATGATGCGGAACCACCTCTCCATAACCAGAGAGCTGGCCTTGCGCCGACGCAGGCCGGGGATGTGAGCGCGGAGGGGGAGTGGAGCGGTCGGAGAATTGTTGAAGCGGGCGTGCACGGAAACAATAATGGAGGTTTTCCATGCCCGAAAACAAACACGGAGCGCATCGCGCGACCGACCGCAGTTTTGGTGGCCGCATTGGCCGCACATATCACGATTCCACGCCTTGGTGGCCCGAACCTGCCACCCCGCCCGAGGGTTCTCCCAATATTGTTTTCATTGTGCTTGACGACGTAGGCTTTTCCGATCTCGGCTGCTACGGATCGGAAATAGCCACGCCTAATATTGACGCGCTCGCCAAAGGCGGGCTGCGCTACAACAATTTTCATGTAACAGCCATGTGCTCGCCCACAAGAGCCTGTCTGCTGACAGGGCGCAATGCCCATGCCGTGGGCATGGGGGCCATTGCCGAATGGTCGTGCGGATTCCCCGGTTATGAGGGCAGAATCAGCAAGCGCGCGGCCACTCTGGCGGAAATTCTCAAAGACTCCGGCTACAATACCATGTGCGTGGGCAAGTGGCATCTTGCGCCGCTTGAAACCATGAACGCGGCCGGTCCCATGGACCAATGGCCCACCGGGCGCGGCTTTGAGCGCTGGTTCGGCTTCCATGGGGCTCTGGGGGACCAGTGGTACCCGGAACTGTTCGAAGACAATCATGTTGTTGACGTAACAGTGCAAAATCCGGTTCACCTCAGCGAAACCCTCACCGACCGGGCCATCGGAAATATCAAAGATCAACGCGCCGCTGCTCCGCACCGCCCCTTCTTCCTGTATCTGGCCTATGGGGCCTGCCATTGGCCCCATCATGTGCCCGAGGCCCACATGCGGCGCTATCGCGGCAAATACGACGCCGGTTGGGACGTTGTGCGCCGTGCCCGCTTTGAACGCCAGAAGGAGCTGGGCATTGTTCCGCCCGATACCGAGCTTGTACCGCGCAATCCCGGCGTTTCGGCCTGGGATGATCTGGACGCGGATCGGCGGGCTTTCTCCGCTCGTCTTATGGAGTCTTATGCGGCATTTGTGGAGCATACCGATTCCGAAATCGGGCGAGTTGTCGATTTTCTTAGGCAAAACAACATATTTGAAAATACACTCATAGTTTTTGTTTCTGATAACGGAGCCACGGCCGAAGGCGGGGAGACCGGCACCGTGAACCATCGCGGGCATGTGTTCATTGAGCGGGAAACCAAAGAAGACCGCAAGGCCGGTATTGACAAAATAGGTAGCGAATTCGCCTCCAACTGCTATCCGGAAGGCTGGGCGCAGGTTAGCAACACCCCGCTGAAGTGGTACAAAAAAGACACGCACGGCGGCGGCATCAGAACCCCCATTATTTTTCATTGGCCGGGGCATATCAACGGCGGATTCGTGCGCGAGCAATATCACCATGCCATAGACGTGGCCCCCACTATTCTGGATCTGCTGGGCATCAAGGCCCCTGAAGTTTACAACGGTATAAGCCAGCTTCCCGTTGACGGCACAAGCATGCGCTATACTTTTGAAAATGATGGTTCCACCACACATCGGGACAAGCAGCTTTATGAAATACTCGGTGACCGGGCCATATGGGAAAAAGGCTGGAAGGCCGTGGCCAAGCATGCCAAGGGCAGCGATTTTTCCGTTGACCGCTGGGAGTTGTACCATCTGGAAAAAGACTTTTCCGAAGCCCGCGATCTGGCCGAACAGGAACCGGAAAGGCTGCGCAATATGGTAGACCTGTGGTGGATCGAGGCGGAAAGACAGCAAGTCTTGCCTCTTGATGACCGCGAATGGGATCGCTTTGTGGCCATGAAGGGTAAAAAATTTATTGATGAATACGTATACTATCCGCAAATGGCCCGCATCGACCGCTTGAGCGCCCCTGATATCACCGATCGTTCTTTCTCCATCAGCGCTGTTGTGGACATTTCCGGCCCCAGGCCGGGCGAAGGCGTGCTTCTGGCCTATGGTAACCGTCTGGCCGGTTATGTCTTCTATATAGCCGGGGAGCGGTTGCATTTTGAGTATGTATATTCGGAAAAAAAGCGCTATCTGCTCACATCGTCTCTTCCAGTGCCCAAGGGGCCATGCGCTGTGGCCTATGAATTCTCCCGCACCGGCTCGCGCCAGGGCGTGGGGCGTCTTTTGATTAACGGCGAAGAAGTGGCGCGTATGGATCAACCCAAAAATTGGGGCATACACGCGATTATGGGCGGGTTACGCTGCGGCTGGGATAATGGCGCTCCTGTGAGCAATGCCTATACGCGGCCCTTTACCTTCACCGGCCGTTTGGAAAAAGTGATTGTCAAAGTGAAAGACGACGGCAAGGTTGATCCTGCCGCCACCTATACCCGTCAGATGACAGAAGAATAGACAGAGCGGTCACGAGTTTTTTTTGTTCCCGTCTGCGTCAAAAAATACTTTTTATTACAGTCGAGTACCGTAAGAGTACACTGCTTACATAAAAAGTTTTTCTCCTTGCCGGATAACGAAAAATCATCTCGTGACCGCCCTGTCTGAGAATCAACGCGGCTTTTAATGTGCCTTTATACGGGGGTGAACGCCGTGAACAAGGATTTCCACATAATGATCAAGCCTGCCGGGGCGCGGTGCAATATGGCTTGCGCCTACTGCTTCTACCTGCCCAAACGCGGCCTTTACTCAAAAACGACCTCCTGCCGCATGAGCGACGAGGTGCTGCGGGAATTCACCAGGCAGTACATAGCCATTCAGCGTGGGCCGGAAATGACCTTTGCCTGGCAGGGCGGCGAACCCACGCTCATGGGGCTGGATTTCTTCGTCAGAGCCTTGCGCTATCAGAACGAATTCGGCCGCCCCGGCCTGCGTATAATAAACACTCTGCAAACCAACGGTCTTCTGCTGAATGACGAGTGGTGCCTTTTTCTAAAGAGGCACGGATTTTTGGTGGGACTCAGCCTGGATGGCCCGCGCGATTTACACGACTCCTTCAGGCGTGACAGGACGGCTGGCCCGAGCTTTGATAAGGTTTATGATTCATTGCAACTGCTCAAAAAGCATGGGGTAGAGCACAATGTGCTGTGTACCGTGTCTTCAGCCAATGCGACGTATCCCGAAGCTGTTTACGGCTTTCTGCGTGACGAGGGCGTACAATTCATTCAGTTCATTCCCGCCGTGCAGAGCGGAGCGGCGCATGAACCGGAATGGAAGGTTCCCTCTCTGGAATGGGGGCATTTTTTATGCTCCGTGCTGCGCCAATGGCTTGAAAGCGACGTGGGGGCTGTTTTTGTGATGAACTTTGAAGCCATGCTTGCCTCATGGTGCGGTTATGAGCAAAGCGTGTGCGTGCATAGCCCCACTTGTGGAAAAACCCTTGTGCTTGAGCACGGCGGCGATGTTTTTTCTTGTGATTTTTTTGTGGATGCCGATCACAGGTTGGGAAACATCATGGACGCGCCCCTTTCTTCTCTGGTTTCTTCACCGCTTCAAACTTGTTTCGGCCGGGAAAAATCGAAAAATCTTCCGGAACGCTGTGCCTTGTGCCCGGCGTTTTTTTTCTGTCAGGGCGGGTGCCCGGCCCATCGCGGCCGCGCCAAATCCGGGAGAGAAGATATGGTCTATGCGCTTTGCGAAGGGTATCGATATTTTTATGAAAAAGCGGACCCGACAATGAAAAAACTGGCGGCATACGTGCGCGGCGAAATTACTCTTGAAACCGCTGTGGGTAACATGCCACCGGCGAAAGGCGTCGCGGGGCAATCAACTTAAGATCCCAAAAAGCGCTTAAGGGAATTGATAATTTAAAACGTAAAATACTATAGTCAAGGTGACTTATGAATACGATGGTCGAGCGGAGTTCGTCGATGACGCATGCCCGCTATGGAATTCTTGCAATGTTGTTTGTGGTGACAACAATGAATTATGTGGACAGGGCCACCCTGTCTATGGCCGCCCCGGCCATAGGCAAGGACTTGGGCATAGAGGCCGTGCGCATGGGCTTTGCCTTCTCCGCATTTGGCTGGGCCTATACCATTTTCCAGATTCCGGGGGGCTGGGTTCTGGATCGTTTCGGTTCAAAACGGGTTTACGGCATAGGATTACTTTTGTGGTCAGTGTTCACATTTTTGCAGGGCAGCGCCGCTCTGTTGCACGGAACAGCAGCCTTTTTGCTGATTTGCGCCATGCGTTTTCTCATGGGCATAAGCGAAGCCCCGGCCTTTCCCGCCAACAGCCGTATAACGGCCATGTGGTTTCCCCGCAACGAGCGCGGCACGGCGGCGGCCATATTTAATTCTTCGCAATACTTCGCCCTTGCGGCCTTTAACCCGGTCATGGGGCTCATTCTAAGCCACTTCGGCTGGGAGCACATCTTCCATACCATGGGCTTTTTGGGTGTTTTGCTGGTTTTTGTATGGTTTAAGGTTATTTGTGATCCTAATGAACACCCGCGCATCAGTAAGGAAGAGATCAACTACATTCAGCAAGGCGGCGGCCTCACCACCCTGGAGTCGGGCGGCAAAAAAATGGGCTGGTTTTACGTGCGCCAGATTCTGCGCAGCCGTATGATGATGGGAGTGTTTTTCGCCCAGTTCTGCATTAATGTGCTCACCTGGTTTTTCCTTACCTGGTTTCCCACCTATCTGGTGCAGGCTAAGGGAATGTCCATACTCAAGGTTGGATTTGTGGCGGCCATTCCGGCCATTGCGGGTTTTTTGGGTTGCGTGGGCGGGGGCTATTTTTCCGACTGGCTGCTCAAGCGCGGCAAGTCTCTCACTTTTGCCCGTAAAATGCCCATCGTCACGGGCATGCTGCTGTCAAGCTCGATCATTCTGGCCAATTACGTGCAAAGCGAATTGTTTGTGATAATCGTCATGACTGTGGCCTTTTGCGCCAAGGGGTTCGGCGCGTTGGGCTGGCCGGTTATGACTGACATCGCTCCAAAGGAAATGGTGGGCGTGAGTGGGGGGATATTTAATTTTTGCGGCAGCCTGGCCAGCATTGTCACCCCCATTGTCATCGGCTACATGGTGAATACCCAGCAATCGTTCAACGGCGCTCTGATTTTTGTGGGTGTCATGGGCTTCCTGGGGGCCTGTTCTTACCTGTTCCTGGTGGGTGAGCTTAAGCGTCTGGAGCTTGTTTCCGAACCGGAAGCCGCGCCTGTCCGCTGAAGTGACCTGATTTAATTCCGGCCCGGCCCCGCGATGCTCAGAATTTTTCGCGGGGCGGGTCGGAAAAATGGAGAAAAATTATGTCAGTTTATGGAGTAATAGGACTTGGGGCCATGGGCATGGGCATGGCGCAATCCATGGCGCGGGCCGGGCTTGAAACCTGGGGCTTTGATCTTTCGCCCGAAGCCTTAAGCCGCTTTGAAGCCTCAGGCGGCAAGGTGGGCGACAGCGCGGCGGACTTGGCGGGCCAGGTGGATGGGTTGTTTATTGTGGTCGTTAACGCCGCGCAAGCGGAAGACGTGCTTTTCAGTCAGGGCGGGGCCGCTGCCAATCTTCGCTCCGGAAGCCTGGTTGCGGTGTGCAGCACGGTAAAGCCCGAAGATGTACGCAATATGGCCGAGAGGCTGGCGGAACGCGGCATATTGTTGCTGGACGCGCCCATATCCGGCGGTTCTGCGCGGGCCATGCAGGGCAAGATTACGATTATGGCTTCCGGTTCCGACGCGGCCTTTGCCCTGGCGCGACCCGCCCTGGACGCCATGGCGGAAAAAGTCTACCGGCTTGGCGACGAGCCCGGCGCGGGGTCGGCCATGAAAATAGTGCATCAACTGCTCGCCGGAGTGCATATAGCGGCGGCGGCCGAGGCCATGGCCTTTGGCATACGCATGGGGCTTAATCCCAAAGATGTGTACGAGGTCGTGACCAATGCCGCGGGAAATTCATGGATGTTTGAAAACCGTATGGCCCATGTGCTGGCCGGAGATTATACCCCGCTTTCCGCTGTGGATATTTTTGTCAAGGATCTTGGCCTGGTGCTGGACAGCGCGCAAAAAGCTGTTTTTCCCGCGCCATTGGCGGCAAGCGCTCATCAACAATTTATAAACGCCAGCGCGGCAGGGCACGGACGTGAGGATGATTCCGCGGTGATCAAAATTTTCCCTGGAGTACGTTTGCCGTAGCATTAAGATTTTAATTTCAAAAACCGCCGTGGAATATGTCTTTAGCGTAACAGTATTCATTAAGCGGGCTTGTTTGCGCAAGTTGGGTACCCAAAAGGGTGCGCTCCTTTCGCAAACAAACCCGCTTTCTTTGTCATGGGGGGGGGGTAAAATCCGCTTTTTGGGAGAAGTACCTTGGAACATCGTGTTTTTATTCTTTCATTTTATTCTTACATGAGGTAACATTCCTGAAAAAAATTTTAAAAACGGTGCGCCATGAAAAATGTATTGTCCTCCGCGCCTGCTGCCGCGCGTTGTTTTTTGCTGTGTTTGCTGCTGGTTATGACCACAGCTTTGTCTGGATGTATGGCCGCTCTGCAAGGAGGCGGGCCTCACGGGCCTGTCTCTCTGGAAACCGCCGAGCAAAATCTTGAAAAATGGCGAGACATGGGCGCTGGAGGCCAGAACGCGCTTTCCGGGCAAAATACCTGGTTGCGATCGGTATCCAGCCTGCCGTCAACGTCGGCAATAAGGGAAGCCAAGCTTATTTATGGCGACAGTTCCCGGCCCAATGATTTCCGCTCCCAGGCCGCCTTCATTATGATGGGACGGCAGTGGACAGCCGAGGAAAGCATTGCGGCCCTGCCCCTGATCAGCGCTAATTACGCGTACCAGGATCAAGCGCGCAGAGTGCGTTGGGAACGCGGGTTGGCCCATGAAATGCGCTATATGTCCGGCCCGGCGCTGAACGGGCTTTACGGCCGTGCCCCCACCGGAGTCATAGCCTTTCCCTGGAGCGTGATTCTACTTGAAAAGGCCAGGCGCGAAGCCGCCAATCCCATAGCCTCGCAAGCCATCATCGGCCGGATCAGCGCCCCCGGAATAATGGCCGACAATACCCTTATTTCAAGCGTAATGGCCTCTCCGGCCGGGGTAACTACAGCCGAAGCCCAGACAGCATCTTCGCTGGAGGTGAGAGGTGGAGGAGGCTCCGCTCCACAATACAAATCGGGTTGTCTGGTGCTGGCCGTTTCAGCATCCGGACCTTATGCGCCCTTTGCTTCGCGCATAACCAAGGGCGCGGAAGTGGCCAGACGCGAGCTTGCCGCCACCGGCGCGAACATAAGATTGGAAGTTATCGATACCGAAAGCGCCGACTGGGTTAGTAAACTTACGGCGCTGCCACCCGAATGCGCTGTGGTGGGCGGCCCCATGAAGGCCCCCAGCTTCGCCGCGGCGAAGGCTGCGGGCCAGACTTCGCAACGGGCCTTTTTTACCTTCCTGCCGAAACTCGACGGCACTGATGAAGGCTTGGCGGCCTGGCGTTTTTACACAGCTCCGGACGACCAGATTCTGGCCCTGCTGCGCTTTACCGGGCAAACCCTCATGATCAAGGAGTATGGTTCGTTCTATCCCAACGATTCCTACGGTCTGAGAATGGCCGGGGCTTTTGAGCGTATTGTTCATGCCGCCGGAGGCACGGTTAAGGGCGTAAGCTACAATGCGTCGCAAATGAGCGATTGGACCAGAGCGGCTGGAACGTTGCTTTCCCCGCGCACAGTAAATAAAACTCCCATTCCCACGGCGAATTTCAAAGCTTTGTTTTTGCCCGATTCCTGGAAGAACATGGATATGCTCACCACCAGTCTGCTGTATCACGGCGAAGATCACCAAATTTTGATGGGCACGGCCCTTTGGGAACAGGGACTTGCCGGGCGTAAGAGCATAGCCATGACCAACTATGAGCTGGCGATTTTTCCCGGAGCCTGGAACCCGGCCTTTAATGCCAGTTCTGCCGGGCGGGAAGGAGTGAGCGATTTCTGGAGCGGCCTCGGCTATGACTTTGTACGCTTCGGCTCGGCTCTGGATTTGCGCGGCCCTGTCGCCCCTTCGGATGTGAACGCCAGAATAGCCTCGGCTCAAAATATAAACTGGGCTATGGCCCCTCTGAGCTGGGCAAACGGCAAGGCCAGCCAGTCGCTTTTCCTGTTTACTCCTTCGTCCAGCGGTTTCAAGCCGTTGAATCAGGAATCCTTCAAGGAGCGCTATCTGCGCGTTCAAGCCAGATTTGCCAACCGGATCAAAGCGTCCGGAGGTTAGCCGCCATTTTTCAGCTGAGTGATGCCGTTGTCGGTGCATGACCATAGATATTATAACGGTTCACCCCGCCCGTAATTCACGGTTATGTACGCCGTGAATTGGCGGGGTGTGCCTTTTAACGCGCAATTGGACATTTTGAGCGGCCCCATGCGATATCGCGCCGGCCGCCTTTTTACATTTTAACGCGGTAATTTTCGTCCTGGATAGAGCGCTTGCAGCAGAGCCGACAGGGCAAAGGTGACGGCTGCCGGATCACGCCTGAACCATACGCCGAAGCTGGCAAGTTGCCTTTCGGCGGCTGCCTGCCATCGTCCTTCTCCCGTCAGAGCGGCAAGGCGCGTCACGCACCAGGCCGCTGCGGAATTGCCCGAAGGCATTGCCCCGTCGTAATATTCTTCAGGAGAGAATAGTAATTGTTCCCCATTTAAGGGCGCCAGATACAATCCTCCGGAAGGGCTGGAAAATTCTTCCAGAACCCGGGTCATAAGCGCGTCAGCCCGCTCCAGGTAAGCCCGTTGCTGGGAGCTTTCGTATAATTCCAGGCAAGCCCAGGCCAGAAAAGCATAATCATCCAGTAAGCCTTGCCCTTGCGAAATGCCGTTACGGAAGCTGATCCGCAAGCTTCCTCCTGGCGCGACAAGGCGGCGGGTGATGAAATCATACGTTCTTTCGGCCGTCCGCAGATAATTTTTATTTTCGAAGACTCTGCCGGCCTTGGCGTATGCGGCCGCCATCAGGGCGTTCCAGGAGGTCAGCGATTTGTCGTCTTTATGCAGAGGATAACGTTCCTGCCGGTAACGATATAGCTTTTCGAGCATTTTTTCCATCTCGGAGTCCGGCAAGGCAGCTTCGCCTCCGATCAGGTTGGGGATGTTCTTTCCTGCAAAATTGCCTAGTTCGGAAATGCCATAGCGCCCGCAAAAGGAGTTTCCGTCCTTTTCTCCCAGAACTTGCGCAATTTCATTCGGGGTGAAGGTATAGTATTTTCCTTCTTCGCCTTCGCTGTCGGCATCCTGGGCGGAGTAAAAACCGCCTTCCGGCAATGTCATTTCGCGGCCGACATACTTGAGAGTCTTTTCCGCAATGCCCCGGTACAGCGCATTACCGGTAATTTGAAAAGCTTCGGTGTAGGCCATGGCCAATAGGGCATTGTCATAAAGCATTTTTTCAAAATGGGGCGCAAGCCATTTTTCGTCGGTGGAGTAGCGGGAAAAACCACCGCCAATATGGTCGAAAATACCTCCCTGATACATTGCCCGCAAGGTATGTTCAGCCATGGCCAGGGGCTGGCGGCCTATGTTCAACTGGTGGCAGCGCAGCAAAAACATAAGGGTGTGGGGCGAGGGAAATTTTGGCGAGTTGCCGAACCCTCCCCAAGCGGCGTCATAACTCTGCTCAAACCGGGCTTCGGCTTTTTCCGCCGTTGCCTGGCTCAGGGAATAAGCCTCCGGAATATTTCGCTCACCCGCGCGCGATAATAATTCCGCAACTTGCTCGCCGGTCGCTGACAAGCTGCTTTGATCCGTTATCCAGCTTTGCGCGATTATACTAAGCAATTCCAGAAGGCCGCGCTGGCCAAAACGCGGTTTTTTGGGAAAATAAGTCCCCGCGAAAAATGGTTTCCGCTCCGGAGTCATAAAAATGGTCAGCGGCCAGCCGCCGCCACCGCCAAGCGCCCGGCACGCGGCCATGTAAACGGCATCAATATCCGGCCGTTCTTCCCGATCCACCTTGATGCATATAAAGTCCCTGTTCAGGACAGCGGCAATTTCAACATCTTCAAATGATTCCTTTTCCATCACATGGCACCAATGACAGGTACTGTAGCCGATGGAAAGAAAAATGGGCTTGTTCCCCAACCTGGCTTTTTCAAATGCTTCTTCTCCCCACGGAAACCAGTCCACAGGGTTGCGGGCGTGTTGCAGCAAGTAAGGAGACAGCTCGTTGATCAATCGGTTTTGTTTGCTCATGGCGGCACATTCTCCTGATTCTTACGGTAAAAGAGTGGCCGGGCGAAGTAAGCCGGAAAGCATTCGCAAAGCTCCGCCAAATACCGCTATTCCAGAATATGGTGCACGACACAGGCATGGTCAAGAGTTATAAGGTGATTCCGCCTTATATAAAGTTTTCAACTTCAATCGGAACCAATGTCAAATATTTTTTGTCAAAAGTACTATTCAGCCTGATGCCTCTTTTTTATAAATGTTCCGTCATCCAACTCCCTAAAGGCCATCTTTATTTCCTCGTCGGTATTCATAACAATGGGGCCTCGCCAGGCAATGGGTTCGCTCAACGGCTTGCCGGAAACAAACAGAAAACGCATACCTTCGGATCCAGCCCTCACAGTCACGCTATCGCCGTCGTCAAACAAGACCAGCGCTTTGGCTTTTACAGTCGTATCGCCGATTGTTCCTTCCCCCTCGATAAGGTAAATGAAAACTGTGTCGCCCCTGTTTACATGATGCTGAAAGTCCGCTCCGGCGGGCATGGCCACGTCGAAATACGACGGTTTGACGGCAATGCCGACCACAGGCCCATCCACGCCGCCAATGCTTCCGGCTATAATCTTGGCGCGCACTCCGCCGGGCAGGGCCGCTTCGGGTATTTCGGCGGCGCTCAGTCCACGGTATTTAGGGGTAGTCATTTTTTCGGCGGCGGGCAGGTTGGCCCACAATTGGAAGCCGCGCATAATGCCGTTTTTGTCGCCTTTGGGCATTTCCTGATGGATTATGCCGCTGCCCGCGGTCATCCATTGCATGTCACCGTTGGAAATAACTCCCTTGTTGCCCAGGCTGTCGCCATGCTCCACGTCACCGGCAAGCACATAGGTTATGGTTTCTATGCCGCGATGCGGATGCCAAGGGAAACCGCGCAGAAAATCCTGCGGCCTGTCCGCGCTGAAATCGTCAAACAGCAGAAAGGGATCGAACATGCCGGCTTCATAATATCCGAAAATTCTTTTGAGGCGCACCCCCGCACCCTCGGTTACCCTTTCTCCCTGCAAAACAGTTGAAATTTTGCGTTCCATATCCGCACTCCTTATATTTTGTAATTTGTAAATTCATATGATGGGATGACTTCGCCCGGCAAAACCGGGCATACATTAACCTCAAGCTCTTGTTTTGAGTACAGGCATTAATTCGATTGCCCTGGTTTTGAGTATTTGCGTTATTGTTAACAAGCTGCCATTATGGTATTAATCCCATCGCGCCAGATGCACACTGCTCAGGGTCGTGTTCTGCGTGTAATGCTGAAACCTTTGTTCGGGCCATCATAACGGACTTGTCATGGAGATTTTATGCCACTGAATTATTTTGATATGGTTATAATTTTTCTTTTGCTGCTTTTCATGCTTCGCGGACTGGTGCGAGGTTTTGTGGCTGAAGTGGCCGGGTTGATCAGCATTGTGGGCGGTATCTGGATGGCTTATCAATTTCACACGATTGTGGCCGCCAAGCTTACTTTTCTTGATCCGGCCTGGCGGCACATGGCCGCCTATGCCTTGATTTTTGTGGCGGTTATGATTGCAGTGGGCCTGATTGCCCGTTTTCTGCAAAAAGTGCTCAATCTTGTCTTCGCCACCTGGATCGACCGCATTGCCGGGTCGCTTTTCGGGTTGGCCAAAGGCATGCTCATAGGCTCGGTGCTGCTTGTTTTGCTGCAAACCTTTGTACCCGATGCCCAATTCATGAAACAGTCCTTTACCATGCCTCATCTGGAAAATTTTGTGAAGTACGTTAAGTCGCTTCTGCCGCAGGATCTTGAGCGCCGAAGCCCCATGCCCTTCAAAAGATGATGTAAATAACCAACAAACCGAACAAGCGAGCGCAAATGCCAAACGCCGACGAAAGTGTAACCAAACTCCGGGGTGTCGTGGATTCTCTCATCGGCCCCGACGGCTGCCCCTGGGATAAAGAACAGACCCCCGAATCTTTAGCCGGGTATTTTATTGAAGAAAGCCACGAGCTTGTAGATGCGATCCGTCAGGGGCGCACCGGCGAGATTCTTGAAGAAATGGGAGATTTGTTCTTTCTGCTCTTTTTCCTGGCCAGAATTTATGAAAAGGGCGAAAAATTCACCATGTCCGATATTTTGGAGGCTTCCGCCGAGAAAATGATTCGCCGCCATCCCCATGTGTTTGCGGGCATAGTTTTCAAAGACAGGGATGAGCAACTCAAAGCCTGGGAACAGGGCAAACGCGAAGAAAAGGCCGAAGAAAACGGCGGCGAGCCCAAAGGCGTTTACGACAGCATGCCCCGGGGGCTGCCTTCGCTGATCAAAGCCTATCGCATCCATTCCCGGGCCGCGCGCGTAGGATTCACCTGGCCGGAAGATCAAGAAGTGGAGCAGCAGGTTGAGGCCGAATGGCTGGAATGGCTGGACGTTTCCGCCGGCGAGGATTGTGCCGCTCAGCGCCATGAAATGGGCGACATACTCTTTACTCTGGTGGAACTGGCCAGACGCAAAGGAATAAAGGCCGACGAAGCTCTGGATATGGCCTCCAACCGCTTTTTGGACCGCTTTACCCGCATGGAGGAAATGGCCAAAGCCAGAGGGCTTGATTTTGTTTCTCTTTCTTTGGATGATAAAGACGAACTTTGGAACGAGGCCAAAAATAACGGCTGAGTTTACCTTCTTCGTCAGACAACGTTTTTTTTTGCTGCGCGCACAAGAAGAGCGCGCGCTCTGTAAAAAACTTGTCTTCCTCGTTTGGCGACAAACTCGGCCGCTTTTCGGTATAGGCGTTTGTATGCTTTTTCGTAGCGGATACTTACTTTCTTTGCTGCTTTTGGCTGCATGTCTGGCCTTTGGCTGCGCGCCCCACAAGGTGGGGCGCAAAAAGACGGGACCGGAGGCCGATGGCATTACCATGCGCGCCAACCCCGGCTATGTGCAATTGTTGGAGCGCCAGTCGCTTTTATATGGCGCTCGTGATCTTTCCAGCCAGGTTACCGGCTCGGAAAGGGCTTTCATAGCCCCGTCAACAGGCAACAATGTCAAAATGTTGCTTGAAGCGGCCGGAATATGGCTGGATCTGCGGCCCAATATGTTGATTACGTCCAATTTTCGTCCGGTTATGGCTGAACTGGCTGAGGGCGGAGTTTTGGATTTGCTGGCCGCTTCCGGCATAAAAGGGGTGCATATCGCCCCCATGGGCGAACCAGGCTCAGTGTGGCTCGATCCGCGCAAAGGCGACCCCATTGGCGAAGATGCGGTGTCATTCTCCAATGCCGAAAATGTGGGCACAGAGAAAGATTTTGAGCTGCTTGCCTCCAGAGCCGAAGCTAAAGGCATACAGATCGGCTCCGATCTTGTGCCGGCGGCCACGGGCATAGGCCCGGACTTTCTGCTGGCCTTGCGCAATGTGCGCGATTTTCCCGGTTTATACCTCATGAATGAGGCTCCCAAAGAGCTTTGGCCGCTTCTGCCAATGGCTGGAGATGGGCAGGGAGCTCCTCTTGATGCGAAGAGCATGGCTGAATTGAGCCGGCCGAGCCAACCGGGTCTGGGGGCGGACGGCGGAAAAAATACCAGACTTCCGGCCATGGCCCGCGATAATCTGCCTTTTGCCGCACGGGGCGGCTGGGCTGTTTCCGGTGAAGTAGCCGGGGTGGACGGAGTGAAGCGGCGCTGGTTCTATCGCTATGCCCAAAACCCGTCCCGCCCGGCGCTCAATTGGGACGATCCCTCTGGAGCGGCGAAGCGGGTGTTTTCCGCTTCGGTTATCCTCAACACCGGCGTGAGGCGTATGGCTTTGGCCGGGCTGCGCCTGGAAGCGTTTTTCGGTCTGGATTTGGCATCTGGAGCAGGGGCAAAACTTTCTCTGGAGCCTGGTCCGTCGGCCACGCGCGACATAAGCCGGGAGATTCACCGCTATGGCGGTTGGTCTGTTTTTATGGACCGCATGCCGGAGGGAATGACCGGCCAGCTGCAAGAGGCCGGAGTGGATTTTGTGCGCGATCCCTTTACTTCTCCCACAGCCGAATATGCCGTTTTAAGCGGTGATGCCGCTCCGTTGAGGGCCGCCTTGCAGAATTCCCTGGCATCGGGAGTTGATCACAGCCGCTTGGCGCGCGGTTTGGCGTCGCCCGAGGGACTCGACTTCTCCCCCATTGTTTCCGGGCCGGGTGGACGGGAAGCGGCCGTCAAAATTGAAGAGATTTTGCGCAAAAATTCCTCCTGGGGGCTGTCCCTGAAAAATTTACGCCTCGCGGCTCCCCCTGCCGCCTTGGCCGCCATTTCCGCCGGAATTTCCCCGGAAAAAGCCGTTCGGGACGGAACCGGGGAAATATTGAAACGCCACCTTCTGCCGCTTTTATTCCGGGCCGCCCTGCCGGGAATGTTGTTTGTGAGCGGTCCGGATATGTCCGGAAGCCTTAAAGGGGCGCAGGGCGGTGATGGCGCCTTCAGCTTGGGCGCTTCCGGTTCCATGACCAGACATGGCGTGGCGCGCTCGCCCGAGGCGTATCCATCGATTGCCGCGCAGGCCGGAAAACACGGCACATTCTTGGGGGAACTGGCCTACATCGCGCAACTGCGCGACAAAACGAAAATAGCGGCAGGGCGTCTGGAGGCTGTGCTGAAAACCGCCCGACCCGGCAGCGTCGCGGCTTTATCCCGGTTGCCCGGCGGCGAATATCTTCTGGCTGTTGCTAATTTTTCATCTTCAGATATACAAGAAAATATAGCTTTGCCAGGCAGAATGAATACCGCGAGAATAACCGATCTTGTTTCGGAAAAACGTTTTGGCTCCGATTCCGGACGGGCCTTTTCCGTGGCGCTTGAACCTTGGCAATGCAGGATTTTGCTAATTGAGGGCCGCTGAAATATGGAACGGGATTTCCCCAATCCTTGCGTCTGGCGTATGAGGGTTTTTATGGCGAGGTTTGTCTATAATCTGGAACGGGATTTCCCCGTTTTTTGACGGTAAAATGCGGGAGGATGTTCAGTGAAAAAAAACAAACATGAAAAAAACCAGAATAGCTCCGTAGACGTTTCTTCCGAAGAAGAAAAGCGCAACCTTGCGGACGTTGAAGAGGGCGTGGCGGAAACCTCAAAGGCGGATGACAGGACGGACGCCGTTATTTCAGAACCCAAAACCGTCCTGGAGCAAATTTCAAAAATAGTGGAGGAAGGCAAAAAAGCCTCCGCCACTGACGCCGATACTGACGGCAAGGACGCGCAACCTGCTGAAGTAGCGTCGGTCGCTTCAGAACAGGCCGTACAACCTGCCGTAATATCTCCCGAGGTTGCTGCCGGGCAGGTTGAGCAAACTGCTGAAGCGGTGACGCCTGCTGCCGGACAGACCGCGCAAGCTGCTGAAGTAGCGCCGGTATCTTCCGAGCAGGCCGCGCAACCTGCTGAAGCTGCATCCGAAGCCGTTATCGCTCCGGTCATGCCCGCATCGGAGGCGGGCGCGCCCGAAAGCAAGGTTGAACGCGTTGGAGCCTCAACTGAATGCGCGCCCAAAAGCGTCGGTCCTCTTGAGCCCTGCACCTGTACCTGTGTGTGCAAATGTGTTTGCGGGGCGGAAATTACCTGCACCATGACCAGACCTCCGGATTATGTCCCGGGCCTTGGAAAAGCCGCCCCTGCCGAAGAGAAACCCGGCTCGGAATGGGACAGGTTCATGACCAGTCCAGAAGATGCTCGCGGGGAGGCCGGTTTCGCTTTTTCCAGTGAAGAAGAGAAACGCGAAGGTATTGATTTTGCGGGAATGCCCGGAACAGGGGCCATTCGCACGGATGAGCCCAGTCCTGGGGCTGTGCCCGGCGGGCCTGATCCGCAGGCCAAAGGCGCTCCTTTGGGCGCAAAGCCTACACCCAAAGCGAAGCCCAAGCCCAAACCCAAGCCCAAAGAGGAAAAACCCGGTTTGGCCGTAGCCGCTTTCAACGGCCTGGCGCTGCTTTCGCTGCTGGGTCTGGCGGCCATTCTGGTCATACAGACCCTTGGCGGGGCGATCTTCCCGGGCATATATATTCCGGTCGAAGAGTCGTTCATCAACAATTACAATCAAATGCTGTCTTCGGGCCAATGGCTCACGCCTCCTTACAATGCGGCCTTGCCCGCTGCCATGCCGGGCTTTTTCTGGCTGGTACGCGCTCTTGATTTCATTCCCTTTGTGGACGGGCCTCTGCTGTATGCCCTGGCCTCCTTTGCCGGGGCCTTAACAGCGCTTTTCGGCGCCTACACCCTGGCGCTGGCTTGCGGGTTCGGCAACCGCGCGGCCTTTGCCTCCGGTCTGGTAATGCTTTCCAGCGCCGCTTTCATGGGGCTGTCGCACTTTGTGGGACCGGATCTGTTCTTTGCTGGCGTAATGGCCCTGGCCCTGGCTTTTCTGCATCGAGGCTGGGCCAGCGAGCGCTCTTTCACCTGGATTATTCTGGGCTTTATATTCACCGGGCTTTCCACTCTGTGCGGCGGTTTCATCGGCTTTGCCCTGCCGCTGCTGGCCAGCATCATCTTCATCGTATGGCGCGGCACTTTCCGCCGGGCCAACAAGCTCGACGCGGTATTCGGCTTCGTGCTGATGCTGATGGTGATTCTGGGCTGGCTGGGGGCCATTATCGGCTATGACCCGGATAACGGCTATCTGCCGGCCTTTCTGGCGCAGACAGCAATGCCCTTTGTTTCACCCCTGTGGCCGCCAAAAGAACCTCTGTGGATTCAGCCTGCCATACTGGCCGGAGCTCTGGTTCCCTGGATATTCGTAATCCCCTTTGTTTCCTGGGGCAAGGTGGCCGGTGGGTCCATTTCAACTCTGGCCTCCTCGCGACGCGAATCCAGCGGCGGGGCCTGGTTGTGGATATGCCTGGTAATAGGGCTTGCACTGATCACTTTTGTGGCCGTAAAGCCCGTCTTTGCCGTGGCAATCATTCTGCCTGTGGCCTCAGCCCTGCTGGGGCGGGCCGTTATGCGCCTGGAACCAGGAAACAGCCGGGCCTTCTTTGGCTTTATGGCTTTTCTGCTGTTTGTTCTGGCCGTGGTTCTGGGCATGGCTTCGGCTTCGCCCGCGCAAATGGCCGCCAAGATGCCCGCGCATTTTGCCAAGCTGCTCACGGCTTCGGCGCGCGGTCTGCCTTTTGTGGCCGGAATTCTGGGCCTTGGCGCCCTGGTGTTGTGGAAGCTGACCAGACGTTCCTTCCCGGGCGGGGCCATGGCTGTCGTGGTTCTTTTCGCCTGCATGCTGGTACAACCGGCCACACTTCTTATTTCACCAGCCCTCGACGGAGTGGTGGGTAAAAAACTGTTTAAGGATGTACCCGGCTTCAAACTGCCGGCCGACTTCCTGCCCATGATTCCCGGTCTGCCGCGTGAAGCCGCCCCGGTCAGGCCCGCTCCTGGGGCCGTGAAACCGGCTCCGTTCGCCCCGGTAGCTCCAGCCGCCCCGGCAGCTCCGGCTTCCGATGCGCTCAAACCCGCTTCGGGGGGCGTTTCTTCCGAGGAGGCCAAACCCGCTGCCGAAGGCGCAAAACCGGCTCCGGCAGCTCCGACAGCCCCCGCTTTCGAAGTTAAACCGGCTCCGGCTCCCGGCGCGGCTTCCGATGCCGCTAAGCCGTCCGGAGAAGGCGCCCCGGCGCAAGGCGCGCCTCAGCCTGCTCCTGCGACGCCAAGAATAAATCAGTAGGATGATTTATTGCCATTCGGATAAATGTTCGGATAAATGTATTGACAAAACTTTAATTGTGACGATGTATTTTCCACAGAGGTTTTCTTAAGCTGAACCTGAATCAGCTAAAAATGAAATGAACGGCATTGAGGGGTGGAGGCGGCGTTTTTAAGTTGTTTAATATGTCGTCGAAGCCCCGGAAAAATCGAGCAATTGCGCCTTAAACTTAGAATGATTCACATTTTTTGTTGAAAATAATGTAAGAACACTTGCAATCGTATGGGAAAACAGATAGTTTTAACTCGCAAAAATAGTATAGTGGGTATGGACCTTGCAATTTAGTTGATTGTGAGGTAAGTTAGGAACTATGCTGTCGATGGCATACCAAAATTATTTTAAATTTTGCTTCTGGAGGCACCCATGAAATCTGTTCGTTACTTGTTTTTAGCCGCGATCTTGGTTTTGGGCTATGCAGTGGCAGCCGCTGCGGCTCCCTATGATTGCACCCAAAAGGTTGAGAGCTTCGATTTCGTTGTGGACTATTCCGGTTCCATGATGATGAAGTACGCGCCGATGAAGAACGACAAAGTTCTCATCGCTAAAGATCTGATGCAGAAAATCAATGACAAGATTCCTAATTGGAACATCAACGGTGGTCTGCACACAATCACCCCCAATGGCGCTCTCGTCAATCAGGGTCCTTGGAATCGTGCTGAAATGTCCCGTGCCATCGGCAAGCTTCGCAGCGACTTCCAGATCTTCGGTCGTATGACCGCCATGGGCGACGGGTTCAAGAAGTATGAACCCTTCCTGTCCGGCATGAAGCGCAGCGCCGCCGTCATCCTTTTCTCTGACGGCGACAACAACAGCGGTTCCGACTTTGTTAACGAAATCCGCGGCATCTATGCCACCCAGCGCGATCTCGTTATCCACATCGTTTCCTTCGCCGACACCAAGAACGGTAAGGCCAATCTTGACACCGTTGCCAAGATGAACCCCAACACCGTGTATGTGAAGGCTGAAGACCTGAACAACGACGCCGCCATCGAAAAGTTTGTGGCCGAAGTGTTCTGCGGTGAAGACGACGTGCTCGTCCTGCGCGGCGTGAACTTTGCCTTCAATTCCTATGCCCTTGACAGCAAGGCCCAGGCTACTCTGAATGAAGCTGCTTCCATCATTAAGAACAACCCCAACAAGCGCGTTGTTCTCACCGGCTGGACCGACTGGATCGGTTCTGACGCGTACAACCAGAAGCTGTCCCAGAATCGCGCCAATTCCGTTAAGGATTACCTTGTGAAGAGAGGCGTACCTGCCAGCCGCATGCATGCTATCGGTTGCGGCAAGTCCTTCAAGTATGACAACAAGACCGAAGAAGGCCGGTACCTGAACCGCCGTACCGACGGTGGCTTTGAATAAAAATAATTGCTGCCTTTGTTGTAAAGACGGGATAGATGCTGCCCGGTGGCAGTAATGTCGCCGGGCGTTGTTTTTTTCTGTAAAAGTAGTTAATTTCAATTTTATCCGTAAAAGGAAATGTAGGTTAGTTTTATGTTTAGTATTAAGTCTTTGGCCGCCATGGCCGTATGTGCTGTCCTGTCCATGGGCGGTTCGGTCGCTTATGCCGCCGAAGCCGCCAAACCCACCGACGCCAAAAAAGAAACTTCCAAACCGGCTGAAACCAAAAAGACTGCTCCGGCCAAAAAAGCCGCTCCGGCCAGTAAAGCTGTTGAATCACAAGACGTAGTCAAGCAGAAGCTGGATGAAACCGGCAAGAAACTGGTGGCCCAGGCTTCTACGCACATCGTGCCCAATATCAAGCAGAAAGAAGTGGCCCAGGCCACCGATGGCAGAGGATTTGTGGCCCGTTATCTCCATGCCGACCCCAGCACTCTTTCCACCGAACTGCGGCCCTCACAAAGCGGCAAAGGTTATGTCGGTATCGTACGCTATATGGAATACACCATGGAATGCCGTGGCGAAAGCCGTGAAAAAGCTCTTAACGCTCCCTGCCAGAGCGTCAAGTCGCGCCGCATGAGCGAGCTGCTGCACTATGACGGTAAGTGGGCCTATTAGTTTTTTGAGTGGGGGCAGCCTGTAAAAAGTGACTTTTGCCCTCTGACTTTGTCAAATTGAAATCCCGATCCGGGTCTGTACCGCAAAAGTACTATTCCCGGATCGGGATTTCAATTTTCCTTGTCAAAGAACAAAATGCATTTTTTTACAATTCGCCCTTTTCTATATTCTGAGGACAAGACAGATGCGGGTGGGGCAGGCTTTATCAGCGGGCGGACAGCGACAGGGCCTTGCCGCGTTTTTGGCAGGCGTCCACGCAATCGCCACAATTGGTGCATTCCAAGCGCGAAAGAGGGCCTTGGCTGCGCGTATTTAGTTCAAGACTGCAGGCTGCGGCACAGGGGCGATCATTTTTGGCGCAGGTGCATTTTTCCCGTTTGAAGCGTCGTTTAAGACCGAATGGAAGCGCCGCAACCAGGGAGATGAGCAGGGCCTGGGGGCAGATGTAGCGGCACCAGAAGCGTTTTTCGGTTACATATTCGGCCAGCAGCAGAGTGGAAAGGATAAAAATAGCCCCCCAAAGCGCCTCGCCGTAGAATGCGGCGTATTGCCACGCCCTGGAGTACCAGCCGGGCATGGAAAGCTGATTGAGCAGAGGTATGGGCATCATCAGCCATAGTGCGGCGAGGCTGCCAAGGGTCAGGATCAAGCGTGAAACCTCGGCCAGATGGGCTGTATTGTCCTTAATTTCTATCGGCGAATTTTGCCTTAATCCGACCATGGTGGCCGTTTTCTGGAAAATATTGTGCGTTATTTTTTCTGATGCTTCCGCCCCTTTATGGTAAGGAGCTTCTTCTGCCGGGCCGCGTTTTCGACGTCGTTTGAGCGTATAGATCCATTCTGAAAGAAGCCCATATGGGCACATCCAGGAGCAGAACACTCTTCCCAGCACCATAGCCAAAAGCAGCGGCAAGCCGCCGCCAATCAGCATTGCGGGCGTAAATTCCATGCTTCCAATGGCGGCTTGAAGCACGGCCAAAGGATCAGCCAGAGGCAATCCGGCCAGGTTGAAAGAAAGCAGATTTCCGGACAGCAATGTGCAGTCGCGCATGTTGAGCAGCGGAATCACAATAAGGGCCAGGGCTGTTCCAATCTGGCAAAGCCTGCGCTTTGGCAGTATCTTGCTGTATTTATTCTGAACGATCGTGTTCATTTGCGTCGGGTGGGGATGATGGATATGGCCTTTACCGGGCATACATATTCGCACACTCCGCAACCGACGCATTTGTCGGTAACCTCCGGCATGTAGCCATTTTTCAATACAATGGCCGAGGCTTTAAGCGGGCAGCGCTCATAGCAGGTCCAGCACATAACACCGTTTTCCTGCTGATAGTCAACACATTTTTTGAGATCAAGAATGGCCGTTCCCATGCCCGCTTCGGCCATGTTTATCGGGCGTAAAGCACTGGTAGGGCATACATCCACGCATTTCATACACAAGAAACATGGTTTTATGCGCGGAAATATTTTAGGAGTATCCGGACCTAAAAGATGGTCGGGCACAAGCTTTACACAATCGAAACGGCACACGGCCGCGCATTGCCCGCAGGAAACGCAGCGTGTCTTAAAGTCTTTTTCAGAGAGAACGCCTGGTGGGCGTAAAAAATTACATTTCCTCATCTTCAGTGGAAAACGAGGTGACATAGACCGATATTACCTCATCAAAGGCTTTTACCCGGTCTGTAATGGGCTGCATTACTTGGGCCGGGGCTTCAGCCACCGCCACCACATAGTCTTTATTCTGTATGCCGTAGGTTGTTATTTCGGGCATGGAGCCTAATTTGCCTTCCACTTCGGGGGCATATCCGGGTAGAGCATGGGCTAAAAATCCGAGTATAGCCAAGACAAACTCCTTAAAAAACAAAAAAAGATTCGACAAGTTGGGCCTATATAACTTTCCTTGTCTCCGAGCTTAATTCCGTTATATTGAGATAGCCCTTGAGGCGAGGTGGAATCATGGTATTGCAACTTGTCGATAAATACAAGTTACTATTGCCCAAATACAATTTTATCACCATAATAATTATATCTCTTGATGGATATTTTACTAATAATTTCGAAAATGACGAGCTCTATAGCATTTTGCTAGGGGCTGTCTCCAAATAGCGTATTTTGATTCAAGGGCAAGGAAAGCGGGCCTTTTTGCGTAGCAAGTGTACTCCTATGGTACTCGACCGGAGCAAAAATGCCCGCTTGACGTAGCCATTGTACAAAAGACGCATTTAGAGCCAGCCCCTAGGGCAACTCCCAAAACAGGGATTATCAGCGTATTTGTCGAATTTAATTAGTAAAATACTCGGATACAAAT
>JAVBLG010000082.1:0-3765 GCA_031553655.1 Desulfovibrionaceae bacterium | reverse complement strand
CGCCCGGTAAGAGTTGCCGCTCCTGCCGGGCAATCTCAATTTACAGACCTAAAAGTCGTAAAATAAGAGTTACAACGATGCCGCTGACCACCATGGCCAGCACATCCCGCAGGAACTGCCGCACTGGACATCACCTCCCGGTCATAAGACTCGGAGGATGCCCCATCAGCTTTCTATCTCATTCCCCTGGCGTATTCAAGCGGGGTGAACATTTGTCCACGGCCCCTGCGCCGCATCGAATGTCGGTCGGGCAAAGCCCGCTCTTGCCAAACCGGGCTGCTGATTCCGAAAAGAATTGAAAAAGAATGTAGGCTACCGTGTGTTTTCTTTACGCAGCGCATTGACATCCCGACCCGGCGGCTGCCCGAACAACCGCTTGTATTCCCGGTTGAACTGGTGCGGGCTTTCATAGCCGACAGCAAGGCTCGCGCCGTTCGCATCCATGCCCTCCGCAAGCATCAGTCGCTGCGCTTCATGCAGCCGCAGCCGCTTTTGAAACTGCAAGGGCGAGAGTGTGGTTACGCGTTTGAAGTGCCTGTGCAGGGTGGCCGAAGACATGGTGACCATTCGGGCCAGGGCATCCACCTGTAGTGGTTCTTTGAAGTTTTCGCGCAGCCAGGATACCGCTGTCGCGATTTGGCCACTGTGCGAATCCGGGGCGTTGAGTTGCCGCAAAAACCCGCCTTGTCGCCCGATGAGCAAGCAATAATGAATTTCACGGATGACCATGGGTGCGAGCACGGTCATCCGGTCAGGTTTTTCAAGCAGATCGGCCAGGCGCAAAAAAGCATCCAGGACATCTTCCTCGGCTTCCGCGACAGAGACTCCCTTTTCATTGCTTCCCGAGGTAAGCACGGCGCGTGGCGCTTCCAGCGCCAGTTCGCGGATCAGGCTCCGGTCGAGATATATGGACATGGCCAGAAACGGTTTTTCCATTGAAGCGGACGTGATGTAGTTCGCGCTTGGCATATCCACGCCGGAAATCAGGCAATGCCCCTCGCCGTATCTGTATTCGCCGGAACCGATGATGGAGCGTTTGAATCCCTGAACCACCACCGTGGCCAGGGGCTTGTAGATGCAATTTTCAAGCTGGCCGAGTTCGTTGCGACGATGCAAGCGCACGCCCGGAATGTCCGTATCGAAATCTCCGGTTTCCGAGGTACGGGCCAGAAGGTTTTCCCGCAAAAGCAGCTTTTTTTCTTCAGTTCCGTTCATTGTTCCTCCGTCGTCTTTCTCCCGCGCTTTACGAATGCTGTAGCACAGATTGAGCCGCACCTGAAACCGGTTGCAAGGAATAGGCAAAAATACGCAAGGATCGTGTCTGGTTCGCCAGTACCGCTCGGCATACTGTTGCATCAAACAAAAGGAGATTGTCATGAGCGACACGCAAGTATGGTTTGTCACAGGAGCGAACAAAGGTCTTGGAGCCGCCATTGCCAAGCTGGCCTTGGAAAAAGGACATAAGGTGGTCGCGGCGGCGCGAAACCCTGAGGCCGCCGCAAAGGAGCTTGGCGAGAGCCCCAACTTGTATACGGTGCGACTTGACCTGACCGACGCGGCGTCTATCCGGGCAGCGGCAAAGGAAGCCCTGGATGCACTCGGTCGGGTTGACGTCCTGGTAAATAACGCCGGGTATGGCCTTATGGGATATTTTGAAGAGTTCTCCGAGTCGTCGATTCGCAAGCAGATGGAAACCAACGTATTCGGCCCCATGAGCCTTGCCAGGGAATTTTTGCCGACCATGCGCCGCCAGGGATCGGGCTGGGTTATCAACGTCAGCTCAACTTCCGGGGTCAAGTCCGTGGAAGGCGGTTCCATTTACAGCGCTTCCAAATTCGCTCTGGAAGGCTGGACCGAGGGGCTGACCATTGAAATGAAACCTTTTGGCATCTGCTGCATGCTCGTGGAGCCGGGCGGAATGCGGACGGATTTCTTTAACCCGAAAACCTCCTTTACGTTTGCGGACCTGGAAATAGACGATTACGCCACACAGCGTGAAGAGTTGCGAGGCCACCTGGTAGGTATGGGCAAAACAGTGGCGGGCGATCCCAACCGTGTTGCCAAGGCCGTGATGCAGGCCATGCAGGCCGAGACGCCTCCGCTCCGTCTCCTGTGCGGCCGATACGCCGCTGAATCGGTGGACAAGCACTTGCAAGGCCGCCGGGCCGAATTCGATACCTGGAGGTATGTCAGCGAGAGCACGGATTTTGATCAATAGAGCAACAGGCCGCGAGCGGCCCGTAAACTTGGGGCCCTCGCTGGGATTCGCACCCATGCAGCAACGCTGACCGTAGGCCCAACTATTTAAGCATCCGTTGGCATGTGCTGACATAGACAAGAAGCAATATACAAATTTTGTTATTCACAGGAATAGATAGGGAAATTTAGGCATCATTTCTCCTTTTCAAGTATAAGGGGATGCGTATGTATGTTTGTCGATGTTTATCTTTCCCTGTCTATGCCATTCCGAAGAGGCAGGACAGGCACGGTACATGTTTTGAGCTTCCTCAAGATAAATGGTTCACCAGCAGCATTTAAATGTACCCTTTCTTCATTTACAATTTTTCCCTTTAAAGATTCCGGGTTGGCATTGTGAGCGTCTATATCAAATGCATCATATGTTCCCCAGTGTATTAATAGTAATTGTGCATTTGGATAGGTATTTGCCAGCCTAATGGCATTTTCTAATCCTATATGCCAATTGTTATCTGAGAAATCGAATAATATTGCGTCCGGGCTTCTCATTCGTAAATGCTTATCCAGGAGCCGTGAATCACCCACAAACCAAATACTCCCGTCAGGAGTATCAAGCCAAAATCCGCAATAGTCTTCGAATTGATATTGCCTGAACTGGCGAAACTCTTCCATTTCATTTTGCCAAGCGTGATCCGCAGGTGTTAATGTTATAGAAATATTATGGATATCAAAATTCTCATTTATATCATGTCCAATTCCTTGCAATCCAATTTCTTTACATAGCTCTGCAACATATCGAGTTGAGTGATATGAGTCGCATACACTTTGCAAACTTATACATGTTGACTTGCTAAAATGATCGAGGTCACAGTGAGAGATAAGAACCGCATCTAGATGGGGTACTTCCTCTGGGTGTATAGGCATTTCAATTAACAGTGGAAAATCAAAATCTTTTAATACCGGGTCAATCATCAAGTTAGTGCCGTGACTGTTAATATGAACACCGGCATTGCCAAGCCATCGTATAACAGTGCTATTTTTATCGTTAAAATCTATTGAGTTCATGGGCACTGTCTTAGGTGCCGCCGCTTGTTTCGTAGCTCTCATAAAATTATTCCCTCACAGTTGTTGGCTAACCTTGCTGTTTCGCCCATTTTCTGTCAGTCTAAAGTATACAGTAACTGCATAGTCAAGGGAAAACTACGCTATGAAATTGTTAACGACCGGACAATTTGCCAAACTGTGTGGAACACAGAAAGGAACGCTGTTTTTCTATGACAGTGAGGGGTTGTTAAAACCAAAATATGTTTCTGAAAATGGTTACCGGCGATACGGGGCAGAGCAATTTTTTGATTTTGACCTGTCCTCCAACGCCGCCCCCTGGGACTGTGGCTTTTGGAAACGCTGAGTTTTTTCGTTTGGCAAGAACGGGATTTTGCCCGTGTCGACATTTGTCAGCCGTGCTTTCTTCAAATAGCGGATTTTGGACCAAGGACGAGGAAAGCGGGCTTATTTGCGAAGGGAGCGTACTCTTACGGTACTCGACCTGAGCAAAAAGCCCGCTTGACG
>JAVBLG010000083.1:0-37776 GCA_031553655.1 Desulfovibrionaceae bacterium | reverse complement strand
TTGTGCGCTTGCGCATGCCGTATTCGATGTCGCTCAAACTGGGACGTTTCATGCTTTTCTCCTTAAAATGATGAAAAAATTTAACACAAAACTATCCTTTTGACGATCCCTTCAGGGGACATTAAATCAGCGCTTCCTTAGCAATTTGTTAGCAGCAGGGGCTTTGGCTGTTGATCGAAACTACCGCTTCACAAACCTGTTTACCCCGAAAATGTGTTAGCACCGGCAGAAAATCGTTAGCACCGGAGACCTGTGGCTTGTGAAGTCGTAGCTTTGGCCTTTCCCGGAATAAAAGGGGCCTGGTGCTAACATCACAGGCCGTCAAAAATATTTTTGCACATAACATGTGTAAAAACATGAGAATCAGTAACAGCCATTGCTAACACTTACATTGACTCTCAAAGGCAAGCCCCGTATCAGTGCGCATCACCGATACGGGGCTTGTTAGAAAAACCCTCTAATAAGGCAACCATGCACACAGGGGGCGTTAACCCGCCGTGCCAGCCCGGTGATCTGTTGACGCAGATTACCGGGTTCCCTTTTTTAATAAACGCCGTTTGCCACCGTGTCAACTTTGACGTTTACAGGAAATAATCCCGAATTTTGAGGATGCTTGGCAATTTTCGCCTACACGCCGCCTTGACCCACACAAGGGAAAATACATACACTGTAAAAAAACGAGAAGCGGTCATGACAAAATCCTATTGCGAAGCCCAGTGCCACAATCTGGAACCCACCACCCCGTCGCATGTCGGAGACTCCTGTACTGTTCAACTAACCCGTCGAGATCAGGAATTGCTCGCCAATGCGCTGATAGCGAAAAAGGTGGAACAGCCCACGCCGTATGTGCTGAAAGCCTTGAGGGAGTATACTGAAAAAGTCGCCAGCAAGTAATTTAGGCTATTCCTCGTACCTCTATTAACTGGCTGACTTTCATGCCTTTTCCTCACGTCATAGGACGAAAAACATTTACCGAGCAGATGTGGAATGAATTTCACATCTGCTTGCGATGCAATTGCCTATATATATTGCGTTGTAAAACGTTTGAAAACAGGATATCATTACAGCGAGAAGTACATAACCACGTAAGGAGGTTTTATGCTAGACGCTAAATATAGATGGGTCGTCTTCCAAACTTTCAATCTTATCCCCCATGATGATGAGGCAAATTTTCCTTTCAAAATGAGATCCATTGTCGGTAGCATGCAGAAATGCCTTGCTGATACCGAGGGATTAGTAAAAACATTCAAAGGGGGGACTATAGCTCTAAGAGTTCGAGATATTCAAATTGATGAAGAAAATGACGTTGCTATAATACTTTTTGTGTATGTAGATAAAAATGTCTCTGATCCTGCATTTGGGCACCTTGAAAAGAATATCATACGTACGGAACCGAAACTTGAGGGTGAAGGCATTGCACTTTCATTTCACTATATCTTGTCATTAAAAAAGATTCCTAATATTGGCTACATTGCAGTCAAGGAGCAAATTCCAGGGTTACAATCATCATACTCATTATCATTCTTACGCAACTACTTTAAAACGTTTGGTATAACAAAAAGTGATGAAGACGAGAATATTTCTTCGTGGCCTGAATTAATAATTGATACTCTTGCATCTCAAAAGCTTACGGATGACGTCAATACTCGTGGAGTGATCTCTGGGTTGCAATTAATTAAAAAATATACACCAGAAAAGCTTGATGAGAGGGCGCATATGAAAGAAAATACTCATAGGATAAGCATTAAACTCGAAAAGGTCGGAGGAGAAGAGTCATTATCTATAGTAGAGAGAATTATCAATAAATATAGCCAAAAATTTCCTGAAGCTAGATTAACAATTAAACGAGAAGAGGGAAAATCATATACAGTGAAGACTAAAGCAGATATTCATGCTGTTAAAGAGTTAGTTTATGGCAAAACAGAAAAAATTGGTGTTGGTGCTAGTTTACCTCAATGCTCGGAGGCAATACAACGCGATTTGACCACCAAAATGATCAAATTGCTTGTAGCAGAAAAAAATGCGCAAAAGAAGGCGCGAAAAGAAAATGGACAAATCTAGACTTATTCGTCCCCTTTTATACTTCAAAATTAACCACCCTGCAAAGCTTATCTACGACATAGCAATTCCTCTAAGCATAGTGGTTGCTTTTTTTATTTTTTTCGAAACTGGAAAAATCACTTTAGACCTCACCGAAATAGCAAAATCAACGGCAACATTATTGGGCATCTTGCCAGGATTCTATATAGCTTCACTGGCGGCGATCGCTACATTTAACGGAAAGGCAGTAGATGATAAACTTGATGGCTATAACCCACCAACCCTCTTTTCTTCAGAGAATGGTATATCCAAAAAACGCGTACTGACCAGAAGAAGGTTCTTATGCTTCTTATTCGGATATTTAGCATTTATTAGCATATTGCTTTGTATTTTAAATATATTTTTTCTGCTTAGCGAAAAATCGACGTACTGTGCCCCTTGGGGTATTTGGATAAAATATACCGCTATTGCCAGCTATGTTTACTTTTTTGCCCACATGATAGTAACGACTCTCCTTGGGCTTTTTTACCTGTGTGATCGATTACACTGGCCTCAAAGCCAAGATCCAGATATTGACAATAGCTAAAGGGGCGTCAGACTCTAAGTGCAATCATTGAAATATTTAGCGCAAAAAAGTATATACATCAATAATACATTTAATTGTTTGATAAAATACCATTGCCTGCCGGCTTTATCTACACATTAATAATCAAGCGTGATGCCCCGGTCTCCCAGTCTCCTTGATCAGGCTTTCCGCAGGAATGCCAAGCTGGCCGTGAAGCTTGCGAATCATTGGCAATGTGAGCGGGCGGGTGCGGTTAAGAATTTCATACACGCGGTTCATGCGCCCTATTATGGGCTGTAGATCCTTGGCCGTCATGCAGTTTTGCTCCATGTGGAATTTGATAGCCTCCACCGGGTCCGGCAGATCCATAGGATACGCCTTCCTTTCATACGCTTCCACCAGAGTCGTGAGTACGTCAAGCTGATCGCCTTCCGGTGTTCCGGCTTCGGCCTGCATCAGGGTTTCGATGCGTCTCAAGGTTTCGCGGTATTCTTCTTCCGTGCGTATTGGTGTGATGTGCATGGCAAACTCCCTAAATCGTCTGCGGGGCAATGGCGTCATACTGGGCATGGGTGCCGACAAAGCGGATATACACAACCCTGTATGGATAGTTTATCCAAACCACAAGACGATATTTGTTCCCGGCTATATTAAAAATCACCCTCCCATCCTGGAGGGTGCTGGCATTTCTGAAATCGGCTTTGATATCCGTAGGGGAAGCCCAATCCGCGCGAAGTGCGAATCTGTGCCAGGCGAGCAAAGGCTCCTGTGCGTCACGGTAGGCGGGGTAGCTATTCCAGAATGCCTTTAAGGTGGATATGGCTATGATTCGCATAAAAAGACAATAGTCCCGCTTTGGGACTATTGCAAGGGCTTTTGGGCCTACCATAGGAAAAAGGTAGCTCACATTGTTTGGCAGGAGGCAATAAACTTCGTCTTCGCCCTCAATGTAACAACCATGACAAATCCATGCCCGTCTTTTCTTCTATGGTATCGATCCAGGCCGCAGGGAGACGCAGACAGCGGCGCGCGTCTGAAATCACAAATTGCCGAACTCCAAGGTATGCAGCGAACTCAGCCATACCCTCGCAGCCTGTAGCCGCATATAGGCGCGACCTGGTTTCGTCGAAAGCCTTTGTGTCTTGAATTTGATAATATTCCATACCGTTACTCCTCCCTATCATATGCTTTTTATTTTGCCCGCCGCCATTCCCACGGCGGAACGGGATTTTCCTCTGCCCATAAGCCTCGCCCGGCGCGCTTGGCGGCCTCTTGCAGATTTTTCCATTCATCACATTTACGGCAGTATCTGGGCCACACCCAGGCCAGTCCCGCCCGTAACATGGCGGACTGAAGACTTTCACCATTGTGCATAATGACGAGGGCGACCGACCGGCCGTACCTGTCTTTGCCCTGTCCCCTTACATCCACGGTTTGATATAGGGCCACGGCAAATACAAAGCCGGTGGCCACCACGCCATATGGCTGGTTTCTTTCTGGTGCGTCTATGCCATGAAGTCGAATCTTCACCAGTTCCCCTCCGTCAATCGGTTCAACTGTAATGGTATCCCCGTCTGTCACGCCGACCACACGGGCAGGCCATGCCCAAGAGTTGAGCGGGTGCGGCAATATCAAAAGAATGAGAAAAAATATTCTCCACATTCGCGACCTATAGGTCGCCGAAAAGAAAATAGCAATACTGTAAATTACTAAGCCATGTCAAAAGAACAATTTTTCGGCCCGGTATTACGGTATTTCAGAAAAGAAAGAGGATTGTCGCAAGATGAGCTTGCGGCCCGCGTGGACGTTTCACGGTCGCACATCGGCCGCCTGGAAACAGGCGAAAAGCAACCTAGCCTGAAAATGCTTTTCCGGCTGGCCGAGGCCATGGACGTACCGGCATCGGCTGTGCTTGCGGAAATGGAAAGGTTTAGCGCTGAAAAACGGGGTGCGTAAGAAAATTGAATCTCCATCGTTTGGCCCGGTCATGCGACGATTCCGTCACCTGAAGGATTTAAGCCAGGATGAAGTGGCGGCGCGCCTTGAAATTGCGCCGTCGTATGTGAGCCGTTTGGAGAGCGGGATTAAGAAGCCTTCTGTGGAAATGCTGTTTCGGATTGCCGAGGCCCTGGAGGCGCGCCCTTCGGAGATGATTGCCGCCATGGAAGATGAACGGGGGTAAATATGGCCTCCACCATGCTTCAAAACGGCTTATATAAAAAAATAATTAATACTCTACCCGGTTTTCAACACATAAAATGCAATAGATGTTTTTCGCACCGGCTTTCTTATGTTGTGGAAAAATAAATGCAATTTTTGCGCGCAGGGCTCTGAAAAACTACACTATAATTCCAGCATGATGCATACAAGATGAGCTTTTGAGCTGTCGAGTCGTTGAACGCTCGATCTGTCGAGCTTCCGTTTCCATCTCGCATGTCAAAATATATTTATTAATAATAACAATATAATATGTGCATATTGGGTTGTAGGGTTATTGGAGCATCGAGCCTTCGGGACGTCGAGCTGTTGATGCGTTGGGCCATTGAGCTGTCGAGCCGTAGTAATACTGTATTTTTACATGTGAACCAAAGAGGCTTTCCGTGGAGAAAGGGCAAGCCTCTTTGATGTGGTAATGAATTTTGACATGAGTTACCTCCGGGATTTCTACTTGGATATACCTTGACTATATACCAAAACAAGGTATATATTTAATTCATAAACCCAAGGAGCCTGCCTTGCCACCAGGAAAAGACGAACTTTGGACTGTAATTTTCACGGGTAAAACGCGAAAACAGAAAACCAAATTGCCGTCGGCAATAGCCTCCGTACTTGATCTTCTTTATGGAGAGCTCGAGCTTGAAGGCCCTGAGCGGACGAACTGGCCTCATTATGGAAAAATTACGGGCAAACCAGGTATGCATCACTGCCACCTGAATAAGGGAAGGCCCACATACGTGGCGGTATGGAAGGTTATGGATCGTTCTGTAAAATTTATGGAGATTCGCTATGTTGGCACACATGAAAACGCAAACTACCGGCGCATTGACTGAAATTTGTCTAACGGTGCCCACCGAAAGAGCCGAGCATTTATGTAAGGCCATCAACAGCATATTGGAGCTTGCGCAGCTTTCGCGCCCTGTTAACGAAGAAGGCGAGGAACTGTATTCCGCCAAAGAGGTCTTTCCCGAATCAAGCCCAGGCAACAGGCTGCGCGGCCTGCGCACTCGCGAAGGTATTACCCAGAAAGAACTGGCGTCCGCTTTAGGCATTCGCCAGCACCATGTATCTGAAATGGAAAAGGGAGTGCGTTCCATTTCCTTGGATATGGCCAAGCGCATCGGAGAGCTATATAACATTTCGTATAAGGTGTTTTTATAGCGCGACGAAAGCTTCATGCATGGTGCTGCCAATGTACTGGCCGAATCCTTGGATGGGACATCTTCAAATATGCTTGCCGCCATGGAAGAAGAGCGTGGGTGAACATGCCCGATTATGCCTCAAAACGGCTTATATGAAAAAAATAATAAATGCCCTACCCGGCTTTCAACACATAAAATGCAATACGCATTTTCCGCACCGGTTTTCTTCTGCGTTTGGAAAATAAGTGCAAGTTACGCTCAGGCTGTGTTGAATAATTATAGCATAATTACAACTATATACGTATTGCATGGGGTTTTGTGGCTTCGTGGACTCTTGGCTTTGTGACCTCGTGACTTCGTGGCTTTGGGGCCTTGTGGCTTCGTGGTCTTGTGACTTCGTGGCGTCATGTTCACGAGTTTGCGAGCCCAAATAAAACGAAAAGTTGCCTCAAGTAAGTGCGCCGTTAATATTTCCCGCAGAATCTGCACCCGATAAACGGCATCTCCCCCCTTCAAGCACGAGCATCTCTGGTCAGGTATTTCAAAATGCGGGTCTGGTTATCGGCGGCTTCCCGCAAATAATTCAGTTCAAGTTCCTGCCTGCGCATATAGGCCTTGATGTCTTCCATGCTTTCGGAGGACTTGTTTTCTCGCGCACTATCGGCCTCATCGTCTTCATCATCCACAGCAACAGGCCCCCCGGCCTTTCCGGTAAGATATCGAAGCATACGTGACTGGCTGCTGGTCAGTTTTCGCAAAAATTTGAGTTCTAAATCGCGTTCGCGCATGATCCGTTCACTGTCGCCGCCGTCCTGATCGACCTCGCCGTCCAGGCCCGGCATTTCAACCGTGCCACCCAGCACCAGAATGAGCTTCAGGGCGGTTTCAAAAAGAATCGCCGCCTCTCCTTCTTTTTTGGAGTTTAAAAACCGGGTCAGAGTGGAATTGCTCGTTTCAATGGCGGCGGCATAGTGTGCCCTTGTCAGGTTCTCCTTTTTGAGCCTGGCAAGGGCATATCGCTTCAAATCCCCGGCGCTGTTGATGCGCGTCTTTTTGGGTATCGAATTCTTTTCCATTTCCTTCCTCCTTTACTGTGCCAACCATAATAAAAAAAATTATATATAATTTTTATGCTGGCGTCCACACAAAATTAATTTTAGCAACTCGCATGTTATCAGTCTGTTGCGTTGAAAAATGTACCATTTTTGTGATCCATACTGTCAAAGACAGTAAAGCTAGCTCATGAGCTATTATATATGATTTTTTATTTGCATAAAAAATTTTGTAATGATATTATATTCACTACAAACAAGTTATGGCAACAGGCTCAAACTATGGCCACAAGCCGCTACCATAGAAAATTCCAAGAATAAGCCGGTTAAAATACGGCCTGTCACAATTTCTATATGTAGGTAATTTCTTATGAACGAAATAAGCATGCACACCGAAATGCTCCTGAGAGAGTTGGAGTGCGAATTGAGCGGCATAAAGTCGCTTATGAGAAAGGCGGCCAGGGAGTTTCAGATCAGGGTTCCCCCCATAGGCGCATCTGGCTGGATAGCGATGTTGATTAATTGCTCAAAACACTGTCAGCGTTGCCCGCATTCCATAGTTTGGCGGCGATATGTGCGGGTATTGCTGAAAAAACCAAACCAGAACGGCAACAAAACCCGGCTTATCTATAAGGAAAAATCCACCAGCGTGCCCCGGGCGCGCTTCATGCCCACAGGCGGCAGGGCGCACCGCAGTTTCCACAAGATCATGACCGAACTGAACGAGCACAGCAAAAGCATGACCAATACCATAAAGAGCGTCCGTCAATATGAGCGCGAAGCCGCCAAAAGGCGGGCCCTTGGCAAAATAGCGCCCACCAGAAACCGCGACCTGAGCATTCTAAAAATAGCCCTGCGCCTGCGAGGCGACAACAGCCCCAGCCTGTCCGACCTCCGCCGCGCTCTGGCCAATTTTTGCGAGGCTTTTCCGGTTTCACCCCAGAAACGGCTGGGCTTCTGAAAGCATAGTTCGAGGACATCAGCATGAATTCCGACATCCGCCTGTCCGTGGGGTTCTGGCAGCACCCCAAAACCAAGAAAACCGTGAAGCGTCTCGGCCTTGAGGGCATACGTTCCCTCCAGACGCTCTGGCTGTGGGCCGCCGTGAACCGGCCCGACGGCATGCTCACGGGCATGGATTGGGAAGATATTGAACTGGCGGCGGATTGGCATGGCGAGGAGCGCGCTTTTTTCGACCTTTGCCTCGGCATGTGGCTTGACCAGACGGAAAACGTCCCTGCCCTGCACAACTGGCAAAAGCACAATCCCTGGCAGGCCGAAGCGGAGGCGCGTTCGGACGCCTCGCGCCTTTCGCGCATGGCCGGAACCTTCCCCAAAGAATATCAACTGCTGGTCAAGGCTGGTGTGAGCGGCGTTACCAAAGAAGAATACGAAACCATACGCAAGTGCGACGATCGTTTAACGACTGTCAAACGGATTTTGAGCAAGCGTGCGAGCCCTGCGCCTTCTCCATCTCCAGATCCAGAACCGGAAACCAAAAGACATGAAAACACCCAAAGTAGCCTTGGGAATGGAGATCCCACGCGCGGAGCGACGGCCGCGCCAAAGGATTTCTCGGTTTTGGGGGATGAACCCGGCAAAGATTTTTATGAGCTGCGTATCTTTTACGACGAAAACGCCCGCGAGGAAGCACCGCTCGCCGGATTCGCGGAATACAAGCAGCTTCGCGCTTCAAAATCCTGGCCGGGGCAAGCGCCGCTGTACAGCGCCATTCTGCGCCATGCCGGAGCAGACCCCGGCTGGAAGCAATTCGCTCCTGGCCTGGGCAAATTTCTGCGCGAGCACTGGTGGAAGAAAAATCCCCGCACCCTCTGCGCCGCTTCCGGGGAGAAGCCCGCCAATCGCGCTACCTTGTTGGAAAAGAACATGTCCGTGGCCGCCGAAGTTCTGGCGGACAGGGCCACACGTAAATAAAACTCGTGCCACGCCTTGGTGGCTGCCTATAAAAAGCGTTTTTTGCCCCCCCCGCAGGCCAATAAACAGGAACAAGCATGCAAAACAGTCAGAATATATCCGACGAGCAGCGCAAGGTGGGCGCGCTCACCGCCCTGGCGGAAAATTTCGGCAAGGAGCTTTCAGGTCCGCTTCTGAATATGTGGCTGGATCTGCTGGCCGGGTATCAGGCGGATCAGGTGCTCAAGGCGGTGCGTCTGGTCATAGAGCGCTATGAGTTCAAAACCATGCCGCCGTTCGCGGTGCTGAAATCCGCCCTGGGCGATATTGCCGGCACCAGCACCAAGAGTTTGGAATTACAGGCCATGGCCGAATGAGGCGCGCTTCTGGAAAGCATCCGCCGCTACGGCTATTACCGCGAGCCGGAATGGCACCCCACCACGGAATACACGCTCAGGCTGATGGGCGGCTGGGGCGCGGCCTGCCACTGGCTGACCAGAGATCTTGATTTCAAGCGCAAGGATTTTATTCGGCATTGGGTTGATGCCCACGGCCGGACGGAATTCTTGCAGCTCGGAGCTGAAGGCGTGATCCGCGCCGTTTCTTCCGGCCGCGACAGGAACACTGGGCCAATCCATGTCGGCGATATTCTGAAAAAGGCCTTGAGCCACGAAGAATGAGCAGGTTCACTATCTCGGCAACTGTAAAAACAAGCAATATATAAAGGAGAGAAGCATGAGCACGATGGATAGCGCGAGCTACATCCCGCCCGCG
Source organism: Desulfovibrionaceae bacterium (assembly GCA_031553655.1). GTDB lineage: Bacteria > Desulfobacterota > Desulfovibrionia > Desulfovibrionales > Desulfovibrionaceae > JAVBLG01. The sequence continues at coordinate 28,072 of JAVBLG010000083.1, read as the reverse complement.
GGGCGCAAGTACTTATTTACTGAAGACTTGGTGCGGATTACCGGAATCCCGGCCACCACCTGGCAGAAATGGCGCAGCCTGAAAAAAGGGCCTCCGTATCGCAAATTGGGGCGGAGGCCGGTTTATGACCCGGCTGACATGCGCAAGTGGGATGAGGCGCAGAAAGTTCTGACGGAGTGAATCGAGGCATACGCGAGCGGCCAAGGTTGCGAAAAACGGCAATTTCGGGTTGAAGCTGGCACTTTAATGCCGCGCTCTCAGCTTGAAATTGCCGTTTTATTTTACCATAGCACGAGGGTATTGGCGGGCTGTCATAAGAGGCAAGTTGACAATTATCCCTAAATGGGTATATAAATATGAACATGAAGCTATTGGAATGGATGGGTTCGTCAAAAAAAGATTTGAAAGCCTTGCCGGATGAAGTGCAGGGTATATTTGGATATGCTTTATATCAAGCGCAGATCGGCAAAAAATATGTGAACGCCAAGCCACTTCATGGTTTTGGCTCTGCCGGGGTTCTGGAAGTGGTAGAATCTGACCAGGACGGCACTTACCGAGCCGTATACACAGTCAAGTTCGGCAAAGCGGTTTATGTCCTTCATTGCTTCCAGAAAAAGTCAACGCAAGGAATCAAGACAAGCGTTCAGGATATGGAGCTTATCAAGGCCCGCCTGAAAGCAGCGGAAAAAGATGCAAGGGAGAACGGATATGAGTGATGTTGAAATTACCCATAGCTCAGGTAATGTATACGAAGACCTCGGATTTCCCGATGCCGAAGAGATGCTTGTAAAAGCGAAGTTGGCTACAACAATTCAAGATATTATTGAAAGTAAGGGGCTTACCCAAGTCAAGGCAGCCCAATTAATGGGCTTGTCCCAACCGAAATTATCTGACCTGCTTAAAGGAAAATTCCGGGGTATCAGCGAAGCTAAAATGATGGAGTGCATTACCCGTCTGGGCAGAGACATTCAGATCGTGATCAATCCCCGCGAACGCCCCGCTAATTCCAGAGGACACATAGAAATCTGCATAGGCATGTAATCCTGAACCTGACGGAGTGAGCTGGGAATACGCGAGCGGCCAAAGTTGCGAAAAACGGCAATTTCAGGCTGAAGCTGGCACTTTACTGCCACGCTCTCAGCCTGAAATTGCCGTTTTGTTTTACCATAGCGAGAGGGTATTGGCGGGCTTGCTTTTTGGTTTATTAGCGGCTAGATTAATAGTCTAGCCAGGAGGGATCCCCATGCAAAGTCAATGGTCTCTGCAAGACGCCAAGAACAAATTCAGTGAACTGGTCAATGCCGCCAATGGCGGAGCGCCGCAAGTTGTAACCAAACGAGGGGTGCCATCGGTTGTGGTGCTATCTGTGAGCGCCTATGAACGGCTTCTGGCCCAGGGAAAAACTCCCGCCCCGCGCTTTGCCGATTTTTTACTCGCCATGCCGGAAGTACCAGAGGACAACGGCAAGCCCGATCTTTCGCTACGGGAGGTGGAATTCTGATGTTCCTGATAGATACCGTAGTGCTGTCAGAATTACGCAAAAAAGAGCGCAATCCCGGCCTGGTCAGGTGGCTCAAAGACAAGCAGGATGCGGAGTTATTTATCAGCGCCGTGAGCATCGGGGAAATTGAGCGCGGCATTTGTCTGCAAAAAAGTAAGGATGCCGTCTTTGCGGGCAAATTATCTGATTGGTTGGCCCAGCTTATTTTTCTTTATGGCGACCGGATTTTGCCGGTTACTACTTCCGTGGCCATTCGCTGGGGCAAAATAAGTGCTGATGTAGGCAACTCCGGGGCTGATATTCTGATCGCCGCCACGGCTTTGGAACACAATCTCATTGTCGTGTCGCGCAACGAAAAACATTTTACACCTACTGGAGTTCGTTGCCTTAACCCGTGGGAGGATTAGCTTGTAGGCCTGTACATACTTTTTCTTGATGGCGTATGGCGCTCTATGGCCGCGTTCATACCTTTCGCGGCCATAGAGCGCCAGGCCTTATGAAATATTCCTGAGCCTCAAGCGTATATCTCAGCGGTGGCTCTTGGGCGGTTCGGCATCAATTCCGGCTTCAAGCTTGTCGAACCAGGGCTCCATTTCCTCTTCCGTGGCATGCAGCCCGGTGCGGCTATAATTTTCCCAGGCGCGCATGGCGTCTTGCCAGTCTTCTTCCCGGTTCCCTTCATCAAATTTCAAACGGATGACATTTTGGTCCATGTCCGCCTCCTTGCTTACCGTCAAAATATACGCACATGAATATCAAGAATTCAAAATATCGCCGATCAGCGAAGTCTTGGCCTGAGCCTTGCCCGGAATGAGGTGGGCGTAGCGCTCGGTCATCACAATGCTGCTGTGCCGCATGAGATCGCGCAGCTCGTGCAGGGTTATTTCGCCAGACTGAGCCAGCCAGGAGGCGAAGGTATGCCGCAAGGTGTGGAACCAGACTTTTTTACGCCTGTCCATGTTCAGGCGTTCCTGGGGATCGGCCGGAAGAAAATTCAACTCCACGCACACCCGCTCGAAGGTGTCGCTGATTTGCTTCTTCCTTTGCCCGTTGCGCGCCGGGAAGATATATTCCCCGGCTCCGCGCCCGTAACCGGCCAGTAGCTCCAGAACCTCGGGCATCACGCCCACGGCCGTTCTGCGCCCGCCTTTTTCCGTAATCCAGAGCACTCCGCCTGGCTTGTCAACGTCGCCGCCCTTCAGCCCGAAAATTTCCGTGCTGCGTAATCCGGTTTTCAGGGACAGCCAGGCCATGTCCCGCAAGTGGGTGCTGCGTAATACGGTTTTCAGGGACAGCCAGGCCATGTCCCGCAAGTGGGTGCTGCGTTTTTCCAAAGCGTCGAGCAAAGCCCGCGCCTCGTCCGGGGTCAGAAAACGCTCGCCCTTGTTCTGCGGTCTGGGCATGCTGAGCCGCTCCCGGCCGAAGGGATTCACCCCCTCCCATTTGCCGGTGCGAACAGCGTAGTTAGCAATGGCCCGGCAGCAGGACAAAGCTTTCTTGGCCGTGCCGGGGGAAGTTTTTTTCAGCAGCTCGGCTTTCAGCCCGTCCACCTGCTCGGCGCTCACCGAGGCCAGAGGAAAATGCCCTAATATGCCGCGCACATGAGCGTCATAGCGGCATTTCTCTGGCTTGAGATGCTTGCCTTCGCCTTCCATCCATTTAAAGTATCCTTCAGCCGCATCATTCAAACTAAACCCAACAGCCTTATCCTTGCCGCCGACCACGCCGCCCTGGGCGATAATTTCCAGAGCTTCGCGGCGCATATTGGCCGCTTTCTGCTCGCTGAAGCCCTCGCTCACCCAGCCCACGTTGACCCATTTCAACTTTCCGGCCTCGCGGATACAGTAATCATAACACCTGTCTGGCCTGCCGTTGTGCCTGCGGCGCGGGTCGGTGGACTCCCGCCAGTACACGCCGGGGAACCGGCTCGATTTGACGCGCTTGTGTGCCATGTCTGACGGCCTCCTTTGCCGCCTTTCACTGACGTCTCAGCTGTTATCAGCCGTAGCACATGCGCGCCTCGTTAGCAATTTGTTAGCACCAAATGATGAAGGCGGTTAACATTTTCATGTTAACCGCCTGGATTTTCTGGCGCGCGATACAAGATTCGAACTTGTGGCCTTTGGCTCCGGAGGCCAACGCTCTATCCAACTGAGCTAATCGCGCATTTGCTGTTTACGGTATTTGTGTCCGAAGACATTCTAAATATCCTTTTATGGCGCATCATGTCAACAATATATCTTTTGAGTCCCTGGTTCGAATTTTGAAATATACAGCGGAAAGTCAATCAGGCGGCCAAAGCAAGTTTGGGAGGCGCACTATCGCCTGATTTGAATAGGCTGCGTGCGGTTTATACACTTGTTCCACGTGTTTGTTCACCGAATCTGTTTTTTATTTTTTCCATTTCCTCCTCGGGCATGGAAAAGGAATGTTCCGCAGCGGGAAACCCCCCGGAGCGCACATCGTTTATGTATTCTTTGGTGGCGCGGCTGATTTCCGCGCCGATATCGGCATATCGTTTCACAAAGCGCAGGCTGTTTTCCGGTGGCCCAAAGCCCAGCATGTCGTGAAAAACAAGCACTTGCCCATCGCATCCCGCGCCCGCGCCTATACCTATGGTGGGCACACTGAGCAGGCTGGTGATATATTCCGCCAGCGGTGAGGGCACGCACTCGAGAAGCACGGCAAAACATCCGGCTTCTTCCATGGCTATGGCGTCCTCCACAATGCCGTAGGCCGTTTCGGCGGTTTTGCCTTGCACTTTAAAGCCTCCAAGAGCCGCTGCCCGCTGCGGCGTAAGCCCCACATGGCCTATAACCGGTATGCCCGCGGCAATCAGAGCCCTCACCTGCGGAACAATGTCCAGCCCGCCTTCGAGCTTGAGCGCCCGCGCTCCGCCTTCGGCCATAATACGTCCGGCATTGCGCAGTGCGTCGCGCACCCCGGTTTCATAGCTCATAAAGGGCATGTCGGCTACCAGCAACGCCTGGCTTACGGCCCGGCTTACGGCTCGGCAGTGGTGTATTATATGATCCACAGTCACCGGCAAGGTGTCTTTTTCACCAAGCATGACCATGCCCAGCGAATCTCCCACCAGCACCATATCAACTCCGGCCTGGTCCAGAAGAGCCGCTGAAAGATAGTCGTAGGCCGTCAGCATGGCCAAACGGCGCACACCTTTGCTGTTTCGTATATCAGTGCTTGTAAGGCACGGTTTCACTTTGGAATGATGGCTCATGCCGGCTCCGCGCGGAAGTTGAAGTTCATGTTGTCGGAAGGGTTGAAAACAAAATTTTCCCGACCATTTGTTTTAGAATATACTAAAATGGCTTGTCAGGCAAATTTTGCCTGATGGGCAAGTTTTTCCTCAATTGCACCTATAGTATGAAACTAAAGTGCCGATTATAGAAAATTAAGCGACGGTATAACAGCAGGAAGGCAATTGACATGCTCCCTGCCGGGAAAACAAAATATTTGGATAGGGATGTCATGTCATTAGGCAACCAATAACAATTTTGCGTTTTCCCTCAAAAAACCGCTTTGCTTTTTGGTACAAAGTTTGCTTGCATTTAAATAGGTAAGAATAGCGGCAAACAATGCCCGCAGTTTTACCCCGGTACACATCTACCGGAGGGAACGACCGAAAAGAACATGTTGAATGTTTGGCGGTCGACGGCAAATGGAAATGCGCCCTTAAGGCGCGCCCAGCAACAAACGCGCTCTGGAACCAGAGCGCAACGGCGGAATGTTCGCAAGGAAGCGAACTGGCGATAGCGCCCCGCCGGGCGACCTGCATTCAAGGAGGAATGTCATGGCTATGACCATTAACAACAACAGTATGGCTCTTAACGCTGCTAACAACCTTACTTCCGCGTATAGCAGCCTGGCAACCTCTACCCGCCGCCTGTCTTCGGGTCTGCGCATCGGCTATGCCGCTGACGACACCGCCGGTATGGGTGTTCGCGAACTTATGCGCGCGGACATCGCCGCCCTTAATCAGGGTGTGCGTAACGCCAACGACGCCATCTCTTTGCTTCAGACTGCGGACGGCGCTCTTGGAATCATAGACGAAAAGCTTATCCGCATGAAGGAACTTGCGGAACAAGCCGCTACCGGTACTTATGACTCCACCCAGCGTCTGATGATTGAATCAGAATACCAGGCCATGGCTTCGGAAATTACCCGAATCGCCAATTCCACGGACTTCAACGGCATTCATCTGCTCAACGGCAACCTGTCCGGCTCCGTGCATAACGGCAGCGGCATGACCTCCACCGGCAAGATGAAGATTCACTTCGGTTCGATGAACGACTCGGCGGAAGACTACTACTACATTCAGGTAGGAACTACCACCGCTTCGGCCCTAGGCATTGGCAACAGCGCGGCTGCTGGTCCCGGTTTCACCGTCTCCACCCAGTCGAATGCCCAGGCGGCCCTCGTCGGCCTCAATAATGCCATTGTGTCCAAGGACAAGATCCGCGCGGCTCTTGGCGCTCTGCAGAACAGGTTTGAGAACACCATCACTAACCTGACCACGCAGTCCGAGAATTTGCAGGCGGCCGAATCACGCATTTCCGACGTTGATGTGGCGACGGAAATGACCCAGTTCGTACGTAACCAGATTCTCACCCAATCCGCTGTAGCCATGCTTTCGCAGGCCAACTCCATGCCGAGAATGGCCATGCAGCTCATCGGTGGTTAATTAGATGCCCTGGTAATCCCGTCCCGTGCCGGTCCGGTTTCAGACCGGCACGGGACGGGGACCAAGGGCAGCCCGCCATCAGGATCATACATAGCCTTCGGCCCGCGCAGAGGTTGTCGGCAATGGAAAAAGACCGCGAAAGCGGTCTTTTTATTTTTTATAGCTATTTTATAAGCTTACCTTTTTGTTTGTAATGGTTTTGGCCCGGATATTGCTTAAGTGTCAGGTATAGGCAGTTATTTCCCCCAGGCGGTAGCCCTGTCGGAAAAGTGCCATACAGAACGTAAAAAGTTTGACACACGGATAAATGTTGTAAGGCCCGCGCCCTTGAATAAAGCGGCGCCAAATTTAAAAAGCAATAATCACGGCGGCATGATCGCAAGGAAGTGATCGGGCGGTAGCGCCTCGCCTGGTGACAATACATTCATGGAGGGATGTCATGTCAATGGTAATCAACCACAACTCGATGGCGACGAATGCCGCTAACAACCTGAACAGCGCTTACAGCGCGCTCTCAACTTCTACCCGCCGCCTGTCTTCGGGGCTGCGCATCGGCTCTGCCGCTGACGACGCCGCCGGTCTTGGCGTTCGCGAACTTATGCGCGCGGACATCGCCGCCCTTAATCAGGGTGTGCGTAACGCCAACGACGCGATCTCCCTGATTCAGACTGCGGACGGCGCTCTTGGAATCATAGATGAAAAGCTTATCCGCATGAAGGAACTTGCGGAACAGGCAGCTACCGGCACTTATGACTCCACCCAGCGTCTGATGATTGAATCGGAATATCAGGCCATGGCTTCGGAAATTACCCGAATCGCCAATTCCACGGACTTCAACGGCATTCATCTGCTCAACGGCAACCTGTCCGGCTCCGTGCATAACGGCAGCGGCATGACCTCCACCGGCAAGATGAAGATCCACTTCGGGTCGATGAACGACTCGGCGGAAGATTACTACTACATCCAGATAGGAACTTCCACCGCTTCGGCCCTCGGCATTGGCAACAACGCGGCTATGGGCGCCGGTTTCACCGTCTCCACCCAGTCGAATGCCCAGGCGGCCCTGGTGGGCCTCAACAATGCCATTGTGTCCAAGGATAAGATCCGCGCCGCTCTTGGCGCCCTGCAGAACAGGTTTGAGAACACCATAACCAACCTGACCACGCAGTCCGAGAATTTGCAAGCGGCTGAATCACGCATTTCCGACGTCGATGTGGCGACGGAAATGACCCAGTTCGTACGTAACCAAATTCTCACCCAGGCCGCTGTGGCTATGCTCTCGCAGGCCAACTCCATGCCCAAGATGGCCATGCAGCTCATCGGCGGTTAATTGAACGCCCTGGGAGTCCTGCCCCGTGCCGGTCCTGGTTCAGGCCGGCACGAGGCAGGGTCATGGGCAACCCGTCGAGAGGAGCATACATCGCCTTCAACCCGCGAACAGGTTGTAGGCAGTGGGAAAAGACCGCGCAAGCGGTCTTTTTTATTTTATGTAACATCTTTGATACATATGCATTTTTTGCCGCAATGGTTTTGGCACGCAGATTGCTTAAGCTTAAGTATCGGCAGTTATTTCCCCAGACGGTAACCCCGTCGGAAAAGCGCCGGACAGAGTGTGAAAAAGTTGACACATAGATAAATGTTATAAGGCCCGCGTCGTAAAACAAAACGGCGCTGAATTTTAACCGCAATAATCACGGCGGCATGATCGCAAGGAAGTGATCGGGCTACAACGTCTCGCCGGGCGACGATACATTCATGGAGGAATGTCATGTCAATGGTAATCAATCACAACATGATGGCAGTGAATGCCGCTAATAATCTCAACAACGCCTACAGCGCGCTTTCCACCTCCACCCGTCGTCTGTCTTCGGGCCTGCGCATTGGCACCGCCGCCGACGACGCCGCCGGTCTGGCCATCCGTGAATTGATGCGCGCGGACATCTCTTCGCTGCAACAGGGTGTACGCAACGCCAACGACGCTATTTCGCTCATTCAGACCGCTGACGGCGCTTTGGGCATCATCGACGAAAAGCTCATCCGCATGAAGGAACTGGCTGAACAGGCTTCCACCGGTACTTACGATTCCACCCAGCGTCTGATGATTGAATCGGAATACCAGGCCATGGCTTCGGAAATTACCCGAATCGCCAATGCCACGGACTTCAACGGCGTTCACCTGCTCAACGGCAATCTGTCCGGATCCGTGCATAACGGCAGCGGCCTTACCTCTACCGGGAAGATGAAGATTCACTTCGGCTCGGGCAACGATTCGGCCGAAGACTATTACTATATTCAAATTGGCACTTCCACTGCTTCAGCTCTTGGCCTAGGCAATTCCGCCAATGCCACCAGCGCCGGCTATACCATCTCCACGCAGTCGAATGCCCAGGCAGCCTTGACGGGCATCAATAATGCCATTGTGTCCAAGGATAAGATTCGCGCGGCTCTTGGCGCCCTGCAAAACAGGTTTGAAAACACCATCACCAACCTGACCACACAGGCCGAAAACCTGCAGGCGGCTGAATCGCGCATCTCCGACGTGGACGTGGCCACCGAAATGACCGAATTCGTGCGCAACCAGATTCTCACCCAGGCTGCCGTGGCCATGCTTTCGCAGGCCAACTCCATGCCCAAGATGGCCATGCAGCTCATCGGCGGCTAATAAAATCTCGGCGGAACCACATCCGCAAAGGACCGCGCCGCGGCTTGCCTGGCAAGCCTGCGGCGCGGTCTTTTTTTGTCAATTTTATTTGCGCCTTGCTGACAGGCCATGTATTCTTACAACATGAGCAAACAAACCGCAAACAAGCAAAATGCAAACGGGCAATCCGGCGCGCAGTTCAAAACACGGCGAGCCAGAGCCGATCAACTAGTATTTGAGCAAGGTCTGGCTGAAAGCAAGGAGCAGGCCCGGCGCATGATCATGGCCGGGCAGGTGGTCAGCGGGCAAAATATTCCTGTGCAAAAGCCGGGGCATCCCTATCTTTCGGATACAATTTTTTTCCTTCTGGAAAAAGAGCGTTTTGTAAGCCGTGGCGCTTACAAACTGCTAACTGCCATAGAACATTTCCATTTGTCCATAACCGGCAAGGTTTGCCTGGACCTGGGGGCCTCCACCGGGGGATTTACCGATTGCCTCCTGCAGCATGGTGCCTTACGAGTTTATGCCGCCGACGTGGGGCATGGTCAATTGCACGAAAAATTGCTGGCCGACCCCAGGGTAATCAATATGGAGCGCCTTAACCTGCGCCATGCCCCGCCCGATTTGATCCGAGAACCACTTGATCTGCTGGTGGCCGACGTATCATTTATTTCTCTGACTCTGGTGCTTCCGCCGTGCGTAATCTGGCTGAAACCCGGCGGGCTTCTTGCCGCGCTGGTTAAACCCCAATTTGAGCTTGGCCCGCATCAAACTGTGAAAGGCGTGGTGCGTGACGAGAATTTGCGCAAAGAGGCTGTGGACAAGGTAATAGCCTTCTGCACGGTAGAGCTGAGCCTGGAATTTCTGGGGCAGGTGCCTTCAGCGGTCAAGGGGCCAAAGGGCAATCAGGAGTTTATTATTCTTCTGCGAAAAAATCAGGGCTGACGCGCCCTGCGCGGAGGCCCGAGGCACTTGCGTCAGCAGGTGCCCGAATGCGTAGCATTTGTAGCTAGGCGGAGCGCAGCGATGCCGTACTCAAATCGCGCAAGCGCTGTAATTAATCACCTAGAGCGTTTTGCGAATGAAATGAGTGAAATGCTCTGACGGCCCGTGCGTTGTCAGGGCCGTCCGGACACAAAGTGTCCGTAACTTAGGCGGCGAAGCCGCCGTAATAACATGCTGTTCCGAGCCGCCGGTGAAAGGCGGCGCAGGACAATCAGCCTTAATTTTAAAAAACAGTTTCAGGTAATGGATAATTTCAAAAGCGAAATGCTATAAAGCGGACGACTTTATTAAGATGCAAAACAAGACATAACAAGAATGAAAAAAAATGTGAATTGATCTTTGCTTTTAGCTGGCAGAAGGCATATAATTTTCCCCATAAATTCACGAAGCGCGTATCCGGGCGTTTGCACTCCGGCCAGGAATGCATACTTTTTTCCGTAATGAGCGTTTCCGTGAACAACCTTAACCCGCTGGCTTCGCTGGCATGCAAACTGATATGCGTTAGCCCTGTTTCAGCAGTATGGAGGGATCACAAAATGTCCACAAGTATTCTGGTAATAGGCGGAGTGGCTCTGGGGCCAAAAGCGGCCTGCCGTTGCAGGCGTCTTATGCCCGACGCCGACATAACTCTTATCGACGAAAATATTAATATATCTTACGGGGGATGCGGCATCCCCTATTTTGTTTCCGGCGAAGTCAACAACATAGACGATTTGCGCGCCACGCCTTATCACACCGTACGTGACCCGGAATTTTTCAAACAAATCAAAGAAATCAACGTAATTAACCAGACACGGGCTCTTTCCATCAACCGCCAGGCCAAAACCGTGCGCGTAAAGAACGTGCTTAGCGGCGAAGAAAAAGATTTATCTTACGACAAGCTGGTTCTGGCCACCGGCGCCCGCCCGCGTATTTTGCCCATACCGGGGAAAGATTTGCCCGGGGTATACACCCTTACCAGGCTTGAAGCCGCTTCGACCATCCGTAAGGAGTGCGAAGGCGGCAAAATAGACCACGCCGTGATCGTGGGTGGAGGCTTTATCGGCCTTGAAACTGCTGTCGCCCTGGCTGATATGTGGGGTGTGGAATGTACCGTTGTGGAAATGATGGATCAAATTCTGCCGGGAGCTCTTTCCGCGCCCATGTCGCTTATGGCTCGCAAGGATCTGGAAAGCAAAGGCGTAACGGTGCTCACCGGCGAAAAAGTTCAGAGCCTTTCCGGCACGAATCGCGTGAGCTCCGTAAAAACCGACAAGCGGGAAATTGATGCTCAACTGGTAATTTTTTCCGCCGGTTTTATTCCCAACAGCGAACTGGCCCGCGAGGCCGGGCTGGATGTGGCCGCCAACGGCGGCATTGCGGTCAACAAATATATGCAAACCAGCGATCCCGCCATTTACTCCGGTGGCGACTGTATAGCCCTGACCAATCTAATCACCGGCAAACCGGCCTATTATCCGCTTGGTTCCATGGCCAACCGCCAGGGGCGGGTGATCGGCACCAATCTGGCCGGAGGCCAGGCAACCTTTGCCGGAGGGGTGGGTTCCTGGGCGGTCAAACTTTTTGAGCTGTCTTTCTGCGGCGCCGGCCTCACGGTGGAAAAAGCCAGAGCCGAGGGGTTCGAGGCCGAAGGTGTGCTTATCGATCAACTGGACCGCGCCCACTTTTATCCGGAAAAATCCATGATGACCATGGAGCTGGTGGTGGATCGCAAAACTCGTCGCGTGCTGGGCGTTCAAGGAGCTTCGCCTCTGCCCGACGCCATAAAGGCCAGGGTTGACGCCGTTGCCACTGTTTTGCAAACCGGCAAGCCCACAGTCGAAGACATATCCAATCTGGAAGTTGCTTATTCTCCGCCTTTTGCCTCGGCCATGGACATCGTGAATGCCCTCGGTAATGTAGCGGAAAATGTCATCGAAGGCCGTATGAAGGCGCAAAGCGCCATCGATTTCATAGATTTGTGGGAAAATCGCGACAATAACGGAGTGTTTTTTATTGACGCCCGCCCGGCTGCGGCCGGAAAGGCTCTGGAGGCCCGCTACCCAGGGCAATGGCACTCCATCCCCCTGGAAGAAATCCGCTCCAGGCTTGACGAAATTCCTCGTGACCGCCAAGTGGCCCTGATTTGTAATACCGGGCTTCGCTCTTATGATTGCGAGCTGATTTTGCGCCAACATGGCATAAATAATGTGATAAACACCATGGGCGGAATGCAGCAGGCCATGAAGATAGGCTTTAAGCCGTAATACTGCCTAACATATCTCGCCATACTTATGCAGGAACTTGGTTCATTATTGCCGCCACTCTCCGGGGCGACCAGCATGATTGCCCTGGTGGGCGGCGGCGGCAAAACTTCTCTGATGTTCGCTCTGGCCCGTGCGGCTGTTGAGCGCGGCGCGAGCGTAATTACCGCCACCACAACCCACATCAGGCCACCTGCCCCTGAACAGGGCAAGACCGTATTGCTGGCGGAAAAATATGCCGGGGTCGATTTTGTCGGCCTTGTGCGCAAAAAAATTTCAATTCATCGCCATTTGACGCTGGGCTGGGGCTATTCGCCTGAAACAAACAAAATTTCCGGGCTCCCTGCACGAATTTTGGACGAATTATGCGTGGAAAGAGTGGTGGATTACATTCTGGTGGAAGCCGACGGCTCGAGAAACATGCCGCTGAAAGCCCCGGCGGCGCACGAACCCGCATTGCCTTCGGGCGCGCATTCTTGCCTGGCGCTTTTGGGGTTGGACGGACTTTTTTTACCCATGCGCCAAGGCGTTTTCAGAATGGAACTGGCGCTGGAAATGTGCGGGCAAAACCCTGATGATCCTCCCTGCGCCGATCTTCCGGCCCATCTTGCCCTGCATGAAAAAGGGCTTTTGCGGCTGTGCCCCCTGGGAATGGATATGGCCGTAATCTGCAATAAGGCCGAACTGCCGGATGCGCTCAAGAGAGCCCACGTTGTGCGCGAAGCGGCTCACCGGCTCTACCCTGAGCATCCGGCGCGTTGGTATGCGGCCAGTGTGCGCGATAACTGGGTATTGGATATTTCGTAACAATCGAAAAACAGACTCGCATTTTTTTGCTGGAGCACGTTTATGAAACTCACGTCGTCCGCCCATTCACCGCCGCAAGGAGAAAAAATGAGAACTATCTCGCTAATTCTACTGATTCTGTGTATTCCGCTTATATTCGCCGGGTGTGATCACCGCAATGGCGTTATGTATCATCCCAAAGAAATGGAAGTTATTGTGTCCGCCGAAACAACCGTTCCCGGCGGCGCTCTGGTAAAATCCAAATCGAGATCTAAATCCAGGTCTAAAGCGCATGACGACACCATATACGTGAGCCTGCGCGACAGCACCAACAGGGTTTTCGGCCTGCGCGCCATGCTGGAAAAAAAGCTGGCCGACTCGGGCAAGAGAATCACCGCCAACCCCAGCGAGGCTTCCTGCATCATACAAGTACAGATTCTCTCCGCGCAAAAGGTCGATCCTGAACAGGCCAGAACCGCCATGCGCGCCAGATACGGCGGCGAGCTTCCTCCAGAGGGCAATGGGGCGGCCATGATCATGGCCGACATCATCTTCGCGCCCAGAGTAGTACCCGCCGCTTCTTCAAACAAACAACTTCTGGCCAACACCTCCGCCCGCAGCGTCAAGGAACGCTGCATGTTGCGTATTGGAGTGCTGGCTCCTGGAGCTGGTCGATTGGACACGTCCCTTGGCTCCATGAGCGAAAAATTGGCCGAGGCCATTGGGGATACTTTTAATAGTACATATTAGAGTGTTTTGCGAATGAAATGAGCGAAATGCTCTGACGGCCCGTGCGTTGTCAGGGCCGTCCGCTCAATTCCACAGGATGTGGAATTGGACGTTGCGCAGCAACGCCCGCAGGGCGAGGGCCAGAACGGCCCGAGTCTCTCACAAAGTGTCCGTAACTTAGGCGGCGAAGCCGCCGTAATAACATACTATTCCGAACCGCCGGTGAAAGGCGGCGCAGGAGAATCAGCCTTAATTTTTAAAAAACAGTTTCAGGTAATGGATAATTTCAAGAGCAAAATACTATAAGGATGCTACATCATGCCTATAAGACAGCCTATTGTGGCGGGTCGTTTTTATCCGGCCCTGCCGGCAGAACTTAAAGAGGAAATAGACAGCTACAAGATGGGTGAGGCCGGGGAAAAAATAGAGCCGCTCATGCTTGTTCTGCCCCATGCCGGATATATGTTCTGCGGGCGAATCATTGCCAAAACCCTGGGCCGGGTTACACTGCCCGACACCCTGATCATGCTCGGACCTAACCATACCGGGCGCGGAACAGCACTTTCAGTGTGGCCGGAAGGCGAATGGCTCACCCCTTTCGGCAAAGCGGAAGTGGATCGGGAACTGGCCGGGGAAATTATTTCCTCCAACAACGGGTTTCAGCCGGATACGACCGCCCATGCCTTTGAACACTCTCTGGAAGTGCTGCTGCCGTTTTTACAGGATATAAATCCGGCTGTGCGCATGGTTCCAGTTGCTGTGGCTACTGGCGATCCGGCCGCATTGAAGCGTGCCGCTTCGGCTCTGGCCGGAATAATTGCCGCGCATCGCGCCAGAGGGCGGAACATCACTCTGCTGGTGAGTTCGGACATGAACCATTTTGACAATCAGGATGTGACCGTGCGCAAAGATGGTCTGGCGCTGGAATGCCTCGCCGCACTGAACCCAGACGGGCTGCTGCAAACGGTAAAAGAAAATAATATCAGCATGTGCGGAGTCTGGCCCGCGTCCCTGGCTCTTTACGCCGCGCTCGAGCTTGGCGCGCAAAAGGCGGAAATTGCCGCTTATGGCACTTCGGCCGCCGCCAGCGGGGATTCTTCTCGGGTGGTAGGGTACGCCGGGGCCGTTATTTACTGAAAAAGGACTCCATACAATGACTGGTCAATCCTGGCGCGCTCGGCCCGCTATATTGCCATGAGGTTCTATTTGTGCAATATAACAATCAGGATTTCCAATTTCTAATTACATCGTATGGAGGATTTTTATGAGTCAAGAGTCAAACGTGGTCATTGACCGCGCAAAGTCCAGTTGGTCCGACTTATGGACCAAAGAAGACTATTGGGCTATCTGGCTGGGGCTGATTTTCGCGCTTTTGGCGCTGAACTTGTACGCTTTCAGCTATCCGGAAAAAGACTTGCAGCTGGCCAAAGGCAAAATCAGCGACGCCAACATGATCATGGATGCGGAATCCAGACGTGCCCCTTTTAAAACCATAGCCTGGTATAAAGCTCAGGGCAGCAAAAAGGTTTCACCAAAACCCGGTGAGCTGGCCAAGACCATGAACGGTTATATGAAAACACCGGGCAGGTGGAAAGACAACCCCATGGTGGCTTTTGTGATCAGTTCGGCCGAAGCCGAGCAGAACAATGCCAAGGCCAAGCCCAAGGCTGAAAAGGCCAAGGCTGACATGTCGGCGGCTCTTGCCGCTGCCGAGTTGGCTGAAAAAGCGGCGGAAGCGGCTGATTTTAAAGATGTCGCGCTGAACAAGGACGCCGATGAAAAAATTTCCAAGTGGCGCGCCGCTTCCAGGGCCAGTTCACGGGCCGAAGCCGCCACCAAAACCAAAGCCGTAAATCTTCTCACCACTCTCCCCGTTCTGATGATCGCCCTCGGCCTTATGTTCAGCTTAGGCATGTTCTTCATGGGCGAAAGCATTCCCAAATTCTTACTCGGCTTCATAGGCGTGTTCCTTTTTACAGTATTCGCCATGACCGCCGGCGGGCAGTCCGACATGCGTCATTACGGTATAGGCACCGAGGCCTGGGCCATTTTGCTGGGCATGCTCATCGCCAATACCATCGGCACACCAAGCTGGATGAAACCGGGCCTGCAGGTGGAGTTTTACATCAAGACCGGCCTGGTTCTGCTGGGCGCGGAAATTCTCATGGACAAGATCATCGCCATTGGCACTCCCGGCATTTTTGTGGCCTGGGTAGTTACTCCGATAGTGTTGGTGTCCACCTATATCTTCGGCCAAAAGGTTCTGAAGATGCCTTCCAAGACTTTGAACATAGTTATTTCTTCCGACATGTCCGTGTGCGGCACCTCGGCGGCCATTGCTACCGCGGCGGCTTGCCGGGCCAAAAAAGAGGAACTTGCCCTTTCCATAGGCATTTCGCTGCTGTTTACAGCCATTATGATGATTGTCATGCCGGCCGTCATCAATGCCCTGCAAATGCCTGAGGTGCTCGGCGGGGCATGGATAGGCGGCGTTATCGACTCCACCGGGGCCGTGGCCGCGGCCGGAGCCTTTATTGGAGAAAAGGCCATGTACGTGGCCGCCACCGTAAAGATGATCCAGAACGTGCTGATCGGCGTAACCGCCTTCTGCGTGGCCCTCTACTGGGTGGCCAAGGTGGACAGGGTGGAAGGCGAAAGCGTGAGCGTTCTCGAAATATGGCATCGTTTCCCCAAGTTCGTCATCGGCTTTGTGTTCGTGTCTATAATCTACTCTTACTTCTCCGCGCAGCTCGGTTCCGACTTGAGCCAGGGCCTGATCAGCGACGGCGCCATTCGCGGGCTAACTTCGCCTCTGCGTAACTGGTGCTTCTCGCTTTCGTTCGCGGCCATCGGCCTGGGCACCAACTTCCGTGAGCTGGCCCATTACTTCAAGGGCGGCAAGCCGGTTATTCTGTATGTGGTGGGGCAATCCATAAACCTGCTGCTTACTCTTACCATGGCCTACATTATGTTCTACATTGTGTTCCCTGAAATTACCGCCAAGATATAAGGCATAAAAAAAATCTCCGGGCTGCCGTCTGGCGGCCCGGAGACGAAAATGAAAAGAAAATGCAAAAAAATATTTTTACCAGAATATTGAGCCTGTGTTTGGGCTTCTTCATAATATGGATTTTTTTCTGGGTGGTTACTCCCTACATAACATCCAGATCTCCGGCCATGACCAGATACATCAATGTGCAGGATGAGTATAATCTGAAAAGCAGCGCTCTTTACTACACCGATGTGCCGGTAACTCTTGATGCCGTGCGCGACAATCTCGATTCTTTCCGTCGCGAGACCTATATGGAGCTACAGACCAAACTGCCGGACAAGCCAATTTCCGCCGTGAAATAATACGTTATTTCCGCGGCGGATCCGCGAATTCGGCCTCCCACGCCTCTACTACGTAAAGGCTGGTGCCGGGGTTTTTGGCCCAGGCCGAAGTGCAGTTATAGCGCACTTCTATGGGCCAGTCGCTGAATTTTCTGAGCGCTTCCTGCAGGGAGGCGGCCTCCACATGTTCTTCGCGCGTCCTTGTCATTGAAGTCTGAAGTCCGGAAAGATAGCAAACTTTGAACCAGGGCACTTTTTTGCTCCCGTTTTGCTGCGGTTAAAAAATGCGCGGTCGCGACCGCCGTCAGCTTTAGGGACGGCAGCCGCGACGTTTTCGTCTATGTTAGACGCTGCGCATTAAACAAAGCCGCTGTTACCCGTGAGCGCCGGGGAACAGCCAATCGCTGACGAAGTAGAACACCACCAGCAGAACCAGGCCGATCACAATGGAATTGCGCACAAGGCTGATTTCTGTGGCGTTAAGCGGCTCATACTCCATCTTTTGGATTTCGTCTTTGAATTTTACGTCACTGGTCATTTCTTTCATGGCTTTCTCCTTAAAATGTGAACCGGTTACTTTATAGCATTTTGCTTTTGAAATTATCCATCCTATCAACGCACGGGCCGTCAGAGCATTTCGCTCATTTCATTCGCAAAATACTCTAAATAGTTACCCGGCTATGACCGGAGGCTTCATGCCGTGGAAGAACAGCCAGGAAATGAACAAGCCCAGCCAGATGATGAAGCCGAACAGGCACACGCAGTAAACCGCGGCCAGCTTGCCGATGCCTTCGTCCCACAGCTTGCGGAAGTTGGAAACCAGACCGATGGTGAAGAAGGTAAGCACGAAGAATATCAGGCGCAGCGAGTTGATGTTGCCGCTCATGCTCTTGCCGATGGCCTTGCCGCCGTCGACCTGGGTGCAGATGACGAGCAGGATCAGGAAGGTGGTGATATAGCCGAGCACGAAGCGCGGGAAGCGCGCCCACACGTCGCCCATGCCCATCTTTTTGCCGTCGGCATTGGGTTCAAACTTCTTGACCCAGATGTAGGCAAGCACAAAGGACCAGATGCCGATGAACACGTCGATGAAGATTTTCACCGTGGTGGTAACCATCACGATCCAGCCGGGTTCAAAATTGGTGCCGTCAACGGCCAGAGCTTTGGCGCGGATAAGGGCGTCGGCAATGGCGCCGCTGGCGATGGCGCCGCCGTCGGACTTAACGGCGAGGCCCATCCAGCCGCCGGCCACCATGGGTTCAGTGTACAAGAAGTTTTGAGCTACGAAAGGCAGAATGAGCATTTCAACGCAGGTGAACACAACCACAAGCGAGGAAACCATGATCGGCACCACGGGCCGGGCGCGGATGGCGCCGCCGGTGGCAATGGCCGCCGACACGCCGCATATGGAAATGCCCGAAGCGAGGGGGGCGGCCCATTCTCGGCTGAACTTGAAATATTTGCGGGCCACATAGTAAACAACGGCCCAGTAGATGAGATAAGCTTCAACAATGGCGCAAAGACCGCGGAAAATGATCGTGGAGGCCAGGCCGATGGCGTCAGCGGCTTTCACCCCGAGTTCGGCGCCCATGATTACGATGGCGATTTTAACGAACATTTCCGGGCGGCAGGCTTCTTTCATTTCGTCCACAAGGCCGGGCATAAAGTTGCCTATGAGCACACCGGCCACCAGGGCGATGATATAGCCGGCTTCACCTGTGAGGCCGAGCGACCAGGCTATGTTGGCGGACTTCAGCTTGTCGGGGGTAACCGCGATATAAGCGTAGTTACCGGCGGCATAGCAGAAGAAGGAAATGAAGAAAATGAGGGTGAAACCCTTGACGAATTTACCTACATTGTCGCCCAGAGCCCTGATGCCGATGGCCAGCAGGGCGGTGAGCAGCACATAGGTGACGCCAAGAGAGGCGAAGCCGTTCAGAAAGCTGTAGCCTTTGCCGGTGGCTCTGAACATTTTGGTGGGATCAAGCCAGGTGGAGGCTCTGACAACCCATCCCAACAGGTCGACGCCGGCAATGTTCATCATCGCCAGGAGGAAGAGGAAAGTGCCCGTATATAGGGCTATCCTATCTTCGTTCAAACCAGGTTTTGTGCTCATACGCAGCTCCTAAAAAATTTGATAGTGTGCCGCCGCCGGAGCGGCGGCCTTGCTATATACAACGCGCCTTTGCGCGATACTTTATACTAAGCAAATAATATTCCACAAGGTTAGTTGTGTTATTTTAGCTTGTTATGATGATATGGTCTTTGAAAAGTGTAGCCTTGAGTATGCACCCGCCTTCTTGCGAAAGCATTGCGCTTTATCCTGAGGCGGCATAAATTCGGAACGAGAGTTCCGTTATGCGTATAATTCCATATTCCATTCAAGGCCGTTTTCTGCTTGGCATGCTGGCTATCGCCCTGGTGATGGGCGCATTTTTCGCCTTTGCCCTGCACAATCACATGCGCGATCTTTTTTTTTCCGAAGCCAGGTCCAAGGCCAACCTCATGGCCGCGCACACCGAGGCCATTCAGGGCTATGTGCGTTCGGTGCTGCGCCCGGCGGTGTCCAAAGCTTTGGATGATGGCGACAAGTTCATTATCGAAGCCATGTCCACCTCTTTTGTAACCAGACATATCCTGGATACCCTCACTCTTGAAGACAATGACTTTACCTATCGCCGCGTAGCCCGCAATGCCCGTAATCCCAAATATGAAGTCAGCGCGGAAGAAAGCAGGCTGTTCGAAGAATTTAAGGCCAATCCAGACCTGCACCACATAGAGCACCCGGTGCGCATCGGCAAGCGCGAGCATCTGATGATCGCCCGCCCGGTATATTTCACCAGCGATTGCATGCGCTGCCATGGCGAGCCGTCGGACGCGCCCAAAATAATGCTGCAAATGTATGGGGATAAACGCGGCTTTCATCGCCAGCACGAGGAACTGGCCGGGTTGGACATAATTTCCGTTCCGGTGGAAAGCGACAAGGGGGGCATAGGCCGCTCCATAACCATGTTTGCGGTATTTTTCGGCGCGGGAATGCTCATTCTGCTGCTCAGCGTGCAAACCTTCTTTAACCGCCTAGTGGTGCATAACCTGCGGCGGGTGAGGCGAATGCTGCAAAGCAGATTTTTTCGAAAAGATGAAAAAGCCGCTGTCGGCCTGGAACGTGAGGAAGAAATAGACGGCATGCTGCGCTCCATCGAGGCTATTGCCAATCATCTGAGCGAGGCCCGCGAGCAGCTCAGTGAGTATGCACGCACTCTGGAAAGCCGGGTTGAGGCCCGTACCGCCGATCTGGAATTGGCGGCACGCGAACGCGAGGCTGATGTGCGGCTCTTTGTGAGCCTCCTGAGTGGGCTGAACCGCAATGTGGCCAAAGCCGAGCTGATCCGATCCGGTCTGAAGCTGATTGCGGAACATTTTCAGGCAGAGCACGCCGTTTATGTCTGCGGGCTGGCCGATTCCGATTATCAAATCTGGCCGCCCGATCATAAGGGCACGTCCGTTTCTATGGAAAAGGAAAAATTGCACCAGGTGCTGCGCCGTGACGAACCCCAAGCTCTGCCGGGCAAATGGTATATTCCCGTGCAGACCTCCGGGCAGACCAGAGGTTTTCTGGGCCTATTCTGGAATGAAAAAAGCGCTCCGCCCGATACCTCGCGCTATTCCCTGGCCCTGGCATGCGGGCATCAGTTGGGCATAGCCCTTGACAATTTTGACGCCATCGACGCCATTATGCGGCAGCATTCTCATGAAAAGCGCATGTTTGAACGATTACGCCAAAGCGACAAGCTGGCCGCCGTAGGGCAATTGGCCGCCGGGTTGGCCCATGAAATAAACAACCCTCTCGGAGTGATCCGCTGCTATGCGGAATTGCTCAAAAAGGCCAACGGAGACGAACAAAACCAGGCCGATCTGGCAGTGATTTTGCGGCATGTGGAACAAGCCCAGTCGGTTCTGCGCGATCTGCTCAACTTTTCGCGGCCCCATGTGTCCAGTCCCACGCCGTGCTCCGTGCCGGATATGCTGGCCTCGCTGCTTGACGTCATCCGCCCGCAGGCCCGGTCGGCCAAAGTCGATCTGGTCCTCGAAGTTTCGGAAGATTTGCCTCAACTTCGCGCCGACCGCAGCATGCTGGGGCAGACCATAGTGAACCTGTTGCTTAATGCCGTTGACGCCGTCAAAAAAGCCGCTCCCGAAGAAAGCGGCGAAATAGTGCTTTCGGCCGACAAGGACGAGGATGGCTGTCTGCGCATAAGCATAGCCGACAACGGCACGGGAATAAGCGAAAAAGACATGCCCAAAATTTTTGACCCATTTTTCACAACCAAAGAACCGGGCGCTGGTACCGGTTTGGGATTGGCTGTGGCCTTTGGCATAATACGCGACATGGGTGGACGACTCGAAGCAGCTTCGCCCAACCCCAACGTCGCGTCCGGCGGAGCCGTTTTTACGATAAGATTGCCGTTTGATGGCGTTTGCTGACGAAGTCGGCAGGAGGACAAGCCGAGATGCCGCATAAAATTCTTGTTGTCGATGACGAAGTTGATTTCACCAGGGGCCTGGCCCGGCTGATTTCTTCCGATTTTCCCTACATGCGGGTGGAAATGGCTTTTTCAGGCAATGACGCCCTGAAAGCCATGGACGATTTTGTTCCCGACGTGCTGCTGTTGGACCTGAACATGCCGGGCATGCATGGTTTTGACGTGATGCACGAAGCTCTGGCCAGGCATCCCGGCCTGTCCGTGGTGGTGCTTACCGCCAACGGCACAATAGAAACCGCGGTTACAGCCATGAAAAGCGGAGCATGGGACTTTCTGACCAAGCCGGTGAGCAATGACGATTTGCAGCGCGCCATTTTAAAAGGCTGCGAAAGAAGCCGCCTGCTGGGTGAAAATCGCAGGCTGCGGCTGGCCGCGCAAAGCTGCGCCGGCAGTCTCTTGATAGGCGACTCAGAAGTAATGCGTCGCCTCAAGGAAAGCATCAGTGCCGTGGCCGCCTCGGGCTATACAGTTTTTGTCCACGGCGAATCAGGCACCGGCAAAGAATTGGTGGCCGAATCCATACACAAGCTCAGTGCCAGGAAAGATCAGCCGTTCATCAGAGTCAACTGCCCGGCCATTCCCGAACAATTGCTGGAAAGCGAACTCTTCGGCCATGTGAAAGGTTCCTTTACCGGGGCCACCGGCAATCATAAAGGCCTTTTTACCGTGGCCTCCGGGGGCACGCTCATGCTCGATGAAATCGGAGACATTCCTCCGAGCATTCAAACCAAACTGCTGCGGGTGCTGCAGGACGGAAGGATTCGGCCCATAGGCTCAAGCCAGGACTCCAAGGCCGATACCCGCATCATCGCCGTTACCAACCAGGATTTGGAAAAAAAGATAAAGACCGGAGAGTTCAGGGAAGATTTATTCTATCGCCTGAACGTGCTTACCTTGCGCACGCCGCCCTTGCGCGAGCATAAAGAAGACATCCCTCTTCTGGCGGCCTGGTTCCTCAATCAGGCCTGCACCGAAATGGGCATAGAACCGAAACGCCTGTCACCAGAAGCCATGGCCGCCCTGAGCCAACGAGAATGGCAGGGTAATGTGCGGGAATTGCAGAATTTTATGCGCCGAATCGCTGTTTTTTCCGGTGAGGCGGTAATACATTCCATAAGCCTGTTCCACGACGCCGCCGGGCGGCGGGAGCAGCCCACCGGGACCTCTTCGCCTTATAAGGAAGCCAAGCACGAGTTGGTGGAGAATTTTACTCGCCAGTACCTTTGCGACATGCTCAAATCTACCGGGGGCAATGTTTCGGAAACCGCCAGGCTGTCGGGTCTGGGCCGGGTTTCGCTGCAAAAAATACTACGCCGAATTGGCATTGAGGCGGAAGAATTTCGTCATTAACAATGGTATCAGCTGTAAATCAACGGCGCTTCAAATTGCCGCCAGACAAGGAAGGCAAGCTTTCCGTAATATTGGCCAATGGGAAAAGCCATAAATGGGCCGCCTGCAAACTTGTAAAAATTTTGCCTCTCAATTAATCTTGACTTCGCATGGTTGCCCCTACGCGCCGGCACGGCGCAACTTGAAAGGGGCACCGCATGAGACGAATCCTCGTCATTGCGACGCTGATACTATTATCCTTGCTGTTGCGGGCTGATACCCGCATGTAAGTAAGGGGAAACCGACTGTGGTCGGCTCCGTATCAGGTTGCATCTGATACGGAGCCATGTTGGATTAACTTCTAGCCTGGCAACCATGCAAACGGGGGCGTAACCCGCCGTGCCAGCCCCGGTAACCTGCTGATACAAGTTGCCGGGGTTCCCTTTTTAAATAAACGTCATAAACCCGGAAGTCAACGCCCGACATCTGTTTAAAACGGGAACAAAAACGCCAACACCGGCACCATAAACGCGCCCATGAGCGCTTGCAGCGGCAAGCCTATTTTCAGGTAATCGGCGAAGGTGTAGCGCCCGGCGGACATGACCAGCGCGTTGAAGGGCGCGGAAAAAGGGCTGGCAAAGCACATGCAGGAAGCCGTAGCCACGCCGTATACAAAGGGCAGAGGGCTGAAACCGAGATCCAGCGCCACCTGTATGGCCACCGGCGCTACCAGCAGGGCCACAGGCGTGGAGCTGATGATAATGTTCAGCGCCGATGTCAATCCGTATATCACGGCCAGCGCCGCCAGAGGGCCGTATTGACCACCAAGATTGGTTATATATTCCGCAGCTATGCCCACCAATCCGGTTTTTTCCATGGCAATTGCCAGGGGTAACATGCAGGCAATCATCACTATAGTTTCCCAGTTGATGGCGGAATAGGCATCTTCCACGTTGCGGTAGCAATTTCCGATAATAAGCATCACCGCCGAAAGCATCACCGCCACCACCGTGGGCAGAACGCCGGTGGCCATGCTGATGATCATGAACGCCAGCACTCCGAGCACAAGGGGAATTTTGTCCCGGCGTGCGCCGGTAGCCATTTGTTCTTCGGGTCTGCCGACAACCACCCACTGCCTGGAATAGTCCGCAAGACGGGCGAGTTTGTCCCAAGTTCCCTGTACCAGCAGAGAGTCTCCGGCCTGGAGGCTCTGATGTTGGAACTCTTCCATAATGAATTTATCGCCCCGCTGGATGCCGAGCAGTGTAACGCCGAATTGTTCACGCAAGCCGGAGTCTTCCACCGTACGCTTGACAAGTCGCGAGGACGACATCAGCACCAGTTCGCAAATTCCTATATCTTCAAAATTGTATTCTTCTTTCAGTCGGTTGGCCTCCGCTCCTTCCACCCGCCAGAGGCGGAACTCCGAAGCCAGCTCGTTCACCTTGTCGGAAATTCCCCGGCAAAGGATCATCTCGCCCCCCCTGATTTCCGTGCTCCCATTGGGCACACTCCGTTCCATGCGGGAATGCAGATGGTTGCCGATTTTTTTGTGATATATTTCCTGCAAGGACACGCTGAAACGCCCGGTCAGGTCGAGATCCACAAGTTTGTGCCCGACCATGGGCGAGTGTTCCGGCACGGAGAACGCAAAAACATTCTGAGCCAGATTGTATTTTTCGGCCAGATCGCGCGGCGACATGCCTTTGTCGCGCTTTTCTCCCTTTTCGTTCTTGCGCCGCGCCAGATAGTACGAAGTTGCGGGCGCCAGCACGCACATGCCGAACGCCAGGCTGGCAATACCCACGGGCAAAAAGGAAAATAGCGTCAAGGATTGAAAACCGGCCTTCACATAGACGTCGTTGACCACCATGTTGCCCGGATTGCCGATCAGGGTGAGCATGCCGCCGATGCCGCTCATAAAAGCCAGCGGCATTAGAAAACGGCTGGGGCTGACATTGATGGCCAACGACATGCTTACCACTACGGGCATCATAATGGCCACCGTGCCGGTATTGCTGACCATGGAACCTATGAGGGCGGTGATCAACATGATCAGCATGAACAACGCGTTCTGGTTGCTGCCGGCCAGCTTCAATATTTTGCCGCTTGCGGAGGCGGCGAGGCCGGAACGCACAATGGCTCCGCCGACGATGAATACCCCGGCAAGGGTGGGGATTATATTGTTGGAAAAGCCCGAGAGCGCTTCTTGTGGCGTCAGTACGCCGCTTAAAATGAGAGCCAGGAGCGCGCATACGGCAACGATGTCCGAGCGCAGCTTGCCGAGGACGAAAAATACGACCGTTACGGCAAGGATTGACAACGTGGCTATGGTGTACCAGGATTCGGCGGGCATGTGCAACCTTCTTACATTTTTTATGTAGTTAACGAGATTTCCATGCAGTTATATTAAGAATTATCGCTCCGGATTTTTTGTCGCGGAGAGGCACGGCCGGAAATTCCACGCGCAGCAACGCTCCCGAGGGCAGGTTTTCGGCGTCTTCAATCAGGGCCAGACCGCGCGCGGTGCAGGCGTAACGAGCCTGCCCGGCCAGACCGGGCACAGCGAACGGAGCGGAAATAATCCGCGCCATGTCGCGGCCTTGGGCGACAGCGCTTTTTGGCGTTGTTCCAGCGGCATTGGTTGCGGCTTCACTCTTGCGCATCGCGCCACCGTCAATATTGGCTTCTCCTTTGCGCAGGAGCATGAAGGACAGACTTAAGGCCGTTTTAGCCAGCCCGGACGAGTCCGAAAGTTGCTCCAGCCATGCGGGCGTGAAGCGTGGCCTGAAGGTGAAGTGGCACCAGCTTTTGCTGTGAGCCATAGGGCACATAGCGGAATGAGGGCAGGGCGCGAGAGGGGCGAGAGTTGCGGCGGGTTCAACTCCGGACGGCTTTGTTGGCGACTCGCCGTAATCGAATTCATAGCCGTCGTCCAACTCGTCGTCATTGTTTTCAAACTCGGCGTTCAAAGCCGCTTCGCGCAGGGCAACCACGGTTTTTCCACCAAGCCGCGTGCCCGGCTCCACAAACAGTGCTGTTCCGCCCTTGGCGAGCAGAGGTTGTATGTCGCCAAGCAACGTGCCAAGACGTTCCACAAAGGTGCCGCCTTCACCCGCGTCATTTCCTCCGCGCCGTGCCGACAGCCATTCATTGAGCACGTTTGCGGAAAAAATGTATTGATAGCCCGAAGAAGCTTCTCGTTCAAACTTCGGCTGCCCGCTGTCGTCCGGTGTGTCGCGTCTGGAGTGGCCTTTTGCTTCATGACCCGGTCGGCTGCCGCGCTTGAGCGCGCCAAGGGCGGCTTTGCGCGTAATAATGCGCCAGGGTGAATCCTTTCCGGCTAAGGCGTAAAATATTGCCCGTCCCAGTTCCAGGGGCTGGGGTGATACGTCAAGGCAGATAAAATTGAGCGGCACGTCGCGCCAGGTGGGATAGGCCAGCCACAAGGCCAGGGGCACGGCCAGAGGGCCGCTGCCCAAATCAAGCAAAGTCGGCGGCTCAGTTCCGACGGGCCGGGGCGCGGACAGCTTCAGCCCGGCGAAAAGGCTGCGCAGCCTTATAATATTCCAGGGCAGAAAATAATGCAGATAGGCGGCCGTGAAGCGGGGCGCGGCCCAATAGGGACGGGCCAGGCCGGAGCGTTCTTCGGTGAGAAGAGTTGACAAATTAATTACGGCCAAGGGCAGATCGCGTCTGTGCGCCGCCTTCATGGGTAGGACAGAGGCTAGCGCATCACGAAATTTTTCAAAAAATTTTGTGTCTTCGATTGCGTTTATGTGGGGAAAAAGCAGAGAAGCATCCGGTGCGGGACGCAATCTGTCTGTTTCGGCCTTCTTTTGAACGGCAATGGCTGGCTCAACGATTTTGGAAGCAATTGTGGTTGTTCCATAGTCTTTTTTTACGGAAAAAGCCGTATTTGCGCGAGTTCCGGCCGGTTTTTGTTTATGACCGGGGGCGGATTTAAATCCGCCGGGCAATTCTTTAAGTTTTTTGATCACCGCGAGTATCCAAATTCCATCCGCCGGGCAAAGGCGGAGTCAAAATTTTCGGTTTGTGTAAGATCGACAAGAACGCAGCCTTGCCGCCAGGTTTCAATTTTGCCGCGCCAGGAGCGATCCGTCAATAAAAGCGCGGCTCCAGCCAGGGATGAATTGCCGGTATGCTCCACTTTGCGTCCCAAACCCTGAGGAATGAATCCCAGGGCTTCCAGATCCGCGGTTTCCACGTGTTCACCCAAGGCTCCGGCCAGAAAAATATGCTTCAAGTCCCCGGCCCTGATCTCTGCCGCCTGGAGCAGACTGTCCACAGCCAGGGCAAATGCGGCCTTGACTTTGAGAATTTCCTCTATATCTCCGCCGAAAAGGAACATGCCGCCCGGCAGGGGCAGGGCCGCCCGGCCATTTATCGGCGTTATGGTCCGTGCCAGACGTTTACCCAGAGGGTTGGCCGGTTCACGACAGAAGCCGCCTTCGGTATTTATAACGCCTACACGTAACAGAACATGCAGCAACGACAGATAGCCTACTCCGCAGATGCCGGACAGAGACATCGACGTTTTTTTCGCTAAAATTGACCCACTATCGGCGGTCCGGCAGGGCACAGCTTTCAGCCCGCCAGGCTCCAGAACAAAGCCGCTAACCACTCCTTTTCCGGCCATTTTACCGTGAGTCAGGCCAATGCCTTCCAGGGCCGGGCCAAGAGGCACACTGGTAATCAGAGCCTTACCGGGGGCAAGGGCCAGTGCGAATTCGCCGTTGGTGCCCATATCGGCCAGCAGAAAAGGGTATTCCGGTTCACGGGCTTCGAGCAGGGCGGCCAGGCCTGCGCTTATGTCCGCGCCCACAAAGGGGCCGAGCAGCGGGGGAATGAAAATCGGCGGCAGCCCCGGCAGGTGTTCCGTGCTTCCGCCCGCGTAGTTAAGGCGATAGGGCGCGGAGGCCAGGCCGGAAATATCCTTACCAAGCAAAATCGCAGTCATGGCTGTGTTGGCGGCCAGACAGATTTCTTCCACCGGGCCGGGCAGGGCTGCCGCAATGCGTTGTAAAAGCCGGATGACCGGCTCTGACAGACGCTTTTGTCCTTGCACTGTTTTGGCCATGGCCAGACGCGACATAACTTCGGCCCCGGCCCCGAACTGCGGGTTGAGTTCGTGGCCAAGGGCAATGAATTGTCGGGGGAAGGGGGAAAACCACTTTTGGTAAAAGTGGTTTTGGCCCCACACACCGCACCCCCAACCCCCAAAAGCAAAAAAATTTT
>JAVBLG010000089.1:0-6251 GCA_031553655.1 Desulfovibrionaceae bacterium | reverse complement strand
AAATCTGCGACATCGCCGACAAATACTGCGGCGGGTATTTGCGTTTCACCACCAGAAACAACGTGGAATTCATGACCGATTCCGCGGACACGCTCAAAGCCCTGAAAGCGGACCTTGCGGGGCGCAAGTTCAAGGGCGGATCCAACAAGTTCCCCATTGGCGGCACAGGCGCCTCCATCAGCAACATCGTGCACACCCAGGGCTGGGTCCACTGCCACACCCCGGCAACGGACGCCTCCGGCCCGGTGAAAGCCGTCATGGACGAAATGTTCCAGGATGTCCAGAGCATGCGCCTTCCGGCCACGCTGCGCATCGCCCTCGCCTGCTGCATCAACATGTGCGGCGCGGTGCACTGTTCCGACATCGGCCTGGTGGGCATCCACAGAAAGCCCCCCATGATCGACCACGAATGGGCCGACAGGCTGTGCGAAAGTCCCCTGGCCGTCGCCTCCTGCCCCACGGCTGCCGTGCGGCCGACCAAGGTGGATATGGATGACAAAAAGGTCAACTCCATCGCCATCAAAAACGAGCGCTGCATGTACTGCGGCAACTGCTACACCATGTGCCCGGCGCTCCCCATCTCCGACGGAGAAGGCGACGGCGTGGCCATCATGGTGGGCGGCAAGGTTTCCAACCGCATCAGCATGCCCAAGTTTTCGAAGGTCGTTGTGGCCTACATTCCCAACGAGACGCCGCGCTGGCCCACACTGGTCAAAACCGTGCGGCACATCGTGGAAGTATACGCGGCCAACGCGAAAAAGTACGAGCGCCTGGGCGACTGGGCCGAGCGCATCGGCTGGGAGCGGTTCTTCAGCCTGACCGGGCTTGAGTTCACGCCGCATCTCATTGACGATTTCCGTGACCCGGCCTACTATACGTGGCGGCAAAGCACTCAGTACAAGTTTTAGCAGCTTGCCGTATCCCCAGAGATGAGGGGATAGACTCATCAATTCGCCCTGACGGGCGCGGGTGAATGTTCTCCCGCGCCCGCAGGCATTGAAAAAAGGAAATCATATGAGCACCGATCAAGAAAAAGTTGTCGAGTTTCTGAAAGGCAAAACCGGCAAATCCAAATTCTATTTCAATGACTTCCTCGAAGTTTTCCCCGACAAGGGGCCCCGCGAAGTCAAAAAAGTTCTGACCGCTCTCGTCAATGCCGAAATTCTGGAATTCTGGTCTTCCGGTTCCACCACCATGTACGGCCTCAAGGGCGCCGGCAAACAGGGTGGCGCTGAAGGCGAAGCCTAAGCCGGGCCACGCCCGCGAGCATGCGGCCACGCCCTCGCTTCAAATAATTGCGGGGCCGGGTCATGCCCGAGGCATGCGGCCGGATCTGAATTTGTCATTAATTTTCGGGTGTAACTATGAGAAAATTTTATTTCTTATAGTTACACTTTTTTTGATTCCAATTTTAAACCATAACTTGAAGTGCCGCCTCATCCTGTGGCGATGCGCAACGCAACCATTCGTATTTCAGCATGACAAGCCCTTTTTTAAATAGCGCCACTACTTCGGTAGGACGGCAATATCCGAGATTCATTGTCAGCGGGCTGTGCGGCGGTTCGGGAAAAACCCTGTTGGCTCTGGGGTTGGCCCGCGCCCTTTCCGTCCAAGGACTCAAAGTGAAACCATATAAAAAAGGGCCAGACTATATTGATGCGGCCTGGCTTTCACTGGCCTCGGGAATGACAGCCACCAATTTGGATTTGTTTTTTCTTCCCGCCGAGCGCACACGAGATCTGTTTATTCATGCATTCTCTGAGGCTGTGGCAGGCGACGCTTGCGGGCAACCGCATGCCGCTTCGGCCGATCTGGCCATAATTGAGGGCAATCGAGGACTTTTCGACGGACGCGATCTGGCCGGTTCTTGTTCCACAGCCGCTCTGGCCGAAGTTCTGGATGCCCCGGTAATCGTGGCCATGAACTGCACAAAAATGACCCGCACAGCCGCAGCCATCGTGCTGGGACTTTTGCAGTTCACCCCCAGAGTCAACTTGGCCGGAGTAGTACTCAACAATATCGGCACGACACGTCATGCCGCCATAGTACGTCGCTCCATCGAAGAATACACTCCGGTCCCGGTGCTGGGGGCTCTGCCTCGGCTCGCGGTCAATCCCATTCCCGAACGGCACATGGGCCTCACCACCATGCCTCTTTTTGAAGGAAGGGCCAAGAAGGAGGCCAGAGATGCAAACAGCTGCAGTGGTAACGCGCGCGACACAGAGTGGAGTCATGTGGATAGCCGACACAGCCGCAACACTCACGGTAGCGACCACAGACCGGAACGGGCCGTTGCCGCGCTGGAAATGCTGGCTGCTTTTGTGAAAGAAAACGTGGATGTGGACAAGGTTGTTGCCGCAGCCCAAAGCGCCGGCCCCCTGGTTTCTTCCGGCGTCCCCTTCTGGCCCGAGCCGCGAAAAAATGTGGCACGCCGCCCGCGCATAGCCTATGTGCGCGACGCCTCGCTATGGTTCTACTATTCTGAAAATCTGGAGGCGCTAAGTAGAGCCGGGGCGGATTTATGCGAGGTTTCTCTGCTCGCTCCCCCCCCCTGGCCGGAAATCGACGGCCTTTACCTTGGAGGAGGCTTTCCTGAAGATACGGCAGAAGAACTGTCTGCCTCACCCCACTTGAAGGCTATAAGGGAGTTTTCGCTGTCCGGAATGCCCATTTACGCGGAATGCGGCGGATTCATGCTGCTCTGCCACGAACTTGAGTGTGGAGCAAAAAATCACCTCATGGCCGGAATCTTCCCTGGTCGGGCGGTTTTTCGTAACAAACCACAGGGATTGGGCTATGTGGAAGCCGAGGTTACCGGCCAAAATCCGTTTTACCCGGTAGGTTCTATTTTGCGCGGTCATGAATTCCACTTTTCCGCCCACGAACCCGAAGCGAACGTGGAGCCTGTTTTGCGTCTGAAACAAGGAACAGGCATGGGCCACGGCCGTGACGGACTGACAATGCGCAATACCTATGCCGGATACACACATATTTTCGCCCCCAACACTCCTTGCTGGGCTGACAATTTTGTGGATCTGGCCCTGGTTTATTGCCAACAGAAAATTAAGAGGCTATAGCAAAAACATGACTGTAATCATGCCGGCTGAAAAATTGTATCGTGCCTATAAAGTGAGCGGCTGGGTCGCTCTTCTGCTCTTTTTGTGCGGTTTTGCGGCCCTTGTGGACGGGTTGATTACCGAAATGCGCTTAGGCCCCAACAGGCTCGACGTGCTTCCAGCTTCAACCCTGCCCCTGTCCGGCCCCATACCAATCAAGGATGCCACCAAAGAAGATTTTGCTGTGGAAGGCAGTTCCAGCAGCAATGAGGTGGAAATCAAGCTGGACGATTTTTTCAGCAGCTACTGGTTTGGCTCGGGCATGTGGCGCGGGCAATTGGTGGTAGGTGAAAAACCGGGCATAGGAGATTACTTTTTCATAGTCCGATTTCGAGGAGCGCCGGAAAAATCGGCACAATTCTATCATGTGGCGGTCTGGGAAAATGCCACCGCCATGCGCAAGGCCTCGTTTTCTTTTGTCATGCGTACATTTGGCGTAAGCCCGTTCTGGACGGCCGGTTTCATTATTCCTCTTGGACTCATTGCCGGATTTATCAATTTCATTTTTGGACGCATCTGGGTTAAAAATTTGAATAAATCAGGCATTGCCGAAGTTTTCAAAGTGGTCCGACCCAAAGGCGCGGAAAAAATCGAGGTAGCGTTCGGCCTGGGAGCGGAACATGGAATGCAAATTGGGCAGGAATTTATGATTTTTCAACCCTATGGCTCATTTATTGGCCAGGGGCAAGTGGAATTGCTCGAGCCGAAATATTCCGCCGTTATGCTGCCGGCCAACTGCAATAAAGTGACCTCGGGCTGCGTGGCCATTCCGGCCGATTACACAGGGTTGCAAAAAGAAGAAAAGTAACCCGTGCGTTCTTAGCGTTTTTCGCTATCGTCTGCGCCTGCCATTTGCCGTACTGCGCCGCATATGGCGCCGATGTCCGGAGCATATAAAAAATCATCCCGTAACCCTACTGTCTAATAGCAGCATGTAATATTTATATATTAAATCTTTCAGGAGTATCTATATGGAAGAAACTTTTTTGAGCAATTGCCGAGTGCTTCTGGCTGATGACGAGCAGGACTTTCGTGGAGCTCTGGCCCGGCGCTTGCGTCACAGAGGCATACAGACTTTTGAGGCCGGCAGCGGGCAGGAAACCTTAGGTTGGCTGGCGGATGACGCTAATGACGCCGAAATAATCCTGCTGGATATAAAGTTGGGAGACATGGACGGGCGCGACGTTCTGCGCGAAATAATGAAAAACGAAGACCCGCCCGCTGTAATCGTGCTGTCCGGCCACGCCTACACTGACATCGCCCTTGAGGCCATGCGTTGCGGAGCCTGCGATTATCTGTTGAAACCCTGCCAGATTGACGATTTGCTGGAAAGAATGGAACAAGCCTTTGACCGTTTGATGGAACGCCGAAATGTCTGAAAATATGTGTAAATGTCAAAGCGGGGCAACCTATGAAGAATGCTGCGCCCGATATCTTGAAAGTGAAAATTACCCTGATAATCCCGTAGATCTGGCAAGAGCCCGATTTACAGCCATGTCCACGGGGCGCTATGACTTCCTTGAAGAAAGCCTGCACCCTGAATTCAGGGAAGAATTCTCCGTGGAACGTGTGCGGGAAAATATGAAGGACATCGAACTGATGCGCCTTGACGTTAGTGAGCCGCGCACCATTCCTTCAAAAATACTCGACCATGACGTTTTTGAAGAACTATTGCTGAATATATATTACAGCAAGGATGGCATACCGGGAAGCTACAGCGAACTCAGCTATTTCACCCGCCATGAAGGACGCCTGTACTATGTGGACAGCGCAGTTCGCCGCCAGAAGGGCTATCAAAGAACCGCCCCCAAGGTTGGGCGCAACGATCCGTGCCCATGCGGCAGCGGGCTTAAATACAAGAAATGTTGTTCGCGGTGAAAATAACGCATAAATCCTTTATTGCAGCGCCAAAAGCTTTTGCCGTGGGCCATCCATGAGCAAGGCCAAGGCGCTGCGCGCATTAAGAAGGTTCTGCCTGGATTGCCAGGGCGAAGATATTGAGGCCGTGCGCAACTGTCCGGAAATATCTTGCCCACTGTGGCCCTTTCGAGTCAGAAGTAAAAAAAAGGCCCAGGAGCCACCTCTGGAGACGGAACACCTACTGTTGGCTCAAGAGGAGCAACCGGCACAAAGTTCTCTTATGAACTTGATGCCCGCAAAACAGCTGAGCGGAGAAAAAACTGTTAGAGAAAGTTCCACCGCTTCGTCTCGCAACCTGGAAACGGAGAACTCAGCCGCGCAAACCGACTTGAGTGCACTACGAGCCATAAGACGTCAATGTCTGCAATGCGCGGACAACCGTCGACATGTCCGGGCTTGCGATGCGCGCGATACCTGCGCTGTATGGTCATACCGCTTTGGCGTGCTGCCGGAAACCTATCTGAGAGTAAAGCGTCGCCTTTCGTCTAATAAATTGTTATATTTGATAAAATTATAGTTATCCTTAATATTTAACTATCTGCCAAAAAATAAAATTAGTTTTTTATGAAGAATTTGCAAAAATCATTTGACTTCTGCCGGGCATTAGCCTAGAACTATCTTCGTTGGGGCTGTAGCTCAGTTGGGAGAGCGCTTGAATGGCATTCAAGAGGTCAAGAGTTCAATTCTCTTCAGCTCCACCAGGAATCTCAAGGGGTTACGACGAAAGTCGTAACCCCTAATTTTTTTATCCCGCAAAAAGTCCACCACTTTTCCACCACTTTTTTAGGCAGGGCCGGTTTCAATGGAAGAACACCACCATCTGATGCACAAGTACGCTTGCTACATCTATGCGGATTATCATGTACCGTTCGGCTGGGATATACAGCAATTGCCGGATACTTTGTGGGCCATAAATGACCGGGCGTTGGGAATACTTGAGGCAGGCTCCCTTGAAATCAAAAAACTTTTTAGCCAAATATACGCCAAGCCGATAGACTTCCACGCCCCAATACGCTCCACTATAGACGGCACGACTACAAATCCCTTCGTCTCAAACTATCCGTCCTTTCTGGCTCTGGCTATAGGCTCGGAGAAATACTCTCCGCTCTGGCTGGCAGCAATTGCTTTAGATATTTACTATCCTGACTTCCCGAAAAATGTAACGATGCCATCGTGTTTATCGTGAAATTAGTTTGATTTTAAAGGACTATTCTT
>JAVBLG010000075.1:0-93222 GCA_031553655.1 Desulfovibrionaceae bacterium | reverse complement strand
TTGACTTTGAGTGCTGAGCTTACACGTTGCGCCTGGTCGATGAAAACTGAGGCCGAACGCATCTATCACGATACTGAATGGGGTGTGCCCTGTCGTGACGACGCGCGACAATTCGAGTTTTTGGTGCTGGAATCGGCCCAGGCCGGGCTTTCCTGGCGCACAATACTGCTGCGCCGCGAGGGCTATTACCGGGCCTTTGCGGGCTTTAATCCGGAGTTGGTGGCCGAATTCACTCCGAACGACGTGGAACGCCTGATGCAAGATCAAGGCATTATCCGCAACCGTAAAAAGATTGAAAGCGCCATTAAAAATGCGCGCCTTTTTCTGGAACTTCAAGCCCGGCATGGGAGCTTCTGCAATTTCATATGGAGTTTTGTGGACGGGCGGCCCATTGTAAACCATTGGCGGGAGATGAGCGAAATTCCGGCCACCACTCCGCTGTCTGACAATTTAGCCAAAGAAATGAAAAAGCTGGGCTTCAGCTTTTTGGGGTCCACCGTGCTTTATGCCCACATGCAGGCCACCGGACTGATTAATGACCATTTGGTGAGCTGTTTCAGGCATGGAGAAGTTTTGGAAGCAGGCTAATTCTTGCTGCAAGGGGAATGGGACATTTTAAGGTTCTTGAGTAGTGTGGGCAGTTTGGCGTCAGACAAGGAAGGCAAATTTTCCGCGAGGGGGAGTGTACTTTTCTCGTACATGACCCGAGCGGAAAATGCCGCCTGACGAAGTATCACGCCAAACTGACCCACTACTTACTTCTAGGGTGGCTGCGGTCATACACCTTCAGCAAATGCTCCATGTCGAGATGGGTGTACTTTTGGGTTGTGGTCAAGTTTTCGTGCCCCAAAAGTTCCTGCACGCCGCGCAAATCCGCTCCGGATTCCAGTATGTGCGTGGCAAAGGAATGACGCAGGGTGTGCGGGCTGATGGAAAAAGGCAGACCGGCGTTTTTGCGCATTTTTTCGATTATGCGCAAGGCTTCTCGGCGGTTGAGCCTTTTGCCTCGTGCTCCGGTGAAAACAGCCTGCTCGGCAGGATCGATCGAACGCAGACACAGCCATTCCCTCAACGCATCCACAGAAGACGAGCTGAGGGGCGCAAGGCGCTCTTTGCCGCCTTTGCCCATGATGCGGGCCATACCGTGGATCAAATCCAGCTGGGCCAGGTTAAGCCCCAGGGCTTCAGATACGCGCAAACCAGAGCCGTATAAAATTTCAGCCAGGGCCGCGTCGCGTTTGTGGCGGGCCATAGCTGCCCCGTTTTCGTCCGGTTGGGCTTGTGGACTGTCAAGAAGGGCAAAGGCCTGATCAATATTGAGGCATTTGGGGTGGCGGGTTTCCTGTTTGGGGTTGCGCAGACCCTCGGCGGGATTGACGGCGATGTCGCCATGGCGAGTGAAATGCCTGAAAATGCCGCGCACAGCGGACAGTTTGCGGGCAATGGAACTTTTAGCGGTCCCGGCTCTGAAAAGCCAGGCTGTGAATCCGCTTAAATCCTTGCGGGTTATTTCGTCGGGGTGGTCAAGGCTCAAATCGCGTGAAAGCAAATACTGCTCAAATTGCAGCAAATCACGCCGGTAGGCATCAATGGTGTCGCGGCTCGCGCCTTTCTGTATGCTTTGTCTGGCCATAAAGGCCGTAAGAGCAGCCGGAATCTTGTTTTGATCATTATCCAAATATTTTTATATTCCTGATTTATGATAACAAGTGTGTAGCGCTGGAGAGCAAAAATTATTCTCGTGATGCGCGCTCTAAATTACATGTTCTAACTTCTCACCAACCGCATCCACAATATAGCCCAAGGTTTTCTTGTTAATCCCCATAAAGCGTAATGATTCGGGATCCAGCGGCGGAACATTATCGTCTCCGCCAAAGCCTTTTTGGAAAAGATGGGTCAAAAAATTGCCCAGATGTACAACGCAGGAATAGCTTCTGTGATTT
The DNA here is from genome assembly GCA_031553655.1 of Desulfovibrionaceae bacterium. Lineage (GTDB taxonomy): Bacteria > Desulfobacterota > Desulfovibrionia > Desulfovibrionales > Desulfovibrionaceae > JAVBLG01. Next base: position 91,279 of record JAVBLG010000075.1, on the reverse strand, counting down.
TCCGCGACCAGAGGATTATGATGGAAAATCATGGCTGTACAAAGATTTTCCGGCAAATTCCAGAGCCTGCCTACCCATTTGTTGATGCGCCTGTGGTCAAAGCCCAGCACTTGTCTTTCGGCCTCACGGTAAAAAACATCGCTCTCTTCGACGATTTTGCTCAATTCCTGATAGCAACCTTCAAGTTGAATGACGCATATGGCTTTGCCGAAATCATGCAGCAATCCGGCAAGGGCATACTCTTCCACCTTGGGCAGACGCAGTATGGTGGCCACTTCAGCCGTGGCCGCGGAACATGCGATGCTGTGCAGCCATAGGGCGCTCATGGTTTTTTGCATGGCGTCAAAAACAATGGTGGAAATTATTATCCCTTTTATTACATTGAACCCTAATAAAATCAACGCATTTTGCATGGTCGATATGCGCCCTGGAAAGCCGTAGCTTGGGGAGTTGACCAATTTTAGCACCTTGGCGCAAAGTACCTGGTCACGGCTTATGATAGAGCCGATTTGTTGCAGGGTGGTGTTGGGGTCTTCCATCAGGCGCATGGCCCGCTGTAAAACTATGGGCAAAGTGGGTAGGTTGCTGGCCTTGAGGGCCAGACCATTGTACTTGGTTCTAAGATCCGAATGCATATGGCGCCCTGGATGGTTCCGGTCAGATTCTTTCGGCGAAGTGATTGTGCAACATATTGCGCAATGTGTTCATAAACTCGTCATTTTCATATTTTCTGAAAAGATGCGGCAAATTCTTCAATCGCCCTCTGACATCGTAGCCCATGGTGGCCCCCGGCACGGGTTTGTCGCGCACAATTATATGAAGAATTCCGGACATTATGAAGCGACGCAGAGAAGAATCATTAATTACGGTTCCTTCCTCCATCAGTATGGAACCGTCACTGTGCACAATATCTCTGCCGAGAATCATGCCCACAGTTACCAGATCTATATTTAACCTTTGCATTATCTGTTTTCCATTGTGAGGCTATAAAAAAAGTTAAACAAAGGCGCGAATGCCCTGCACTCGCGCCTCCGGGGAGCCGGACACCCGGCAATTTACTGCTGCCGCTGCTTCTTTTCAGACCTGACGGGGTTGACAGTTTGCCGCCGCCCGGCTCCTCTAAAATAGATACACTACATGATGTACTTTTGTCAAATTTTACATATGCCGGCAGCTGGTCAAATTAAATTTTGCGGGTAGTGCGGGCAGTTTTGCGTCAGACGAGGAAGGCAAATTTTCCGCGAGGGGAGCGTACTCCTCTCGTACGTGACCCGAGTGGAAAATGCCGCCTGACGAAGTATCACGCAAAACTGACCCACTACCATCCTAACAACGCACGCGCCGTCAGAGCATTTCGCTCATTTCATTCGCAAAACGCTCTAAGTCATAGCTTTGTTGGAAGTAGACATCATATAAATCTCATGCGGGTCGAGAATCAGGATGACCGAGCCGTCGCCCATAATCGTGGCCCCGCTTATGCCCTTAAGGTCGCCAAGGTAAGCGCCCAAGGGCTTGATGACGATTTCCTGGCGCTCCAGCAGCTTGTCCACCACCAAGCCCAGTCTGCGGTCATTGTCGTGAATGACCACCACCGAAAGCTCGTCAGGCAGTTCCTGGCGCGGCAGATACAAAATTTCAGCCATTTCAACTATGCCCAGCACCTCGCCGCGCAGGGTGACGGCCTTACGGCCCTTCACGTCCGTCAGCCTGGAGGTCTGAATTTTGGTTGTTTCAGAAACAGCATCAAGCGGAATGGCGTACATTTCACCGGCCACATTCACCATCAGAGCGTCAATAATAGCCAAAGTCAAAGGCAGCGACAGGGTAAAGCGCGTGCCCTTGCCCACCTCGGAGGTTATGCTTACGCTACCCTTGAGGTTCTTGATATTTGTACGCACAACGTCCATGCCCACGCCACGGCCGGAAATGTCGGTAATTTGTTCGGCCGAGGAAAAACCGGGGGCAAAAATAAGTTCCATTGCTTCGCGGTCGTCAAGCTGGCGGGCGTCTTCCATAGACATTAGTCCCTTACGCACTGCGACTTCGCGCATTACTTCGGGGTCTATGCCCTTGCCGTCGTCCTCAATTTCAATAGCCACGGAGTTGCCCTTGTGGAAGGCGCGCAACACTACGCGGCCCTTGGGCTTTTTGCCTCTGGCTACGCGGACCGATTCGGGTTCTATGCCGTGGTCGACGGAATTTCGGATAAGATGCACCAACGGGTCGCCGATAACTTCCACCACGCTCTTGTCGAGTTCCGTTTCCTCGCCTTCCAGAACCAAATCCACTTCTTTGCCGCTTTTGCGTGAAAGGTCGCGCACCAAACGCGGGAAGCGCGAAAATACCGAGGCCACAGGAACCATGCGCACCTTCATGATCGTGTCCTGAAGGTCGTCGGAAATGCGGGCCATGGCATAGGTGGTTTCCGAAAGGCTCTGGGCCACGTGCGACACGTCCATGCCGGGGCCGCCTTCTTCAAGCTGTCTGGCGATCATGGTATAACGGTTGCGGTTGATGATAAGCTCGCCAATCAGGTTCATCAGATGATCAAGCTTTTCATGGTCAACTCTGATCGTGGAAGAACCCTTGGGGCCATCCCCGCCGGACGGCGGCGCGGGCGGATTGCCGCCACCGCCTCCACCTCCGCTGGGCGGCTTAACCGGACTTTGCGGCTTGGCCGCAACCGGAGCGGCTGGTTTTGGCGCAGCCGGTTTTGGCGCGGCGGCCGCTGCGGGGGCGGCAGGCTTTGGAGCCGTTGCGGCCGCAACCGGGGCCGTAGGCTTTGGAGCCGCAGCCGTAACCGGGGAAGCTGTGGGCTTGGGCGCTGTCGCGGGCGCTGCCGGGGCAGCAGACGCGGCGGTCGTAACCGGGGCAACCGGCTTAGGCTCGGCAGGCGCGACAACCGGGGCAGCGACTTTCGGTTCAGCGGCTGGCGTCGCAGACTTGGGTGCGGCAGCAGGGGGAGTCGAAGCGGACACTTGGGCTTCAGGAGCCGGAGCCGGCTTTGGCGTGGCTACGGGAGCGTCCGCGGCTTTGACTTCGGTCGGAGCCGTTGCCTTAGCTTCAGCCTGGGCCGCAGGCTTGGAAGCGACCGGCGCGGCCGGAGCAGCAGAGGCTGCCGGCTTGGGTGCCGGGGATGTTTCCTGAGCGGCTGGAGCCGGTTTTGCCGCAGGAGCGACAGCGGAGGCCTGGGCGGCGGGCGCTGCCTCATCGATTTTTGGCTTCACGCTGGCTTTATCCAGCATTTCTTGAATAATGCCGAATTCCTGAGTCAAAAGATCCAGCATCAGGGAAAAATCAAGTCCTGACGTTCGGGCCTTGTCCACAATTCCGGCCGTGCGATCCGCGTAAATTTTTATCTCGTTAAGGCCCACGAAACTGGAGGCGTTTTTAACCGCTACCAGGCATCTATAGATGGCGTCCACAGAATCCTTGTGGGCGCTGTCTTTTTGCAGAGTTTGCATGGCCGCGCGAATAATTTCCATCTGCTGGCGAGACGTGGCTTTGAACATGGCCTCGTCGTCTTCTTCATCGCCAACTGCGAAAATCACCGGATTAACCACATCAACAGCGGGTGCTTTTTCGGCTTCTTTGGGCGCTTCCGCAGCAACAGGTTCGGCAGCGGCGGCAGGTGGTGCAGCGGGAGCATCTTCTTCGATGAACATGCTCGGAGGAAGCTCTATGGCCCCACCGGCCACGGCCTGCTTGAGCTGGTCAAGTATGAGGCCGGTATCTGGCGGATGAACCCTGGCTCCTGGAATGTCGATATTTTCAACCAAAACTTCCATCACGTCCACAACCAGGAGAAGAAGATCAATAAGCTCGTGGCTTACGCTCATTTCTCCACGCCGGACATTGTTGAGCAATGTTTCCGCCTCATGGGTCAGGCTGTTCAGGTCGTTAAAACCGATGATGCCGCTGTTGCCTTTGAGGTTGTGGAAGTAGCGGAAAATATCGTTTACCAACTCCGGATCGCCATCGGGATTGCTCTCTAGTTTCAGCAAACCGTCATTGAGATTACCGATGATTTCCCAACTTTCATCCACAAAATCCTTGAGATGCCCTTCGCCAAAGGCGGTAAGCGCATAGGGTTTGCGCAATGGCTGCTTGTCCAGCCATTGCCTGGGGTCCATCCTTTTGAGGATTTTCGCGGCCGGAGCCGGGGCATCACCAGAGTCTCCGCCCGCTGGGGGCGCGGGAGGCGCGGAAGGAACGGTATCGGAACTTGCGGAACCAGCCTGGGCCGCAGCCAAGACCGGCTCTTCAGCCACAGCCTCTGGTTCGGGGATCGCGACTGGTTCCTCAGCGGTAACGACCTCGGCTTCGGCGGTATATTCTTCCGCTTCAACAAGCGTTTCTTCCTCCGCGGCCATTATCGGAACCACGCTGCCGCCGGCCATAATAATGTCGATCTGTTCCGCGATATGCTCAATGGGCACGTCACCTTCAGAATTGCTTGACTCTATGTTCTCGATCATTTGGCGCAACGCGTCAGTGGACGATAAAATAACGTCCATGATCTCGGGAGTAATTTGCATGGCCCCCTTGCGCAACTCGTCCAGAATATTTTCCGACTTGTGAGCCAGGTGATTTATTCGTCCCAGACCCAAAAAGCCCGAAGCGCCTTTGAGCGAATGCATAGGCCGGAAAATTTCATTGAGTAATCCGAGATTGTCGGGAGCTTTTTCCAGCTCCAGAAGATTTGGCTCAATGGTTTCCAGATGCTCTTTCGCCTCGATGATAAAATCACCCAAGAGTTCCGGGTCCATCAGTTCCTGGCTCATATGTGTACCTTTACTGGTTCAATAATATAAAGATTTCACAACAAATATCGGGTTCTTGTCGATGCCTTTGCTATGCTTATCGGTCATCCGAGCAACATCTTTATATTTCTGACCATCTTTTCCGGCTGAGCCGGCTTTACCATGTAAAGGTTCGCGCCCAAGCTCATGCCCGTCTGTATATCCTTTTCCTGGCCTTCCGTGGAAAGCACAATAATGGGGATATCCTTGTACGCTTCCTGTTCCCTGAGGGTTTTTATAAAGGTAAATCCGTCCATGCGCGGCATGTTGACGTCGGAGACAATCAGATCAACCTTACCCATGTTGTAAAGCTTTTCAATGGCATCCAGGCCGTCTTCGGCCGTGGTCACCTTGAACCCTTCCGCCTTCATCACAAAGGCCACCAGGTTTCTGATCGTCTTGGAGTCGTCAACTACCATGATGTGTTTGCTCATGATATGTCCCTATCTTTGGAGTACCTGATCAATAATCAGATCTATTGAAACAATACCGAAAATGCTTTCATCTATGTTCACAAGTCCACACAAATACTCGGCGCTGGCCCCGATTTGCGATTCCACGTTCCAGATGATCTGCTGCTGCTCGATCATATACATTGTGTGGACCTTGTCTATCATAAGACCGATTTGAAGCCCGCGCCGGGAGCAGATGATTATGAATTGCTCTTCTCCCCCCTTACGTGGCTCATTGGTCAGAAGCTTGTCCAGATAAATCAACGGAGTGACCCTGCCGCGCAAATTAACTACCCCGGCCACATAATCGGGAGCCATGGGGAGAAGAACAGGGGGCATATACCTTATGACTTCCTGAACGGCGACAATCGGTATGGTGTACACTTGGGAAGCCAGAATAAAAGACACCATCTGGATGGTGCGTTCCCCGCGCAACTCCTCGTCGAGCGGCACATAAACGGCTTTAACCTCTTCTGTAATCCCCCCCATGCCGGCGGCCGGGGATATGCCCAGAGCCGCCGCTCCGTCGACGCCCATGTACTTGTCCATAAAGGCGCGTTCAGCCACGGTAAGGTCTTCTGTTCCACCCGGTTGGGGCGGGTCGAAATCTTGAGCCTGGAAATATTCTTCAGGTGTTTTTACCATAAGTTCATTACTTCCTCAGCCAGATAATCATAGGCTCTCGCCCCTTGAGTTTCAGGATCTATGTCGTAAATAGAACAGCCCATGGCGCTCGCTTCTCTGAAGCGCGTATCCACCCCCACAACCGTGTCGAACATGGCATTGCCCATTTTGTGCCGCATGAGATCCAGAACGCGTCTGCAAGCCCTGGCCCGGCGATCAAACATGGTGGGCAATGCCCGGTAACGGACAGGCTCCGGCAAAACCTTGTTCAGTGTACGTATGGTGTCAAACAGCAACTTAAGCCCATGTAACGCCAAAAAATCGGTTTGAATCGGTATGATCAACAAGTCGCAGGCTACCAGCGCATTAACCAGCAAAATTCCCACATGCGGCGGGCAGTCGAGTAAAATATAATCATACTTGTCACTAACATGATGGAGAGACTCGTTGAGAATCATCCCCTTGTTAGTTCGATCGCGCAGGTCGAATTCAAGTTCCGACAAACGTATGTGCCCTGGCGCGGCTGATATTCCCGGAATGCCCACAGGTATGGCCAAACGCTTCCACAACTCTGAAAAATCCCCGTTTTCCAGGGCGAAAAGATCATAAAGCGTTGTGGTCTGCTCGCCGGGGTAAAGCTTCAGGTGTATTGACGTACAGGCATGGGGATCAAGATCCACCAACAGAACCTTTTTGCCCATTCGCGCCAATGAAGCCCCCAGAGTCAGCGTTGTGGTGGTTTTGCCCACGCCGCCTTTCTGATTGGCTACCGCCAGAATTTTGCACCTCTTCTGCTTGCTCTGTTCGCGCAGCCCTCCGACCACTTCAGCGGACACATGTTGCTCCACCGAATCCTGGGCGTATGATTCGGTGCTTTTAAGCCCCAAATCTTTCTTGGGCTGCAAAGCTACGGCCGAGGGAAAAACCCGTATATCCTCAACTTTGCCGTCTCGAACCGAATCGGAATAATTTAGTGGAGATTTTTCCTCGTACTGTTTATGTGAACCGCTTATCATGAAGCCGGATTTGAATTCGCCCATCTCTCCTCCGGTTACGGCAATCCACGAATCTGACCGCCAAAAGCTGGCCTCCCCGATAAATTCGCCGCCAAAGGCGGCGCATTGTCAACTAAGTTTGCGATAGACAATGGTTCCTGTGTGATGTTCGGGCTTGAAGGCTCGGCTTATGTTATGCAAAGATTCGGAATGGCCAATCAACAAAAAACCGTTGGGCATAAGGTTATCGTAATAAGCGCTTATGACTTTGCGCTTCATCTCGTCGTCAAAGTAAATAATCACGTTTCGGCAAAAAACCACCTGCGATTTTTCCACTCTGGCCATCTGCATTCTGTCGTTCAGATTGATCTGCCCGAAAGATATGAGTTGCTTGAGTTTGGGATCGACCTTGTAGTTCGTGCCTTCTTTTATAAAGTAGCGGGAGACTATTTCCTTGGGGGTGGTGCGTAAACTGTAGTCGGTGTACACACCGCGTCTGGCCGAGGCCAGCACCTGTTCGGAAAGGTCGTTGGCGGTTATTTTTATATCCCAGGTGCTTATTTCCGTACGCAACACTTCGTGGAGAATGATGGCCAAAGTGTAAGGCTCTTCACCCGACGAACATCCGGCGGACCATATGCGGAGACGTTTGCGCCCGGTTTTGCGCGCTTCGTCCAACACTTGTTTGAGCACAACGTCTTGAAAAATTTGAAGTTGCGGCGGATTTCGGTAAAAACTGGTCTCGTTGGTAGTTACCACCTCGAAAAGCCGGTTCAATTCCGTGCGCCTTGAAGCGTCAAAGCGCAAGAAATTGTAATATTCCATATATGATTTGAGATTCAGCTCCTTGATGCGCTGGGAAAGCCGGTTCTCTATGAGGTACTTTCTGTTTTCGCCTATGTAGATCCCGCATTGCTGATAAATGAAGTCCCGCAGCTGTACGAATTCTTCATCTGATATTTTTAGTTCTTTGCGGAATGGAGTGCTGCCGGTGAAGAGTGAAGACATTAACTACTCCTGTTCGCCCTTGATCCTGGATACAGCCTCCGCGGCGGCCTGCTGGATTTCCGGATCTTCGTGATCCATGAGCCCGAGCAGAGAACGGAAAGCTATATTACCTCCTATATTCCCTAAAGCGTCAATAATTTTAAAGGTGAGCATGGGGCTGGCGTCTTCGAAAAGCTGTACCAGCTGAGGGGCCGCTTCTTCGGCCTTAAGATTGCCGAGTGCTTCCACCGCGCGAATTTTAACCCAGTCGTCGGAATCCTGCAGGGCGGAAATCAGGTAAGGCATGGATGCGGAGCCGCTGCAGTGCCCCAGCAGTTCGACCATGGTTGTGCGCACTTCAGAACTTTCGTCGCTAAGGCGCGGCAAAAGCAGTTCCAGGCGGCCTTCACAGACGTCGCCGTTCTGGGCAAAAGCCTCCACGGCCAGCTGGCGTACCGCCAGACTTTCGTCTTCCAGCGCCTCGGTGAGTTCCGCCAGGCTTTCGTCGACGCCAAGACGTCCCAGAGCGTAAACGGCCAGCATGCGTTTCATGGAATCTTCGTTACGGAAGAATTCCTTGAACTTGTTTTTGACCTCGTCGCTGCCCATGGCGATGCAGGCCTCAATGGCCGCTTCTTTTACATCGTCATAGGAGTGTTCGAGCATGTTAAAGACTTTGTTTATGGCCTCCTGGCGGCGCATGCGCACTCCCACAAAATAGAGGGCCGACTTCAGGACATCACCGTCATCGTGCTTATCGAGAATGTCTTCGAAAAATTCGAGATCTTCTTCCTGGCACTGCATGGCCATATGTTTGGCGGCCAGACGTTGCAAGTCGCGCGACCAGGACCAGAAAGCTTCCTTGCAAATTTCCATAACCCGGTGGTCGTTCATGGCTTCGCAGGCATAAAGTGCGGCCGAAACGACTTTTTCGTCAAAAGAGCGCAACGCGGCGCCAAAGTCGTCATTGTAACCGATGGACGCCACAGTATTGACAATGGCTTCCACGATTTCGGGGTTGAGCTCGGGATCATATTTGACGGCAAGGCCAAAAGCGGCCCTGGTGCCTTCTTCTCCGCCCATGACTGCCAGCCCGGAAAGGGCCGCCAGAAGAATGGACTCACTCTCGTCATCAAGGGCGTCGAGCAGGTAGGTTTTAAATTTTTGCTGATCTTTTTGCGAAAGCAACGACAGGGAACGGCCTCCGAGAATCTGTACAATGGATTTCACCGTGCGATGCCTGAGCGGCGATGAGGCCTTGTCAAGCGACTTGAAGAGCAGGGGCACAGCTTTTACATTGCCCATTTCGCCAAGCGCCTCTATTATCATTGAGGAAACAAGCTCGGACGAGGTGGAAAGAGCCAGCACCAGAGCGTTTACCGTGGAGTCGGCCCTGATTTTGGTAAGAGCTTCCACAACGGAAAACTGCACCCACTCCTCGTCGTGCATGGCCTGACGCAGGGAATCGACCGCTTCGGGGTAAGCCAGAGAGCCAAGACTCACCGCGGCCTGATAGCGCACGTTGACCTCGGGGTCCTTAAGCAGGGCTTCGCACAAAAGGGGCACGGCCTGACGACTTCCGGTGGACCCCAGAATGTCGGATATGAAAATGCGCATGTCGGCTTCGGCATCATGCATCCAAGTCTGCAGGGCGCGTACGTCGTCGCCGCCGATTTCGCGCAGAACATCCATGGCTATGTTGCGCACGGGGGCATCATCGCTGCGCAGAAGCGGCAACAGGGCATGCACCGCCTTGCTGCCCCGTATCTTTCTGAGGGCGTATTCGGCAGCTTCCTGAACACCAATATTGCTGCCGATGATAAGATCCCGCAGAGGCTCCACCGCCTCGACAAGCCCTTCCTCTCCAGCCGCGAATGCGGAATTGCGGACAACTTCGCTGTTTTCACTCTTGAGGCCAAGCAAAATCTGCTGTGCGTCCGGTTGCTGCATCTGGTCCATTTTCATATTGATCCTTAAAAAGACGGATTTTGGATTATCAGATTCCATATTCCTGTAAATCAACCGTTTACGGCCATCATCAAAGCGTCGGCAATGTGATCTATATCCAGAATCTGGTCAGCAAGGTTGGCGTCCACAATAGCCTTGGGCATACCGTAGACCACGCACGATGCTTCATTTTGCGCCATTATGTGCCCGCCGCGCTCCTTGAGGGCGCGTATTCCCTCAAGCCCGTCGCTGCCCATGCCCGTGAGGATAAGGCCCACTGCCTTGCGGCCCGAAGCCCTGGCCACGGATTCCATAAGCACTGTCGCAGACGGCTTGTAAAGGGCGGAAGTCGGTTCGGTGCCTATGGCAACTTCAAAGCCGCCCGCCCGCTGCAAGACGGTGAGGTGTTTGCCGCCGGGGGCTACATACGCGCAGCCCGGCTTAAGCCTGTCGCCGTGTTCGGCTTCCTTGACGGAAATGTTGCACACATTGTCAAGCCTGCTGGCAAAAGGGCCGGTAAAAGCCGCGGGCATGTGCTGCGCTATGACGATGCTCACCGGAAATCTGGCGGGCAGGGCACTCAAAATTTTTTGCACAGCCGGCGGGCCGCCGGTGGAAACGCCTATGGCTACTATTTCATGCGATCCGCGATAAAAATTGCCCGGAGTGGTCAAAGCCTGAACTGCGGCTGGTGCGACGCGCCTGGCTGTCAGAGAAGGAGTTATGGGCTGAGGGGCGGCGCTGGGGGGGAACATCTTGCCGGCTCTGAGCCGGACAAGGCTTTTTTTACGGGATACGGCCCTGATTTTTCCCACCAGATCAGCGGCAAAAGACGCCTGCTCCCCAAGGCCGATGGCCTTGGGTATAAAATCCAGCGCGCCGTATTCCATGGCCTTAAGGGTGGTCTCGGCCCCTTCACGGGTAAGCGAACTCACCATGATCACAGGCCGGGGCGATGTTTGCATCATGCGTTTGAGCGTGGTGATGCCGTCCATACGCGGCATGTCCACATCAAGAGTGACAACGTCCGGATTCAGCTTTTCAATTTTTTCAAGGGCGTCTTCTCCGTCCCTGGCTGTTCCGGCAATCTCGATATCGCTGTCTTTGGATATGAGTGATGTCAATGAATTTCGCACAAATGCGGAGTCGTCGACTATAAGAACTTTAATCACCAAAAACTCCTTCTCAAGCGGCTTGTATATTCTCCAGACATTTTTTTTGCCGGAAATACCGCATTGTACGGCGCGACTAGTGCCGTAAGCTAGCACTTTATTTTATTGTTTTCAAGCCTTACTTAATATGGGGAGGCCTGTTTTTGGAAATAAAAAATAATTGAAATACAAAAAAAATCTTTGTACTAAAATGCCTTACATAGATAATATTCAAAAAATATTCGCGGTGGCCACAAAAATTGCTTGCCAAAAGTATAAAATTTGATTTATCTCAATCTCGATGCTTCGGGATGTGGCTCAGTTTGGCTAGAGCGCAGCGTTCGGGACGCTGAGGCCGGAGGTTCGAATCCTCTCATCCCGACCATTAAATTTTATGGTCAGGCCGCTTCTTTCGGGGAGCGGCTTTTTTTTCGTGGAATTCAAATTGGCCTGCCATTCTCGGCTGAGGGCCGGCTGCTGAAAGCTTGCAGGAATTTGCCATGCTTGTCTAGATTTTTCTAAAATATTCTTCCGACCAATCCGCATAGAGTTTTTCGATCACTTTATCCCCGGCTTTTTTTCCCCAATCCGCCATGGCTCTGGCTCTGTCCACCATGCGTTCGTTGCGCGCATCAGCCATAAAAGCCTCGCAGGCCGCCATGGCGCTGTCGGCCTCGGCCCTATTTCCCGCTTTAAGCGCTGTTTTGGCCAGAGCCATGGCATTTTCGGCCAAGGGAAAAAAGAAGCTTTGCATTTTCCGCGTTTCCATTGCTCCAGGCCAATCGTCTTTGGTTTCAAAATGGCGAGCCAGCATTTCGTATCCGCCCTGCCAGAACGGTTCGCCCTCAAGACGGCGCGCGCAACGCGAAGCCTCGAAAGAGGAGGCGAAGGCCCGGTTCAGCGCTTCTTCTTTTTCGCGCGGTAATGCGCAGTAAATGTCCAGGGAGGGGGAAAGCAGCGGAATAAACCCGTCTTCCATCACTTTCAGGTGAAAATCGGGCAGGCAGGCTCCGGCATGGCGTTGATTGAGCAGGCGGGCGTTCTGTTCATCGTGGTCGTTGCGTCCCGGGGTTTGGCTGGTTAGATGCACGATCACGCTTTCCGGCTCGCAGACCAGGTGCATGTTACGTTTGCGTACCGCGCAACTGAGATCCAAATCTTCAAATCCGTTCATGTAACCTTCGTTAAATCCGCCGCAATCCTCAAAAAGTCCAGCCGAAAGCATTATGGCCGCCCCGGAAAGAGCCTGGAAGCGTCGTTTTTTTCGTACAACCGGGTGCTTGGCGGGAAAATTGCTGTATAAATGCCGCACTGCCAGCGTTGGTTCAAACACAACCCCGCAATGCTGCACCCGGTTCGATTCCGGAAAAACCAGCAGGGGCGAGACCATGCCGATGGCCGGGCTTTCCAGAGCGTTTATAAGCGGCGGAAGCCAATTTTCCGTTACCAGGGTATCATTGTTCAGAAAAAATAGCAGATCGCCGGAACCGGCCCTGGCCCCGGCATTACACCCGGCGGAAAAGCCGAAGTTTTTTTCCAGGCGGGCCGCCTTAAAATTTTTTCCAAAAAGATTCTCTCCAAAACTTTGTAGTTCCGAAGCTGTGGCGTCGGTTGAGCCGTTATCGGCCACGATCACTTCCGCAAGCTCCGCCGGGGTGTGCCGGGCCAGACTTTCCAGGCAATCGCGAGTCATCTCCCACAGGTTCCAGGCGGGAATAATTATAGAAACTTTCATTTGGCGCGCTCCGGAGGCGGCATTTTCTTGCCGCGCCGTTCGGGGAGATTTACAGGTTAGGGTTTGTTCCCGCCAGTTGCGTGCATTTGCGCAGCAGATCCTGCCGGGCCATACTTTGTGTGAATTCGCGCATTTCCCTGGCCTGCCCTTCGGAATACAGAAATTCAAGTTTGATTTTATTGCCGAAAATATGGGCACTCCTGGCTCGGCTTACGGCCTGCTTCAGGCTTGAATGCTGCACGTGGCGCACCGGAAAATTGCCGGTGTACATAACCGGAATTTTGCGCAGGGCCAGACGCAGATCTCGTTCCAGGTCGTCGAACTGACTGGGGTTGAAGCGAATGTCGAAGGCGCCGCAACTTTTCAGCGCGTCCATTTTAATCATATGGCAGCAGCCGGAAACGGAAAGGCACGGTCGCACATGGCGCAGCAGCAGATTTTCTCGGCCGCCCGCGGCCGCGCAGTGAATCAGGAATTTTTCTTCCAGATCTACAAAACTGCGCTGGCCCATTTGTGGGGGCAGGGAGAAAAAGTCTGCCGCCTGCACCGCATATGGCGGCGTATGGTCGGTTATGGCGCAGCCGATATTCCCGGCCGAGGGATTGGCGCGGGCAACGGCCAGCAGAGCGGCCAGCCAGCCTTTGGGCAGAACAAGATCGTCGTCCAGAAATACCACGCGCTCAAAGGCGCGCAGTTCGGGCAGGGCCAGCAGCCAGTTGCGGGCCGGGGGGGCTCCGATATTCACCGGCAGCGAAATTATGCGCATTCCGCCTTGAAAGTTTTCGGCCATGTTTTGCAGCATGTCGGCCGTGCCGTCGGTGGAGCCGTTGTCGAGCACAAAAACCGGGGCTCCGGCTGCTTCGGTGTTCAGCAGCGAACGCAGGGTATCGGCCAGAATGTCACGTTTGTTCCAGGAATAAAGCAGAATGGGCGGCAGAGGCATTTCTTTCGGCAATTCGCGCAATGGCGCGCCAAAATGCAGATTGTGCAAGGCCAGTATAAGATTGGGGTGCGTGGGCATGGACTGCCACAACGGCCATAAAAGCCCGGCGGCTTCGTTCAGGCGTTCCAGTCGGGCCAGACAGTCGGCCCGGCGCAAGTTCAACCAGTTTTCAAAGCCGGGCATGGGGGCGGAATCGAGCAAACGCAGGGCTTCATCTGGTTCGCGGCGAGCCAGGGCGAAACCAGCCCGCAATCTGGCGCGTAAAGTTTGATCCGCATCCTCTTCAAGCAGCGGGGGCATGATCCGCATAACCTCTTCCAGGCATTCCCCATCCGGATCGTGGTTCACGCACCATTCAAAAGTCTGCCCCAGGCGGAAAATGGCGCTTTCCCCCCGCAGTTCCGGGACAATTTCCTTGCGTAGTTCCGTAAAATCGTTCCCGGACAAGGATGGAAGCGTTTTGTCCGAGGTAGCGCAAAATTTCAGCAGAGCTTGCGCAAATCGCGCCAAGGGGGGCGCATTGTTTCGGCCCAGAGCCGCGCACAGTTTTATGAGTTCCGAGTCGAGCGGGTGGTCGGCCAAGGCGAAAAAAGCCAGTTTGAAGCCGAAAGAGGCCGTGCCCGCATTGGTCAGGGCCGTTCCGGCCAAACGCAGAGCATTATGCGCGCCAATGGCTCCCCATTCAAAACCAGGCACTGTGGCGCAAAGATTTACGAGTTCTTCCGCTGTTCGTCTTGGATCGAGCATGGTGTAAAATTTCAGTATGTTTTGTTGAAATGGTCAATCTATTGCGGGTTCGCTTTTCCCATTGTATAACGAGTGAGAATAAAACGCCATGAGGTAACAATGCAATTTTCCTGGTCCGATCTTCCACACGAACTGGCTGTTCCCCTGCTTAACGGCAGCGTTGGAAAGGAACATCTTATAGGTTTGGCTGAAACGGCGATGAAGCTCGGCACTATGGAGCAGCGCACCAAGAGCGGATTTGGCGCCGTTGGCCTGGAGATGGCCAGGGCCGCCCTTGAGTGCGACATGCTTGACGGCTCTTTTGTCGGGCAGATGGCGTCCATGCACGAGTCGCGTCCTTTTTTGCCTGTTTCCTGCTATAAGGTAGCCCGTATTGTGGCCATGTCTTCGCGGCCGCCGGAAGATTCTTCCGAATTGAACCTCCGCCTGGCGCAACGCGATTTTGAAGAATTATCAAAATATCTCAAACAAATGCGTCGCAAGGATCCCGGCAATCTTTTCTGGTTGCGGATCGCGATGCTTACGGGATTTACCAATGGCAAAACCGAATGGATGCTGGGCTGGATTGATTTATTCAACAATCTTCCCAAACCCATGGCCGATGCTATGCGAGCCGACGTTTTCTTCTCAGCCGGAGAATGGCGGCAGGCTATGGATCTGTACGCCCGCGCCGCTTCCGCTCTGCCCGTGCTTTTGTGGCGCGAGCGCCTGGCCGAAGTCTGTGCCCGCCTGGGCGATATGGACAAGGCCATGGAAGAATGGGAGGCCGTGCTGGCCGAGCGGCCCTGGCACACCAACCTGATTCTGCGACGCAGCGACGCTCTTGGCGGCCTGGATCGTCCGGGAGTTTTGCCCGAAGGCCGTGGCGCGGTGCTTTTATATACCTGGAATAAGGCCGAGCCTCTGGATCTCACGCTTTCCTGTATAGCGGAATCCAACCTTGGCGATGCCGCCGTCATTGTGCTCGACAACGGCTCGTCCGACGCCACCCCAGCGGTGCTCGAAAAGTACGCCGCAGTTTTTGGCGAGCGCTTCCAGCGCCTAGCCATGCCCTGTAACATCGGCGCTCCGGCCGCCCGCAACTGGCTGCTGACTCTGCCCGAAACCAAAGCTTGCGACTGGGTGGCCTTTCTGGACGACGACGCCCTGGTTCCGCCCGACTGGTTGGGGCTTTTGGGCCGGACCATGCTGTCCAATCCCGATCATCCGGTTTACGGTTGCCGGGTGGTGGATTACGCTACACCCATGTTTATTCAGTGCGCGGATCTGCATCTGGAAAAAGGTGCGCAGCGCGGCTCTATGCAAGGTGGGCAAAACGGGCTGGAACCGGGACATATCAGAAATTTTGAACTCAGTGGGCTGCATCACCAAGTGCTTGATTTCGGCCAATTTTCCTATGCCCGGCCTTGTGTTTCGGTAACCGGATGCTGCCATCTTTTCCGGCGCGCGGCTCTGGATGAAGCGGGGCACTTTGACCTGCGTTTTTCCCCCAGCCAGTACGACGATCTGGAGCACGACATACGCCATGCCCTTAAAAACGGTCTGCCTTTTTATCAGGGGCATTTGCGGGTAAGGCATATGAAACGCTCCGGAACCGCGGCCTGGACCGACCGGAGTCAGCTTATGAGTTCCTGGGCCAATCTTTTCAAGATTAATACCAATTATAGTTCCTAGCAGTACGACAGCGTCCGCGAGCGCGAGCGCGAAGCTCTGTTACATGATATAATCAGAAAAACAACCCCAAATTGATCCGAATGCAAAAATCCTGTTTACTTATTCATGGCCTGGGCGGGCAACCGTTTGAAATGGAGCGTCTGGCTGAAACTCTTGAAAAGTCGGGCATTGCGCCGCGTCTTGTTCTCCTGCCCGGGCACGGCGGCAATGTTGAAGAATATGGACGGGCGCGTTTTGCGCATTTTACGGAACATGTGGAACGCGAATACCTTGAGCTGGCCGCCGCGGGCAAAACCGCTATAGCCGGTTTTTCGCTGGGAGGTCTGTTGGCTCTATGGCTGGCGGCGCGGCACAATCCGAACGGGATCGCGGTTCTGGCTTCGCCCTTGCGTCTGGCCAATCTGTATCCTTTTTTCATGGCGGATTGGCGGCTTTTTTTCCTGTCCATATTCGGACGTGTGTTGGAAAAAGTCGAGCCGCCCGAGAGCAACCCCAAGGCGCGGGAAATTGCGCCCTGGCGCGGACACAACACGGTGTTTCCTCCGCAGTTGCTGGATTTGGACCGCAATACCCGCAAGTTGGAAAAAGATTTGCCCAAGGTCAGTTGCCCCCTGTTGCTTATGCAGGATTACAATGATCGAACCTGCAACAAGTGGAACACCTGGCACATAGCCGAAAACTGTTCATCGAGCGATGTGACCGTGCGGCTCAGCCGCATCAAAAACAGATCGGCGGGGCGGCATCTTATTGTAACACATCAGGAAACCAGAGACTATGTGGCAACAGAGGTTACAGCCTTTGTTCAACGTATTTTTGAATGACGCTCCCGTCCAGAACGGTTCAACCATCGCAGGAAACGCCAAGTTACGACATATCGATGCGCAACTGAAAGTTTTTGAAAAAGGAGATGGGGGTTTGGGGGAAGAGGAAAAAACTTTTTTCAAAAAGTTTTTTCCTCTTCCCCCAATATCTCAATCCATTTTAATAAAGGGACAACCATGTTAGCTATTTTGGATTATGACGCAGGCAATCAGACCAGCGTGCGCCGTGCATTGGAGCACTTGGGCATACCTTCGGCGATTACTTCCGACCCGGAGGCGGCCGGGGTGGCTGAGGGCATCATTTTTCCAGGGGTGGGCGCGGCTGGGCAGGCCATGGGACGCATCGCCTCTTTTGGCCTTGTGCCCATTTTGGAAAGGGCTGTGGCCGAGGGCAAGCCGATAATCGGAGTTTGCCTGGGCTGCCAGATATTTCTGGAATACAGCGAAGAAAATGACACCAGAACTCTGGGCTTGGCCGCCGGAAGCTGCAAACGCTTCAACCCGGATTTACGTGATGAAAGCGGGGAACACATCCGCATTCCGCATATGGGCTGGAACACTCTTCAGCGGAAGCGGGATAGCGCATTGCTTGAGGGCATCTCTCCCGAGGCGCAATTTTATTTCGTGCACGGCTACTATGTGGAACCGTCGTCGGATTTGGTTATAGCCACCACGCAATACGGCATGGAGTTCTGCTCCGTATATGGCCGCGACGGGTTGTGGGGCGTGCAGTTCCATCCGGAAAAAAGCGGTGCTCCAGGTTTGAAGCTTTTGAGCAATTTTTATGAATTCTGCCGGAGGAAGTCCAATGCTTAGCAAAAGAGTAATTCCCTGCCTGGACGTACGGGCCGGCAAGTTGACCAAAGGCATAAAATTTCAAGGAAATGTGGATATTGGCGATCCCGTGGAGTCGGCCCGGCGCTATTATGAAGAAGGGGCTGACGAAATCGTTTTTTACGATATTACCGCTTCGCACGAGCAGCGCGGCATTTTTCTGGACGTAGTTACCAGGGTGGCCGAAACCATTTTCATTCCCTTTTGCGTTGGCGGGGGCATAGGCTCGGTGGCGGACATGCGGGCTGTGCTGCTGGCCGGAGCGGAAAAAATATCCATCAATTCCGCTGCTGTGAAAAGTCCAATGCTAATCAGCCAAGGAGCGGAAGCCTTTGGTTCCCAGGCTATTGTGGTGGGCATGGACGTGAAAAAAGTGGCGGTGAGCGAGGCCGTGCCGTGTGGTTATGAAATAGTGGTGCATGGCGGGCGCGTTTACACCGGACTGGATGCCCTGGCCTGGGCCGTGAAATGTGAAGAGCTGGGTGCGGGCGAGCTTTGTGTCAATTCCATTGACGCCGACGGCACCAAGGACGGCTATGAATTGAATTTGACCAGGATGATCAGCGAGGCGGTGAAAATTCCGGTGATTGCCTCGGGCGGGGCCGGAAACCCGGATCACATGCATGAGGCCGTGAGTCAGGGCAAAGCTTCGGCCGCGCTGATCGCTTCCATTGTGCATTATGGCGCCTATACCATCAGACAATGCAAGGAACGTATGGCGGAGTTGGGATCGGTGGTGCGATTGTTTTAAGGCAGGCTTGATTATGATTATTAAAACTTGTTGTGCGGAAGAAGGAGCGTTAAGAGCTGTTCTGTCCGCTTACGGCAAGCCTCTGGCCATAGCTTTTTCCGGCGGGGTAGACAGCCGCGCTCTGGCCTTTTGCGCCTTGCGTGCCGGATTGGACGTGGTGGCCCTACACGCCTTTGGGCCGCACATTCCGGCAGCGGAAACAGCCTATGCGCTTGACTTTGCCCAAAGGGTGGGCTTGCCGCTTCTGAAAATCGAGTTTGATCCGCTGGCCCTGCCCGGAGTGGCCGACAACGGTAAGGAGCGCTGCTATTTTTGCAAGAAGGCGCTGATAGCGGCCATGGCGGAGGCGCTGAACGACTGTGAAGCGACAGAACAGGCATTTGCGGCTGTTGCGGGCACGCGGCCTCGCAAAATCAACCTGAAGGTTGGCGTTTACGGCGGGCGCACCCTTTGCGACGGCTCCAATGCCGATGATTTGCTGGCCTACCGACCCGGAATGGTTGCCCTGCGTGAAGATGGGGTGCTGTCGCCCCTGGCCGGGGCTGGCTTGAGCAAGGCCGCCATTCGGCGCATGGCGCAACTTGCCGGTATGGAAAATCCGCAGCAGGCTTCGCGGCCGTGTCTACTTACGCGCCTGGCTTACGGCATGAACCCGAATGCGGAGATTTTGCGGCGGCTGGCCGATGTTGAAGCGGAGCTACAGGTGACATTGGGAATTGACAATTTTCGTTTGCGGCTCACGCCTGAACCGTTGCTGCAATGCCCTGAACTTGCGCCGAGACAAAGACACATGGCTCTTGAGGTTCTGGCCCGGCGCGGCTTTACGGGGACGGCTATTCTGGAGGGAAACACGATTTCGGGTTTTTTTGATTGATTTTTTTCAAATGATAAAATTCCTGATCAGGATAAAATTTAAATTTTTTGAAGATTTGTTCCACATACCCGATTCCTGCCGCTTTCTTTTGCGGCATAAAGTGCGCTGTCGGATTTAGATATCAGTTCCGATATTGTATCATTATTGGTGGGGATAATAGATGCGACCCCCAGGCTTATCGTTACCTTTGTGGGGGTTGTGCCATCCGATAAAGGAAATTGTGCGCTCTCGACATTGGAGCGTATGGTTTCGGCCATGGCCAAAGCCGCTTCAAAATTGGTGTTCGGTAATATGACGGCAAACTCCTCGCCGCCGATTCGCGCAACCAAATCGATCTTCCTCCTTACAGCTTTGGTGAATATGTCGGAAACTCCTTTGAGCAAAGCGTCGCCCTGCGGATGCCCGTAGGTATCATTGTATTTTTTAAAGTTGTCAACATCAATGCTTATGCAGCTCAACGGAAGTTTGTCGCGAACGGACATCTCCCATGTAATATTTATATGATATTCGAAATTCCGCCGGTTTGGCAGGTCTGTCAGTGGGTCGGTCATGCCCAGCTTTTGTATTGCGCGCATTTGTTTGACAATTTGCAAATGCGTGGCTACCCTTGCCTTTACGATGGAATTGATAAATGGCTTTGTAATGTAGTCTACCGCTCCGAGCAAAAAGCCTTTTTCCTGATCATCCTCATTTGATTGGCCAGTAATAAAAATCACGGGAATTTGTCTTGTAATATCCGATTCTTTTAGTTCAACCAATAATTCAAAGCCGCTGACTTCAGGCATAATCACGTCGAGCAAAATTAAATCAGGGGACTTCTTCCCTGCGATTTCCATTGCTCTTGCTGCGGATTTTGCCAAATATATACGGTAGTCCGCCGACAAAAGGCTGCTCAGGATATCTAAATTGGATTTTTCGTCATCGACGATCAGGACGCTGAATTTTTCATGCTCATCCATTTTATTATGACTCCTGTCTCCTTGAAAGTACGCTTTTAATATGAGCAAGTGTTTCGGAAGCGGTATCGAAGTCGAAATCCTCAATCTGAGTCAATAATGTTTTGACAGGTTCACCCAGTGGAGACAGGAAACCATGAATCTTCCCACAAAGCGCAATGCTCTCCAGGTCGCCAACTTGCAATAACGGCTCCAACAAGCCAACAAGCTCCAATGCGGCATCTATGTCCATGTCAGGATTTGTTTCAGCGGGCGTCAAGGCTCCCAATGTGGGCCCAGCCGCGCATATGCGGGTTAACTCGCCGAGAACCGCCTCTAAATCCGCTTTCAGCTTTCTTTTCGCTTCAATTGTTATGTTGCTGTCGGTCACCATCCGCTCGCATTCGGATGCGCTTTTCATCAGGGCCAGCGCGCCGATGGAACTGGCGGTGCTCTTTAAGGTATGCACAATTCTCGCGGCCAACCGGTCGTTGCCGTCGCTCAAGGCATTTTCAAATTCTGTATATGTTGTGCGGTTGGATTTTAAAAAACCATAAATCAGCCTGCTGTATAATGCTTCGTCATAGGATAACCGCTTCAAGCCGAGGTCTTTATCAATGATTTGGCCTGAACCGCCTCCAGATTCGTCACTGGCGCTTGCGTTTCGTTTAATCACAGTGACCGGCGACCACGCGATTGGAGTAAGGTATTGCGCCAGGCACGACCATAGTTCCTCTGGAGCAAACGGCTTCCCGATATAATTGCTCAAACCCTGCGACAAATATATTCCGACATCATTGCTCATCGCATTGGCTGTCATGGCGACAACAGGTGTTTCACAGCCTGATTTTATTATCCTGTCAGTTGCTTCAAGCCCGTCCAGAACAGGCATATGGATATCCATAAGAATTAAATCGAACGGTTTGCCGTCAAGCATTCTTTGCTTCACAAGATTAAAGCCTTCCAGCCCGTTTCGCGCTACAACCGAATTTAACCCAACTTTTAAGAGGTGCTCAGTAATTACCTCCTGATTTAATTCGTTGTCTTCGCAGACCAGAATTTCGCCTGAAAAGGTTGGCCGCATAAGCTTTTCCGGTATCTGCCTGTTTTGGGTATCCAGTTCGCAGGTGAGCTTTTCCGCGGCCTCAAAGGTCAGCTCAAAAGAAAATCTGCTGCCGACTTTTATCAGGCTTTCCACCTTCAGCTCTCCACCCATTAATTCAATCATGTTTTTGGCGATGGTCACCCCAAGGCCGGTACCGCCATACTTTCTTGTAGTGCTGCTGTCCGCCTGTACAAAGGGTTGGAATATTTGGCTCAACTGCTGTTCAGACATGCCAATGCCGCTGTCCTTGACTTCAAAAAAAACCTTTATATGTGTATCGTCAATATGCTCGGCAATGGACATCAATTTTACAATTCCCTTGTGGGTAAATTTGATGGCGTTTGCAAGCAGATTCAGTAATACCTGGCGCAGCTTTGTCGGGTCGCCGACCAGACATTGTTTGATATACGGCTCTGAATAAAAATAAAGACAAATTCCTTTTTCTTTCGCTTTGGCCCCCATAATGGACTCGCACTGTGTAAAAATGTCGTGCAAGCTAAAGGGAGTTTTTTCAACTTCCATCCGTCCGCTTTCTATTTTGGAAATATCCAGAATGTCGCCTACAACTGAAAGTAAAGCGTCTGTGCTGATTTTAATTTTAGAAATATATTCTCTCGTCTTATCCGACATTGTCTCATCATCCAGCGCCAAATTCGCAAATCCGATTACGCCGTTCAGAGGCGTTCTGATTTCATGGCTCATGTTGGCAATAAAGCTGGATTTCATATCGGAAGCTTCTTTTGCGGCTACCGCGGCGTCGAGCAAGGCTTTTTCTTTTTGCCTGTGACTTGTTAAATCCGTACAATGCAGGAGAAGCGCCTCCTGCCCATGGTACATAAGGTGGCGCGGCATAATCTGCACCTCGACCTGTTTGCCGTCGTCCGTCATAATTGTTCCAGTGAAATCAACTCCGTTGTCCATATTTTCTACAAATTGCCGCTTTGAAAGCGCCGAATTTTCGATTATGAACGGCAGGACGGATTTGCCTATCAGCCCCTGCCTGGTATTTGGAAAAAAGGAATCGGCAAGCGCCGTATTTGCTTCTAAAATGGTTTTATCTTTTTTGCGGAGGACGCAAATAGGCGCCGGCAGCTCGCGTATGATTGCGGCAGTATTGTCATAAAGCTCTTTAAGTTCACGCTCGAGCCGTTTTTTTTCGGTTATTTCGTGAAAAATAACAGTGGAGCCGACTACCGCTCCCGCACTATCCACAATAGGCGAATAGGAAGCGAGACATACTATATTCCGTCCACTTTTATGCCTGCGCGGCACCTCGGCATTTGCCTTAAAATCTCCCGCCAATACCCTTTTATTAATCGTTATATATTCATCTTTAAATTCTTCCGTCGCAAAGAGCGCGGGAGTGTTTCCCACAGCCTCTTCAACGCTGTAGCCTAAAATATTATATGCGCCAATATTCCAGTCTGTTATAACATCGTTTTTATCCTTCAGCATAATTCCCGTGCCGGGTACCGAAAAAATGGCCGCCAAATCGTGAAGTTTTTCTTTTGCGTGCATTTCCGCTGTAACATCGCGGAAAATGATAATCATGCCAGTGAAGCGCCCATTATCAAAAGTGGGGACATAGGAATTCCTTGCATGAATAATTTTGCCGCTCTTTGCCCGTAAATTCGCATATATATTGGGGCAGGTTTTGCCTTTTCGCAAATTGGCATACACCTTGTCAAGGTCTGCAATCGACTCGCCCGTTGTAATGACATTGGAGTACTTGCCTACGATCTCATCTTCCGAATAACCGAGGATATTTTTCGAGCCAAGATTCCAGCCGAGTATCACATTGTTTTCGTCTTTAATTACAATTCCAATATCGTCCGAATCAAATAGCGCGGACATTCGTTTTGTATTTTCGAATGCCCTGTCGGCAGGCTGAAGTTTATCTGTTTGATTTATTTCATTTGTGTCAGAGGTTGTATTTTGAGCGGCACACATGCACACGGTCCTTTTATACTCGGCGCCTTAAACAATTTCGCAAGATAAATACACTGTATTCCCGCCTGCGCGGGAATGACTTGCGGAATGCGTAACAAATTAAGGCGTCAAGTATATTTATTAATAATCATATACTATTGGCAGTTTATCATATTAGTGGCTATAGCACTATATATTTTTTTTGGCCATATTTTGAGGTATGTTTTAAATCATAAATTTTTAATCTTTCAGCATCTTTTGATCCCACCCCCCACCAAGCGCTTTGATCATCTGCACTGCTGCGTTGTAGCGGCGGCCTTTGAGGGCAACGTAGGTGCGTTCATTGGATAGTGCTATGGTTTGGGCGGTGACCACGTCGAGATAGGTTACGGTCCCGGCCAGGTATTGGTTGCGGGTGAGGCGCATGGATTCTTGCGAGGACAGCATGGCTTGCTTGCGGTCTTCGGATTCGCGCTCAAGGATGATTTGGGCGGCGAGCTGGTCTTCCACATCTTGGAAGGCGGTCAGCACGGTCTGGCGGTAGTAGGCTATGGAGCTTTCCCAGGCGGCCTTGGCCTGGGCGGTGCGGGCTATGCGCGCTCCACCCTCGAAGAGGCTGAGGGCCAGGGAGGGGCCGATGGCCCAGATGCGTTGCGGAATGGTGAAAAGATCCACGGGGGTGGTGCCGGTGTAGCCGCCGCTGGCCGAAATGGACAGGGTGGGAAAAAAGGCGGCCATGGCCACGCCGATGTTGGCATTGGCATAGGCCACGTTTCTTTCGGCTTCGGCCACGTCGGGGCGGCGTTCGAGCAAAATTGAGGGCAGGGTGGCCGGAATAAAGGGCAGATGACTATCGAACGGGGCCGGGGGCAGGGAAAAAAGCGCCGGAGGTTTGCCCAGCAGCACAGCCAGGGCATGTTCGGTCTGGCGACGCTGAATGTCCAGGTCGGCGGCGTCGCCCTTGGCCGAGGAGAGTTGAGTTTCGGCCTGGGCCACGTCAGCCTTGGTGACAATGCCCGCATTATACTGATTCTGGGTTATGGTGAGGGCTTTGGCGTATTCTTCGATGGTGCGCTTGTATAGAGCCAGTTGCTCGTCGGTGCTGCGCAGGGTGAAATAGTTTTGCGCGGCCAGGGATTGGGCTGAAAGGCGCGCTCCGGCCAGAGCGGCGTTCATGGCTTCGGTATTGGCAAAGGCGGCTTCGGCGGAACGGCGCACCTTGCCCCACAAATCCAGTTCCCAGCTCACCTGTCCGGTAACGGAATAGGTGTCGCGCTGTTTTGCGCCGGGCGCGGAAACGCCCTGGCTTATGGAGCCGCTGGCATCGGCCGTGGGCAGGAATCCGGCTCTGGTTTCGTACATCTGATAGCGGGCCTGGCGGTAGGCGGCCTCGGCCTGGGCGATGTCCTGGTTGGCCCTTGCCACTTCAACCATGAGGCGGTCGAGTTCCGGGTCGTTGAAAACGCGCCACCAGCCGTCATCGGTTATGGAGCCGGGGGCGGCTTCTTTCCACATGGCGTTATGGGCGAGAGCCTGGCTTTCTTTCCAATCCTGAGGGGTTTCCACTGACGGGCGCTCATAGTTGGGGCCTATGGCGCAGCCGGAAAGAAAAACGGGCAGAAGGGCCACCAGCAGGAAGGCGGCCATTTTGGGCAGGTTCATAGACCCGCCGTGTTCCGGGGCGTTTTTGCGGCGCAAGCGCAGGCGGTCGAGGTAGATATAGATTACAGGCGTAGTGTACAGGGTCAGCATCTGGCTCATTATAAGTCCTCCCACCACTGTAATGCCGAGGGGGGTGCGCAGTTCCGCGCCTTCGCCGCGCCCGAGGGCCAGGGGCAGCGCTCCGAGAAGCGCTGCCATGGTGGTCATCATGATGGGCCGGAAGCGCATGAGGCAGGCCTCATAAATGGCTTCTTCCGGGGCGAGATTGCGGCGTCTTTCGGCATCAATGGCGAAATCGATCATCATTATGGCGTTCTTTTTAACTATTCCAGCCAGCAGCAGCACGCCGATCAGGGCCACCAGGCTGAATTCCGTCCGAAAAAACATCAGGGCCAGCAATGCGCCGACACTGGCCGAAGGCAGGGTGGAAAGAATGGTCAAGGGGTGGATCAGGCTCTCGTACAACATGCCGAGAACTATGTAAAGAGTGAGCACGGCGGCCATGATCAACCATGGCTGGCTGCGCAGCGAATCCTGAAAAACCTTGGCTGTGCCCTGAAAACTGCCGTTTATGTTGGACGGTTTGCCCACTTGCAGCACACTGTCGTCTATGGCTTGGGAGGCTTCGGACAGCGACGCGCCCGAGGCCAGGTTGAAGGATATGGTGGCCGCGGCAAACTGCCCCTGATGGTTTACGGCCAGAGGGGTGTTGGTTATGGACCAGGGGGCAATGCTGTTAAGGGGGACTAGCTTGCCCGAGGTTGAGGGGACATAGAGCGAATCAAGTCCGTTTGGGCTTTGCAGATAGGACGGGGCGGCCTCCATGACCACGCGGTACTGGTTTCGGTCGGTATAGATAGTGGAAACCTGGCGCTGGCCAAAGGCATTGTTGAGGGCGCTGTCTATGGAATTCATGGTCAGACCCAGGCGCGAGGCCGCGTCGCGGTCGATATTCAGGGAAATTTGCAGGCCGCGTTCTTCCTGGTCGCTGTTCACATCGGTAACGGAATGATGCAGGCGCATCTGGTTGTATAGTTGGGAAGTCCAGGTGCGCAGGGAGGGCAGGTCATCGCTCTGTACGGTGTATTGGAACTGGGCGCGGCTTTGGCGGCCGCCTACGCGCACGTCCTGCGCTGGTTGCATCACCAGTGTGGCTCCGGGAATGATGGACAGCTTGCCCCGCAGGCGGTTGATTACGTCCATGGCGCTTTTGCCGTCGCGTTCCGCAAGGGGCTTCAGACCGATGAACACATTGCCGCTGTTGCGCTGCCCGCCGCCGGTGAAGCCGCCAACACTTTCCACTGCCGGGTCGGCCTGGACGATGTTGAGAAGCTGTTCCAATTTGGTGCGCATGGCCTGGAAGGAGATGCTCTGGTCGCCCTGCATGGAGCCCATGATGCGCCCGGTGTCCTGCTGGGGGAAAAATCCCTTGGGTATGATGATATACAGATGAATGGTCAGGCCCACCACTCCCAGCAGGCTTAAAAGGGTGATGAATTTGTAGCGCAGAGCCAGACGCAGGCTGGCGGCATAGCCGAGGTGCATGGCGTCGAAGGCCCGCTCGGCCATATTACTGAGGCCGCCGGGATGCGAGGGCGTGTGGCGCAGCATATAGGCACACATCATGGGGGTGGTTGTGAGCGAAACCAGCAAGGATACCATGATTGCCACAGACAGGCTGACGGCGAATTCGCGGAACAGACGGCCCACAATGCCGCCCATGAATAAAATGGGGATGAACACGGCTACCAGGGAAACGCTGATGGACAGCACGGTAAAACCTACTTCTCTGGCCCCGCGCATGGCGGCGCGGAACGGAGTGGAACCGGCCTCAATATGACGCTTGATGTTTTCAAGGATGACAATGGCGTCGTCCACCACAAAGCCGGTGGCGATGGTAAGGGCCATGAGCGAGAGATTGTCCAGGCTGTAGCCGCAGAGATACATGACGCCGAAGGTGCCGATCAGCGACACGGGCACGGCCACGCCTGGGATGAGGGTGGCTCGCCAGTCGCGCAGGAAGATGAACACCACCATGATCACCAGGGCTACGGAAATGCACAGCGAGCGTTCCACCTCCAGCAGCGAGGCCCGGATGGTGGGGGTACGGTCCATGCTCACATGCATGTCTATGCCCGCCGGAAGCGAGGCCATGAGCTGGGGCAGGGTGGCTTTAACATTGTCCACAGTTTGGATGATGTTCGCGCCGGGCTGGCGAAAAATGATCATCATGGTGGCGCGCTTGCCGTTGAAAAAACCGGCGTTGCGTATATCCTGCACAGAATCGGTCACATTGGCAACATCCATGAGGCGCACTGCCGCGCCATTGACCCAGGCTATAACCAGAGGTTTGTATTCTTCGGCGGTTTTGGCCTGGTCATTGGCCTCGATCTGCCAATGGTAGCGGTCATTCTCCAGCATGCCCTTGGGCCTGCTGGCATTGGCGCCCGCAATGGCCTGGCGCACGGTATCGAGGGATATGCCATAGTTGTTCAGGGCGTCGGGCGACAATTCCACGCGCACGGCCGGAAGCGAGCCGCCGCCCACGTTCACCTGCCCCACGCCGTCCACCTGCGACAATTTTTGGGCCAGCACTGTGGATGCGAAGTCATAAACCGTGCGCGTCGGAATAATGTCGGAAGTGAGCGAAACCATCATGACGGGCGCGTCCGCCGGGTTGGCTTTGCGGTAGTACGGGTTTGAGGGCATGATCGGCAAAATGGAGCGTGCGGCGTCAATGGCGGCCTGCACGTCGCGGGCCGCGCCGTCTATATTGCGATCGAGGTCAAACTGCAAGGTTATGCGTGTGGAGCCCATGCCGCTGGTGGAGGTCATTTCACTTATACCGGCAATACGCCCCAGGCTGCGTTCCAGCGGGGTGGCCACGGATGAGGCCATGGTGTCCGGGCTGGCGCCGGGGAGCGAGGCGCTGACCATAATTGTGGGAAAGTCCACCTGAGGCAGCGAGGCCACGGGCAGATTCAAAAAAGCCACCACGCCCGAAAGAGCCAAGGCCAGGGTGAGCAAGGTGGTGGCCACCGGCCTGCGGATGAAGGGCGCGGAAAAGTTGATCATGCCGGTTCTTCTCCGGGCTTTTTGCCCTTATGCTCTCTCTTGTGATGATCTCCCTCGTGGTGTTCATCTTTATGGTGATGATGACTTTCACCCAGCAGCCTTTCGGAATGGCGCTTTTCCACCTGATGAGGAGTAAAACGGGGCTTTGGCGGCGCGTCTTCGTCATCTTCCTTTGGCTGACCGAAGCCCAGGCGGCGGCTGATGCTTTCAATGGCGAGGTAAATCACCGGGGTGGTGAACAGGGTGAGAAGCTGGCTGAAAAGCAGCCCGCCAACCATGGTCACGCCCAGAGGACGGCGCAATTCCGCCCCCATGCCCGTGCCCAGCATCAGCGGCAGGGCCCCGAAAAGGGCGGCTGCCGTGGTCATAAGAATTGGCCTGAAGCGCAGTAGACAAGCCTTGTGAATGGCCTCGAGCGGAGGCAGACCCTCTTCGCGCTCAGCCTCAAGGGCGAAGTCGATCATCATGATCGCATTCTTTTTTACTATGCCGATGAGCAGGATAATTCCGATAATGGACACCACGCCGAGGTCCATGTGGGCCAGCATCAGAGCCAGCAACGCCCCAACTCCGGCCGAGGGCAGGGTGGAAAGAATGGTTATGGGATGGGCATAGCTTTCATAAAGCACGCCGAGCACAATATACATGGTCACCACAGCGGCCAGCACCAGCCAGGCTTCATTGGCCAGGGCGGCCTGAAAGGCCGATGCCGCACCTTGGAAGGCGGTGGAGATTGTGGCGGGAAGTCCTATTTTTTTCTCCACCGCGTTAATTGTGTCCACGGCTTCGCCCAGAGAAGAACCGGGCGCCAGGTTGAAAGACACGGTCACGGCCGGAAATTGCCCCTGGCGCATTATGGCCAGCGGGGCAAAGCGTTCTTCCACCGAACCCAGCACATGCAGAGGCACTTGCCCCCCGTCGGGTGTGGGGATGTAAATGCCGCGCAGATCCTGCGGGTTGCGGCGAAACTCCGGGTCTACTTCCAGAATAACCCGGTACTGGTTGCTCTGGGTAAAAATGGTTGAAATGATGCGCTGGCCAAAGGCGTCGTAAAGTGCGTTGTCAATATCCGAAGTCTTTATGCCCAAACGCCCGGCGGTGTCGCGGTTGATGTTCACAAAAGCCTGACGGCCGCGTTCCTGCATGTCGGAGGCAGTGTCGCGCAGGGCCGGTTCCTTTTTCAATTCATCCAGAAGTCGTGGTACCCAGGTATGCAGTTCATCGGCATAAATGGAACCCATCACCATTTGATACTGGGTGTGGCTGATGCGGTCTTCAATGGTCACATTCTGCACCGGCTGCATGTAGGCGTTGATGCCGTAAAGCCGGTGCGACTCTTCCGTCAGGCGGCGCACAATGGCCGGTGCGGAACTGTCACGATCCTCCAGAGGCTTGAGGTTGATCAGCAGCCGCCCGCTGTTTAGGGTGGAGTTGACCCCGTCCACGCCGATAATCGAAGACAGGCTGTCTACATCGGGATCTTCGAGAATGAGTTTGCTCAGCTCGGCCTGACGGCGGCTCATGGAATCAAAGGATGTGCCCTGGGGAGCTTCGGAGATGGCCTGGATTATGCCCGTGTCCTGATCCGGAAAAAATCCCTTGGGAATCATCCAGGCCATCAGCAAGGTAAGCAGCAGGGTCATTCCAGCCACAGCCAGAGTGATGCGCTGATGCTGAAAAATTACCGACAGCCAACGGTCGTACCAGTGTATGCAGGCCTCGAAGCCTTTTTCGAAGACCGCCTCCAGGCGGCCGGGAGTTTTCTGCTCGTGCTTGGCTCTCAGGATATAGGCGCACATCATTGGTGTGAGCGTAAGGGAAATGAAGGCCGAAAGCAGAATGGACACGGCCAGGGTAATGGCGAATTCGCGGAAAAGCCGCCCCACCACATCCTGCATGAAAAGCAGGGGGATGAGCACGGCTACCAGGGAAAAAGTGAGTGATATGATAGTAAAGGCAATTTGCGCCGAGCCTTTCAGCGCGGCCTCCATTGGCGGGTCGCCTTCTTCAATGTAGCGGCTCACATTTTCAATAACCACAATGGCGTCGTCCACCACAAAGCCGGTGGCGATGGTCAGGGCCATGAGCGTGAGGTTGTTGATGGAAAACCCGGCCATGTACATGATGCCGAAAGTGCCGATGAGCGAAAGGGGCACGGCCACGCCCGGAATGATCGTGGCCGGAACATTGCGCAAAAAAACATACATAATGGCCACAACCAGGGCTATGGCCATGAAAAGCTCGTTGCGCACGTCGCGGATGGAAGCGCGGATAGTGTCGGTGCGGTCGGTGAGTATTTTTACTTCAACCGATTCCGGCAGAGTGTCGCGCAGGCGGGGCAGAAGCTCTTTTACTCTGTCGGCCACTTCAATGACATTTGATCCGGGTTGGCGCTGAATGTTCACAATAATGGCCGGGCGCACCACCGGATCACCGCTTTTGGGATCTTTAAATCCGGCCCAGGCCGCCAGACGTACATCTTCCGCGCCGTCAACCACCTTGCCGATGTCGCGTACGCGCACGGCCGCGCCATTGTTGTAGCCCAGGATTATATCGCCATAATGCGCGGCTTGTTGAATCTGGTCGTTGGCGTCAATGGAATAGGCGCGTTCCGGCCCGTCAAAACTGCCCTTGGCCTGATTGACATTGGCCGCGGCGATTGTGGAGCGCACCGCGTCAATACCCAGACCGTAGGCAGCCAGGGCGCGGGGGTTCACCTGAATGCGCACGGCCGGGCGCTGGCCCCCGGCCAGGCTGACCAGACCGATGCCCGGAAGCTGGGCTATTTTTTGCGAAAGGCGCGTGTCCACCAAATCCTGCACCCTGGTCATGGGCAGGGTGTCGGAGGTGACGGCCAGGGTAAGAATGGGTGGATCCGCCGGGTTTATTTTGCTGTAAATGGGTGGCCAGGGCAAGTCCGAGGGCAAAAGATTGTTGGCTGCGTTAATTGCCGCCTGCACCTGCTGTTCGGCCACATCCAGGGTCATTTCCAGGGTAAACTGCAAGGTGATTACCGAGGCTCCGCCCGAACTTGTGGAGGTCATCTGCTTAAGGCCCGGCATCTGCCCGAATTGGCGCTCCAGAGGCGAGGTGATGGTTGAGGCGATGATCTCCGGGCTGGCCCCAGGATAAAGGGTACTCACCTGCATGGTTGGGTAATCGATTTGGGGCAGGGCCGAAATGGGCAGAATTCGGTAGGCCATGAGCCCTGACAGCAAAAGGGCCGCCATCAACAACGAAGTGGCGATGGGGCGCTCAATGAAAATTCTTGAAGGATTCATTGTGCGGCCCGCTCTCTTTTACTCATCGGGGTGTTGCCGTCACTATGCCCTTCGGGAGCCTGCCCGCCTTTGCCGCCGCCGCGACCATCGCCTTGTGCCCCGGCCTGTTTTCGACCTGAGGCTCCCTCACCCATCATGCCGGGAAAACTCACCGGGCTGCCGTCGCGCAGACGATCAACGCCATCAATTACCACCACGTCGCCGTTGGCCACGCCTTCGCGTATATGCACCACGCCCTTGTCTATAGCCCCCGGTGTTACCTTGCGCATCACGGCTTTGCCGTTGGCCACCGTAAAGACATAAGGTCCTTGGCTGCCGTTTTGCAGGGCGGAAGCGGGAATTTTGATCGCATTCTCGAGAGTGCGTACCATAAGCCGGGCATTCACGAATTGATTGGGAAAAAGTTTGTCGTCTTCATTGGAAAACTCGGCTTTCATGCGCAAGGTGCCGGTGGAAACGTCGATAAGATTGTCGGTGGTTTTCAGATAGCCGACAGCCAGCCGAGTTTTTTGCTCACGGTCCCAGGCTTCCACAGTCAGTTTTTTTCCGGCCCGGAATTCGGCCAGCACTTCCGGCACCTGCTGTTCGGTAATGGTAAAGATCACCGAAATGGGATGCACTTTAGTGATTACTATAATGCCGTTGGTGTCGCTGGCATGGAGAATGTTGCCGGGGTCAACCAGCCTGATGCCCAGGCGGCCGTCAATGGGTGCGGTTATGCGGCTGTATGTCAGTTGCAGCTGAGCCGCGTCTATCTGTCCCTGATCGGTTTTCAGCGCGGCCTCATATTGGCGCACCAGTGATTGCTGTGAGTCCACTTGCTGCTGTGAGGTGGATTCCTGCCTGCGCAGCACTGTGTAGCGGGCAAGATCCTGTTTGGCATTGGTCAACAGGGCCTGGTCTTTGGACATTTGCCCCTTGGCCTGGGTAAGTTGCACCTCATAGGGGCGGGGATCGATCTGGGCCAGCAAATCCCCGGCCTTGACCATCTGGCCCTCGGTGAAATAAAGGGCCATGAGCTGGCCGTCCACCCTCGTGCGCACCGTAACCGAGCTTTCCGCCGTTACCGTGCCTATACCGGCGATAACTATCTCAAAATTTCCCTGCGTAGCCGTGGCCACC
Organism: Desulfovibrionaceae bacterium; assembly: GCA_031553655.1. Taxonomy (GTDB): domain Bacteria; phylum Desulfobacterota; class Desulfovibrionia; order Desulfovibrionales; family Desulfovibrionaceae; genus JAVBLG01. Next base: position 58,833 of record JAVBLG010000075.1, on the reverse strand, counting down.
CGCACCGGTTGGGGTCTGGCTCCGGCCGGGCCGCGCGGCGTTTCCGGGGCGGTGCGCCACCAGATGAAAAACAGTATGGCCGCTATGCCCGCAATGATCAGCCAGGTGCGGCGGGAAAACATTTTATTTGAAGATTTGCTCATGATTGCGGAGTCCTGAGGGCGAGATTGGGAGAGGGGGCTGGAGCGTCGTGGATTTCGCTTCCGATGTCAATATGTGAGATATGTACAAGATTACAGGTACGGGGAAAAAAGCCAACAAAAAGCGTTGCGCAATTTCACCGGCAAAGGGCGTCCGAGCAGTTCGCGCGCGGTTATCTCGCGGCTTTTGGCCATGGTATCAACGAAATGTTCCTTGAGCCTATTATTAAGCATCGGATCGAAAACTTCCATGTTCATCTCAAAATTCAGGCGCAAACTGCGGGGGTCCATATTGGCCGAGCCGATCAGGCTGTACTCGTTGTCCACCAGCAGAAGCTTGCTGTGGGCAAATGGCGGGGGTTGCATGAAAAAGCGCACCCCGGCTTTCATCAGGTTCGGCAGAATGTGAATGCTGGCCCACTGCATGTAAAAAAGATTGTTTTTGGCCGGCAGCACTATTTTGACCTCGGTTCCGCGCAACGATGTGGCCCGCAGGGCCGCGATAATTTCTCTGGTAGGAAGGAAGTAGGGCGTCATCATCAAAACCCGTTCCCTGGCCCCGCCTATGGTACCGCAAATCAGGTCGTGCAGCGGGTCGCCGCCCGAACCGGGGCCGTCCATAACCATACGGCAGGCCGACCAGCCGCCGGTCGGTTCGTATATATTGTCCGGTTCGTCATATGTTCCCGTGGCAAAACCGAAATCCAGCAGAAAAGCTTCGCGTAATTGGGCCACAACCGGGCCTCGGCAGGCAAAATGCACGTCGCGTACCCGATAGCCGCGTCCGCGTGACGCCATGTGGTAGTCGGCTATGTTCATGCCCCCGGTAAAACCGATTTCATCGCAAACCAGCACCTTGCGATGATTACGCAGGTTAATGGAAAAATTGGGCGGAAAAAGGCGCAGAGGCAAAAAGCGGGCTACCTTCACCCCATGTTGGGCCAGGCTTTTCCAAGGGTTGCGCCAAGAATACACCGTGCCGCCAAAGCCGTCCACCACCAGGCGCACGTCAACGCCGCGCCCGGCTGCTTTGGCCATGGCCTCTGCGAAAAGCATGCCATATTCGCCGTGATTAAAGATGTAGGTGGCCATATATACATGGTCGCGCGCTTTGGCTATGGCCTTCAGCATTTCCGGATAAGCCTGCTCGCCGTCGAAAAGCGGTCGCACGCTGTTGCCGCCCACCAGCGCGCGGCCGGTTATGTTCAGCCCTATTCTGGCCAGAGGGTAATGGGTTTTTATTTCTTCTTCATCAAGGTAGCCGGGAGGGTGTGAGCTGTCTTCGCCGCCATGCAACGAGTCGCGCCGCCCCTTGGCCAGAAGCGCGGCCTCGCGCATCAGCCGTGAGGCCCGGCTGTCGGCCCGCTCAATGCCGAAAATGAAATAGACGACAGAACCCACCAGAGGCAAAAAAACAACCGCCGCTGTCCAGCCCAAGGCCGAACGCGGATCACTCTTGTGCAGAAGCGCATGGATGACCACCCATGCAGTCAGGGTGTAAACCAGAAGCAAGGCGGGCCAACGCAGCCAGAGAAAGTCGTCCAGCATGAGGTAGAGCCTTCAGGGAATAGTGTGTTGGGGGAAGGAGAAAAAACTTTTTGGGAAAAATTTCTTTCTCCTTCCCCCAAAACCCCATCCTCTTTTTCAAAAACTTTTTATGAGAACAAATTGCACAGTGTTTCTTTTTTTCTCAAATGTTATTTTTTTTAAATAATACGACATAGATATGCAGAATTGTGTATGTCGCCTACCCGAATAAAACTATGCGACTTTGCGCACAAAAGCAATTACATGAATACATATGCGATCAAAGATGCTGTGCAGCGTTCGTCACACGCAAAAAAAACGTGGCTGGACCATAAGTTTATTATATTTATGTCGATATACGTAAAGCATAACACGAGTCTCCAACACTGATTTCCACCGCATTTGAAACGCCAAACTTTGAAGCCACAAGGGGCTGCCTCATGAAAAAACGGATTGTGTACCTAACCGTACTGTTCGCTGTATTTGCATTTGCCATTTTCACAGGTGCGCCAAAGGCATTGGCGGCGGAAAAAGTGATAAAAGCCGGATTCTGTCCAGGGCCGTATGCCAGTTTGTTTTACGCGGCGATCAAGCCCGGCCTCGAAGCCAAGGGGTACCGCATTGAGTTCAAGGAATACCCGGACTATGTGCAGCCGAATCTGGCTTTGTCCTCTGGAGAAATTGACCTGAACATGTTCCAGCACCTGGTGTATCTGGAGAATTTCAAAAAGCAGCGCGGGATCGATCTTACGGCCATAGCTTTTATTCCCACCATATCCATGGGTATTTACTCCAAAACAGTGCCCTCGCTCAATGAGGTGCCTTCAGGGGCGAAAATTGCCATACCCAGCGACCCCACCAACAAGGCCAGAGCTTTTCGCCTGATGAAGACAGCCAGACTGTTGATCATGGATGCTCAGGCCAACCCCGCGCAATATTCCGAAGACGATATTCAGGACAATCCGCACAATCTGAAAATTATTTCTGTTGACGCGGCCAAAACGGCCGATGAGTTGGACAATGTGGCTCTGGCGGCAATTAACGGCAATTTTGCTATTTTTGCCGGTCTGGATATCGCGCGCGTGTTGTTTTCCGAGGTTCTGGCTAAAGATTTTATTAATGTCATTGCCATACGCACGTCCGCGGTGAACAGCCAGATGCACAAAGATTTGCTGGATGTTCTAAAGTCTCCTGAATACAAGCGTATAACTGAAGACCCCAAGCGAATATACAGCTCGTTCCAGAAGCCGTCATATCAGTTGTTCTGATTCTGAATTCCCCCCCCCACCATCAGTTCCATACAGGAGTTGCCAATGACAACCAAATTTAAAATAGTGGCCGGGTTCGTAATCATGATCGCGCTGATGGCGGCGCTGGCATTTTTCGGCTTCAAGGGGCTTGAGGCTTCTTCTGACGGCTTTAATGAATATCGCCGTCTGGCTCGCTTCAATGTACTTACCAGCGAGATGACCGGGAGCTTCAATTCCCTGCTCTCCCATGTGCACGATTACAGCGCCAACGGCAATATGCAGAGCATGGAGCAGGCCCGCAGAGATCTTTCCCGAATTATGGAGCAGGCCAGGGAAACCATGCAGTTCATCAAGATAGAATCGCGCAAGAGGGATATAACCGATATTACGGGCAAAGAAAGTGAATTGCGCGCCACCATGGACTCCATTTCAGGCAATCTGGCGGCTGTGACCAAACAGTACACAGATGTAGTGTTGCCCCTTTCGCAGGAAATGAGCGAGCGCATGGTGGCCATAAGTGCCCACTCGATGAATGTTAACAATATAGAGGCCTCCGATGCCATGCAGGTGTGCCAGAAGCATCTTGGAGAGGCGCGCTCGGAAATCAGCCGTTTTTCCGCTTCGCAGGATGCCGGAGACGGGGAAAGAGCCCTGAAAGCCCTGGAAGTGGTGGGCTTTGATATTCAAAATACCGGGCCGGTGGTAATGACCAAATCCGGACGCACTCTTTTTGATGCCCTGAAGCAGCATTATGCTTCGCTGCATACTTCGCTCAAGGAAATGATTGTGCGCAGCACCGCCCTGCAGCGTAATATGGCGGATATTATGCGCTTGGCCGGTGGAATGATTCAGACGGCCTCCAAGCTCAGTTCCGATGTGAACAAAGATATGGATGCGCAGGGATCCAAAACTCTGGCGTCCAACAACGGAGCGCAAAACACCATGATGGGCATAAGCGCGGGCGGTATGGCCGCCGGCGCTTTGATTGCCGCGCTCATAGTTTTCGGCTTCATCCGCGTGCTAGGAGAACTGGTGAACTTTGCCTCGGCCATTGCTGCCGGGGATTTCGGCTTCCAGGTGAAATCGCGGGAAAAGGGAGAGGTGGGCAATATGATCACGGCCATGACTGCCATTCCCGACACCTTGAAGAACGTGGTCAGCGAACTGCATTATATCGAAAAACAGGTTGAAGCCGGGTATATAGACGTTCAGGGCGACGCAGGCAAATTTTCCGGGGAATTCGCTGGTCTGGTGCGGGGCACCAACAATATCCTGAAGCGCATGGGCATAATTTTCAACAATATCCCCTCACCCATGGTGGTGCTGAACAAAGATTTGAAGGCCGCCTTTTTGAACAAGGTGGCCCAGGATCTGGCCGGTACCGACTACAAGGGCAAAACATGCAGCGAAATGTTCAGCCGCGAAGACTACGGTTCCTCTGTTTGCGGACTGACCAACGCCGTGCGTTCCAATCAGATCAGCAGCGGCGAAACCGTGGCCCGGCCGCGCGGCAAGCGCCTGGACATTAAATATACAGCCATTCCCATGCAGGACGGCCAGGGTAAACTGGCATCAGTGCTGCAATTTATTGTGGACCTTACCCAGATCAAGGACACTGAGCGCAAAATAATGAACGTTGCCAAGCAGGCCCATGAAATATCCGACCGCGTGGCCACGGCCGCGGAACAGCTTGCCGCCCAGGTGGAGCAGGTTTCGCGCGGGGCGGAAGTTCAGCGCAGCCGTATGGAATCTACTGTAAGCGCCATGACCGAAATGAATTCCACGGTCATAGAAGTGGCCCGCAGCGCCGGGCAGGCCTCGGAGCAGAGTGAAAACACCCGCAAAAAGGCTTCGGATGGAGCCGGATTGGTGAACAAGGTCGTAAACTCCATCAACGCGGTGAACCATGTGGCCACCAATTTGCAAGGCAATATGCAGGAACTTGGCAAGCAGGCCGAGAGCATCGGCGGGGTGATGAACGTAATTTCTGACATAGCCGATCAGACCAACCTGCTGGCCCTGAACGCGGCCATTGAAGCGGCCAGGGCCGGAGAAGCCGGGCGCGGTTTTGCCGTGGTTGCCGACGAAGTGCGCAAACTGGCTGAAAAAACCATGCAGGCCACCAAGGAAGTGGGCGACAATATCAGCGCCATACAAAATTCGGCCCATACCAATATAAATGAAGTAAACAAGGCTGTCACCAGTGTAAGCGAAGCTACGGAGCTGGCCAATTCCTCGGGCGCGGCCCTGCGTGAAATAGTGGATCTGGCCTCGGCCAACTCCAGTGTGGTAACTTCCATTGCCACGGCCGCCGAAGAGCAGAGCGCCACTTCCGAAGAAATCAACCGCGCCCTGGATGAAGTAAACCGTATTGTGGGCGAAACTGCCGACGGCATGGTGCAATCGTCTTCGGCCGTACAGGATCTTTCCGCCACTGCACAGCAGTTGAAGAGGGTTATGGAAGAGTTGAAATAGATTTGCTGCTGGAAGGCGGCGCGGAACAATCAGCTTCAGGTTCAAAAACCGGCTTGAGGCAATGGATAATTTAAAAAGCAAAAGGTTATAAGGAGACCAGCCATGTTCACTGAAACTTTTTTGAATGTTCTCTCCAAAGAAGGCGTAGCCCCCATTGTTTCCTGGACGGAAAAAGGCGCTCACGTTGCAGCCACCTGGAACAGCTATATTAATATTACATCGGATCAGCGGTTGCTGATCCCGGCTGCCGGGATGCGCGTGACCGAAAGCAATACCGCCATAAATAACGAAATAAAGATGGTTTTCGGCAGTAAAGAGGTTATGGGGCTGCACAGCATGGGCGCGGGCTTTGCCCTTGAGGGAACCACACGCTTTTTGAGCGAGGGAGAGGAATATGAAATGATGAAGAAAAAATTTCCTTTTCTCAACCGGGTGCTGGAAGTGACTGTGACCAGGGTTACGCAGACATTATAGCCCCTGCTCCTGCTTTTTGGCGTAATTTTGCAAGGCAACGCAAAAATCTTCGGCCATGCGGGCTGTGAGTTCCTTGCCGGCCCACACGATGCTGCCGTCAACCTCCACAGCCACCATGCCCGATTGCACTCCGCAACGCCCGGCCTCAAGGTGGCAGAAGACGTTGATTATGGGATAGTGCTTCAGCCCTTGGGCGTCAAAGGCATGGCGCAGCAGTGTTGACGCGGACATGGTGCGGTCATGTTCCACACTGATGATTCTTATTTGCGGTGTGTATGCTTTCATGGCTAGTTTTCGAGAAAGGCGGAGGCCGGAGCCTCCGCCTTTCATTTTTATGGCTTTTTTTATGACGAACGCAATTCGCCGATACGCAGCTTCAGTTTTTGAAGTAACTCTTCAGCCACCTGCGGTTTTTGCGCAATCAGGTTTTTCAGCTGGAAGGGGTCACCCTTGCGGTCATAGAGCTCGTCATTTTCCGGAACTATTACCTTGGCCCCGGCTGTGCAACTCCACATTTCCTCGCTGTCGTTCATCTCGCCTCTGAGAATGAACGAATCCTTTACGTCATTGGCGATCCAGTGCACGAAGCTGTAGTCTTCGGTAATGATCGACCAGGATTTGCCGAAGTACCCGGCAATGGCATGATCGCGGATGCTGTCTTTTTCGCCGCGGATCAGAGGCAGCAGGCTTTCGCCGTGCATTTCCGACCAATCATAGACCGGGAAGCCGTGCCCGGAATCGGGCTTTTCATCTTTGCCCAAAAGGCCGATGCCGTCAAGAATGGTGGGCATGATGTCGGCGTTTTGCACAAAGCTCTTTATGCGTTGGCCGCCCTTCACGCCAGGCATATGCACGATAAGGGGCACGTGCACCAATTCTTCATAGGGCCAAGGGCGGCATTTGCGCATAATGCCATGTCCGTGCTCGCCATAGCCCATGGGCTGGCCGTGGTCGGAGGTGACGATAATCAGAGTATCGTCCATCAGGCCTTCGCTTTCCAGGGTGTCAAGCACTTTGCCCACCCATTTGTCGGCCAGAGTGACCTTTTCCATGCACAGGGCGCGCACGTGCTCGGCTTCGCGTTCGGTTATGCGGCCGTCCAGCGGGGTCCAGGGGGTGAGCACAATGGGGTTGCCCTTGTAGTCGGGGTCGTACGGGCAAGGCTCATTGGCCCACACCGAAGGCGGATCCCAGGGCTCATGCGGGTCGAAAGAATCCATCCACAGCATGAAAGGACGGGTTTTGTCGCGCTTGTCTTTTATCCAGGAAGCGGCGGCGCTGGTTACTTTGGCCACATAGCTGTCGGCGTCGGTGCGGCGTTTCTGGAACTGGCGCAGGAAGAGATCCAGTTCAGTAAGCAAGGCTTTGCTGTCTTCGTCGATGAGTTCGCCCTTTTCATTATAGACCATGGTGGGCGAAGTGAATTGATCGGCGCTCCAGGTGGGGTCCAGGGGCACGTCGGCATAAGAGGTGTGATCCAGCTCGTGGCCGGGCATAAACTGCACATAGTCAAAACCGCGCGAATAACCGAACTTGGGCAGACGCATGGGCGGGGTGTCGTAAATGAGCGCGGTCTGCCATTTGCGGCCCCACATCACGTCGGCCAGAGTAGTGTCGTCATGTTCCAGAGGCTTCCAGCCGCCGTAAGGAAGGGTGAAGCGCCCGGTCATCAGGCAGCGGCGCACCGGAACAGTGGGCAGCCCTTCGCTGTAGGCGTTTTCAAACACGCAGGAATTGCGTGCCAGGCGATCGAGATTGGGAGTTTTGATCACTTTGTTGCCGTAGCAGCCCAGATAATTGAACGGCAAGGTGTCGAGCATGATGAAAATCGCGTTCTTGGCAACTTTCTTTTCAGACATAAAGCCCTCCGGTTCGGGACGCTTCGTGGTGAAAGTCCCGAGGTTTGACGGCAACCCCGTCTGACGGGGTTTGTCGGATGTGTAGTTACATCGGCGGCTGTTTATACGGCCGCTCCGATTGTGAAAAAAGTAATTTTTCCGCCCGAATATTATGCCCTTAAAAGCGATATTAAACGCTTCAGTCCTCAAAAAACGTCTTTTGTGCGACGTTTTGCGCAAATAATTATTTTTTGAACAAAATGCCTATTTAATCGCTTCAATTTTATGCCCTGGTCAGCAAGGCATCTCCGAGCCGCCGATAAGCTTCCTGCGCGTCAGCATGTCCAAAAAATCGCACAGATCTTCATATACAAGTTCCCGGCCGCTGTTTTTGGGAGTGAAATATACTCCATCCACTTCAATGGCCGGAAAAATTTCAAGTCCGGTGCGGGCCAGATGATTGGGTCCGAAATTGGACATTCCCGAAACTTCCAGTTTTTTTGCCTTGATAGCGGCATCCAGAGCACGTTCTTCACGCAGGCAGCGGTCTTTGTCGTCGTCCAAAATACAAATTACAGGACGGTGTTTCATTGTTTTGCCCTCCCGGCAGAGTTTGCTTCTTGCTTCGCCATGCGGATTTAATCGCATGAAAAAAAATTGAAAAACGTCGTGTACGCGACATTAAAAGACGAAATATGTGAATAAAAGAACTATAAGGTCAGATTTAAACCGTTCCGCCCCATGCCCTTAAAGGCGACGGTAGTCGCGACCGCGAGCCTGTGAGCCGTCAAACCGCGTCGGTCGGGTTCCGCCCGCCGACATCATATGCGGCGATTTGCGGCGGACAAAATACGCTGAATTAGGAGGATAAAATTTATGTATACTCAATTAACCAACGAAAATTACAAAGAAACAATCGCTTCTTCCGGGCAGGGCGTGCTGCTTTGCTCCAAAAAACTATGCCCGCATTGCAAGAATATGGAAAAGGTTATGGAAAAGTTTTCCGCTCAGCGCCCGCAGGCTTCACTTTTCAAGCTCGACAGCGAAGAAGAGCCCCAGGCCATGGCCGATCTTGGCGTGGAACGCGTGCCCACTATTTTGGTGTTGAAAAACGGCAAAGTAGCGGCTGTGAAGACCGGACTGATGAATCCGCGCGAACTGACAACCTTCTTTGATAATGCCAGATAATTGGCTCTGGAGGCAGTATGAAAGAACGCAAAAAATTCGATGTGGCAATTATCGGCGGCGGCATGGCCGGAATGACGGCCGCCATATACGCGGCCAGGGCCAACAGAAGCTGTGTGATGCTTGAGAGCAATATCACCGGCGGGCTGGCCAATTCCACCTATACAGTGGAAAATTATCCTTCCTATATTGAAGTGCATGGCATGGAATTGATGCAAAAAGTGCGCGAACAGGTGGATCACCTTGGCGTAACAGTTGAGGAAGTCTGCGAAATTACAAATCTTGATCTTAAGGCTCAGCCTAAAATCATTGAAACCGAAGACGCGCTTTACGAAGCCGGAACCGTGATTGTGGCCACTGGAAGAAAGCCCATACCTCTGGATCTGCCCACCGAATGCGACCAGGTACATTATTGCGCCATATGTGACGGAGCCCCCTACAAGGACAAAAAAGTGCTTGTGGCCGGCGGCGGCAACAGCGCTTTTGACGAAGCCCTTTATTTGAAACAGCTGGGTGTGTCGCACATAACCATGGTGGAGCAGATGGACAGGTTTTTTGCGGCAAAACAAACCCAGGATCGCCTGCTTTGCTGTGAAGACGTCAACGGTCAGCTGTGTTGCACAGTTGCGGACGTGGAGCTGGAAAACGGCAGCCTCAGGGCCGCGCTGTTGGAAAATAAAAATACCGGTGAAAAAATCAGAGTCGAAGTGGACGGTATTTTCGTTTTTATGGGCCAATTGCCCAATTCAGAGCTGTTCAAGGGTGTTTTGGACCTTGACGACGCCGGATACATGAAAGCCGACGAAAATATGCGCACCAATATTCCCGGAGTTTTTTCCGCTGGAGACATCAATGTGAAACAGTTCAGGCAGCTCACAACAGCGGCGGCTGACGGAACCATAGCCGCGCTGATGGCTGACCGCTACTTAAGAACTCTTTAGAGCGTTTTGCGAATGGAATTAGTAAAATGCTCTAAGATCTGGCCTTCATAAAAAACGATTTGAAGCTTTTCCATATTTTCCCGATGCCCGCACTGGCGGATGGGCCGTTCACGCCCGCCGTTCCAATTGCACACAACAATTTAAGGCTATCGATCAAGGGATAAAATATGAAAATAAGATTCATCTTCCTCCCTCTCATTCTTGCCGCGCTCATTTTCGCTTCGCAAACTTCTTCCTCGGCGGCAGAGGAGGAAAGAACACCTCAGAAGCAAAGCACTCGTTCCAAAATGATTTTCGGCCCTCCGGTGAATGTTAACATAGCCGGGGCGGGCAGCATGCCCGACGGCGTTCTGCTTACCGTAATCAATGCTTCCTTCGCCGACAAGGTGACCGCCTTTGGCGATTATAAAGGTTCCGACGTTTTCAGCCAAGCCTGGTTTCTGAAGGTACGTTACGGCATTACCGATTATCTGGAAATATGGTCCACCACCCCTTACATCAATAACCGGCGCACCAACCCCGAACCTGACCCGCAGTACATTTACGGCATAGGCGATTCTGTTCTGGGGCTCACCCTGTCGCCTTGGAACGAGCGCCGGGGCGATCCTTTTACCGCTTCCGCAAGTGCCGCGGTTCTGCTGCCCATAGCCGGCTGGACCACAGACAACCCTCCGGGTTTTGGCGTCTGGGGTTTTCGCGGTCAGGCCGCTGTGGGTAAATTTCTGACCAAGGACATTAAGGTTGAAACCGAAGGCGTGTGGAACACCCGTTTTGATCGCGGTAACCAGGACGTGCGTTTGGGTGACCAGTTCCAATGGAACACCCAGGCCCGCTATTTGTTCGATTATTTTGATATAGGCATTGAAAGCACCATGATCTGGCAGAACGCCTCAGACAAGGAAGTGAGAGGCCGCACCAGAGATCTGCGCAACGGTTACACCGAATGGTTTGTGGGGCCTTCGGTCAACGTGGCCATAGAACCGCTGGGTATGTGGGCGGGTGTGGGCGCTTTTTTTCCTGTTATGCAATATACCGAAAGCCCCGCCAAGGTGGAAAACGTGCGCTTTGAGTTTAAGATAGGCAAGCTCTGGTAAGTGCGACGTTTTCTGTCTCCTCTTGTACGGTATGAGGAAATACCCTATAAAACAATAACAGCAGGAGCGCATATGTCCGCTGGCACATTAAATTCAGCCGCTGTCTCCAATAATGGTTCCGCGCCCGGCGCACCGGCCGGGGCCAGAGTCAGGAATAATTATTTTGACGGGTTGGCCGTAACCGGAATGCATAAGGTCATTTTTTTCATCATAATGATGGCCTATTTTTTTGAACAGATGGACAATTGGAACTTTGGCTTCATCGCCCCGGCCATATTCAAATCGTGGGGGCTGGCCCAAGCCGAGTCCAATCAGGCCATGGCCCATATAATTTTCTGGTATTTCATCGGCATGACCTCCGGAGGCTTTCTTGGAGGGGTGATCTCCGATTTCATCGGCAGGCGCAATACGTTTTTATGCGCCATAGTGTTGTTTTCCGTATGTTCGATAATCAACGGATTGCCAATAGAGAGCCTTACTCTGTTCATTGTGGCCCGCTCGCTTACCGGCTTCGGGGTGTTTTGTCTCATGGTATGTTCTCAGGCTTACATAGCGGAAATGGCTCCGGCCGAATCGCGGGGTAAGTGGCAGGGACTTGTGGCTGCCGTAGGCTTTTGCGCCGTGCCGGTAATTGCCTTTATCTGCCGCTTGGTGGTGCCGTTGTCGCCCGACGCCTGGCGCTGGGTATTTTATTTTGGCGGCGTTGGCCTGCTTGGCTTTGTGGTTGCCCTCAAATATCTCAAGGAATCCCCACGCTGGTTGGTCAGCCAAAACCGTGTGGATGAGGCTGAAAAGATAATTCTGGAAATAACTGGTCGAAATATTGATTTATCCGAGGCCGCCGGAAAGGTGACCCCCAGATCTAATGTTATGGAAACCCTCGGCGGTATGTTCACCCGCAAGTATATCGGGCGTACATTGTTGCTGGCCCTGCTTTTCCTGTGCCTGACTCCGGCCGGATTTACCTTTACCTCCTGGACGGGCAAGCTGCTGGCCTCCATACCGGTTATCGATCCGGCAACGGGCAAGGCCGCCATTGACGCCGCCACCGGGGAAGCGCTGATGGTCTACGATCATGCCGCCATGCTTACCATCATGACCTTGATCAGTTGTGGCGTGCCCGCAGGCTGTTATCTGGCCTCGCTCATAGCCGACAAGGGCGGACGCAAGCTGCCCATAGCGGCCACGCTTACCCTGTCAGCCTGCGCGGCTTACCTGTTCGCTCAGGTTTCCACCCATTTCTACCTGGTGGCGGCCTGTGGATTTATTTTGAGCGTGTTTAACATGGCCTCCAACTTCATGCTGTTTTCCTACACGGCGGAGTCCTATCCCACGCATATGCGCAATACTTCCACCGGCGCGCACAACGGGTTGGCCAGACTTTCCGTTTCCGGCTTCCAATATGTTATTCCAGTTGTTCTTGCAGCCTTTGGTGGAACGGTGGGCTTGATTAATTATGACATCCCGGCCATTTTCATTACCTGCGCGATATTGTTTGTTTTGCCGGTGCCCTTTTTACTGCTTTTCGGGCAACGGACGGGCGGGAAGTCGTTGGAGGAAATATCTTAAAGCCTATAAGAAGATTTTGATAAATTAAAACGGGCTCCGGCGCGAAGCCGGAGCCCAGACCTGTTCCATGGCGTAAACCGGGGGCCAATCCCCCCCACAGGAGTCCTTATGAGCTCCGTTCCTGCCGGCGACGAGTTTTTGCCTATTATTCTTATAGATTTGAATAAACCTTGGGAAAAAGTGCTGGCGTTGGGCACTCCGGTGTCCTTTCCCGCACGTGCGGTTATTTCGGGACGCGATCACGCCTCGGCCGCCACCGGAATGTATTTCATCCGCAGAGGCGGCGTAATGCTTTCAAATATCTCGGCCGGCGGCAAGGAACGGGCGCATCTATACATGGGCAGAGGAACGTTGTTCAACGAAATACCTATGCTCCAGATGACGCGCAACTATGTGTTCACCTGCATGGAGAGTACCGAGGCGGTTTTTTTTCCAAAAAAGCTGATTAACACGGAATTTACGCGCCAGTATCCGGAATTGATCATGAACATGCTTGATTCGCTCAGTCGTAAACTGCGAATCCTGTATGTAAACCTGTCCGGCGAGCGCATTTTCAGCTCGTTTGCCAATGTGTGCCGCGCATTATACAGCATGCATCTTTTCAATCTGGTGGACGGCAAAATTGTGCCGCGCCTGGCCCGTCAGGAGCTGGCCGCTCTTCTGGGCATTCACCGAAGCTCGCTGCACAAGGCCCTGAGCAGGTTGCGCGATGAAGGCGTAATCGGCGAATACAGCAAAAAAGAGCTGCGCATTCACGATGTGGCCACGTTGCTGGCCTATGCCTCGGAAGAAAACGACACAGCATAGGGCCAAATAGCGTATTTTTGACCAAGGGCGAGGAAAGCGGGCTTTTTGCGAAAGGAGTGTATTTTTCTAATACTCGACTTGAGCAAAAAGCCCGCTTGACGATGCCAATTGGACAAAAGACGCTATTTGGCTAAGATATTTTCTCTCCGGCGGGCACCACACCCGAAGGGGCTATCAGCTCCAGACCGCCGTCGGCCCGTTTGGCGGTGAGCACCATGCCGCGCGACTCCAGACCGCGTATTTTACGCGGGGCCAGGTTGGCTATTACGCAAACCTGCCGTCCCAGCACATCGTCCGGGCTATAAAAATCGGCCAGTCCGGAAATAATCTGTCGAGGAAGACCTTCGCCCAAATCAATGCGCAAAAGCAGCAGTTTGTCGGCATTGGGATGGCGCTCGGAACCGACAACCGTACCCACCCGCAGATCGGCCCGCTTGAAATCGTCAAACGAGATATTTTCCAGAACTCCGTCGCCGCAGGAACAGGCCGCGTTGGAATCGGCGGAGCAGGCTTTATCGGCCGCAGCGCCTTTTTCAGCATCGGCCGCAGCCGCTTTTTTCTGGTCCTTGCCTTTTTTCACCACGTCATTCTTGCCGCTTTCAGCCTTAGCTTCTTCCAGCATGATACGCGGGAACAGGTTAGACGAAGGGGCAACCGGATCGCCGGGTACAAGCTGATTCCAAGTGGATATTTCGGTCATGAGATCCGTAACCGGTTCGTCCAGGCGACATTTTGCGCCGCAGCCAAGCTGTTCCAGCATAGCCTTGCAGGTTCCGGGCATTACCGGCCATAGGCATACGGCTATTTTCAGTAAGCATTCCAGCAGGGTATACATTACTGTGGCCAGAAGTTCGTTCTGACCGTTCTTGTGCAGGGTCCAGGGCGCGCGGCTGTCCACATATTTGTTAAGGGCGCGTACCAGCTCCCATAATGCTTCCAAAGCCTGGGAGAAGCGCACCCGACCGAACAGGTCCACGTAATTTCGTAAGGCTGAGTCGGCCAAATTAAGCAGATTTAGTTCGTCTTCTTCCGAGGCCTTGGCGGCTTCTGGAACTACTCCATTGAAATATTTAGCATTCATGGACAATACGCGGCTGAAAAGATTGCCCAGATCATTGGCCAGGTCGGAATTGATGCGTCTTGCCAGTGATTCTTCGGAAAAACTTGCGTCAGATCCGAAATGCATGTCGCGCAGCAGGAAAAAGCGGAACTGGTCAATTCCGAAGCGCGAGCAGATGTCCAGAGGCTCGACCACATTACCCAGCGATTTTGACATCTTTGCATCGCGAATCAGCCAGTAGCCGTGTACATTTAGGTGCTTATAGATAGGCTCTCCGGCCGACTTGAGCATGGCGGGCCAGAAAACCGCGTGCGGCTTAAGAATGTCTTTGGCCACCAAATGCTCGCCCGGCCAATAATCGGCATATTCCTTTCCGTCCGGCCAGTTCAGGGCGCTGATATAGTTGAGCAGGGCGTCAAACCACACATAGCAGACATAGTTACTGTCAAACGGCAACTCAATGCCCCAAGTCAGACGCGATTTGGGCCGGGATATGCACAAATCTTCAAGCACCGCGCCTTCAAGCATGGCCAGAGTTTCGGAACGGTAGCGCTCGGGCCGGATAAAATCGGGGTTGGCCTTGATATGCTCTATAAGCCAGGGCAGGTATTTGGACATGCGGAAAAAGTAGTTTTTCTCGCTGATGAATTCCGGCTTGGTTTGATGCTGGGGGCAGACTCCGTCCACAAGTTCCTTGTCGGTGTAAAAGCGCTCGCAGCCATAACAATAATGGCCTCCGAACTCGCCGAAGTAAATGTCGCCGGCGTCATAAACCTTCTGCATGAACTGCTGGACGATTTTTTTGTGCTTTTCGTCTGTGGTGCGCACAGTATGATAATTGGCAATGCCCAGCTTGGGCCACAAAGCGAAAAATTCGGAACTGACCTTGTCCACAAAAGCCTGAGGTTCAAGCCCGGCCTTTTCGGCGGCCTGAACAATTTTGTCCCCATGCTCGTCCGTGCCGGTAAGAAATCTGGTATTGTCGCCAAGCAGAGCATGAAAGCGGGCCAAAGCGTCGGCCACAATGGTGGTATAGGCGTGGCCAAGGTGCGGTTTGGCGTTAACGTAATAAATGGGTGTTGTTATGTAGTAAGATGGCGCGGACACGGGGACTCCTTTGAATATTGCGGCAGCTGCCGCCGAAATGCTGATTTGTGAGCCTACGGGCGGATATGCTCTTAGAGCATTTAACTAATTTCATTCGCAAAATGCTCTAACCGTCTTCAAGATTTTTGAGGTCTGAAAGTTCCTGCTCGTCAAGAGCGTCGGGCGAATAGCAAATGGTCATAAGCTCGGGGTAAGCCCCGTTTTTGCCCTTGTTATCCTGCTTTTCCTGCTTTCCGCCCTGCGGGGCGGAAGATTCCGGACGCCGGGGATTTATGGCTTTCCATTCGTCAAGGGTAAGTTCGATTTCTTCGCCCTGGTCGTTCAGTACATTAATGGAATTGCGAAAAATATTGCCGCGCAAAACTTTCATGTTGCCCTTGGTGGTACTGTATTTTTTGCCGAGCTTCGGGCAATTGCGGTGAAAAGTGTCGTAATTTTCCTGCTCGAAGCTGAGGCAGCAGAGAAGACGGCCGCAAATACCCGATATTTTTGCCGGGTTGAGAAACAAATTTTGTTCTTTGGCCATCTTGATCGTAACCGGGGCAAAAGAGCGCAAAAATTTGCGGCAGCAGCACACCGAGCCGCAATTACCCACCGCGCCCACCATCTGGGTTTCGTGGCGCACCCCGATTTGCCGCAGCTCTATACGGGCGCGGTATTCGCGTACCAGATCCTTGACCAGATCCCGAAAATCGATACGTGCCGGGGCTGTGAAGAAAAAGATGATTTTGCTTCGGTCGAAATAGACTTCCACATCCACGAGCTTCATGTCGAGCTTGCGATTTTGGATGCACCCGCGGCAAAAGGCGGCCACTTCGCTTGCCATGCGCCCATTTTCGGCGCTTCTCAGTAAATCTTCCTCGGTGGCCAGGCGTAGAGCATTGCCCTGGAGAGCTTCGTCCACTCCGGGGGGGATTTCTTCATAGACGGCCACAACCCGCCCTATGCGCAATCCTTGCTCGGTTTCCAATATAAGAGTATCGCCAGGTTTGGCTCCTTCAAATCCTTTGAAAAAGCCGCTCTGCCCATGCGATTTAAATTTTATGTCCAGAATTTCCATAGAGGTAGTTTACACTATTTTATTTTGGTTGCCTATAATTAAGAAATAAGCGGTGACGCTCAATTTGCCGGCAGACAAGGATAACAAGGCTTTTACGGAGCGAGTGGGCTCTTTAGAGCGTTTTGCGAATGAAATGAGCGAAATGCTCTGACGGCCCGTGCGTTGTTGGCGTCACCGCAGTTCCATGATAGACAACATCTGATTAGCCACCAGCACCGCATCGAAATCATCCTCGGCCATTTTTCGTCCGGCCCGGCCCATAGAGGAAATCAATCCAGGGTTGAGAATAAAAGCTTCCATGGCCGAAGCCAGAGCTTCGGGGTCGCGCGCCGGCGTCATATAGCCGTTTACACCGTTCCTCACCACTTCGCGGCAGCCCGGCACATCGGTTACCACGGCGGCCCGGCCCATAGCCATGCCTTCCATAATAGAGCAGGGCGTGCCCTCGCGCCAGGATGGCAGCACCATCACGCCGGATTTTGCCACATAGGGGCGCACATCTCTGGTTTGGCCCAAATACTCGATAATTCCTTCTTCCTGCCACAACTTCACGGTGTCCAGGGGCACACTGCCAAGCCCTTGTTCCGGTGGGCCAAGAATTTGAAAGCGTGCCTCGGGGTATTTTTTCTTGAGCAGGCGCGCGGCGGCGGCATATTCATAGAGCCCCTTGGCTTCAAGCAATCGCCCCACCAGAAGGAAAGAAGGCGGCCCTTCGGGATCGGGGCCGGGGGTGAAACGCTTTGTGTCTACTCCGGTTCCTTTGGTCAGGATTATTTTTGTGCCCCGGCTCATTATTCCCTTGTCAATAAAAATTTTCTTGTCTTCCTCATTTTGAAAAAAAACCGCTTTTGCGCCCTTGAGCGCTGAAGAGTAAAGACATATCGCCAGTTTCTGGATGTTTTTTTTGAAAAAGCTGTCGGCTTCAAAGGCATAGCCCAGCCCGGTTATGGCCGAGAATCTGCGCTTCACTCCGGCCAGGCGCGCCGCCAGCCCCCCGTAAATTACTGGTTTTATGGTGTAGGCAAATACCACATCGGGGTTTTCAACCCTGAAAATGGCATATAGGGACGACAGGGTTTTCAGATCTCTGGCAGGGTTGATCCCTTTGCGATCCAGAGGGTAAAAGCCTACCCGTACCCCCAGTTTTTCAAGTTCGCCCGAGGTCTCGGGGTCGCCATGGGGCACAAGGCACAAAATTTCATGTCCGGCTTCTTTGGCCATGTTTATGAGCACAGTCCAGAAATTGACCATGGCTCGGGCCTGATTGCCCAAAATTATTAATTTGGCCATCTATTTTCCAATTTGCGATTATTTTTCATTCGATCATGATAACCGCCGCTGCGCCGGCAAGGGCGTTGCGCCGTAGGATAATTGCCCCCGGCCCGCGATACAGAAGGCCTTCGATCCCGCCGTTTTGCATAAAAATTTTGTAATTACGCCAATGCTCTCCACCCACCAGGCGCTCCACAACGGTTGCGGCAAGGCGGCCCGGCAAATCCAGATTGCGCTCGGCCAGGCGATATTCAGCCACAATAACGCGTCTGGACACGCGCAAGGCCTCGCCAAGCGCGGCTTCGGCCGTGCTCAGAGGCATTTCGTGCAGAGCCAGGGCGATGACCGCAGCGTCAAAGGTTTGCGAGGCAAAGGGCAGCACCCCGGCATCGCCCCGGATGAACGCGTTGTGAGGATTATTTTTCACAGCCTGAGCCAGCATGTTGGGATCGTGGTCCAGGCCGACGCCCCAGAAACCGGCTTGGCGCAGAAAGCAGCCAAGTCCGCCGGGGCCGCAGCAGAGATCGAGCACGGAACGGCAGCCGGACTCGCGCAGCATGGCGGCAATGGTTTTGCGCATGGGCGCGAGCAGAAAACCCAGCAGTGGCTCATACATGGCGGCAACAACGCGGCCATAGCTGTCGGCTACGGGCGCGGCCGAGCCGCTCGCTTCAGTCTTGCGCTCAGGCACAAACAGCCTCAAGGCCGGACAAAAGGTGTGCGCGCACCGCGCCAAAAGGCCCTTCCGGCGGCAAACTTTCTAATACTTTGCGCAGGTATCCGGCTTGTTTCATTATATGCCTTGAACAGCCAAAAGCCATTCCATACAGCCACGTTCCCAGCAGCACCTTGAAGTCGTTCACGCTGCTTAAGTCGTTATAGGAGGCTGTGCGCCCGGACAGGGCGTCGTTGATAACTGCCTGACTGTAAACCCCGGGGTCATCGAGAACATTGAGCACAATACCATTGTGTTCATGGTCGGGGTTTTCATCAAGCATGTGATTGGCCATTACTCTGATGATGTCCAGTTTGTCGGCATCGCGCACGACATTGGTTATCAACGCCAGATCCGCGGAAAGCCCGGAGGGCAGGCTGAAGCGGTTGTGCATACCTACGGCCGCTGTTACCGCCGCGCGGATGGCTGGCGGCTCGTCGTACAGAGGGCGCTCGGCTTTGAGCACCCTGACCCCCAGAAGACCGTGATCGGTCGACAGCGAGTCTTTGTACGTGCCCCAGCGCAAAACCTGCTCAAAACGCCCTATGTCGTGATACAGGGCGGCCAACAGGCAGGCTGACGCCAAGTCGTCGCGGCCGGGCGGAACTATTTGCGTGTTTATTATTTCCGCATTGCGCAAAACGCGCAGGCTGTGCGTATGCTTTACGTCTATAAGCGAAACATCGCCCTTCATTTTCAGGCGCATTTTCCGCACGTATTCGTCAAACCATTCTTTATGTTTGTTCATGTCCATTGGAATTAAACTCGTCTGAAGCGGCGCAGTGCGGCGGGCTAAGGGCTAAGGGACTCGGCGAGAGCATGTATGCCGTTGAAAATGCAATGGGCCGGCGGCATATAGTGCAGGCAGGAACTCAAATCATCATCAAGTTTTCGCAGATTGGCCTTGTCTATAGCCTTATAAGCCACCAGTGGCAACGTTATTTCCACATCGGCGTTTTTTATGCCCAGGCTGAACAGAGCGGCATGCCCTGATTTTTTTATGGACGGTATGGCGTCGAGATAAATGTCCACTTTAAGTTCAAGGCCGAATTGGCGTTTAAAGGCTGCCATGGCCCTCAGTAATCTGCTTTTGTCATCACTGCTGAGCACTTTGGCCTCGTCGTTCAGATCGCGGGACAGAATACCGTCGAGGCGAACTTCAAAATTATGCCAATAAACTACGGTAACCGCCGCGAACAGCACGGCCAGCAATAAAGAACGCAATAAAGGGCGTCCCGCCCTCTGAGATATTATATTCAAGCCCAAACCCATTTTCGTCGCCGTTATTCCACCACAAAATCTATGGCTTTACGCGTAGCCACTACCTTTCTTATAAATTCCACACAGCTTTTGTGCTCGGGATCTTCGGCGTAGGCTTTCAGCCCGGCGATGTCCTCGTGGGTGGTTTGCATCAAAATTTGCACATGCTCCGTGGTTGAAGCCAGAAAATGGGTTGATACCTCCATATTTTTGAGGGATGGTACAAGCCCTTTCTGGCGCTCCAATTTTTCTTTCATAATTCTGGCGTTTTCAATTGCGGTATTGCCCTCGGCCTCGTCCTTCAATGTCCACCAGACAAGATGTTTAATCATGGGATCATCCTCGACTTGCATTGGTTAAAAAGGGCTCTGTTTTCGTTAAGATGCCGTTTCCGCCAATTTTTACATTATTTTATTCAAATAGCATGCTATTAAATTTACCACAAGATACCCGTCAGGGCTGACGCATCTTGTTTTGCATGCTAACAAAACCATCAGTTTAAGGTGATTAATCGCAGCGCTTGCGCGATTTGAGTACGGCGTCGTTCCGCTCCGCCTAGTTACGAATGCTAACGCATTCGGGCATTTGCTAACGCAAGTGTCTCGGGCATCCGCGCTGAGGCGCGTCAGCCCTGAGATACCCGTCAGGGCCTCCGTGCCTCAGCGCGGTACCCGGTAGTGGGGTAGTTTGCCGTAATACTTCATCAGGCAGTATTTTTAGAAAATTTCAAACTAAAAAGGGGGAAAGAGTATGAAACTCCTTCCCCCTTCGAGATATATTTCGGTCGCTCTGGGCGGAGTTATGGCCCGCCCGGCCCAAGCGCCTTATGTATCGGCTTACTTCTTTTTCTTGCTGGAGGAGCCGGAATCCTTGCCGTAGCCGGATTTCCAAAGCTTGTTCACTTCCGCCAGAATGTCCTGGGTAAGGTCCATGTTCTGTTCGGCATAAAGGACGCCGCCGGAGGTCACGTCAACCACATAATTGAAACCCTTGCGCTGGGCCACTTCCTGGGAAGCTTTGAACACCAGGGAGACCATGCTGCGGCGGATTTCCATTTCGTCCTGTTCGACCTTGCGGGCGAAATTGCGGGACTTTTCGTCAAAATCGCGTTTCTTGCGCAAGAAGTCCATTTTCTTGTCTTCAGAAGCGTCTTTAAACGATTCCGCCTGCTTTTGCAGATCCTGGGCTTGCTTTTCCAGGCTTTTCTTTTCCGAGCCGTACCGTGACTCCATCTTGTTGCGGGCATCTTTGGCCGCATCGCTTTGAGTGGCGATAACCTGCATATCCACAACGCCGATTTTCACTTCGGCCAGGGCCACGTTGGCAGAAAGCAATACGGCCGCCACGGCCAAAATGAGCGCTTTTTGCATTATTCAATCTCCTATATGAAAAAAATTTTAAACACGACAAAAACAGCCGGCTTGGCCGGCCCGAAAAAGATAACTGTATGATGGTAATATGAGTTGACAAAATGACGGAAAAAAATTACCCCTCGCCGCCTTGTCTGTCAAGGAAATTTATTGACTTGCTCATGGGCTTGAAAGTAGCATAAACAGACATTATCTAGAGAGAAAAATAATAAATCAGAGAATATATTATTCTCTTGCCTACCGCGCCGAACCTGAAGCCAAAGTGGTTCGCTTCGCGTAGACATTATGTTTTTGTTGTCCATACCACCAAAAGGAGCATTAAATATGGCACAGGTTGATTCCGCCCTGGTCGAACTTTTCAAGACCAAGGCCGGCGTTGTCGGGGCCAAAGTAACTGACGCCTCTTCCTGGGGCGAGGCTGTGGCTTATATTATGGAGTTATGCGAAAAAAAGGAACCTGCCGAACTTCTGGCCGACGCGCCCGAGGCTGAAGTTGGACCGCTGAACAGCGAAGGCGTGCCCACGCGCAAAGGGCGGGTAGTAGGCTGGCACGGGCTTGCCGCGGCTGACGGCGCGGCCCTGGAAAAAGCCTGCGCGGAAAAAGGCGCGCTCTGCGTGAGCGAAGGACTGCGCAACTACCTTGCCGGTTTTGACGTGGGCGTTGTGGCCGCTGATCTGGCCGTAGCCGACAGCGGCACCTGCATACTCAACGCCAATGACGAAGAAACCCGCCTGGCCAGCATGGTTTGTGAGATAAGCGTCATTATGCTGCGTCCCTCCACAATCAAAAAAGATCTGGCTTCCATTGCCGGTGACCTGCGCGCCATGCAGCAGAAGGGCGGGGCCAGCTGCACCACTTTCATTACCGGGCCCAGCCGCACTGCCGACATTGAGCGCGTGCTGACCATAGGTGTGCACGGCCCCCTTGAATTGCATATCATTCTGTTGGAGGACAAATAAAATGCATGACGCTCCTAAAGATATGTCTTCTTATAAGGATGATCTAAGCGCGGCCCTGGACAATACTTTTTTGCGCCAGGCCCTGGACAAGTTTGCCGTGGCCTACAAGGGCAACCGCGAAAACATTTTTCGCGGCCTTGATGATCGCGCTCTGATCGCCGACATAGCCGCTTCCAAACGCGCTTCCACCAAACGCCTTGATGAGCTTTATGAGCAATTTAAAACCGAAGCTGAAAAGCGTGGCGTGTTTGTGCACCGTGTGGCCACAGCCGCTGACGCCAACGAGCTTATTGCCCGCATTGCCGCCGAAAACGGCGTAAAAATGGTGGTGAAATCTAAATCCATGACCGCTGAGGAAACTCAGCTCAACACTCGTCTGGAAAAAGACGGCCTTGAAGTGGTGGAGAGTGACCTTGGGGAATGGATTATCCAGTTGCGCCATGAAGGCCCCTCGCACATGGTCATGCCCGCCATCCACCTTTCCAAGGAACAGGTGGCCGACGACTTTTCCAAAGAAGTGGGCAAACATCTCGACAATGACATAACCAAACTGGTGCGCGTGGCCCGTCGTTCGCTGCGCCGCAAGTTCATTGAATGCGGCATGGGCGTTTCCGGAGTCAACTTTGCCGTGGCCGAAACCGGAGCCATTGCCACCGTGACCAACGAGGGCAATGCCCGCATGGTCACCACTCTGCCCAAGGTGCATGTGGCCCTGGCCGGGTTGGACAAGCTCACGCCCACCATTGACGAAGCCCTGAAGGCCCTTATGGTTTTGCCCCGCAATGCCACTGCCCAGATGCTCACCTCTTATGTGAACTGGATTTCCGGGGCCACGGAAAGTAAAAATACGGAAAGCGGCCGCAAGATCATGCATGTGATCTTCCTGGATAATGGCCGTTCGGCTCTGGCCAAGGACCCGGTTTTTTCCGACGTGCTCAACTGCGTGCGTTGCGGAGCCTGCGCCAATGTGTGCCCGGTGTACCGCATGGTGGGCGGGCACAAGATGGGGTATATCTACATCGGAGCCATCGGCCTGATTCTGACTTACTTCTTCCACGGGCGCGACAAGGCCAAGGTGCTGGTGCAAAACTGCATCAACTGTGAAGCCTGCAAGGATATCTGCGCCGGTGGCATTGACCTGCCCAAAATGATTATGGAAATTCGCGCCAGGCTCAATGAGGAAGAGGGCACGCCCATTGAAGCTACCCTGCTTGGCGCGGCCATGAGAAACCGCAAGGTCTTCCATTCGCTGCTCAAATTCGCCAAATTCGCCCAGCGGCCGGTTACCGGCGGCACTCCCTACATCCGCCATTTGCCGCAGATGTTCCTTGGCGATCACGGGTTCCGGGCCTTGCCCGCCCTGGCCGGAGAGTCTTTCCGCGACAAGTGGGAAGCGGTGAAGCCCAAAATTGACTCGCCGCGTTATCGCGTGGCCATTTTCAGCGGCTGCGCGGGCGACTTCATCTACCCCGAACAGCTTGAAGCCGGAGTGAAACTGTTGGCTTCGCAGGGCGTTGACGTGGAATTTCCCATGGATCAGACCTGCTGCGGCCTGCCCCTGGAAACCATGGGCCAGCGCAAGGTGTCCAAGGAAGTGGCCATGCAGAATGTCAAGGCCTTTGATCCCGCCAGATATGAGGCCATCATCACCCTCTGCGCCTCCTGCGCCTCGCATCTCAAACACAAATACGGCCATCTGCTTGAGGACAAACGCGGCGAAATCCAGCGGGTGCGCGCCTTCACGGACAAGATTACCGACTTCAGCTCCTTTGTGCGCGATACCCTCGGCCTTGGGGCCGACAGCTTCGTGAACAACGGTGAAAAAGTGGCCTATCACGCTGCCTGCCATCTGTGCCGGGGCCTTGATGTTCACGCCGCCCCGCGCGATCTGATCGCCGCGTCCGCCGAATATGTACAGTCGGCCGAAGAAGAAGTGTGCTGCGGCTTCGGTGGTTCCTATTCGGTGAAGTTCCCCAAGGTTTCAGCCAATATTCTGGCAAAGAAGCTGGAAAACGTGAGCGCTTCCGGAGCCGAGCGCCTTGTGGCTGACTGCCCAGGCTGCGTGATGCAGCTGCGCGGCGGGGCCGAGAAAAAGGGCCTGAAGCTCAAGGTGACCCATATATCCGAATTGTTGAATGACCACTTGAAAAAGTAACTTCTGAGAGCGTTTTGCGAATGAAATGAGCGAAATGCTCTGACGGACCGTGCTTCTATCGGACTGGATCTAAAAAACGCCTTTTGCAAATAATTTGATGCGGAACCGGGATATTAATTTTTCCGGTTCCGCTTTAATTTATTTTCATCACCGCTCACAATAAAATAGGAATAGTATGCCAATTTCCCCGGAAAATCGCTGCCGCATAGTTTTATTGCTTTTTTTCATTGTTGATCATCTTGTCTGGGCAGCGGCAGGTAATTTTGAACGCGTGGCGCTTTTTTATGTTGTTATATCGGAATGTGTGCGTTTATTCGCACTGTTCGCGTTTATAGCCAGCTTTTACTGCAGTAAAATTTTGAGCACAAGCGTTGCGGTTATTATGGCATACTCCTTAATAATGCTCAGTTTGGGTTATTATGGCTCCCACGTTGTTGTATATAGATTCGGGAGACCCATGCCAAATATTATGGGGTTTAAAAGAGAAGAAAACATTCCTTTGGAATCTTGGTTGGTATTTTATTATACATGCGTTATAATATCTACTTATATGTTCGCGGCAAAACACATTTCGCCTAAAAAGGACAGCAGCAGTGGAGACAGCTTCTGGGATAGTGACAAAAGTTACGAACTTTTCCTTGTATTGTCTATTTTAGTTAGCGTTGTTTTGTGTATTTGTTATGTGTTGTTTTTTTGATATTTCGAAGAAAATTGCCGGCATATATACAGTAATAAAAATAATCGCGCATGATTATTGATTAGCGTTGAAACTTCAAAGTCTCATAGCAAGGTGTAAGTAAAAATTTAAGTCGTCGCGTACAACATTCTCTTCATCACGGCTCACAACAGAGCGGGAATTAATATGACAATTTCTCTGAAAAATCGTAGTAGGATTGTTTTATCTCTCTTTTTTATTTTTGATCATGTCGTTTGGATATATGGAGGCCACTTGGAGCAGGCAGCACTTTTTTATGTTATTCTGTCAGAATGCGTTAGGATACTTGCCATTGTAATTGTAGTTGTAAGTTACTTTAATGTGAAAATTTTGAATAAAAGTGTTTCAGTGCTTATGTTGTATTGTGTGGTTATGGGATATATGAATTTTGGAACTTCTTCAGATAATACATTGTTTGGCAATGCTCCAGTAAATATGTTTTATTTTAAAAAAGAAAAGAATATTCCAATAATTCACGGTACATTCGCGGCGGTATATTATATGTATATGTTAATATTTTCATATTTTTTTGCGGCAAAATACATTTCACCCAAAATAATACAAAAAAAGTAGCAATAGTATAGATAACTACTATTGCTACTATATTGGGTGTGAATTGAGGTTTTGTATTATTTAGATTTTATAAAATTAATTCCCTGTGTTAAGCTTTTGGCAATCAACTTTAATATCTCGTTTTGGACATCAAATTTTCCCATATCGAAACCATTTACAAGTCCATCAAGTCTTGGCTTCAAGTCTCTTTGTAAATACTCCATCTCTCGTATTTTTCTAGGATGCCCGTATGGAAGGGCCCACCAAGGTCGCATCCTCTCAAGTATGCTTTCAGAAAATTGAGCTGCGGCCTCCGCAGGTTTTCCACTGGCGTCTGTAAGAGTATGAGCCGCTGCCGCAACCAGTATGCCGCCAGAGAGCGCGTCAGACTCGCGCCCGCCTATAGTCCCCACGAAAAAACCGTGACCACGCCCGCCGCCCATTACGCAGCCTCCTTGCGGACAAATTGTGCGTGGTGGACGATTTCGTTGATATGCAAAATTAGATACCTTTGCCCCGCTTTACTTTTTTATACATCTGTTAGATATTAAACGGATGATTAAAGTAGAGGGCCTGCAAAAACGCTACGGCGATATTCTTGTGCTTGACGGCATTGACCTCACGGTGCAATCCGGCGAGGTTTTCGGCATTGTGGGGCATTCCGGGGCCGGAAAATCAACCTTTTTACGCTGCCTTAACGGGCTTGAATCTTACCAGGCCGGCAGCGTTAAGGTTATGGGCCAGGAGGTGAAAGGCCTCCCGGAAAGCGGCATTCTGAATCTGCGCCGCGAAATGGGCATGGTTTTTCAGAATTTTAACCTGATGTCGCGTAAAAATGTTTTTGACAATATAGCTTTCCCCCTTGATGTGTGGGGTGCAAAGCCCAAAGAAAAAGAAGACAGGGTTCTGGAGCTTCTGGATCTGGTGGGTTTGTCCGACAAACGCATGGAGCGGGTAGGCAACCTTTCCGGCGGGCAGAAACAGCGCATAGGCATTGCCAGAGCCTTGGCCCTGAATCCCAAAATTTTGCTTTGCGACGAAGCCACCAGCGCCCTTGACCCCAAAACCACCGTGTCCATTCTGGAACTTCTGGAAGACGTCAACCGGCGGCTTAACATCACCATCATTCTGGTTACCCATCAGATGGAAGTGGTCAAACGCATGTGCCACCGCATGCTGTTGCTCGACAAGGGGCGGCCTCAGGGCCTGGGTAAAACCGACGACCTTTTCCTTGCGCCCAAGGGCGGCATAAAAGCCTTGGTGGACGAGGAATATGCTCTCATCGACAGCGGTACCAATATACGCATATCCTTCCCCAAGGAATTTTCGCTGGACTGTTTCATTACCAGAATGGCCAGAGCATTGGACATCAACTTTTCCATAGTGGGCGGCAAACTCGAACGCTACCTCGACGTTGTGCATGGCTTTTTAGTGATCAATGTGGATGACGAGCATCTGGAAAAGGTGCTCAATCACCTGCAGGATACCGGCCTGTATTGGGAGGTGCTTAATGACTGATTTCGCCGCCATATTCCAGCACCTTATCATCTCTCCGGACCAGATGATGCAGCTGGTGCGCGACACTTGGGAAACCCTGTACATGACCTCCATGTCCACGGCTCTGTCCTTGCTGATGGGCTTTTTCTGGGCCATAGCCCTGATTATGACCGGTCCCAAGGGGCTGAACCCTAATCTTCCTGTTTACCGCGCCCTGGATGTGGTGGTGAACCTGTTGCGCTCGTTCCCCTTCATTATTCTGCTCATTGCCATTATTCCGCTTACCAGACTGCTGGTTGGCACCTCCATAGGCAGCACAGCCACCATCGTGCCCCTCACCATTGCGGCCGCTCCCTTTGTGGCCCGGCTGATCGAGGGCAGCCTTCTGGAAGTGGACAGTGGAGTAGTGGAGGCCGCCCGCTCCTTCGGAGCCACCAATACCCAGATTATTTTCCGGGTCATGCTCAAAGAAGCCCTGCCTTCCATTGTGCTCAATGTGGCGGTCATAGCCATAACCCTGCTCAGCTATTCGGCCATGGCCGGTATAGTTGGGGGCGGCGGTCTTGGCGACTTGGCCATACGCTATGGCTACCATCGTTACCAGCCGGGCATGATGATCTATGCCGTACTCATTCTGCTGATCATTGTGCAGGCCATACAGAGCGCCGGGAATTTTTTCTATAAGGTATTAAAATAACAAAATTTTAAGGAGTTGTTTTAAGATGAAACGCACTTTTTTAGCTTTGGCCGTCTGCGCCTCGCTGCTGCTTCCCACCGCCGCCATGGCTGCGGAAACCTTGGTCATCGGCGTTACCCCCTTCCCGCATAAGGACATAATCCAAAAGGCCGCTCCGTTGCTCAAGAAGGAAGGCTATGATGTAAAAATTATGGAATTCAACGATTATGTCGTGCCCAACGTGGCCCTGGCCGAAAAGCAGCTTTTTGCCAATTTTTTCCAGCATGTGCCCTATCTGGACAAGATGAACTCCGAGCGCGGCCTCAAGTTGGCCTGGATTGCCGCCGTGCATATCGAACCCCTTGGTCTCTATTCCAAGAAGATCAAGAAGCTTGACGAGCTCAAGCCCGGCGCTACCCTGGCCGTGCCCAATGACCCCACCAACGAAGCCCGCGCCTTGCGTCTGCTCGAAAACAACGGCCTGATTAAGCTCAAGCCCGGCGCGTTGGTGACCGTGATCGACATCGTGGAAAATCCCAAGAAGCTCAATATCAAGGAGCTTGAAGCCGCCCAGTTGCCCCGCTCCCTGCCTGACGTGGACGCGGCCGTGATCAATACCAATTTTGCCGCCGAAGCCGGGCTCATCCCCTCGCGCGACGCCATCATCATCGAAGGCAAGGAATCACCCTATGCCAACGTGGTTGTTGTGCGCGAAGCCGACAAGGATTCCCCGGCCGCCAAAGCTTTGATCAAGGCTGTGAATTCTCCGGAAGTTAAGGAATATATTGTGAAGGAGCTTGCTCCCAAGGGTATTGTGCCTGCTTTTTAAAGGCGTATTTTGCCTCAGGGCTGCGTCAAACGCCGTTTTTGAATCAGGGCTGTACCAAAAGAGTACTATCCCTGATTCAAAAACGGCGTTTTTCTTACCCTGAAACAAAATCCGCCTTTAAAAATAGGCCCCGCCTCAGTCGAAAGTATAAATTTGCGTTCTCCCCTGCCAAACGCATATCGGAACCTGCCGAGTTCGTCCCTCTCAAATTATTCTTCCTTGACTAATTATCTGATTTGCCTTGAAATAGAACAATGTGTCGAAGATATTCCGCCCTTTGGCCGTGGAGCGCCCGTGTTTTGGGTAGCGCACGGCATAACCCGTATAAAGGAGTGTGAACCATGCTGAAAAAGAATCTTCTGCCCGTTCTGATTTGTCTTGCCGCCCTGGTTTTTGCCGTACCGGCCCAGGCCGCCGAGAAAACCGTGGTTGTGCCCCAAAAAGCCCCTCAGGCCGTAGGCCCTTATTCCCAGGGCATTGCTGTGGGCGATTTGGTGTTCACCTCCGGCCAGTTGCCTCTTGATCCGGCCACCAACAAAATGCCTGAAGGCATTGAAGCCCAGGCCAAACAGTCGCTGGAAAATGTGAAGGCCGTGCTGGAAGCGGGCGGAAGCTCTCTGGACAAGGCCGTAAAGGTCACCATTTTTCTGAAGGACCTCAACGATTTTGCCAAGGTCAATGCTATTTACGGCACCTATTTTACCAAAAATCCCCCGGCCCGCTCTTGCGTGCAGGTGGCCCGTATTCCCCGCGACGCCTTGATCGAAATTGAAGCCGTTGGCGTGAAGTAAAGTTTAAATTTCAAATCTCTTAGGACAATCAACACACGCGCCGTCCGGGTCTTCACTGGCCAGGGCGGCGCGGAAGTTTTTAAAGGCGTCATTGTGCCAGATGGTGAAGGCGTCGCCTTCGAGCACGTTGCCGAACACGCGGCGGCGGGGGATATCGGCTGCGGCGGGCAGGTTAAGATATACGCAAGGAGACAGACCTCCATCGGAGGCAATGTAGACGCTGCGACCCACATTTTCGCGGCACAGGCCGCTTTTTTGGGCCTTGGGCAGAATGTATTCGAAACCAAGACCATATTCGTGGGCCTTGGCGGCGGCCTCGGACAGCAGGGCTTCGGCCCTGGAGATTTTGTCCTGCTCGTGCGGGGCTATGGCCAGAGAGCGCTGGCTTTCGTCGGCGATGTAGTCGAGGGTGCTTATGGTGGCCCCGTGCAGGCCGAGGTCTTTCATGAGATCGGGCAGTTTCAGCACATCTTCCATGCGGTCGGCCAGCATGATGTAGGCCAGATGCACCTCAAGATGTGCGGCGAGCTTTTTCTTGCGTATGGTTTGCAGGACTTTTATGGCTTCGATTACTCGGCCGAAAGGTATTCCGGCGCGGGCGGAGTTGCTTTGCTCATCGGTTCCGGCCAGGGAAAAGGCTATGATGTCCAGGCCGCAAGATACAATTTTTTGCGCTATGGTTTCGTCCATGCGCAGCCCGCAGGTTGTGGTGGAAACACGGCATCCGGCCTTGAGGCCCAGTTCACAGAAGTCGAAAAACCCGGGATGGAGCAGCGGTTCGCCCCAGCCTTGCAGATGCACTCGGGAAGCACGCAACAGAAGAGGCCAGGAAGCGGCAAAAATTTCGTCGGCCATGTGCCGCGAAATCCAGCTTTCGGCCATAGTTGTATGCGGGCAGTAAATACAGCGCGCGGCGCAAAAAGAGGTTATTTCCATCTGGATGCAATCCAGAGGGCGTTTGTGACCGGCAAAAGCTTCCATTATGAAATCAAGGACGCCCGGGCCGCGCAGCGAAGATTTGTCTATAGACAATGCATCTCCTTGTTTTTTTATAAAAATAGGTAATTATTTGTCGAAGACAAGGAAAAAGCCTTTTTTGCGAAAGGAGTATGCTTTTATGGTATTCGACTTGAGCAAAAAAGGTTCTTAACGCAGTATTTGACAACGAGATGCCTATAGCATTTCGCTCATTTCATTCGCAAAACGCTCTATTCCTGATAAAGGTGACCTTCCATACGTAGGAGAGCCGCCTTCATGGGCAACCCTCCGCTGGAGAAACCGTGCAGGCGTCCACCGGACCCCAGCACGCGATGTCACGGCACATAGACGGGCCAAGGATTAGCCCCCACAGCCCGGCCAACGGCTCGCGAGGCTTTGGGTGAACCGATTGCTTCCGCCACTTCGCCATAGGTAAGGAAATGTCCATGCTCAATGTCCAGCATAGCCTTGATGACTTTACGGCTGAATTCGGAAACGCTGTTGAAGTCTAGGGGGAGATCCGGCCAGAGCGCGGGCTTGCCGCTGACCATTCGTTCCAGCCCGGCCTGCATTTGACGGCCTTGTTCGCTGTTTATTTCAGGCTTATCGCCATCTTTAGCAAAGTTAAGCCTGATGCCGCGAACAAGACCGCCCTTCCAGAACATGATCAGCGCGAGCGGCCCGGCTGTAAGTTTGTCCATAAGATCGTAATCGCTGCAAATTCTCAATGGGCTGCTCTTTTGTTTGTGTTGTTGGACATTGCCTGGGGGCTGTCTCCAAATAGCGGATTTTGATTCAAGGGCAAGGAACGCGGGCTTTTTTGCGAAGCGAGTGTACTCTTATGGTACTCGACCGGAGCAAAAAGGCCCGCTTGACGCAGCCATTGTGCAAAAGACGCATTTGGGACGGCTCCTAATTTCTAAACGGTGATATATCGCGCAACTTCTTGATAATGGCCGGGAATTCCCCAAGCACGAAGTCTACTTCATGATCGGTATTGTAGCGCGACAGCGACAGACGTATCGAACCATGGGCAAAGGTGAAAGGCACGCCCATGGCCCGCAGCACATGCGAGGGTTCCAGGCTGCCCGAGGTGCAAGCCGAGCCGGAACTGGCGCAGATGCCGAAACGGTCGAGCATGAGCAGTATGGCTTCGCCTTCAATGTTTTTGAAAGATATATTTGTGGTATTGGGCAGGCGGCTTTCGGGGTCGCCATTGATTACGGCGTCGCTGATTTTGCTCACCAACCCGTGCTCCAGACGATCGCGCAGGGGCTTTACGTGGCTGTATTCATGGGGCAGATGTGCCATGGCCAGTTCGGCGGCCTTGCCCATGCCGATGATATAGGGCGTGTTTTCCGTGCCCGCGCGCCGGCCGCGTTCCTGATGCCCGCCGCGCAAAAACGGGCGGAATCTGGTACCCTTGCGCACGTAGAGCACGCCTATGCCCTTGGGCGCGTGCAGCTTGTGTCCGGAAAAAGCCAGAAAGTCCACGGGCAACTCTTTCATGTTCATAGGTATTTTGCCCACGGCCTGCACCGCGTCGGTGTGGAACGGAACCCCGGCTTCCTTAGCCATTTCCGCCATTTTTTTGATGGGATAAATGTTGCCGACTTCATTGTTGGCATACATTACGCTCACCAGCGCGGTGTCGTCGCCAAGGGCCGAGGCGTATTCGTCCAGATTGAGGCGGCCTTTGAAGTCCACACTTAGATAGGTAACCTTATAGCCCTTGCTTTCCAGATATTGGCAAACCTGCAAAACTCCGGGATGTTCCACTCTGGTGGTGATGATGTGGCGCTTTTCGGGCTGGGCCAGCAATGCGGAATGGATTGCCGTGTTGTCGCTTTCCGTTCCGCAGGAAGTGAAGAGTATCTCATCGGGCGAAGCGCCCAGCAGTTCCGCTGTTTTCTCCCTGGCTTCTCTCACGGCCTTGCCGACCTGCCCGCCGAAGCTGTGCATGCTGGAAGGGTTGCCGTAAAGGTCGGAAAAATAAGGCATCATGGCCTCGACAACTTCCGGGGCTACTCTGGTTGTGGCGTTATTGTCCAGATAGATGGCTTTGGTGTTCATTTACGCTTCCTCTACCGTGATGTCGGGCGATACATGTTCGCGCAGGGTTTTTTCCACCAGATTTGTAATGGTCACCTCGCTGGAACGGCACTGCGAGCAGCGGCCGCGCAACGAAACAAAAACTCTGGGGCCGTCCACATCCACAAGCTCGATGTCTCCGCCGTCGAGCTGTAATTGCGGGCGAATTTCTTCTTCAATGGCCTTCAGCACAAGCTGCATGCGCTGCACGTTGGTCATGCGCTTCTGCGGTTTGATTTCCATAAGCTTGGGCGCGCCAAGTTCCTTGGCCAGAATTTCGGCAATGTCATCGGTGCATTCGCCGCAACCGCCGCCGGCCTTGGTGTAGTGGGTGACTTCTTCCACTGTTTTCAGACCGTTTTCGCGGATGGCGCGGATAATTTGGGCGTCGGTAACACCAAAACATTTGCAGATCAGCTTGCCTTCCTCATGGGTATGCGGCATGGCCGGCTCGCCTTTCCAATGGCGGATGGCCGCTTCCAGCGCTTCCTGACCCATGACTGAACAGTGCATTTTTTCCTTGGGCAGGCCGCCCAGGGATTCGGCAATGTCTTTGTTGGTGATTTTCAGGGCCTCGTCAACGTTTTTGCCCTTGATCATTTCGGTGAGAACCGAACTGGAGGCAATCGCGCTGGCGCAGCCGAATGTCTGGAAGGAAGCGTCTTCAATTCGTCCGGAACCGTCTATCTTGAGGAACAGCTTAAGCGCGTCGCCGCAGGCCAGGCTGCCGACCTCGCCAATGGCGTTGGCGTCTTTAAGCTCTCCGGAATTACGAGGATTAATAAAGTGCTCTTGCACTTTGTCGGTATATTCCCACATGTTATATTGCCTCCATAGCAAATTGCGCTTCAAATTTACGCCTCGCGGCCGGTCAGGACATGGGGCGTTTATTTCGCCCGGTCTACACTTCTTATATCGTAAGACCGAAATGCCCCGATGTCATCATCTCCGGACCTATAATTTTATTTTTAGCAGTTATTTGACAGCACCTTTCCGATATAATATATTCGGACGAGCATCGGTATCTATCAATATAATTAAAAAGTTAATTATATTTTGTTCTGGCAGGCTACTTGCATAATTGCATATGAAATGCGTCGTTTTATTGGCGGCGTTATATTCGCCTCAACAGGAGCACGCCTGTAATGCGCAAATTTATCATCATCGGCCTCAGTGTGGGGGCGGCTGTGGCCGCCGGTCTGCTGGCGGGGTTCACCCCCCAGGTGGAAGGCCCGCAAATGCGCCGCAAGGCCGAAATGCATGTAGCAAAGGCAGGGCCGGAAGACATGCCCGCCCCGGCCCCGGACGCTCGCGACAATATTCCCTCGTGGCAAGTGTTTGGTTCCGTGTCCGTCACTCAGCCGGAGGTTACGCCCGATGCTTCGCCGTCCTCCTATCAAACTTCCGGGCCGTTGCGCGTGGCATTTGATGATGAGACAATTTTTTTGGTGGTAGGCGAAGCCATGCGGCAAATGGAAGCCAAATTCGATACGGAAAATTTCGATCCGTTGCTGCATAACGGGCAGGACCGCGCCGCTCTGGCCGCTCCGGTGCCGCTCGGCTTTGGCGAAGCCCTGGACAGCCTGGGGCGGCCGCTGCGTTTTGCGGAAAACAGGCTCACGCTGGAGCCGGAATGCGTTATCCCCGAGCAGCAGGAACAAATCGAACAGCCTGAACAGTCGGAAATGGCGGAAATCGCCCCTGCGGAAGCCGCGCAACCCGAGCGCTCCGAAGCTTCCGGGAGCGCCGAACAGGCGGCAAAAGGTGAAAAAACGGTCGCAAACGGCAAAAGCGACGCGAACACGGGCGGCGAAGTTGGAAACTGGGTTGTGAGCGCGCGCCCGGCTTCTACCCCGACCCCGGCTCCAGCCCCGGTTAACAACTATGACCGGGCGCGGCGTTACAGAGAGTGGGTGCGCCAATACGCTGAACGCTACAAATTGAAGGAAGACCTTGTTCTGGCCATCATTCATAATGAAAGCAATTTTTCCACTACACTGGTAAGTTCCAGGTCGGCCATGGGCCTGATGCAGATTCTTCCAGGAACGGCCGGAGGGGAAATTCACAAATTCATCTATGGCCGCACCGGCTCGATGGGTTATGCCGAACTGACCGACCCCGAAACCAATATCCGTTTTGGCACAGCTTATTTACACCTGCTGCTCAACCGCTACCTCGGCGACATAGAAAACGAAAAGTCGCGCGAATATTGCGCCATAGCCTCCTATAATATGGGACCCAACCGTTTTCTGCGCCTCTTCAACTCCAACCGCGACAGAGCTGTGGAAATCATCAACGGCATGAGTTCGGAAGAAATCTACAACCGCCTCACCTCCATGCCCATAGCCGAAACAAGATCCTTTGTGGCCAAGGTTACCCGCTCGCGCGGCGGCTACGCGGAGGCTGAATAACTAACAATGCCCGTATGTTGATAGATATAAACATTGGCATTGCCCCCCGATTTTTTTGAATGGGCAGCTTTTGGCCTTGTGTCCGAGCTGGATTATGGCTAAGTTAGCGGCCTTATTATCCCCAAGTTAATAGCGCGGCCGGAGTGGCGCGCATGATTACAGGTTGCCTATGTTTCCAACGTATGCGCGGGATCAAACCCGCGCCATTTTAAACTTTCTGCCTCCACGGATGCGCCGCGCACTGTGGAGGCTTATGGCGTTTTCTCTGGTTATGGGCCTTGTGGAGCTTGGAGTGGCCGGTTTGGTTTCTCTGTTTGGCGTTGCCTTGGCCTCCCCGCAGAGCCTTATGGATTTGAAAGCGATCCGGGCCGTGATGTCCTCTTTTCCTCATTGGGAAACTATTTTGAGCAACCAGGCCACTCTGCTCACCGTTCTGCTCGGTTGCGTGGCTGTTTCCGTGTGCGTAAAAAATTCTCTGTTGGGCATACTAACCTACAAGCAGAATCTTTACGCCTATGAATCCTCGGCCATGCTTACTTCCAGACTTTTCCAATTTTATATGGGCAAAAATTATTTGTGGCATTTGGAGCAAAACGCGGCCGAACTGCTCCAATTGCTCAATTATCGTATGTATGTAGGTTACTTTTTGAGTAGCCTGCTTGTCATGATTACGCAGGCGGCCATAGCCGTTTTTCTCCTCGTGGGCGGACTGGTGCTGGCTCCGTTGCCATCTTTGATTGTTCTGGGATTAACCGGCGTTACGGCTCTGGTAACTTACAAATTTTCCCGCAGAGTTATTCTTGATTGCAATCGGGCTATCGCCGAAGCGTATGTCGATGCCAACAAAAACGCCATGGCCGGTCTGCACGGCATACGTGACATGCGTATTTACCGGCGCGAAGCTGTGGTTGTTGAAAAATTCCGGAAAAATCTGCAAGGAATTACCAGAGATTACTCCTACTCTTGCACTTTGCCCTCCCTGCCGATTTGGACTTTGGAAAGCGTGGGGATGATCACCCTGCTTCTGGCCATGCTTGGCATGATGATGCTGGATTTTTCCATAGCGCAGATGACCGGATCGCTGGCATTGCTGGCGGCCATGGCCTGGCGGCTTTTGCCCTGCCAGAACAAGGCTGTTTCGGCTATTGTGACCATTCAGGGGTACCGGCCATACCTCGACATGTTTTTCAAGGGCATGGAGAATGCGGGCTGTGCGGAAATGCAATCCGAAGCCGCTCCTTTGGCTTTTGAGCAGTCAATAAAATTTGAAAACATTGATTTCAAATATCCCAAATCTCCGACTCATGCCTTGCGTAATGTCAATTTTGATATCCCCAAAGGCGGCATGATCGGGGTGATAGGCCCGTCCGGCGCGGGTAAAAGTACACTTATCGGAATTCTGACGGCACTGCTTGAACCTGATACGGGAAAAATATTTGTTGACGGCAAGCCGCTCTCGCCATCAGATTACCCCGGTCTGCGCACGCTGATCGGCTATGTGCCGCAATCGCCGTATCTCATGGACGGCACTTTGGCGGAAAATGTGGCCCTGTCCCGTTGGGGAGATGAAATTGACGAGGAGCGTGTGCGCGAGTCCTGCCGCATGGCCGCTGTGAATTTTTGGGAACAACTCCCTCAGGACATCCATACGGAAATTGGCGAGCGCGGCGTGCGTCTTTCCGGCGGCCAGGCCCAGCGTGTAGCCATAGCCCGCGCCCTTTACGCCAAACCGCAAATACTGATTTTTGACGAGGCCACCAGCGCTCTGGACAGTGCCACCGAGAACTCCATACAGGAAACAATATTTAACTTGCGCAAGGATGTGACGGTTGTAATCATTGCCCATCGCTTGAGCACTGTGGAGCATTGCGATGCCGTGGTCTGGCTGGAAGACGGTATGGTCATAAAAAGCGGCAAACCGGATGCTATATTGGCGGAATATAAGATTAAACAAAATGTTTAAATATATTAAGCGTTAGAGCGCATGGATGATTTTATGTCTCTGAAACCTCACTTACTCATACTTTCATTTACTGATGCCCGCATGGACCCGCGTGAGTATCGCCAAGCATTGTTGTTGCGCGATGAGTATTCCATCACTGTTGCCGGATTTGGTGATCCCGGTCTTGACGGAGTTGATTTTGCCGCCATTGAGCATCGTCCGGCCTCTTCGCCTTTAGGCAGGATTTGGCGGGCTGGTAATTTGCTTTTAGGTAATTCCGGGCCTTTTTTGCAGCGGTTCGCGTTGAAAGATCCTGATAAGTTGCACTCCAGGAAATTTGATGCCGTTATTGTGCATGATGCGGAACCATTGCCTTTGGGATTTTGTCTGGCCAAAGGTGCTCCGGTAATTTTTGATGCCCATGAGTATTATCCAAAAGCTTATGAGGATTTATTTTGGAAAATTTTTCATAAGCCTCACTTAATCAGGCTTTGCAAAAATTACATGCCAAAATGTGCGAATATGATCACTGTTTGTCCAGGTCTTGCTACAGAGTATCAAAAGAACTTTGGCATACTTCCGGAAATAGTTTACAGTGCGCCGATATATCAAGATTTGCCTGTTAGTTCTGTTGCCCCTGATTGTATCAGGTTAATACATCATGGAGGTGCGAACCCTGACAGGCATATTGAAGCTATGTTGGACATGATGAAGTATGTAGATGACAGATTTACTCTTGAGCTGATGCTTGTTGGAGACCATGGATATATAGAGCATCTGCGGCAATACTCATCTGGAAACAGGAAAGTTATTTGGAAAGATCCGGTACCTATGCCTGATTTGAGCAAAACTATTAATGAATGTGATATTGGAGTGTATATTCTGGGCCAATCTAGTTTCAATAATATCCACATGCTTCCTAATAAGTTTTTTGAGTTTATACAAGCCAGATTGGGCATAGTCATAGGTCCCTCGATAGAAATGGCTCCAATAGTCAAAGAACACAATCTGGGAGTTGTAGTCGGAGATTTTACTCCACAGACGATGGCCTATGAGCTGAACCAATTGACTCCGGAACGTATTGTATGCTTTAAGCAAAATGCTGATAAGGCCGCCAAATTATATAATGCGGAGGCGAGCATGGATACTTTGAAAAATGTTCTTCGGCGTGCATTGGAGAGGAACGCCCGTTAATGTGCGGCATTTTCGGCTGGATTCCTTCTTCTCCGTACCAGCGGGGTGATATCCCCGCCATCGCTGACGCCCTTTTTTCTTCCCTTGCCCATCGCGGCCCTGATGACCGGGGTTGGGCCGCATTTGCCCCTGATGGCAGGTTGCTTGGCACGGAAAAAGCTCATACGGCGTCAGCGGAGTATCCCTGCGCGCTGCTTTTGGGGCAGACCCGTCTTTCCATAATAGACCTGTCTTCCGCCGGGCATCAGCCCATGCATTCCTCTGACGGGCGCTATACTCTGGTATATAATGGCGAAATATACAATTATCTGGAATTGCGCGAGGAATTGAAAGCTCTGGGCTGCGAGTTTCACAGTGATACCGACAGTGAAGTGCTGCTCTGGGCGCTTATAACCTGGGGCAAATCTTGCCTGAGCCGTTTTAAGGGCATGTTCGCCTTTGCTTTTTTTGATTCCCATAGCGGAAATTTGTTTTGCGCTCGTGATCCCTTTGGCATCAAGCCTTTTTTTTGGGCCGCGCAGGATGGCGGTTTCGCTTTTGCTTCGGAGCTTCCGACTTTGCTGCGGTTCCCCGGTATTGCCCGCGACCTGGACTGGACGGCGGCTTATAATTTTTTGCTGGTTGGTCGCGAAGGCGTGGGGCCGGAAACCATGCTGCGGGACATTTTTCAGCTCCCTCCCGCGCATTATTTGGAAATAAATATAAAAAACAAAGCTCAGCCGCGCATCGAGCGTTGGTGGCAAGTTTCCCTGCCGGAGCCGCGCCGCATTTCTTTTGCCGATGCCGCTGTGGAGATGCGCGAGCGTTTTCTTGAGTCCGTGCGCTTGCATCTGCGTAGTGATGTTCCCCTTGGTGTGGCTCTTTCCGGCGGCATAGATTCCAGCGCCGTGCTTTGCGCGGTGCGGCGCCTGGAACCGGATGCCGATCTGCATGCCTTCAGTTATGTGGCTGCGGAAAATTCGGCTATTTCCGAGGAACGCTGGGTAGATATGGCTGCTTCGGCCGCCGGGGCCACCGTGCATAAAACCGCGCCTACCGCCTTGGAAATGGCGGCGGATATGGACGACCTCATCCTGAAATTGGGCGAACCCTTCAACAGCACCGGGTTATATGCGCAATATCGGGTAAATAAGCTGGTGCGCGAGCGCGGCGTGGTGGTACTGCTCAACGGCGAAGGCGGAGACGAAACGCTTGGCGGTTATTATGGCTATCCGGATGAGCGCATGCGTTCTCTCATAGGGCAGGGGCACATTCTGGAGGCCGCACGATTTTTACGCGCCACAACCCGCTGGCCGGGCCGGGACGCCAAGCATATTATGCTGCGTGTTGC
Organism: Desulfovibrionaceae bacterium; assembly: GCA_031553655.1. GTDB lineage: Bacteria > Desulfobacterota > Desulfovibrionia > Desulfovibrionales > Desulfovibrionaceae > JAVBLG01. The sequence goes on along the minus strand of JAVBLG010000075.1, from coordinate 19,568 downwards.
CAAGGCCTGGCTGCCGGGCTGGGTAGAGCCTTTGGGGCGCGCTTTGGCCGGTAAAACTCCCGCTCCGGACTGGTTGAATATAGATGCCGTGCGCAGTCATTCGGCGGCGCGGTTTCTTTCACGCGATTCGGGCATTTACAACAGCCCGGACAAGGTGCGTGAAACCCTGGCCAATGCCCTCACCTGGGCCGGTCTACCCAATCTGTTGCGTTACGGAGATCGCGCGGCCATGGCTTTTTCCATTGAGAACCGCGTCCCTTTTCTTACGGCGGATTTTGCGGATTTTTGTCTTTCATTGCCGGAAGAATATCTCGTTGATCGCCAGGGATGCAGTAAGGCTGTATTTCGCGAGGCCATGCGTGGTCTGGTGCCGGATGCCATTCTCGACCGCCGCGACAAGATCGGTTTTGAAAGCCCGGAACGGGAGTGGCTTGTGAGCCTGTCTCCTTGGGTGCAGGAAACAATGGCCGCCGCGTCAGCCGGTCAGACCATGATTCACACGGGCAATGCCTTACGCCTGTGGCAAGACACAATTGAAGGCAGGCGCTCTTTTTCCGGCGTCATCTGGCGCATATGCGTCTTTTTACGTTGGAAATCCCTTCTGAATATCGCGGAGTAGCCATGCCATCCTTTCTGTCTCTTTTCCAGAACAATTATAACCGCGATCCCCGGCCCACGCGCTTCGCCAAGCTGGCGCGTTCATTTGGCGATGTTACGGTTTGCGCCCTTGGCGGCGCGGAAGCGGCTTCCGCCGACGGCATGGCCTTTGTGCCTCTCGCGGCGCGGCCAAAGGGTATGGCGGACAAAGTTGTGCGCGCGGTATCACTTGTGGTCGGACGCTATGAGGGCGACATATGGAACAATTCCGTTAAGGCAGCCTTTGCCGCGCTGCACGATAAAACATTTTCCTGTATATTTTGTCACGACTTGGTTCTTCTGCCTTTGGCCTGCGCTTTGCGCGATCGACCGCAAAACTTGGGGCGGTGCAAAATTATTCTGGATGCGCGCGAATTTTACCCCAGACAGTTTGAAGACCGGCTTGCCTGGCGCGTTTTTCTCAGAGGGCTAAATCATTATTTATGCCTCAATTACCTGGGCAGCGCGGATCACATATTCACTGTGTCGCCCGGGTTGGCGGAAGGATACGCCAGAGAGTATAGCGTGTCGTGTTCTCTGCTCCCCAGCTATTCTCCCGCCGGAGATTATGCTCCGCGCCCTACCGAGCCGCAAATAATACGTTGCATACATCACGGCGACGCTTCGCCAAGCAGGACTTTGGAGCGCATGATTGAAGCCGTCCACATGGCCGCGCCCCGCTTTTCTCTGGACTTGATGCTTATGCCCACAAATAGAAAATATTATGAAAAGCTCAAATCTCTTGCGGGCAATACGGAAAATGTCAGGTTGATCCCAACTGTGCCCATGCCGGAAATTGTGCCGTTTATTTCCCAATATGACATGGGGTTATTTTTGCTTCCTCCGGTTACTTTCAACCATCGGCATTTTTTGCCCAACAAGCTTTTTGAGTTCATCCAGGCCCGGTTGGCCGTGGCTGTGGGGCCGTCTCCAGATATGGCGCAACTGGTGGAAAAGCATAAACTTGGAGTGATCTCTAACGACTTTACCTCGCAGGCATTCGCGGATATGCTTAATAGTTTGCGGCCGAAAGATATAGACGGCTTCAAAGCCAATGCTCATGCCGCCGCTTCCGAGCTTTGCTGGGAGCGCAATGACGAGGTCATCGCACAGACCGTGCGGCAGCTTCTGGTCTGATTATAACCGGTATGTAGTTTACCTAAAGGATTGGCCATGGCTTATCAGATATGCACTCGTTGCATTATGGACACCTCTGATCCGAAAATAACCTTTGACGACAAAGGCTATTGCAACCACTGCGTTAATGCCTTGGAGCGCCTGGAAAAGTTTTATTTGCCCGATTCGCGCGGGCAGGAAAATCTGAACGGCTTGATCGCCCGTATGAAAGAAGATGGCAAGGGCAAATCATATGATTGCATTATTGGCCTGTCCGGCGGCACGGACAGTTCCTATCTGGCCTACAAGTCAAAAGAATGGGGCCTGAGGCCCCTTATCTTCCATGTGGACGGCGGCTGGAACTCCGAACAGTCTCAAAAAAATGTGGAAAATCTGGCCGCGTATTTAGGCTATGATTTGCATATCCACAAGGTGGATTGGGAGGAGATGAAAGACCTGCAGGTGGCCTATTTGTTTTCGGCCCTTGCCAACCAGGACGTGCCGCAGGATCATTTGTTTTTTGCCGTACTGTTCCGCGAGGCGGAAAAAGCCGGCATAAATTACTGGCTTTCCGGTTCCAATCTTGTTTCCGAATCAATTTTACCCACCAGTTGGGGGTATACCGCGCTGGATTCGCGGCAGATTAAGGCTATACATGACAAGTTTGGTTCTCGCCCTTTGCGCCATTTTCCTCTGCTGAGTTTTTTCGAGTATTGCAAATTTTACGGCAATCTTCCTCTGGGCCAGACTGTGCAGGCTGTAAAACCGCTTAACCTGATGCCTTATGACGTGTTCAAGGCTCGGGAGGAAATGGCCGAGGCCTTCGGCTGGCAGGATTACGGCAAAAAGCATGATGAGTCGCGCTTTACCAAGCTTTTTCAGAACTACCTGCTGCCGAAGAAATTCGGTTATGAGAAGCGCCGGGCCCATCTTGCCAGCCTTATTGTCTCGGGCATCATCACCCGTGAACAGGCCGTGGCTGAAATGGAAAAGCCCTTGTACGACCCTGCGGAACTGGAAGTTGACATCAAATATGTTTGCGACAAGCTGGGCTTGTCATGCGAGGATTGGGCAAACATAATGGATCTCCCCAACCGTAACTACACAGACTATCCTAATTATGAGTGGCTGATCCGCATCGGGCGGCGCGTAAAAAGATTTATTGTCAAACCCGGACAAGTATAAAAACTTTGTTACGCGAGTAAAAGCCATGTTCAAGACCATTATCGACCGAAAAATTAAAATCGCTGTTGCAGGCTGCGGTCGTGTTTCCAAAAATCATTTCAGTTCCATTGAAAAGCATGCGGGCAATATGGATCTTGTTGCGGTATGCGATAATGACCCCGCCGTGCTCGAAGCGCATACGGCGCAATACGGCGTGCCCGGTTACAGAACGTTTGAAGCCATGCTGCGCGATTGCGACTGTGATCTCGTTTCCCTGTGCACGCCCTCAGGGCTGCACGCCTCGCAAACCATTCTCGCGGCCAAGGCCGGGCGGCATGTGATGACCGAAAAACCCATGGCTACGCGTTGGAAAGACGGGCTAGCCATGGTGCGCGCCTGCGACGAGGCTAAAGTGCGACTTTTTGTAATCAAGCAAAACCGCCGTAACGCCACTTTGCAGCTTTTGAAACGCGCCATGGAAGAGAAGCGCTTCGGGCGCGTCCACATGGTGCATCTGAATGTTTTCTGGGCGCGCCCGCAGGCTTATTACGACTCGGCCAAATGGCGCGGCACCTGGGAAATGGACGGCGGGGCCTTCATGAATCAGGCCAGCCATTATGTGGATCTTCTGGAATGGCTCATCGGCCCCATAGCCGATGTGCAGGCCATGACCGGCACATTGGCCCGCGATATTGAAGTCGAGGACTCCGGTGTGCTTAATGTGCGCTGGCGTTCCGGGGCGCTCGGTTCCATGGCCGTGACCATGCTTACTTACCCCAAAAATCTGGAAGGCTCCATCACCATAATCGGCGAAAAAGGCACCGCGCGAGTGGGCGGCGTAGCCGTCAATGATATTCAGATCTGGGATTTCGCTGAAGCCAGAGATTATGACGCCGACGTCAAAAACGCCAACTATGAGACGACTTCTGTTTACGGTTTCGGGCACCCCCTGTATTTTAAAAATGTTATTGACGTGCTGCGCGGCGATGCCGAGCCGGAAACCGACGGCCGCGAAGGCTTGAAGTCGTTGGAAGTGCTCATAGCCGCCTATTGCAGCGCCCGTGACAATAAAACCATTTCTCTGCCTTTGGAATATTAATTCCGTTTCAAAAAACGGCTTGAGGCAATGGATAATTTCAAAAGCAAAATGTTATAAGGCAACAATAGGAAAACCAGCATGGAATTTATCGATCTTAAAACACAGCAGGCCCGCATTAAGACGAATCTTGACGCGCGCATGGCCAAGGTTCTCGCGCACGGCCAATATATAATGGGGCCGGAAGTGCCCGAATTGGAAAAAAAGCTCGCGGATTATGTAGGCGCGTCTTATTGCCTCGGCTGCGCCTCGGGAACCAATGCCCTGGAGCTGGTGCTGGCTGCCTGGGGCATAGGGGCGGGCGACGCCGTATTCACCACGCCGCTGTCTTTTATAGCCACGGCGGAAACCATAGCCCGCACCGGGGCTGTGCCGGTTTTTGTGGACATTGACGCCGCATCCTTCAATATGAATGCCGGACGCTTGGCGGACGCCATAAAGGCGGTGAAGGAACGCGACTCCTCGCTGCATCCTCTGCCGCGCCAGGCCCTGCAAGACAGGTTGACCCCGCGCGCGGTAGTGGCGGTGGATCTTTTCGGCAACCCCGTCGATTATGACACCATACTTGCTGTGGCCAAAGAGCATAATATGCTGGTGCTGGAAGACGGCGCTCAGGCTTTTGGCGGTGAATACAAGGGCAAAAAACTGTGCAATTGCGGCTGCCACGCGGCCACAGCCAGCTTTTTCCCGGCCAAACCCCTGGGCTGCTACGGCGACGGCGGAGCGGTTTTCACCAACGACGCCTCCCTGGCCGCCATGGTCGATTCCCTGCGTTACCACGGGCGCATCAATGCCCAAAACAAGAATGACAATATCCGTCTGGGCTGCAACGGCAGGCTTGATACCTTGCAAGCCGCCATTTTGCTGGCCAAAATGGATATTTTTCCTGACGAAGTGGAAAAGCGTCTGATTGCCGGGGAGAAGTACCGCCAACGTTTGCAGCCCCATGCCGGTAGCCCGGAAGATTTGGTCGCGCCCTCCGTGACCGAAGGCGGCGTCTGCATCTGGGCACAGTATACGGTGCAATTGCCCAAAGGCACAGATCGCGGTACGGTGATGAAGCATATGAAGGAAAAGGGCATTCCCACAGCCATAAACTACCCCATGGGCATGCATACTCAGGGCTGTTTCGCTTATCTTGGCTACACTCCACATGACTTCCCCGTGGTCCAGGAAGTTGCCGGGCGGGTACTTTCCCTGCCCATGCATCCTTATTTGAACGTAGGCGAGCAGGAATTGATTGTAAGTACCCTTGTTGACGCTCTGAGGAGACGGTAATGATCCAAGTAGCTCTTGTCGGTTGCGGACGTATTTCCAAACGCCATTGCGAACTTCTGGCCGGAGGGCATATCGTGGGCGCAACTTTGGCCTGTGTGTGCGATATTGTGGAAGAAAAGGCCCGCACCACCGGTGAACAGTGGAAAGTGCCCTTTTTCACCGATATGCATGAAATGATGCGCGCCATGGCCGATAAGGTCGACGTGGTGGCCGTGCTTACTGAAAGCGGTAATCACGCGGCGCATACCATCGCTTTGGCCCAATACCGCAAGCATATCATGGTGGAAAAGCCTATGGCCCTCACCCTTGACGATGCCGACGCCATGATCCGCGCCTGCGACGCGGCCGGGGTGAAGCTTTTCGTGGTAAAGCAGAACAGACTTAACGTTCCGGTGCAAAAATTGCGGCAGGCTCTGGAAGAGGGGCGCTTCGGCAAGCTGGTCATGGGCACGGTGCGGGTGCGCTGGTGCCGCCCACAAAGATATTATGATCAAGACGCCTGGCGCGGCACCTGGGCCATGGACGGCGGGGTGCTCACCAATCAGGCCAGCCACCATGTGGATCTTCTGGAATGGATGATGGGCGACGTGGAGAGCGTATTCGCCAAAAGCGCCACCATGCTGGTTAATATCGAAGCCGAAGACACCGCCGTGGTGTTGTTAAAATTCCGCAACGGCGCTCTGGGCATAATTGAGGCCACTACAGCCACCCGCCCCAAAGACACCGAAGGCTCCATATCCGTTCTCGGCGAAAAGGGCAGTGTGGTTATCGGCGGTTTTGCCGTGAACAAAATGGAAACTTGGCAATTCGATCCCGCTCGTGAAGACGACTCCGAGGTTATGAGCAAGTATTCCGTAAATCCGCCGGATGTATACGGCTTTGGACACAAAGCCTATTATGAGCATATGGTCTCGCGTCTGGAAGGGGGCAGCGGGCAGATTGTGGATGGACTGGAAGGCCGCCGCAGCCTGGAGCTGATTATGGCTATTTACGAGTCGGTTGAAACCGGAAAAGAGGTGTTTTTGCGTTTCACCCCCACTCATTGCCGTCTGGGGCATAAATAGGGCATTTTACGACGGAGTCGGTTGGCGGATGGAGCTGGCTGTGGATTGAAAGAAAGAAATAAATATATGCGAATAGAACTGCTGGCCGAAGACCTGCGCACTTGTTGGGAAGCCGTCCCCCGGCATTGGAAAAAAGCGTTTGTTGCCGCTTTGGCAGTGAACTTTTTTGTCTTTTTTTATGGGATGTCTCAATACCCTCTTGGTGATCATGATGTGGGGTTTCTCGCCAGAGTTCCCGAAACATATCATGTCAGCATCGGACGTTGGTTTGCTCCCTTTTTATATTCGCTCAGCGGCTTTCTGCAGATTCCGGTATACACCCAGACTTTGGCCATTATCTTTCAAATAACGGCCGGAATGGGTGCTGTGCTGCTCTGGAAAAAGGAAGCCGGGTTCGGATGCCTTTTTTTCGGGGGGCTGCTGGTTTCGCTCTGTCCGTTTGTGAATGAGCACTATTATTATCACTGGATGGCCGCTGATTTTCCTTTTTCCCAACTGTGCATGGTATTTGCTTTGCTGGTTGCGGACAGAAAGCGCGGTGTGCCCCGCCTTTTGGCCTCGTCTCTGCTGGTTATGATGGGCCTGGCCACTTACCAGTCCTCGCTGATGGCCTTTACTGTGGTCTGGTGCGGCCTGTGCGTCTTTAAATTGGCGGATTGCGACGCTTCTCCGGAAGGATATCGCCGTTTGGCCGTAGAGTGCGGCTTTACCTTGCTGCCCCTTTTTCTGGGGGTGGCCGCCTATCAGCTTTCGCTTGTCGGCCTGGTGCAAATCGGCATGTTAAAAGCGGATGCTTATCAACTGCAAGCGGCGGCATCGCCGCTTACGGATCGTCTGTGGAAAACCGTAGCCTCGTCTTTCGGGCATTTGTGGTTCAGCCAGCCATATTTTCCACGTATTCCCAAAATCGTTCTTCTGATTGTGGTTTGCACGGGCGCGGCGTGTCTTGCGGCTAAAACCCTGCGCCCCACGCGGCGGAATGCTATTTTCCGGCTTGTCGCCCTGTTGGTTATGCTGGTCGGTGTAATCATCGCCTCCAAATCGCAGGTGTTGGTTTCGGACTATTCCAACTATTATGCTTTCCGTTTTTCCGGCGCCGGGTTGTCATATCTGTATCTGGCATTTCTGACCGCGCTGCTCGCCTCGCCTGTGGCGGGCTGGCGTCGGGTCGGCATTGTTTGCGCGCTGGCCATTGTGCCTATGTTCGCTGTAAACGATTTACGCGCTCAGGAACAGATTGTTCACTCCAACCGTCACGATTTTGCCGTGCTCAACAGGGTTGTAGCGCGTATCGAAAGCCTGGATGAGTTTGACCCTGACAAAAGTTACAATATTGTTCAATTCGGAAGAACCAAGCCATATATACCGGAACTGTACCGCAAAAACGCCTATGATGTGGGCGGAGTGGAGTTTTTTAGTATAACCGTGTCCCAGGACTGGTGGCCGGGTTTTGAATTGAATATTCTTTCGCGCTATCTGAAGCTGGGAGAAATCAGAATCAACGGCTACAATACCGCGCATAAGCCGTTTCTGGCCAAGGCCGCGCTTGCGGCCAGAGGGCATAGGGCTTTTCCGCACAAGGATTCCTGTTTTATTATGGACGGCGACACGCTGGTGCTGGTCTTTGATGAGCAAGCGCTTGAGTATACTTTTAAACGAAAAGACATTGATTGGGAGTAAGTTGCAATGCCTTTATCATTTTCGGTGCATCCCAGTTCATGCGTGGACAATGGGGCCAAAATAGGCGCGGGTACGCATATATGGCATTTTTGCCATGTGATGGGCAGCGCGGTGGTTGGCGAAAACTGCAATATAGGCCAAAATGTATATATTGATGCCGACGTGCGCATCGGCAACGGCTGCAAGCTTCAGAACAATGTGAGCGTGTACAAGGGAGTTACCCTTGAAGATCATGTTTTTTGCGGCCCAAGCATGGTTTTTACCAATGTCTACAATCCAAGGGCTCATTTGAAAAAAATGGATCAGGCCCGTCCCACCCTGGTGCGTGAAGGCGCGTCTTTGGGAGCCAACAGCACCATTGTCTGCGGGGTTACCATTGGACGCTACGCCTTCATTGGAGCCGGAGCTGTGGTCACCCGCGACATTCCCGATCATGCGTTGGTCTACGGCAATCCCGCGGTTGTTCGCGGCTGGGTCTGCTCCTGCGGTGAAAAGCTCGATTCCAATCTGGTTTGTCCCGTATGCGATGCGCGTTATGCGCGGGGAGAAGGCGGCGTTGGGCGTTTGGGCTGAGCATGGCTCGTAGAACCGCGTTGCCTGCCTGGGGTGAACATGGCTGGGGCGAAAAATGAACATAGTGCTTTTGAGCAATCACTGGTACTCATCGCCACGGCGGGCGGGGTTCCATCACTTGGCCGACGCCTTCCACAGAGCTGGTCATGAAGTGAGTTTTGTGACTGTAGGCCTGTCCTTGCTGTCTTATCTCAGGCGAGATTACCGCACCCGCTATCCCGGGCTGCGCAAAGACCATAACGTGGTACGGCGGATGCGTCCGGGTTTTGTTTCCTATGTTTTTTTTACTCCGTGGCACCCTCACACTTTGCTGTACCCGCTTGACAGACTGCTATACGGAGTGATGGACAAATATGAAAATTTCATCACTCCGGAGCTCGGGGAGATCCTTTCCGAAGCCGACGCGGTAATTCACGAAAGCTCCTCGGCGTTGTTTCTTTTTTATGCGGCGCGCCGTCTGTCCCCCTCGGCTCTCCAGATTTATCGCGTTTCCGACGATATTCGCATTTTGCGCTCCACTCATCCGCGCATGATTGAACTGGAACAGGAAATAGCTCCGCTATTTGATTGCGTTTCCGTGCCTTGCCGTGTGATGCTTGATAAGTTTCCCGATTTGCCGCGTCTGCATTTGCATACCCACGGCATAGATAAAAAAGCCTTTGATGCTGTGTTGGAATCACCGTACGCGCCGGGCACGCGCAATGCCGTGTTGGTGAGCGCATGGCGTACTGATGATGAGTTCTTCAAGTCTGCCGCGCAATTCTGCCCGCAGGTGGATTTTCACTGCATCGGGCCTCTGGAGCGGGAGATAAAGGCGGCCAACATTCATTATTATGGCGAAATGCCCTTTTCCCAAACTCTGGCCTATATCAAATTCGCCGATATCGGCCTTCAGGTTGTGCGCGACATGGGTGCGGCCACCGCTACCCTGACTGACAATTTGAAGGTGATCCAGTACCGTTATTGCGGGCTGCCCATAGTGGCCCCTGATTTTCTTGATTTGCACCGGGAAGGGATTTTTTACTATGGCGCTGATTCGGCCAGTTGCGCCGAAGCTGTGCTGAGCGCTCTGGAATACGGAAAATGCCCTGATTTCGCCGGAGAAACGCGCACTTGGGATGAGCTTGCCGAGCAATTGCTCGTTGACGCCCGCTCACCTTAATACGAATTTTAACGCCTTCGAACATTTGCTGAAACAAGCGTCTCGGGCTGTCGCGCGGGCGCGTCAACCCTGTATTTCCATTGACAGCGGGCGTTTTTACGGTTACGTCGTGTAAGTCCCATCTGATAAGAAAGCCTTATCAACCCGATATAAAATTTTTGTTCATCAGGCTGCTTTACACAGCATCCGCCAACTGGAGTTTTGCCGATGTTTGAAGCTCTCTTGCCCAAAGGCGCGCCGTTTTTTGAAATGCTTTTGCAACAGAACAAAATTCTGTGCGAGGTGGCCTCGACGCTGACTGAAATTATGGAGGATCACACCGTAATTGAGAAGCCCCATCGTGAGATTTCCGCGTTGGAGGAACAGGCGGACGCCATACATCACCGTGTCATCAGGGACCTTTCGCAAACTTTCATCACTCCCATTGACCGTGAAGATATCCTGCACATCAACAAGGCCCATGAAGAAGCCATAGACCTTCTCCATAACATGGCCAATCGTATATATATTTTTGAATTCAACCGCATCCGTTTTCCCATGTTACAGCTTGCGCGTATTTTGCGGGAAATGACCCTGCTTACCGGGGTGATGCTTGAAGGGCTCAGCCGGAAGAAAGACAGCCACAGCACAAGAGTGTTCCGAGCCTTGCGCACGGAGTGTGAAATGTTGCTCAGCATGGGGCTGGCCGAATTGCACGATCCGGAAGAGCCTACCCCCGAGGTTATTATCAATATTCTCAAATGGAGCCAGGCTTACGACCGCATGGAGCTGGCTGTGGACCAGGTGGTGAGGTTGGCCGAAGCCATTGAGGAAGCTGTTTTGAAAAATGTTTGAGTATTGTGGGGAGCCTGCGGGCTCCCTTTTACATGTAGATACCCCCTACAGACTTTGGAAATAACTATTTTCAAAGGAAAAATGTCATAGGAAACGGTTTTTAAAATGTTTGAAGTACCATTGCTGCTGGTATTCATCGTCATCGCGGCCCTGGCGTTTGACTTTACCAATGGCGCGCACGACTGCGCCAACGCCATTTCCACCGTAGTGTCCACCAAGGTGCTCACTCCGCGCACGGCTGTTACCATGGCCGCCGCCTTGAACCTCATAGGGGCCATATTGGGCACCGAAGTGGCTCATACTCTGGGCAGCGGCATTGTAAACACGGAAATAGTCATGGGCAGCCACACCTTGGTACTGGCCGGGCTGGTGGGCGCCATAGCCTGGAATGTCATTACCTGGCATTTCGGCATTCCGTCTTCATCTTCGCACGCGCTTATCGGCGGACTTATGGGCGCGGCCATGGCCCATGCCGGGCTGGGCTCGCTCAATGTAATGTCCATTTTCAGCAAGGTTATTGTGCCTCTGTTGCTTTCGCCATTGGCGGGCTTTATTATGGGGTTCGCCATGATGACGCTGATCGGCATAATATTTTTCAAGGTCAGCCGCAGAGTTGTGAACCGCTTTTTTCAGCGGGCCCAGATTTTTTCCGCCGGATTCATGGCCCTTAGCCACGGCCTCAACGACGCTCAGAAAACCATGGGAGTGATCGCCCTGGCTCTTTTTATTTTTGGCGAAATCGACAGCATTCACGTTCCGTTGTGGGTCAAGCTGGCCTGCGCCCTCACCATGGCCGCGGGCACCGCTGTGGGCGGTTGGAAAATAGTCAAAACCATGGGGCACAAAATTTTTAAGCTTGAGCCGGTGTATGGCTTCACCGCCGAAACCTCGGCCTCACTGGTCATAGCCGGGGCTTCTCTGGCCGGCGCGCCCATCAGCACCACGCACACTATCACCGCCTGCATTTTTGGCGTGGGTTCCACCAAACGCCTTTCGGCCGTGCGCTGGGGCGTGGCCGGAAACCTGATCATAGCCTGGGTTCTCACCATACCCGCTTCTGCCTGCGTGGGCGGAGTCAGTTTTTTGATTCTGGATTTTTTATTTAAGGGCTTTTAATCACTACAATACTATATTTGCTTATATAACCGGCCACTGGCACCTTACTTGCAAAATGAGGTGCAGTGGCCGGATTTTTATTTTTTCCGCCATATTACATTCTTATTTTGCCAAACAGCGCAAGACATAAATGCTTTGCCTGTGGCGATAATAGTTATAAAATTTAGAGGGTTAAATATGGGCGTCATAACTCAGGCCAGGCCGTCTTCGGAAACAACCTCCCAGCGTGTGACTCAAAAGGGCCGCGATTCCGCTCAAGGGGGGCAAACCGCTCAGGCTTCCAAGGGTAACTTTGCGGGAATATTGGAAAACAGCAAAAGTAAAATGAATGCCATGACCTCTTTGGAGTCTGTAGTTGACCGCAGCAAGGGCATTCCACTTGACCCGGCGGAGCGGGCCAGAGTCAATAATATGGCCAAGGCGGAAATGGACATGAAACGCACCGCCGCCCTCAATGCCCTTGCGCAGCTTGAAGGTGGGGGGAGCCTGCTGGACAGCGCCAGGGGCGCGCTCAACACCCGTCATCTCACCGCCATGGGCAATTTTTCTTTGAGGTCTCCTACCGCTATGGGAGGAGTTGGGGCGGCTGGCGGAGCCAGAAAAAGTTCTGGCCGCAAAAGCAAGTCCGCGGAGACGACCGATGTTTCTACCGAGGGCATCGGCAAGCTGGCCGCGCAATTTGAATCGGGCAAGGACGGCATCGCGGCCATAGGTTATGATCGTCACGGCGGCACCTCTTACGGCAAGTACCAGGTTGCCTCGCGCGTGGGCAGTATGGAAAATTTTTTGAAGTTTCTGGATACCAATGCGCCGGACATATCCAAAACCCTGCGTGAATCCGGCGGTCCGGCCAATACCGGCAGCCGCCAGGGGGCCATGCCCGACGCCTGGCGCAAAATAGCCGCCGAGCAGCCCGAGCGTTTTGAAGCTCTGCAGGAAAAATTTATTCACGACAGCCATTACAAGCCCGCCCTTCAGGCCATGGTGCAGAATACTCCCTTGGAAGAAGGCCAGATCTCCTCAGCCATGCAGGAGGTTATCTGGAGCACAGCCGTCCAGCACGGTCCCACCGGGGCCGCGCGCATCTTCACCCGCGCCGCCGCCGAACTTTCACCCAAGGACAAGAATTTCGACAAGAAGCTCATTGAGAATGTGTACGATATCCGCGCCGGGCAGTTCGGCTCTTCCACGCAAGAGGTGCGGGCCGCGGTACAGAATCGCCTTAAGCGCGAAAAGAATATTGCCATCAATATGCTTAACGGCGATGACAGCGGCGTTAAAAAGGTAGCTTAGAGCTTAGAGCGTTTTGCGAATGAAATTAGCAAAACGCTCTTAATGAATAATCCCAAAAGCAAAATGCTATAGTCTAAGCGATGAATTCTTTGCTCATAAATCTGACCCGACTAGGCGATCTTCTACAGATGCAACCGGTGCTGCATGGACTGCACGATCACGGGCACAAAACCGGCATGCTTTGCCTGGAAAACTTTGCTCCGGCAGTCAGAATGCTTGAGGATCTGGATCATGCGTCGGTCATGCCCGGCAGCGGCCTGCTGTCCGATCTGGATCGCGACTGGAAGGCCGGGCTTATGCGGCTTGACTCTTTTGTGCGCGAGCATCACAAAGCTTTCCCGGCGGATCAGATTTTTAATTTCACGGCTACGGTGGCGGCGCGCCTGTTGGCGCGCCGCGTCAGTCTGGAGGGAGGCGGAAAATCCGATATTCTCGGCTTCGGCCTTGACCCCCACGGCTTCGGCATCAGCGGCGACGGCTGGGCCACCTTTTTGCAAGGCTCAACTCTGAAGCGCGCCAATTGTCCGTTCAATCTGGTGGACATGTTCCGGAAATGCGCCGGGGTGGCCGATGCGCCGGGGCGCAACAATCTGCGCCGCCCGGGCGCGGCGGATCTGGATAAGGCCGCCGGGGAACTGGAGCAACGTACCGGGCCGTGCGCCGGGTACATAGGCTTCCAGCTCGGGGCCAGTGACAGCCGCAGACAGTGGCCGGTGGAGAATTTTGCGGAGCTGGGTCGGCTCTTGTACGAAGAGTTGGGCTTGTGTGCTGTTTTATTCGGCTCTCCGGCGGAGCGACCTCTGGCGGAAGAGTATTCTCGATTGGCGAGTAAAGCGCCGCATGCGGACATGATCGGGGCCACCGATCTTCCGGGGTTGGCGGCCTTGTTGTGTCGGACGCGTCTGCTAATCACCAACGATACCGGCACCATGCACCTTTCCGCCGGGCTGGGACGCCATGTGCTGGCCATATTTTTGGCAACGGCCCAGCCTTTCGACACCGGTCCCTATATGGACGGCTGCTGCTGCCTGGAGCCGGATTTGCCATGTCACCCCTGCGCTTTCGATTACAAATGTGATTTTGGTGGAATTTGCCGTCGGCATATCGGGGTCCGCACTGTTTTTGACCTGGCCGCTTACTGGCTGAAAAACGGCCAATGGCGCGTTTCCAGCCCGGTCGAAGCCAGGGTATGGTTGAGCGGGCGTGATGAATGCGGATTCATGGATCTTACCTGCCTTTCCGGACACGAGCGCGAAGATCGCAGTTTGTGGCTGGCTATTCAGAGAATTTTTTATCGTCACATTCTTGACAGAATCAACGGCACGAATTCTCTGGAGCCAAGTCCGGAAGCGCGCCTGGCCCAAGCGCTGAGCCCGTCTTTCCGTTCCGAAACGGCTGAATTGCTGCGCCGCGCTGAAGATTTGCTGCTGCTTATGTTGCAACAAGGCAAGATGCTGGTTTTAAAACCCAGCCAGGCCGGAGGGCTAAAACTTATGGCTTCCAGTAATCGATTGCACGAACTTCTGGCCGGGTACCCTCCCTTATGCGCTCTGGGGTTTTTGTGGCAGACCCTGGTTCAAGAAAAAGGCGGAAATTTGGACATGCTGCTCGAGTTGGCCGCCGGGCTGCGCTCCGATCTGGCTTTATGGCGCGGTTTTATGGATAATGGTGTAACTAGCTAAATTGTTTTTGTTTTACTGTTTAATGTCTGGCATGGCTATTGCATAAAAATAGATAATGGTAAAAATTTTCCCGGTGGGGATAAAAGGAGAGATAAAATGATTATAGTGGATGGTCGCCAAAGTGAACTCAATATCGGAAGCTTCGCCAATCTCGAAGAAATCCTGGTCAACCTCATGGGCGAGGACAGCATGGCCTGCCGCGTAGTCACCGATGTTCTTGTTAATGAAGAAAGCTTCTCGGAAATTTACCCGCATCAGGCCGAAGACATTGACAGCAGTTACATCCGTTCGTTGGAAGTGCGTTCCGTTCCGGCCAGCGAAATGGGCCAGGACATTGCCGGTGAAATGATCAAAGTGTCTAAGATCATGTCCGGCGGCAGCCGCCAGATTGCGCGCTTGTTCCGTCAGGCCGACGATGCCGAAGCTTTGGACATGTTTCAGGATCTTCTGGACGTAACCCGCGACTTCATGGCCATGATCGCTACTTTGCGCAATACTTTCCGCCTGGATGGCGACCCTGAGTCCTTTATGGCCAAGGCTGAAGTGTTTTCCAATCTGCTCTCGGAATTAACCGAAGTGCTTGAAAATGAAGACTGGATTCTCATGGCCGACCTGTTGGAATATGAATTTGCCCCAGCCTGCGAATCATGGGTCAGCGTAATCGAAAATCTGCGCAGCGAAATCAGCGTGGTATGTCGCCTGAATTAAGGCCGGTTGCAGCCTGGAGCATTTTAGGAATGAAATCAGCAGAATGTTTTGAAAAATTATTTTTTCGAGTTCTGGTGGTATATAAATAATCTGGCGGTGCGGAATGAGTAACAGCATTGTTCTGCTCGGCAAGGCTCTGACCCTGCTGAAGGAAGAATCACAACATATGGCCCTTGGCGATATCGATGCGGCTGAAGAAAAATATATTCTTCGCGCCAGACTTTTAGATGAAGCCTGGGAGAACCGCCAGAGCGCACCGGCGGACGAGTATAGGCGCATTTTGCAGGAAATAAGCGACTCGCATGAAAAATTGATGGAAGATACCGCTCGCTTCAAAGAGAAATTGCGCGAAAAATTGTCCCGTAGCCGTCAAGAGACCCGCCGTCTCTCCGGGTATCGTCTGGCTGTGGAGCAGGCGGTGCGCTATCAGTAGAACATAGGCCTATTCTGTTGCCTGTTTCAAGGACAAAAAATACGGAGTCCGCATCGGCGTTGCCGGTACGGCTTCGTATTTTTTTAGCAAAAGGCAAACGATAAAATCATTACGGAGGACGTCGGCGCTCCTATACAAAGTTCCACTTTTCTGATAGATGAAACGCTGCGTATTTAATATATTGCATTGTATTTTGACATTTATTATATATACAATATACCATTAGAGTTTTTGTAATGAGCACCGTGTGGAATCACATAGCCAGGTTGTTGCCTGGCCACGATGGCGGATCTGCTGTAACGGAAGTTGAAGCCGGTAAGAGAAAAAGTTCCAAATATATTCCCGGGGCTCAAATAAAAGATCCGGAAGAAATTCATGATCTGCTCAAACTGGCCGCCGGCCAGCGCACCCAGACTCAACTCGATCTTTATCACGAGCGCAAGCGTTATTCATTTGTGTGCCACAGCATGTATATTGCCAAAGATGGCTTAGGGCTCGTTTATGAAACCGACAGCACCCGCATCCCCCTTGTAGCTGGGCTGAAAGTTACGGTATACTGCCAAATCAGACAATTCGGCAAAATGCTTTTTTACGCTTTTCCAGGCGCCATAAAGGATGTCAAACGCGAAAGCGATGACAGCCCGTTCTGGAATATCGATTTTGACTGGCCGGAATTTTTGGAATGCCGCCAACGGCGGGCCACTCTGCGGGCGGTTCCCGGCCAGGAAAATGTTAAAAGGATTATGTTGTGGGAGCTGCCCCCGGTACGCGGGCATGTTTCTCCGTCCATCAAGGAATGGGGCAAGCCTTTGTTGGCCTTTTTGACGGATAAAACGAACCAGATTTCCATAAAAGACATTTCCGCCACGGGCATCAGGCTGCGTGTTCCGCAAAACGAAGTGTATTTGCGCTCTACCGAATTTACCTCGGGCAAGCATTATGCGCTGCTGCTATCCATTGACGCCTTGGGGGGAGCGGGTGAAGAAAATTTCCTGCTGATTATCCGCATCCAGAATCAAAAATTGAGCGAGGATCTGCATTTTTTTGATTTCGGAGCCCAATATGTGGCCATAAGCCCACCCCCAAGAGATTCCGCTCATGAAATTCAGTGGCGGGTGCTGGGCAGCGGCGACATGGTTGAAAAACTGGCCAAGTGGATTACCAATCTCACCCTTGAAGAACTGCGCAAGGCCAAGGCCAACGACTGGGAATAGAACGTTTTTGCGCTGAAAATTTTTGTATACTTTACGGCCCGCCTTCTAGGCGGGTTTTTTTTCGAGCAAAATTTACGGAAATGATTTACGGCTATAATTTATCTTATTCCAAAGCCGGGAATGTTGAACTTTTTTTCCAGGCGATGGAGCAGGGCAGTGGCCACCGTCACCAGCATAAGGTAGTAGAAGCCTACGGCCAGAAAAACTTCAGTGAAGCGAAAGCTGGCTGAGGCCACAGCCTTGGCTTCGCCGGTCAGTTCCATGCAGGTTACCAGATAGGCCAGCGAGGAATATTTTATCAGGTAGATTATTTCATTGCCGCATCCCGGAAGGGCGCGCCTGGTGGCCTGTGGAATTATAATCCACATCACGGTTTGCATGGTGCTGAACCCCAGAGATTCGGCGGCCCTGATCTGTCCCTTGCGTATGGACAGTAACGCTCCGCGGATATATTCGGACTGATAGGCCCCACTGCACAGCACAAAGGTCAGCACGGCGGCAGTGTACGGCTCAAAGTAAATTCCCAGATTCGGCAGGCCGAAATAAATGATCATCAACTGTATGGCCAGGGGCACTCCGCGAAAAAGCGCCGTGTAGCAATCGCATATCCGGCGTATTCCTTTTGAGCCGAACACCCTGGCCACGCCCACGCCCACGCCCAGCATAAAACCAAAAACGGACGAAGGCACAATAAGAGCCAGCGACATATACAGTCCCTTGTTCAGGGACGGCAGCACTTCGCCAAGGATAAATCCGGCGTCAGGCATGGAGATTATTTCCTTATTTCAAGGGCCGTCGGTCGGGTTGCCTGTCGGCCTTGAGGATTATTGGCTTCCGCCGCTACATTACGGACGCTGCGCGTCCGGACGGCCCTACCAAAGCACGGGCCGTCACATGTAACCTCGCCTCCTTCGTCGGCGAGATTACATGTCCTGCAAACTGGTAAAAAAATCGCTGGTGCGAGTCTGCGAGCCAGGGGCCAGCAATTCTTCCGGCGCGCCGCGCTCAATGATAGCCCCGCGATCCATAAAAAGAATTTCATTGGCCAGCGCCCTGGCAAAATCCATCTGGTGCGTGGCCATAATCATGGTCATGCCGCCTTTGGCCAGATCGCGTATTACCGCCAGCACTTCGCCAACAAGCTCGGGATCCAGGGCCGAGGTGGGTTCGTCCAGCAGAATGGCCACCGGATCCATGGCCAGGGCTCTGGCTATGGCCACACGCTGTTTTTGCCCGCCGGACAGCTGGGCCGGATAAAGAAGCGCGCGCCGCACCAGACCAACCCGTTCCAATTCCTCACTGGCCCGCTGATACGCATCTTTTTTTGACATGCCTTTTACTTTGCGCAAGGCGATGCTGATGTTTTCCTCAGCGGTGAGATGGTCGAACAGGTTAAAATCCTGAAATATCATGCCGACTTTGGCTCTGAAGGAACACAGGGCCGAAGGATTTTGGGCGTCCACCTTTTGGCCGTCGAGCCATATTTCCCCGGCATCCGGGGGAATAAGATAGTTTATGCACTGCAACAAAGTGCTTTTTCCGGCCCCGGAAGGGCCGATCAAAACCTTCAGCTCTCCGCGCTTCACTTCAAGCGAGCAGTTGTTCAGAATTTTTCTGTTGCCGAAGCTTTTGGAAATATTTTCTATGCGCAGCACAGGCTGAGTTTCGCTCATCAAAATTTCCTTATAAAAAAGTTTACGCGGTTTGCTGCGACATGTGTTTTATTCCTGGCTGGAATATCCAGGAATGTATAGTTTTTCTTCCAGCAGGTGTAAAAGCTTCACTCCGGCCATGGTAATGAAGAAATATATTATGCCGGCGGTGATGAAAAATGCCAGATGCTCGTGGGTGCGCGACGCCACAAAATGGGTGCGCGACATTATTTCCTGTGCTCCCAGCACAAAGCATATGGTGGAATCTTTGAGTAAAATGGAATACTCGTTGGCGAATCCGGGTATGGACAGGCGCATGGCCTGAGGCAGAATAATATGCATGATGGCTGTGGCGTCACTCATGCCCAGGGCTCTGGCCGCCTTGAGTTGACCCTGCGGCAGAGAAAGTATGGCCCCGCGGTAAATTTGGCTCTGATAGGCCGCGCTGGTAAGGCCCAGCACTATGCAGCTTGCTCCAAAGGCTTCAATGTTGAGGCCGATGGCGATGAACAGTCCGAAATAGAACAGGAACAGCAGAACCAGAATTGGTACGCCTCGAAAGAACCATACATAGACGCCAATGGTCCGGCGCACCCAGGTGCGGCCGTAAATTAGCCCCACCGCCATGGGGATTCCCATCACAAAGCCTATGGCCAGCGCCAAAACTACAATGGCTATGGTGGTTATGCTGCCCCAGGCGATATATGGCAGAGAGTTGAGGATGGTTATGAATGTATTCATTGTTTTGGATTGATGGCTTCCTACCCTGTTTGACGATAGCGGTTCGACTTGCCGTCAGACGAGGAAGACAAGCTTTTGCGAGCGAGTGGGCTCTTTAGCCCTCGCAGCGAGACAAAAGCGCAGTCT
>JAVBLG010000047.1:0-6764 GCA_031553655.1 Desulfovibrionaceae bacterium | reverse complement strand
AAGTGCGATGAAGCCGGGCTTAAGGACATAATTCTGTTGGCCGGCGGCAACATCGTGGTGGGCAAGCAGGACTTTTCCGGGGTGGAACAACGCTATAAAGACATGGGTTTTACCAAGGCCTACCCCCCCGGAACCACCATTGAAACCACCCTTGATGAGCTTAAGGCGCTTCTTGGAGCGTAAGTTATGCGCTATCTCGCGGTTGATTTCGGCAGCACCTTTACCAAGGTTACTGCCATTGACGGCAATGCGGGCGTGATTTTGGGAACGGCTAATGCCTTTACCACCATCAGCACCGATGTAATGAAAGGTTTTGCCGAAGCCCTTGGCGAACTGCACGCGCAAATAGGCGAGTTTAAATACGACAAGCTCCTCTGTTGCAGCAGCGCCGCCGGCGGGCTGGCCATGGTGGCCGTGGGCCTGGTGCCGGAACTTACGGCAAAGGCCGCGAAAATGGCCGCCGAAGGGGCCGGGGCCAAGGTGATAAAAACCTATGCCTACGAAATTTCCGGCGACGAACAACGGGAAATAGGTGAGATCAACCCCGACATTGTGCTGCTTTGCGGCGGCACCGACGGCGGAAACCAAGACGTAATCATTGCCAATGCGCGGCATCTCGCGGAAGTGGACCGCAATTTCGCCATTATTTCGGCGGGCAACAAAAGCGCCGATCGCGAAGTGCGGGAGATTCTGCAAGCTTCGAGCAAACGCCACATTATCACTCAGAATGTGATGCCCACCTTCGGCAAATTGAATATTGAACCGGCGCAAAAATGCATCCGGGACATTTTCATCGAGCGGATAATCGACGCCAAGGGGCTTTCCAAGGCGCAGGAAATGACGGAATACCCCATCATTCCCACTCCGCTGGCCGTTCTGAAGGGCTGCGAGCTTTTGAGTCTCGGGCTTAAAAGCTCTCCGGGCATTGGAGAGTTTTTGGCCGTGGACATGGGCGGTGCCACAACCGACATCTATTCCATGTCCAAGGGCGAGTCGACCATGGAAAACGTGATGCTGAAAGGGCTGCCCGAACCTTATGCCAAGCGCACTGTCGAGGGCGACCTCGGCATGCGTTACAGCTTGTCCTTTCTTCTGGAGGCTGTGGGCGTGGAAAACGTGGCCGCCACAGCCGGGGCAAGCCCAGAAGAAGTGGAAAACTGGGTGTCACGGTGTTCCGCCAGCCCCGAAACAATATCCCCGGATAGCTCCAGGGAACGACGCATTGAAGAGTCTCTTGCCCATTGGGGCATAGCCGAGGCCGTGCGGCGTCACTGTGGGGTGATGGAAAGCGCGTACAGCCCCATGGGCGAAATCTTCGTGCTTACCGGCAAGGACATGTCCGCCACTTTGAATGTTATCGGCGTGGGCGGCGTTTTGAAAAACAGCGAAAACCCGGCTGCAATCCTGTCCGGAGCGGCGGCCACGCCGCGCACAACAGCCATGGGGCGCATGTTGCCGCAATCGCCTTCATATATGTTGGACAAACGATACATTTTCAGCGCCATGGGCCTACTCGGCCAGGTTGACCCGGAACTGGCGCTATCTATTATGAAGCAAGAAATATCATCACTATAAAATTAAATGCATCAGTAATGCCACTCCCGGAGGGGGAACATGGAAATAAAAAACCGTAAACTGTCTGAAGACGAATTCCACGCCCAGCGTAAGGAAGTGCTGACACAATGGCCTACGGGCAAGGATCTGAATCTGGAAGAAGCCTTTGCCTATCAAAAAAGCATTGCCAAAGAAAAACGCTTTGTGGAAAAACTGCAAAAGGCCGACGCGGAAGGCGTAACCCTCACCCAACCCCGCGCCGGTGTGGCCCTGCCCGAAGAACACATCAAGCTTTTGCGGCATCTTGAAACAGCCGGTGAAGCCGATCTTCTGCCCAGTACCATTGACAGCTACACCCGCTTAAATCGCTATCAGGAAGCGGAAGTGGGTATTCAAAAAAGCCGCGAAAGTGGTCGCTCCATGCTCAACGGCTTTCCGGCGGTCAACCTCGGAGTACGCATCTGCCGTGAAGTAACCTCGGCCTTGCAAAAACCAGTGCAGGTGCGCCACGGCACCCCCGACGCCCGTCTGCTTACAGAAATTACCATGGCCGGCGGTTTCACTTCCTATGAAGGCGGGGCCATTTCCTACAATATCCCCTACTCCAAAAATCACGCTCTGGAAAATACCATTGCCCATTGGCAATACACCGACAGGCTTATAGGCATTTATGAAGAAGCGGGCATTTCCATCAACCGCGAGCCTTTCGGCCCACTCACCGGAACTCTGGTTCCGCCTTGCATATCCAATGCCGTAGCCATAATCGAAGGCTTGCTCGCCGCCACGCAGGGCGTTAAAGACCTCACCCTGGGCTACGGCCAGTGTGGCAACCTGGTGCAAGACGTGGCCGCCATACGCTCGCTCAAAATCATGGCCCGCCGCTATTTTGACCGCTTCGGCTTTTCCGACGTAAAGCTCACTACCGTGTTCCACGAATGGATGGGGGGGTTTCCGCAGGACGAAGCCAGAGCTTTTGGCGTAATCGGCTGGGGCGCGGCAACCGCCGTGCTGGCCAAGGCCACCAAGGTAATTGTGAAAACCCCGCACGAAGCCATGGGCGTACCCACCATGGAAGCCAATGCCGCCGGTCTGCGCGCTTCCAAACAGATAACCTCCATGCTGCGCGATCAGAGCATGGTTGAAAACCAGGATGTCGTTGCCGAAAGCCGCATCATTGAAGAAGAAACCGAATGTATCCTCAAAAAAGTAGAAGAACTGGGCAAGGGAGACTTCGCTCTTGGCGCGGTGGCCGCGTTCAAGGCCGGGGTTATTGACGTGCCTTTCGCGCCCAGCCGCTGCAACTTGGGCAAGGCCATGCCCGCCCGCGACAATAACGGGGCCATCCGCTTTATTGAAATGGGCAACCTGCCGCTTTCCGACGACCTCAAGGCCTTCCATCGCGAAAGGCTGGAAGAACGTTCCAAAAAGGAAAAACGGGCCGTAAACTTCCAGATGATAGTTGATGACGTGTATGCGGTTGGCAAGGGGTTCCTCGTTGGTCGCCCCGAAGGAATTAAATAGTAGCGGCCCAGTTTGCCGTGATACTTCGTCAGACTGCGCTTTTTCTCGCTGCGAGCACCAAAGAGTGCACTCGCTCGTAAAAGCTTGTCTTCCTTGTCTGACGGCAAACTGAACCGCTACTTGCTATGTAATAAAATGAGTTGTTTTTAATTTACATAAGAACAGCAGAGGAATTTTATGAAAATTATCGATGTGGTTTGCGCACCGTGTAAAACAGGTTTTTTCTTTGACGATCAGTTGGCCATCAAAAAAGGCGCTAAAAATGATGGCGCTTTTTATATCGGCAACCCCGTAACGCCCGGTTTCACCGCCGTGCGTCAGGCCGGAGAAGCCATTTCCGTACTGTTTGTGCTAGAAAACGGAGCCGTGGCCCACGGCGACTGCGCCGCGGTTCAGTATTCCGGCGCGGGCGGGCGCGATCCGCTCTTCCTGGCCAAAGACTTCATTCCCGTAATTGAAAAGGAAATCGCCCCGCTGTATAAGGGCAAAGAAGTGAGTTCGTTTAAGGAAATGGCCGCTTTGGTGGACAGCAAAATCACTGCCAACGGCAAGCCTTACCACACAGCCATCCGCTATGGCGTAACCCAGGCCTGCCTGGATGCAGTGGCCAAAAGCAAGGGTACGATCATGGCCAAGGTTGTGGCCAATGAATACGATTCGACCATTGCCGACAAGCTGATTCCCATCTTCACCCAGTCCGGCGACGACCGCTACAACAATGCCGACAAAATGATCATGAAAGGCGCGGAAGTTCTGCCCCACGGCCTGTTCAACAACGTGCCGGAAAAATTGGGCCTCAAGGGGGAAAAGTTGAGGGAATATATTGAGTGGCTGGTAAAGCGCTCAACCCAGCTCGCTCCCTACCCCGGCTACAAGCCCATTCTGCACATCGACGTTTACGGCACTCTGGGCCTGGCTTTCGACAATCAGTTCGAAGTCATTTCCGACTACTTGGGCACCCTGGAAAAAACTGCCGGAAGCCTGAAGCTGCGCATTGAAGGCCCAGTGGACATGGGCAGCAAAGACGCGCAAATTGACGGTCTTAAAGTAATACGTGAACTTGTGGACAAAAAGGGCATCAATGTCGAAATCGTAGCCGACGAATGGTGCAACACTTTTGAAGACGTGCGCGACTTCACCCAGGCCAAAGCCGGGCACATGGCGCAAATAAAAACACCCGACCTCGGCGGCGTGAATAACAGCATTGAAGCGGTACTGTATTGCAAAAAGCACGGCATGGGCGCTTACCTTGGCGGCACCTGCAATGAAACCAACAGATCCGCCGAAGTATGCGCCAACATAGCCATGGGCACCTCACCCGACCAGATTTTGGCCAAGCCGGGCATGGGCGTTGATGAAGGTTACATGTTGGTGTATAACGAAATGCAGCGCATTCTGGCCTTGAAAGATATCATTTAAAGCTTACAGTAAACAAAGATGTTCGCGGGCAAGGACGAGTAAAACGGCTTTTTTGCTAAATGAGTGTACTCTTACTGTACTCAATTTGAGCAAAAAAAAATGTTTGACGAAGTCCTTGCCTACGCTCTCCCCGTTTACAAATTTATATATTCAAAGAGGTTCCCCCCATGCCCGACCTTCGCAGCCCTTTGCAGGAATACAATAAATATTCCATATATTTCGCCCCTCGCGGCAAAGAACGCCTTCTTTTTTTGGGCGAGGAAATCGGGCGTAGGCACCTGCGCTTTAACGACAAGCTCATTGGCATTATCGGCGATGCCGGTTCCGGAAAGTCATCTTTAATCCGGGGCATGTTCCCCGGCCTGGAACTTACAAATAACGATGACGTGCTGAACGCGCATAAAATAATGCAGGTACGCGATCTCGAAGAAGAATTTTTCGACGCCACCACATTCCACATAGATATGCGCTTTCAAATGGCTTTTACACAAATGCATGAAATTGTCAGTTTCGTGCAAAAAGCCATGGCCAACAACCGCCGAATTGTTGTGGAACACTTCAATCTGATCTACCCTGCCCTGAAAATGCATGCCGACGTCATGGTAGGCATTGGCGAAGAAATAATTGTGGCTCGGCCCAGTATGTTCGGCCCCACGCCGCAGAGCGTTTACGACGCGGTACATATGTCGCTTAAATACCGCAAAATGGCCCATACGGTGGAAGATATTACTATTTGCCTGCTCACGGAAGAATTTGGCATTGAGCGCAAATTCTTTTTCAGCTCGGATATCAAAAACGGCTTTCTGCTGCGCTTCAACGAACAGGTGGAGATTGATTTCGCCAAGCTGGCCCAACGGATCGACGAACGCCTGGCCGAAAATCTCACGGTACAATACCACGATGAAAACAGCATAATGATCGGAGACAAAGTAGTCTACTGCACCGGTCCCCGCCTGCATGTGCGCAATACCTCCGAAGCCCAGGATTTCCAACTCGTGAGGCAGTTCATCCGCGATGAAAAAACCGACACTTACTGCCTGATTGGCCTGCTTGAACAAAAGGAAACCGGCATCGACCTGCTGAATTCGCTGACTTACAGCCCCGAAACCATATTTTAGCCAATCACGAGGCTTTTTTTGCCTCCGCCTTGGGTATGTTCCTGATGTCATACTCCCCGCCCTCGCGCACGATGCGGCCCTTCACGGGCGCGAGGCGGCGCATGGGGCTGCCGCAAAAACAAGGGCCGGGAAGCATGGCGGAAACGTCGCCCGTGCGGTAGCGTATCAGGGGCATAGCCTCGCGTGATATGGTGGTGATCACCACTTCCCCTTCCTGTCCAAAAGGCAGCGGGGCCCCCGATTCTATATCCACAATCTCAAAAATTACATCCAGCTCACGCAGGTGATAGCCGTTGTGGGCCGAGCATTCCACTCCTCCACCATAGCCAGTTTCGGTCATGCCGTAATGATCCAGAGCCGTCAGCCCGAAGCGATCCGCCAAATCACGAGCCAGCTCACCCGGAAGCGGTTCCGCGCTGGAAAGTATGCCACGCAAAGCCAGCTCATGGCCAAATTCCGGCGTAGCATTTTCCAACAGCTCCACAAGAGTGCCCAATTGCCTGGGCGCGGCAACAATGACATGGGGATTGTATTTTTCCAGTTCGCAGCCAAGGTCGTAAACATTAGTTTGCGGATTGCCCGCAAAAACCTGTATGCCTCTCTCACCAAGGGCTTCGCGCAAAAGAGCGCCCACCCCATTAGGCCGTTCCGCGCCAGGCCATAGCGCCACAACTCGCTGGCCGGGACTGACAAGCTGGCTCATGCCCACTTGGAAAAAATCCCTGGTGTCCTCCAGATCAGTCCGGCTGAAAGCCAGCCGTTTCGGGGGGCCGCTGGTGCCTGAAGTTTGCAAGGTAACCATGCGCTCCACCGCGTCTTGCGAAACACATAAAAAACTTTTCCAGTCGCGTATGTCTTCAGAAGTGGTGAACGGCAGATTGCGCAACTCAGCAAGGCGAAAATTTTCTTCAGAAATATTTTGCAGGCGTTCTCGGTAGAAAAGGCTATTCTGGCGCACATAACCCAGCATGGCGCGCAAACGCGCACCTTGCTCCGCGCGTACGGATTGCTCCAAATTGACGCAATGTTCCGTCGCGCATTTTTCAGCCAGCCAAGCATCGCTATGGCGGGGAATCTGGGGAACGCGGGGGAAGGGGGAAAACCACTTTTGGGAAAAGTGGTTTTCCCCCTTCCCCCGTACCTCCATCCCTC
>JAVBLG010000119.1:0-12503 GCA_031553655.1 Desulfovibrionaceae bacterium | reverse complement strand
TTAAAAATACACTGAGACGCCGGGGGATTGAGCAGCACGGGGGAAGGGATAAAGCAACTTGTGAAAAAGTACATTTCTCCCTTCCCCCGAACCCCCATCCCTCTTTCCTCAAAACTTTTCAATTTCTTCGGCAAGTTGGAGCTGGTGGTTTACCAAGCTTGGCAAGGCTGTCTATTTCAAAGGATCCATGACGCGGCGTAACTCCTGCGCCATACGCGCAAGATCCTGCACCGCGCGCGAGGACTGAACCATTCCGTCGGTGGTTTCATTCACCACTTTGTTGATTTCTTCAAGAGCCACGTGTATTTCCTCCGCGGCCGCGCTCTGCTGCTCGGCCGAAGTGGCAATGGAAGCAACCACAGTGGAATTGGACGAAGCCAATTGCAAAATTTCCCGCAGAGCCATTCCGGAAGAATCGGCAAGCCCTGTGGCCTCGGTAATTCCGTTCACCGCCCGGCCCATTTCATCAATATTAGTGCGGGCGGAGTGCTGAATCGAACGTATGTTTTCCCCCACTTCCTGAGTGGCCAGCATGGTCTTTTCAGCCAGTTTGCGCACTTCGTCGGCCACCACGGCAAAGCCTCGCCCGGCATCACCGGCCCTGGCCGCTTCAATGGCGGCATTAAGCGCCAGAAGATTGGTCTGGTCGGCAATATCCGAAATAACGTTCATAACCCCGCCAATTTTCTCGGCCTGCTTGCCCAGCCCCTCCATATTGCCCTGCATGGACACAGCCACATGATTGACCTGGTTTATGGCTTCAACCACCTTGTTCACCAGTCCGGCTCCCCCCTCGGCTTTCACGCGGGTTCCCTCGCTCTGCTCGGCGGCCTGCCCCGCATTTTTGGCAACCTCGGTCACTGTGGAATTCATTTCACTCATGGCGCTGGCCGTACTTTCCACTCGGGTACGCTGGGTCTCGGCCCCAAGCGAAACCTGCTCCACCTGGGCTGACAATTCCTCGGAGGCCGCCGCCACCCGGTCGGCTATTTCCGCGGCATCGCGTCCAACCTGAAGCACAACATTCTGCCGCTCCTTGATTGCGGTAATATCGGTAATAATTTCAATGTAGCCAATAGATTGATTACGCTCGTCGCGCAGAGGCAGCGCGGTTACGGCAATATCCATACGTTTGCCGCCGGGGTGAATTTCGGTTTCACCAACAACTGGGGCATTATTACGCATGGCGCAATCGCCAAGACAACTATTGGTATTACACTCGGGGGCGCGTAAATGCTGACTGCACCGGGAATTAATGTGATTGCCGCCCAAAGCGCCCTGCGCGGCTGTGTTCAGAAACACGATATTATTCTTCTTATCGCAGGCCATAAGCGGAAGGGGGAAAGAATCTATAACCCCGGTATAGGCGTCGCCCACGGAATTTATGGCATGGGCCAGCTCTGAAAAATCACCGTCGAAATCTGATTGGTTCAGACGATCACGGAAACGTCCTCCCAAAATTCCCGAAGAAAGCGCCGAAGCCTGATGCACCACCGAATCTAGAACGAGGGGAATTTTCTCAACCGCAGCGACCATGCCGCCTATTTCGCCTTTTTCTTTTACATTTATATGATGATCAAATCTGCCGTGGGCAACAGCCTCGGCAAATGAAGACACCTCACGCAGTACCTTCACCAGCCCCCAAACAATAAACAGCGCCAGGAGCAGGCCAAGGGCCACGCATACAAGACTTGTAACTACGAGATTCGTCTGCGAGGTCTCCACCTTTTTACGCGCATCCGCGCCAAAAATTTCCAGATTTTTGGTTACGTACTTGCTCAATTGATCAGACATATCGCGCAGACGATCAATAAAGGCAAAGGCTTCAGCCATATTGCGCCTTATGGCTTCACCTCGGGCTTCCATGGCCCTGGAAGCCGAATTGAGGCTTGCTACGTTGCTGTTCACAAGCTGGAGATATTTTTTGCCTTCTTCCGACTGTACGGTAGCCCCCAAATCGACCATGGTCTTGTCCATGTCGCTCAGCGCGGCTTTAATTACCTCCATGTCCTTCACATCCAAAGATTCCGAAAAACGCCCTGTCGCTCCTGTTACTCGTGAAAAATAGCCAAACAGAATGGCTACATGTTTTAAAGCCTCCAAATTTCCCACCTGATGGGAACGCGCCGACAAATCGAACAGCCGCTCGCGCATCGCGCTGATGCTGGGCCTGACCGTATCCATATATTGCTTGTTGTTGTCCAGATAATCCCTTTCCAGTCCGGAAACAAGGGATTTTAACTGCCTTATGCCCTGATTGATTTTGCCCAGATCCTCTTGTTGAGCCGGATTTCTCACAAGTGAAAGCGCGCTGTCCACTATTTTAGCAGCGCCGTCAAGGCTGACATGGGTCGCCTGTACAAATTTAGGATCGTGTGAATCCACAAAATGCAGCACATCACCAATGCCTTTGTTAATAGAAGAACTGATGTCGCTGAGATTTGTGTCCAGCCGGGCATAGCGCCGATATTCGCCAAAAGTGTTCGAAACTTCTCGCAGGCTGCTGTAACCCAGCAGGGCAATGGCCACAGCGCAGCAGATCATCAGGAAAAATCCGGCAATAACTTTAAACTTGGTGGTCATGGGCCTCTCCGTACGGCATAATGTTTATTTAATCCTACTAACTAATATTTTGTGAAAAGCTTAAAGAAGTACCCTCTACGGCATTTCTGTCGTCGCACCGTAAAAAAAATGACAAAAATATAAAAATAAATAATTTAAATTAGTTATGTTAGAGTACTATTATTTTACACTATAGAATGTTTGGTTACTTGTCAATAAAAAACGCCTAATTGAGATGATAATCACAAAATAAAATTCTGAAAGACGTCATACGTACTATCACTATTACTTTGAACGGCATGAGTACAGCCAGGGCACCTATGGAACATATTTCAATTTTTCGATTTCCATATTATGTTCCCCCAGAACGCATCTGGCCGGTTTCCCGATAAAATTCTTACCCCCCAACCCCTTCAAGGAGAAACTGAAATGGATTTTCACAGTCTGGTAGTTAAAGCTCGCTCCTGCCGCCGTTTTGATCAGGGCAAACCCCTCAGCTCCACCGATCTGGAATGGCTCATCGACTGCGCCCGCCAAACCCCTTGCGCCAGAAATGCGCAGGTTTTGCGTTACACCCTGGTTTCCAGCCCGGAAAAATGCGCGGAAGTATTTCCCCATACCCGCTGGGCCGGAGCCCTCAAAGACTGGGACGGCCCAGCGGAAGGTGAACGTCCCACCGCCTATATAGCCATTATGCTGCCCAAGGGGGCCAATTCTCTGGTACATAACGACGTGGGCATTGCCGCGCAAACCATACAGCTCGCCGCCACCAGCCGCGACTGGGGTTGCTGCATTCTGGCCTCATTTGAGCGCACGGCCTGCTCTATGATCTTCGGCACCCCGGACGAAATGGAAACAGCCCTGCTCCTGGCCCTTGGCGTGGCCAAAGAAGACAGACGCGTGGCCTCCATGCCCGCCGACGGCAACTTCAACTACTGGCGCGACGCCAACGGTGTGCATTACGTGCCCAAGAGAACCGTTGAAGAGTTGATTATCAAGAAATTGTAAAATAGACAGGTTCGAAAGACATGAATACATAAGGCCGGAAAATCTTGAACAAGATTTTCCGGCCTTTATTATCACTTATGTCAGAGGCATCGTTTATGCCCCATGCCTGGTTCCCTCAGCCGCGCGTTAACGGCGGCTCGGGATTTGCGAAAAGCTATTCATCTCCGGTTATCGCTGTGGGCGACATTTTCGCGGTATCAAGCGGATAGGCGGTAATAACGCTCTTACGGCTGGACAAGCCGACCGGGCCGGGGTGGGTATTCAGCCCCACGATCAGGTCAATATTGCCGTCGTTGTCAAAGTCGGCCAGAGCAATATCGGTAACCGACCCCTTAATGCGTCTGGTCTTCCATTTTAGCGACAGGCCCACGCCGTCCCAATACAGGGCCTGTATTTCACCCTGCGGATAAAAGCGGTAGCGTTCAAAAATCTGAGCCGCCGTGGATATGGGCTTGTTGACCAGAAGCACGTATTCGCCGCTCCGGTCAAGATCCGTAGCAATCATGCGCATTGGCGCGAACACCTTGTCGGGCATCTGATAACGCTTGTCCACGCCCATACCGGCCACGCTCTTGTAAAAATCCATGCCGGTTGACGAGCCCGAAAAACGATCCATGGTTACATGCATCTGGTTCTTTCCGCTGGAGGAAAACACCTTAATGCGTTCCTGGGCGTCATACATTACCAGCTTGTCGCCGCCCTGCTTTGCGCCGCCGGGCAGCCAGCTGAAGTTGTAGGCATTGGCCCCTTCAGGCATGTCGAGCCTTTCGCCGAGCGCAAATTTGTCACCGTTCCTGCGTGCTATGCGCACACCTGGCTGGAACAACTTGACGGAGTCCCAAGCCTGGCCCACGAGAGTGGGCGTGAAGTGGGGAGGCAGATTGACCACGCCGAGGAAATACTCGCTGCGGCGGCAGTATTCGCGCAAATTTCCGCCCTTGAAGGTGTAGATATAAGAATAGGGCTTATTGTTGTCTTCTTCATAAGTCACCACGATCATCTGCGGCACCCGGTCTTTATCAAGGGCTATGGTGCGCATGATATAGGTCTGATTGGTCATGGACACGGTTGTTTCGGCAAGCTGCTTGAGCCTCTGGCCGTCCCAGCGGTAGATGAAAAGCTTGTGATCGCTCAGAACGGCTATTTCATTTTTGCCGTCGCCGTCAAAGTCGCCCACTGCAAAGTCAACGGTGACAAAGGGCAAGGTCTGGCTGATCATGCGCGAGCCGTCGCCGGTGGAACCGCCCTGGTAGCGCATTTGCGGGTTCAGATAAACCTGCTGCTGTCCGGTTTCATTGACAACAATGGACGGGTTCATCTGATTAACCATCGGCCCCTGGCCGCCGCCCTGGGGCAGCGGTCGGCCGAACATTTCCTTGGAAAGCTCGGCGGCCAGGCCGTCCATGGCGTTTATAAGATTGTTCACCGGGGCATTGGCGGTTTTACGATAGGTTTTTCCGTCTTTCCCCCTGGCCTGCAATTCCACGGTGGAGTCGTTGCCCACTACGGAAACAGAGCCCCAAATCACAAAGTCGGCCCCAATTTGACTCTGGACTTTTTTGGCGGCATCAACGCTCTGCACAGGTCTCGAAGGCAACTGTCCGCTCGCCGGCTGGGCATTACCCTGCCAGTATAATTTGGACGACAAGGTTGAAGGAATGGCTTTTTCAAGATATCCATATCCTTGAGGGGCATTGACCTGAATGGGCAGCACCGCGTAAGTGCGCACGGCGGCGAAGCCTTCATGCGCGCAAAGCGCGAGCGCCAGACAGACGCAGGTAATGCCGGTAACTAACCTGAAAAACTGTTTCATTCCATTCTCCTTGAATTTGCAAACCTTAAGCCTCTATTCAAAAGCTGCTGATGTTTGCTATAAAGGCCGTACACGGGAAGCACGGCTTGATTTTGGGCTGTCCTATCAGAATACTACTACTTGCTTTCTTAAGCAAGTATATGCGAAATGGCATCTCCGCCAGGGCTGGCGCGCCTCAGCGCGGAAGCCCCGGCCTACTGCAAACCCATCCGTAAAATAATTGACCATGTCAGAAACGTATAAAAAATCTTTTCGTATAGTTTGTCCACCGAATCAGGTGGAGGCGGTGGAACAATTACTGTCTGCCGAAGGCTTTATTTTTGAGCCGGAACCATTTTCCTCCTTCTGCCGGACGCTGGTGTCCGGCCCCAAAGCTCTGGGGTCGAGTCTGGCGGCTTTTTTCGGGCTTATTTACATACAGGACCGCTCGTCCATGTTGCCGCCGCTGGCGCTGAATCCGCCGCCGGGAGCCGGGGCTCTGGATATGTGCGCCAGCCCAGGCAGTAAAACCGGACTGCTGGCCCAGCTTGTGGGGGCAGCCGGCTTTGTGATCGGCAACGAGCCGACGGCTTCGCGCCTGGCGACTCTGCGCCGCAACCTGCACACCATGAATCTGCCCCAGACGGTCTGCGTTTCCCGCCATGGTCAGCAATTGCCTTTTGCCGACAATTCCTTCGGCTTCATCCTGCTCGATCCGCCGTGCTCGGGCTGGGGTACGGACAAAAAGCACCCGGGCATAAAAGACTTGTGGAAAGGCGAAAAAATACAGCCATTAGTCGCTCTGCAACGCCTTTTGCTCAAAAAAGCGGCCGTACTGCTGCGCCCCGGAGGGCGGCTTGTATATTCCACCTGCACCACCAATCGCGCGGAAAACGAGGAACAGGTCGCCTACGCCCTCGAGCAGACCGATTTGCAAATGGCGCCTCTACCACGCTTTCCCGGTTTTGAATATGACGACTCCCATTTGGGACTTGAGCAAGCTCTGCGCATTAACGGCGACTCTTCCGAAGCCCAGGGGTTTTTCATTGCCTGTTTTGAAAAAAAGGCGAACGCTGGCGAGGTTGGCGCGGGCAGGACGCACACGGGCGAAGAAAGCAGCTCCCGGTTTCCACAGGATGGTTCACGCTACTCGCCGTGGCAGAGGCTTACGACCGCTCAAGGCGCGAAAATCGGCCCTGTTTCACATGAATTGAACGCGTCCCATTTCGCTGTATCGCCTTTCAACCCCGCTCTGCTGCCGCAAGGACGTATTTTCGCCAGAGGTGACGCCTGCTTTTTTGCTCCGGAAGGCGCTCTGGGCATTCTGCCCGACCAGCTTGAATGGCATGGCTTTCAGCTGGGCAAATATAAAAACGGATTAGCCCGCTTTTCGCCCCGAATGCGCCTGCTGCTGCCTGGCTCCCCGGTTGCGGGCAGCGTGAATTTTGAAGACGTGGCCCCTCTGCATGGCCTGCTGTCCGGGCAAAGCCTGAAATGCGAACTCGCCAACGGCGAAGCCGGGCTGTATTGGCGGGGGCTGCCCCTTGGGTCGGTACAGATTAAGAACAGCCGCATGATTTGGAATGTAAAATAAGTAAATTATTTCTTTGGCTTCGTCGTTTTGTCAATCAAATTTCTCCCCTGAAGGGGGGAGGTTTCAGACCATAAAGGAAGTTTTGATGAAAAAAGAAGTAAGAATGCACATTAAACTTTGGCTGGAACACGACGGTAAAATGCTGTTGGGCATCGGCCTCGCGGAGCTTTTATGGTGCATAGGCGAGCTTGGTTCCCTTAAGAAGGCGGCGGAAAATTTCAGCATGTCCTACCGGGCGGCCTGGGGCCGCATAAAACGGGCCGAAGAGGCTTTTGGTTTTCCCTTGGTGGAGTCGCAGGGGGCCAAGCGCGACGGCTACAGCCTGACGCATGAAGGACGAAAAGTTGTAGGTGATTTTTTGGATTGGCACAAAGACGTACAGAATTACGCCAGGGAAAAAGCCAAATCCCTGCCTCTGGAGCTGTCCCGCTAGGGTGGCCGTTCCAGGCAGGGATTTGACAAAAAAGCAAGGGACGATTGCAGATAATCATCCCCGCCATACTTCAATCCACAGTCAGCTCCATCCGCCGACTGACTCCGTCCGCGGCGGATAGGAGCCGTGCGGATTGCCCCTCTCTGAAGAAAGGGGTTACAAAAAAAATTTACTTGATAGAATCCTTCAGAAGCTTGCCGGGCACAAACTTGGCGACCTTTCCGGCGGGAATGCTGATTTCCTTGCCGGTGCGGGGGTTACGGCCCTTGCGGGCGGCCCGCTCCACTATCTTGAAACTGCCGAAACCGGTGAAGGTCACGGATTCGCCCTGAACGAGGGCATCCTTAAGCGTGACAATAATGGCATCCAGAACGTTTTCGGTCTGGGCCTTAGTTGATAAGCCTGATTTGGCGTGAATTTTCTCAACAAGTTCTGCTTTGGTCATGAATTGGTCTCCATATTTTTTATGAGGGAACAGAGTGTTCCCTGCAAACACCCGCTGTTGCATTCATTAGGGAATAGAAGGGGCACTGTCAACAGAAAAACACTGTTTGGGTTTAAAAAAGAACTATAATACCGCAGCAATGATGCCAAGCGTCTGTTCCATAAGTGACATTTTCGCCTGGGTTCCCATATGCCCCAGCCTGAAAACCTTGCCGGCCATGGGGCCGAAACTTCCGGCCACGGCCAGACCCTTTTTCCTCAGGGCAACCTGAAAGGCCGGCCATTCAAAACCGGCCGGAATCATTGCCGCCGTGACTGTTGGAGAAGCCTGGGAACTGGGCGAGTTCCACAAGCTTATTCCCATATCTCTCAAACCCGCGCGGCAGCGGGCGGCAACATCCTCGTGCCGGGCAAAAACATTTTCCAGCCCTTCTTCCAGAATTTCCTGTATAGCCGCGTTAAGCCCGGCCAGCCCCTGATAGTATGGAGTATAGGGAAAACGACTGTCTTCGCTTATAACGCGCCAGGGCAACAGGGCGTCATACCCCTGATAGTTCACTTCGGCGGCCCGGTGCCAGGCATTTTCGCTTATGAGCATAAAGCACAAGCTCGGCGGAGCGGAAAGGCATTTCTGAGTTCCGCCCAGCATGATGTCTATATGCCAGTCGTCAATATTTATGGGTACCCCGGCAAAGCTTGATACCGCGTCCACATACAGAAGCGGCACCCCGAGCCTGTTTTTCAACTCGCCCAGCTCTTTCAGCGGGTTCAAAGTGCCTGAGGGGGTTTCGCAATGCACGGCGGTAATCATTTGCGGGTTGAAATCTTTGATCATCTTTTCCAACTCGCCAAGATCGCCCAGAGTTTCATTGTAAAAAAGGCTGTATTTGCGTACTTCGCAGCCAAAAGAGGCGGCCATGTCGCCTATGCCTTCCCCAAAATAGCCGGTAACAATGGAAAGAACGCGATCTTTGGGCTCCAGAAAGCTTTTCAACCCTCCCCACAAGGCCAGCATGCCCTCGCCGGACATGATGACCACATCATTCCCGGTTCCGCCCATGCGGGCCAGATTGCGCCCCACGCTGTCGTAAAGCGAGGCATAGCGGGGGTTGCCCTGCGCTGAGCCATAATCTCTGCCCAAGGCCGCCAGCACATTGGGTGAAAGCGCCACCGGGCCGGGAATCATCGGTACTGCCGCAAACATATATTTTTCCTTAAATTAATTGATTAAAAAAATCTCAAATGGGATCAAAAGAACTTCGTTACTCTAGGCAGTATCGTCATGAGATAATTTTTCGTTACCGCCTACAAGTCCACAAGCTCCACTGCATCCGCTCCTATCTCCCGGCCAAGAAAAATACTGCCGGTGCGCGTAAAACGGCTTACATCGTCCGTGGTTAAAAACACCACCTTGCCGCCCTGCCCGTCCGTACGCAGCAAGTTGCTGTTTTCAAGCGTTTTTTCCACCGCCAGGGCCGTGGTGGCCGCCGAATCCACAAGGGCCACGCCCTCCCCGGCCACATTGGCCAGCGCTTCCTTAAGGGGCGGAAAGTGAGTGCAGCCGAGCAACAGGCAGTCGGGCCGGGAACCATTTCCGTTGTTTTGAAATATATGACTCAAGTAGCGCGAGGCAATGCCTTCCACCAGAGGGCCGCTGGTCCAGCCCTCTTCAGCCAGAGGGACAAAAAGGGTGCAGGGCTGCCCGGTGATCACGGCTTCGGGACGCAGGCTCCTTATGGCCTGTTGATAGGCCCCGCCCTTGATTGTGCCTTCAGTGGCAATAACCACTATATGCCCATTGCGGGAAATATCAACGGCTGCGGCCGCTCCCGGTCTTATAACTCCAACCACAGGCAGAGGCGCGAAAGCTTTTTCCAGGGCCGGGAGTGCCGCGGCGGTAGCCGTGTTGCAGGCTATGACCAGAAGCTTGATTTTGCGCTCAACCAATTTGGCCGAAGCTTGAAGAGCGTAACGGGCCACAGTTTCCGGACTTTTGGTGCCATAGGGCAATCGAGCGGTATCGCCAAGATAAATCATGTCTTCACCGGGCAGGCGCTCCATTATGGCGCGAAGCACGGTAAGTCCGCCCACCCCGGAGTCAAAAAGCCCTATGGGCAGAGCGGCGTCTACTGTTTGCATTCTTCCTCCCAAAGTTCATAGCACGAGCTGGTAACCGGAGCGCGCAGCGAATCTAGCGCCCTCTCGAGTAAAATACCTTCGCGGCTTGGCGTGCTATGCCCGAAAGTGGCCTTTATGCCCATGTGAACAAATTGTACGGCCCGATCCATGGCCATGGGCAGGCTGTCGCCGGTAAGCAGACTACCGGTGAGCACGCTGGCAAAAGTATCGCCGGTGCCGGGATAAAAAGCCGGTATATACGGGCAATCCACCCGCCAAAAGTGCTTTTGCCCCGCATTGTAGGCCACAACAGAGGCGCACGAAGGCCTGGCCGCCGTTGGCGCGCTGGTGATTACGGCCATTTTCGGCCCCATTTCGGTTAACCGTACCAGCCATTCCCTAATTTCCGGCGCGCTGATCGAGGGGCGATACTCCTCTTTGAGCAACCAACAGGCTTCGGAAAAATTAGGGGTGATACAGTCGGCGCGGCTCACCAGCCAACGCATACGTTCCACCATATCCTCGGTCATAGTGGGGTCGAGCTTGCCGTTGTCGCCCAGCACCGGGTCCACAACAGCCAATCCGCCTTCGGCCAAACAGTGGGTTATGGTGTCAGCCACAATTTCCATTTGCGGGGGTGAACCAAGAAATCCGGAATAAACTCCGTCGAATTTCAAGCCCAAAGCGCGCCAATGCTCAAGGAAACGGCGCATTTCTCCGGTAAGATCACAAAAGGAAAAATCGGTGAAATCCGTGGTTTGGCTGGAAAGCACGGCTGTGGGCATGGGACAAGTTTGTATGCCCAACGTGGACAAAACAGGAATGACCACAGTGAGCGAGGTACGTCCGAAACCCGACAGATCGTGAATGGCCGCAACGCGCGGCACGATATTTTTCATATGTTTATCCACATTAACATCGGCGACCAAGTTTGCCGTCAGACGAGGAAGACAAGCTTTTACACAGCGAATGCACTCTTATGGTGCTCGCAGCGGAAAAAAAGCGCTGCCTGACGACGTATCACGGCAAAATCGGCCGCCGCTCAGTTTTTCAAGCTATGCAGAGGCGCGGGTATCCGCCCCCCCAACGCAACAAAGCCAAGGGCGTCGCCTTTGGGTACGGGCATAATCGTGGCCTCACCCAACAGCCCTCCAAAAGACACGCTTTCTCCAGCCGACTTTCCGGGCGCGGGTATGATGCGCACGGCGGTTGTTTTGTGATTGATCATGCCTATGGCCATTTCATCGGCGATAATGCCGGCTATGGTCGAGGCCGGGGTATCCCCGGGCACGGCCACCATATCCAGGCCCACGGAGCACACGCTGGTCATGGCTTCGAGCTTTTCCAGGGTAAGAGCCCCAGAAGCGGCGGCCGCATTGATGCTGGAATCTTCCGAAACGGGAATGAACGCGCCGGAAAGTCCGCCCACAGAGGAAGAGGCAAAGGCCCCGCCCTTTTTCACCGCGTCATTGAGCATGGCCAGCACTGCGGTGGAACCGGGTGCGCCTATGGACGACAGCCCCATGCTCTGGAAAATTTCACCCACAGAGTCACCCACAGCCGGGGTTGGAGCCAGGGAGAGGTCGGCCACACCAAAAGGCGCATTGAGGCGCGCGGCCACTTCCTTGCCGATAATTTCGCCCACGCGGGTCACCTTGAAGGCGGTGCGCTTAATCACTTCGGCTATGTCCAGCAGCGTGGGGCGGCGGCCTCCGGGCAATCCGCCGCTTATGGCTCGGTCAATGGCTTTTTTGACCACGCCGGGTCCGGATACGCCAACATTTATGACCACGTCGGGCTCGCCCACGCCAAGGTAGGCCCCGGCCATAAAAGGCACGTCTTCCGGAATATTGGCAAAAATCACCAGTTTGGCGCAGCCTATGCCGTCGCGGTCTTCGGTGGCCTTGGCCAGGGCACGTATTTGTCCGCCCATGAGGGCCACAGCGTCCATGTTGATGCCGCAGCGTGAAGAAGCCACGTTAATGGATGAACAGATGCGGTCGGTAACGGCCAGGGCTTCGGGCAGCGAATCAATGAGGGCACGATCGCCGGGGGTCATGCCTTTTTCCACCAAAGCTGAAAATCCGCCCAGAAAATCCACTCCGGCCTCTTTGGCCGCCGCGTCAAGAGCGCGGCATATTTTGACCATGCCGTCGGAGTCAAAGGGACCGGCGGCCACGGCCACAGGGCTTATGCTGATACGCTTGTTAACCACTGGAATGCCGTATTTGTCGCCAACTTCGTTACATACGGCCACCAGGGAACCGGCGTGGCGCAAAATTTTGGTTTTCACCTTGTTGATGAAAATGTCCAAATCATGGCTGGCGCAATCAAATAGACTGATACCCATCGTGACCGTGCGCACATCCAGATGTTCGTTGCGCAACATATTTAGCGTGCTGATAACTTCTCTTTCGCTTAACATATGAAAATCCTCAAATTTTGTGAGCGGTTCGGCAAATCGGCGGCTACACCGGTGGTATGCGGTGCATGGCCTCAAATATCTCCACATGCTGCACAGTCACGCGCTGCCCAAGTTCGTGCCCTCTTTT
>JAVBLG010000133.1:0-15652 GCA_031553655.1 Desulfovibrionaceae bacterium | reverse complement strand
AGGGAAAAACTTTTTTCAAAAAGTTTTTCCCTCCTTCCCCCGCGCTTCTCCCTCTTCTCCTCATTCCGCTCCTCCTGGCAGGCGGCTGCACTGATACTGGGCGCTCTTTCCAGGGATATGCCGAGGGGGACTTTGTTTATGTCGCCCCGTCCATAGGCGGGCGTCTAATGGAGATGAAGGTTAAAAAAGGTCAGGTGGTAGACGCCGGTAACGAGCTTTTTGTGCTGGAGACCGATGAGGAAGAATACGAGAAATCCAGGGCCGAGCAGCGCCTGGAAGAGGCCAGGGGCGAACTGGCGGATTTGCTGAAAGGCCGCCGCCAACCGGAGATAGCAGTGCTTGAGCAGCAACTGGCCCAGGCCAAGGCTACGGCTTGGCATTCTCGGCAGCAGTATAACCGCGACAAGGCCATCATTAAGTCCAAGGGGGTATCCCAGGCCGATCTGGAAAAGAGCCAGTCGGAACATGAGCGCAATGAGGCCAAGGTGCTTGAGCTTATGCGTCAGCTTGACGTGGCCCGCCTTCCTGGGCGCGAGGATATTGTGGCGGCCAAACAGGCCGAGGCGCGCGCGGCCGAAGTGGCCATGGACCTGGCCAAATGGCGCATAGCGCAGAAAAAACCGGTTTCGCCGCGTTCCGGCATAGTTACTGACATTATTTACCGGACGGGCGAGCTGGTGCGGGCGGGCAGCCCTGTTGTGCAAATTTTGCCACCGGAAAACGTCAAGGTACGCTTTTTTGTGCCTGAGGGTATTTTCAGTAAAACCGGAATGTTGCAAAAAGCGCACGCCATTGTGGACGGCATAAACGAACCAGTGGAACTTGTGGTGGAATATATTTCACCCAAGGCCGAATATACGCCGCCGGTCATCTACAGCAATGAAACCAGATCCAAACTGGTTTTCATGATTGAGGCTCGCCCGGTTGACAGTAAGGTGGAATTGCACCCAGGGCAGCCGCTGAAGGTCCTATTGCCTTAGGGGGAAACTTGCTTCAATTCTTTCGCTTCAACTGGCGTGCCGCCATTATTGAAGCCTTTGCCGGGATGCTCCGCGAGCGTCTTCCCTTGGGAATGCTTATTGGCATGCCCCTTCTGCAGTTGCTGTTATTCGGATTTGCCGTAAACGGCGACCCCAGGCATTTGCCGCTGGGCGTGCTTTGCGGGGAATCCGGTCCTTTTTCACGCGCGGTGCTTTCCGCCATGGAAAATACCGGCTACTTTAAAATAGCGGCAAAGTTGGAAAATGAAGAAGCCGGGCAACGGGCGCTGTCCAGAGGCGAATTGCCTTTTGTGCTCAATATTCCTTCCGATTTTGATCGAAGAGTGCTGCGCGGGGAAAATCCGGCCATTTTGCTTGAAGCTGATGCCACTGACCCGCTGACGGTAAACAACGCTTTGGCCGCCGCCGTCAATTTGCCGCTTTTTGCTCTTCAGCGCGAACAGTGGCCTCTTGCGGACGCCGCGCGAGGGGCAGGTTTGGGCGCGGGGGTGGGTGAGCCGGTTTTTTCGATCATCATCCATAGACTGTATAATCCTGAAAGCCTGACTCACTACAATATCGTTCCCGGCCTTCTGGGCATGGTTCTTACCCTTGCTCTGGTTATGATGACCGCTCTGTCTTTCATGCGCGGTAATCAGGCCGTGCCGGAGGAACGCGGTCTTGAAGTGATGG
Source organism: Desulfovibrionaceae bacterium (assembly GCA_031553655.1). Classification (GTDB taxonomy): domain Bacteria; phylum Desulfobacterota; class Desulfovibrionia; order Desulfovibrionales; family Desulfovibrionaceae; genus JAVBLG01. The sequence continues at coordinate 13,979 of JAVBLG010000133.1, read as the reverse complement.
CCGGGAAGATTTTGTTTTTTACAGCTATCGGACTTTTACAGGCCGGGGTGGTAATGCTGGCGGCACGCTTTATTTTCCATTCGCCTTTTTTGGGAAATCTTGCGCCGCTGTTTGTGGCCACAGTTATTTTTACGCTTACCAATGTGTGCGCGGGCGTTTTCATTGCCTCATTGGCCCAAAGCCAAGCCCAGGCTTTGCATATGTCGGTTTTTTACTTCATGCCCAACATGATGCTTTCAGGCTTTATGTTTCCCTTTCTCGGCATGCCTGAATGGGCCAGAGCCATAGGTCATATGCTGCCCCTGACCTATTTCAGCCGTTTGGCCAAGGGGATTTTACTTAAAGGCAACGGTATTGCCGACATCTGGCCGGATTTTTGGCCGCTACTGATTTTCGCAGGGTTGGGTATTATTGTGGCGGCGCTGCGCTACACAAGAATGGCCCCACCGAGCACACAGCCGTTTTCGTCATAAAAAACAGCAGCCTGCCCGGGTGCGGAGAGCATTTGCGGCTCGGCAAAGGCAAAGCTTATTTCGTCTTGACTCACCTCTATAACGGTAGCCAAAGAGCTTTTTTGCCTGTAGCGTATGCGCGCGTAAATTTTTTCGGGCCATAATTCAAAGGGCGCAAGGTAGTTTAGTTGCGTGGCCCGGCATTCCCTTCTGAAAACGGCTTCTTTTGGCCCCACCAGCAGAGCATTGGCGACGATATCCTTGCCGATAACATACAGCGGCTCGCTGTGGGCAATATTCAAACCCCGGCGCTGGCCTTCGGTATATTGCCACAGGCCCTTGTGGCGGGCTATTTCCTTCCGCGCGCCGTCTTCCAGTAAAAAGATCGGGCCTGGAGGTGAAGGGGCCCCCCTATCCGCTACAAGTGCGCGATAATCGTTGCCGGGCACAAAGCATATATCTTGACTTTCAGCCGATATGGGTGCAGCCATACCACGTTTTTGCAAATCGGCCAGAATGTCGGTTTTATTCATGCTGGACAAGGGGAAAACCGCGCGCTCAAGGCGCTCGCGCGGTAGCATGGCCAGACAATAGCTTTGATCTTTGCTTTTGTCGGCGGCGGAGCGCAAAGCACGCCCATAGTGTTCATGCGCAACCAGAGCTGCATAGTGCCCCGTGGCCAGACATTGTGTTCCCATCTCCATCGCGGCGTCGAGCAGCAGGCCGAATTTGATCGCGGCATTGCAGCGCACACAGGGGTTGGGCGTTTCCCCGGCCAAGTAGGATTTGATGAATGGCTGGATCACCAGAGAATGGAATTCGGCGCGTAGATCAAGAACTCGTAGTTCCACACCCAGCTTGCGGCATGTCTCGGGCAGTCCCGGTGGGCACTCTGGAGCATTGCTCAGAAATCGGCCATGCAAAGCTGTTACCCTGTGCCCAAGCTCTTTCAGGAGCAGCATAGCATACAGGCTATCCGCCCCGCCGCTTACGGCTTTGGCGATGGACTGGGGGATGAGGGAAACCCCTTTTTGCAAAAAGGGGTTTCCCTCTTCCCCCAGTCCATCGCCCTTTACCAAAAATTCTTGTTTGATAAACATTTCCTTAAAGCCGACGGTAGTCGCGAGCGGTAGCGAGCCTTTGAGCCGTCAAGCCGCGTCGGTCGGGCTTTGCCCGCCGACATCTTACAAAATTTGTTTCAAGAATTGCTGCAACCTGATATGCTTGGGATGATTGAAAAGTTCGTCGGGAGTACCCTCTTCAACAATCTGCCCCTTATCCATAAAAATAACCCGATCAGCGACTTCGCGGGCAAAACCCATTTCATGGGTAACCACCATCATGGTCATGCCTTCTTGAGCCAAGTTTACCATAACATCCAGAACTTCCCCCACCATTTCCGGGTCGAGAGCCGAAGTTGGCTCATCAAAGAGCATGATGTTGGGCTGCATGGCCAACGCTCTGGCTATGGCCACGCGCTGCTGCTGGCCGCCGGAAAGCAGGGCCGGAAAAACGTTGGCCTTGTCGCTTATGCCAACTTTTTTCAGCAAGGACAGGGCGCGCTCTTCAGCCACTTCTCTGGTCAAGCCTTTGAGCCTGATGGGGGCCATGGTGAGATTCTGCAGTACTGTTTTATGAGGAAATAGGTTGAATTGCTGAAAAACCATGCCCAAGTTCTGGCGAATCTTGTTGATGTCGTGCTCTTTGGAATTAACATCAAGCCCTTCAACCATGATAATGCCGTTGGCAATCTCTTCCAGCCGGTTTACCGAGCGCAGCAGCGTTGACTTGCCCGAGCCGGATGGCCCGATTATCACCACGCGCTCGCCGGGGTAAATGTCCAGCGAAACGTCCTGCAAGGCCGGAAGTTCATCGAAGTACTTCCAGACGTTTCTGATGCTTATGATCGGATATGGTTCATTTTCTACGGTCATAGTAGTTCAGCCGGGCTTCCATGATGCTTACGCACTTGGAAAGTATCAGGGTTATGATCAAATAGATCAGAGCAATCATGGTATAGGTTTCAAAATACAGATAAGTTTTGGCTGCAAAGCTGCGCCCGCGTTGCATAAGGTCGGGCATGGCCATTACCGACACCAGTGAAGTATCTTTGAGCATGGCGATGCATTCGTTGCCCACCGGAGGCAGAATGGTGCGCCAGGCCTGGGGCAAAATAACCAGGAACATGGTCTGAAAACGGTTGAAGCCCAGAGATCTGGCCGCTTCCATCTGGCCCCTGGGTATGGCCAGTATGCCGGCCCGGAAAACTTCGCCCATGTAAGCGCCATAGCAGAAGCTTATGGCTATTACCGCCGAAAGCAGGCCGCTTACCTGTAAAAATTTGGCAAGTGCATAGTAAATATAGAAAATTTGCACCAGCAGGGGGATGCCGCGGATTATTTCAACATAAGTTGAAGCCACCAAATTGACGAAACGGTTGCGTGAGATGCGTCCCAGTCCGGTGACCAGCCCCAGAGGTATTGCGCATAAAATGGACAGGGAGGTTACCTGAAAAGTAACCAGCAGGCCATCGGGCAGAAAGGCCAGAATGTCCAGATAGGGCTGTGGCCAGGCCAGACATAAGGTAATGAGAGTAATTACGGCCCCGCCCAGGGCTATGGACCAGGCGTTGAGTAAACGCCATTCGCGGTGATCGGGTATGGAAGCCCCGTCGGTCACCACTATGCGAATATTTCCGGCTTCCTCGGCTATGGTTTGGGGATTGTTTTCAAGCATGGCGGCTCGCGGGCGTGGGATGAAGGTATTTTTGAAATCCCACGCTTTTGCCTCTGTAACAGCGGAGCAAAAGCGCGGGTATCCTGTTTGTCACAGGGAAGAGATGCATCTTGGTCTGGCAGCGAACAAAATTCTCGCCAAACCTTATTTGCTTCCCATCCACTTCTTGATCAGTTCGGCCTCTATGCCCTTGTCCTTGACCGCCTTCACGCCCTTGTTCAGAGCGGCAAGCAATTCTTTCTTGTTCTTCTGCACCACAAAGCCGTAGTGTTCCACGTCCGGGGTGGTCAGTGCAAGCTTGAACTTATCGGAAAAGTTCTTGTTCTTGTTGGCATAGTACATGGCGACCGGGTCGTCGCAAATGACGGCGTCGAGGCGCTTGTTGGCCAGATCTTCCATGGCCAGGCCGATGTCTTCATATTCCTTGAGTTTTGCGCCGACTTTGGCTTCCTGCATAACAAAAATGCCGGTGGTGCCGATTTGCCCGCCAACCACTTTGTCTTTCAACTCGGCCAGAGATTTGATATTGCTTCCAGCTGGAACAAGCACGGCCTGATGCACTTCATAATAGGGAGTGGTGAAGTCGAACTGCTTTTTACGCTCGTCGGTAATGGTGACGGACGAAGCGATTACGTCGCATGTTCCGGCGGCGAGTCCGGCAAAAATGCCGTCCCAAGCGATGTTGCGCACTTCTATTTTAAGGTTGGCTTCTTTGGCTACGGCGTTTATGTAGTCAGTGGAATAGCCGATGACTGCTTTTTTGTCATTGAGCAATTCCATGGGCGGCCAAGTGGCATCGGAAGCCACTATATAGGTCTTTTGCGCGGCAAACGCCGGAACCGCGCAGATTATCATGGCCAGAGCCAGACAAATAGAACGGAACATGCACTTACTCCTAAGGTAAAAGGTTTGTAATACACAAACGAAAATCCTGTTTTTTATGGAGCAATGGGGCCTTTCTGTCAAGGGCTACATGGCTTTAAGACTATAAATGGAGATAAAAAATGAGTGATTGCGCGAAAATAAAACTTTGTTTTCAAAATGAGACAGCCCGCCGCATTTATGACGAAGGCGTCGGACCAGCTCGCGGCACTTCCGGCTCGGCCGGATTTGACCTGCGGGCCTGCCTTGAGGAAGAGGAAATAATTGTGGAACCGGGAGCCAGAATCAAATGTCCCTCGGGCATTGCCGTGGAACCTTCCCGCCAGGATTTGGCTGGTTTTGTATACTCGCGCAGCGGGTTGGGGGCCGTGCAGGGGCTTACGGTTGCTCAGGGCGTTGGCTTGATTGATCCCGATTATCGAGGTGAAATAGTTGTTTTTTTGTTGAATACATCCGGAGAGAGGAGGGTGGTGAAAAGGGGCGACCGTGTGGCCCAACTTGTTTTTCAGCGCGTTGAGCCGGTTGTGATTGAAATTGCCGAAGAGCTGGGGCATACTGGGCGCGGCGAAGGAGGATTCGGGCATACCGGCGCCAGTTGAACGGCTTGCCGGACATTATGGACGGCTTGGTGCGCCCGATTGACGGTTTAATCTTTTAATCAGCTGGAAGAATGCCATGTCCACAAAATTTGAAGCCATAAAACAGCGTGAAGAAGCCCTCATGTGCCGCACCTACGGACGTTACCCCATAGCCGTGGTTCGAGGCAAGGGTTCACGTCTGTGGGATGCCGACGGCAAGGAATACGTGGATCTTCTGGCCGGCATCGCGGTGACCGGGCTTGGGCACGCCAATGACGAGCTTAACGCGGCCATGCTAGAGCAAGCGCAAAAGTTCACCCATGTGAGCAATCTTTTTTATCAGGAAGAGCAGCTTGAACTTGCCGAGCGTCTGCTGGGCACCTGTCACCTTTCCAAGGCTTTTTTCTGCAATTCCGGAGCGGAAGCCAACGAGTCGGCCATAAAACTTGCCCGGCGCTACATGCAGCGCTGCAAAAATCGTCCGGCCGGGGACATCGTAACCCTGTCCGGATGCTTCCATGGCCGAACCTTGGCCACAGTGGCGGCCACCGGCCAGGATCGTTTCAAGGACGGATTTGCCCCTATTCCCACTGGTTTTCGCCAGGTGGAGTGGGGTGACACGGCGGCTCTGGAAGCGGCCATAACCCCTGAAACAGCTGGTGTGCTGGTAGAAATAGTGCAGGGCGAGGGTGGAATAAGACCCATGCCCCGCGAATATGCGCGTAAAATTGAAGAAATATGCCGGAAAAAGGATGTGCTGTTCATCGTGGATGAAGTGCAGTGCGGACTTTGCCGCACAGGAAAGCCTTGGGCTTTTCAGCATTTCGATCTGCGGCCTGACATTATCACTGTGGCCAAAGCTTTGGCCGGCGGCCTGCCCATGGGCGCGATGCTTGCCGGTGATGAAGTGGCTAAAGGCTTTGCTGTGGGCAGCCATGCCAGCACCTTTGGCGGCGGGGCAGTTGTTTCGGCTGTGGCTGTGGCTTCCCTGAAAATTATGGAACGTGACAAGCTCGCGGAGCGGGCAAAGCATCTTGGCGAAAAATTCACGGCCCGCATTGAAGCCATGTCCAAAAAGCTTCCGGGCAAAATAAAGGAAATTCGCGGCTTAGGCTTGATGATCGGCATTGAGCTGGCTGTTCCGGGCAAAGCAGTGTGGGAAGAAGTGATCCGGCGCGGCTTCATCTGTAACCTGGCTCACGAGCAGACCCTGCGCCTGCTCCCGGCCCTGAACATAGAAGAAGCCGAGCTTTTCTCCTTTGCCGACATGCTGGAAGACGTATTGTCTGATAATGCGAAATAATTAGAAATTATTTCTAAACAAGAAAAAAATAACTAAATGCACAGATAATTCTTGACATGAGGCCCGATTGAGGGCAAAAGAATTCTCTCAACAATGGGCCGTCGTTCAACGGCAGGACTGCGGGTTCTGGCTCCGCCAATCAAGGTTCGAATCCTTGCGGCCCAGCCACTTAAAAGTGGCATAGTTTAAATACGTCCTCATCGTCTAGCCTGGCCCAGGACAACGGCCTTTCACGCCGTCGACGGGGGTTCAAATCCCCCTGAGGACGCCAGTAAAAAGAATGGGTTACATCAAAAGGTGTAGCCCTTTTTTTATGCGGAAACGGTTCGGGAAACGGTTTTCAAAATGCCCTTAAAAGGTGCATTCCATTTTTCCGCGCGTTTTTTTGATTTTGAATCCTTTTACGCATTCCCGGCCAATTTCCGGCCTCAGTCTCCCTATTTCATTTTCAATTCTCGACCGATGTTTGCTGCGCTTATGGCGGTTCTACGCGCTTTTCTGTTTGGACGCCGCCCTTCGGATGATCACTGCGTCAATTTTATCTGTCGTTTCAATTGCCGTTTTATTGGCTTTTTTATCTTCCTTTTTGAATGGCAGCACCTTGGTGAAACCATCGCCGTGGTCTGAACCGTTCCCGGAGAAGCGGGCGGACAGGTTTTCGAGCGCGCCTCGTGTTTCTTCCAGGCCCAGCGACCGCAGATATATCGCCGTTGTGTTCGGCGATTTGTGCCTGAGTATCGCCTGGATTACGCTGACTGGTTCTCCCATTTTGTAGAGGATTGACGCCGTCAAATGCCTGATGGAGTGGAACCCGAAGGGTTTTACCTCCGCCCGTCCACAAAGCGCCTGCATAAAGTGCATGCGCTCTTTAAAAGGCTTGCCATATTGCTCCCGGCAAAAGCCGCCCTCCGCCTCGCTCAGGAAAACGTGTGGGCTTTCCGGGAAAGTGCGGTTCTCCTTCCACCAACGCAATGCTTCCCGAAGTTCACCGGTCATGGGTAGCCAATCATATTCCAGTGTTCCATCCCGGCGTTTGCGCGTAAACAGGCGAATCCGGTTGTTGTCGAAGTCCACATCCTCCCACATGAGACGGAATATTTCCGACCGCCTTGCTCCGAGGTGCAAATAGGCCAGCAACATGATTCGATCCTGGCCGCCGGTTTGATGGTATGCCGCCCAGAAATCGGCTTCGCCCGGCACATAGCGCGGATGCCGTTTTTCAGGGAATTTTTCCACCTGGCAGGGATTCGGCGTGGGCAAGCCCAGATACCGAATTCCCCAATTCCATGCGGCGACAAGATTTTTCCTGTCCTTGTTGGCCGCGTTGCCGCTACGGGTTTCAAATTGAACCCGTAACGCCGCCAGCACCTTGCCCGGCGTCAGGCTGGTCACCGGAGCCGTCGAATTCACAATCTGTTGCGCCGCTTTGCCTTTTCCGGCTTTGGCCGCGAACAGTTCCCGCAGCGCCTGCCGTTTCTCGTTGTAGGTCTTTCTGTCGTACTTTCCGGCGTGATCCAGGTATTTTTCCGCCCAGTCTTTCAGGGAACAGGCCGTGTCTGTCGCCGCCGTCCAGTCCTTTTGCCGTTCCTCCGCCTCCCACTTGAGAGCCTCGGTCTTGCTGTTGAATAATTTCTGTTTGATCCGTCCATTCTGCTGAACTCTGCCTTTCCAACGGACACGCCCGTCTTTCATGATCTTCGATGGCATGGTATGTACCTCTCAGGGCGTCCACCACGTTGCGCTCAAAGAACAGAATTTTCCCTCCGGGAATGGGCCGTATCCCACCGAAGGATTCATAGTGCCGTCTTAAGGAATCAACGTCAAGCTGAAGCCACGCGGCAAGATCCCTGGTCGGAATACGGCGGCCGAGGTGTTCTTCAAGATAAGCGGGCATGGCGCACCTTCATAATATTGCGGTATTACGCCTGCATACCCCGAAAATTTTGTTTCTCCGTGCTGACCTTTTGTTCCGTTTGAGGAATTGCCATGAGAATGCTGGATGACAGGTTGCTCAATAGAGTAAAGACGCTGAACGCCACCGGAGCGGCTGAAGCTGTGGAGGAGGCGTTTCGAGCTTCGGAAGCGGAGTCTTTGCTGGAACTCTTTCACGACGTCTTTTCTTCTGAGGCCGAATCGCAATGGGCTTCTTTGGCTTTCGCCCTGGAAAGAGTGGATGCGGCTCAAACGGAAAAACGCGAGTCTCATTATATCGACAAAATAGAGGACATCATTTCGCTGTGCTGGAGTCGTTCTGAGGATGAGTACGCGGCGGCAGAACATTTTCAAAATACGGACGCTTTTGTCCTGTGGCGCGCCATCGGCCACCTGCAGGCAGCGACCCTGAAATTTTGGCTGGAGAAGTGGCTGCTATCTGCCGGTCTGACCTCCAGGGTCGATATTAACGCAATAACCACCGCGTATGGACGTTGGCATGGCCTCGTCCAGGTGGCGCGCTTCGTTCAGGAGCATACATGGCAAACACCGCCGCAACCGACCCCGGAATCTGTGGAATCCGTGCTTATGCACATCATGAAGCGGAAAAACGTCCCTGAAGAGGAATGTGATATTTTCGGCAAGTGTGAGCTGTGCTGGCGTTTCGTTCCGCTTGCATATGCGACAGGGCATAATCACCTTTATTGCCAACGCCATCAGTGGAATACACTGGAATACAAACGGGCCTTGAAGTTGCTCGCCGCAGCCAACTATGCACAAACCATGGATGGTTTCGTCAACAGACTGTACAGACGGAGCCGAGAACAGTGGGTCGCCTATCATCACAATCTTCCGGGCAACTGGGTTTTGCTCTTTCGGGATGATATTGTGGCGCTGGCGCAATCCATCACTGAGCCCATGGAGTATCATCATGGCCTGTTGGAAAGGTATTTCCCCAATGTCCGCGCCTTTGTCGAGAAGGCAGGCATGGACTTTTCTCCAACGGCAATAGCCAACGCCCTTGACCCGATTCCCGCAGAAACACCGGCTGATATTCGTATTCGCTGGGAAGCCTTGCATCATGTCTTCATTAACAACCTTGCCCTCTTCCGCCGGGAAATGTGCCACGCGGAAATTTTCCTCGGCTTATACGACCGCCTCTTTGCCAATGTGAAGCGCGGTGGTGCGCGCTCCAGAAAAAAAGCCTGATTCCCCCCTACCCCCTTACATCATCCCGCCAGAACAAAAGAGCAGCAGCCCTCTGCCGTCATCTATCTTTCCAAACAGAACGAAAGCGCAGCAGCCTCTTCTCGTGCCCATGCTGTAATGTCTTGCCATAAGCCAGCCTACCCCTCGTACGTACATTTGCTTCGCTGCATGTCCGTCCTGCGTGGGAGGCTGGCGAGGGGCTGCCGCCCCTTCGAACCCGGCAATACAAAGAAGAAAGGCATAGCTATGGCGAAGCGCCAGCGTTCACAAACCACACGATTCGAGCTGCGCTGCTCCCCAGAGGAATTGGCGGCCTGGCGGCGTGCGGCGGAGGAATGTGGAGTTTCGCTTGCGCGGTATATTCGGATGCACCTGTACCGAAATGACCTGAAATTACCTGCTTCAGGTAAAAATTACCCGGAATTACCCGGAATTACCCGATTTTACCTCAAATTACCCGAATTTACCCGCCCGGAGATCCGACCCGTCGCTGATCCGGCAGGTGGCAGCCATCGGCAACAATTTGAATCAAATTGCTTTCTGGTGCAACGCACATAAGGAGAAACAGGAAACCGGGCCGGTGGAAGAGGGAATAGCACAGGTGAGGATGGCGCTGGAACGGCTGCTAGCCCAAGGCGATGGGGGTAGCCGGCCATGATGATGAAGGTTTTCCCGTACGGAACCGGCGGCGGTTTCGGCCCTGTGGAGTATGACGTATCGCCCAATCCCTTTGGGCGCGGATTACGAAACACGGCCCCGCGTATTCTCAAAGGAGATCCGGCCATGATGCGCCGCCAGATCGACGTTGTGCCGTTTCAATGGAAATATTCTTCCGGGGCGCTGTCATTTGCGAAGGAAGACGACCCGACCGACGACCAGATTGCCGAACTTATGGAAGAATTTGAAGAACTGGCCTTTGCCGGGCTTCCCATGAGTTCACGCTCCATCTTCTGCGTGCTGCATGAGGAAGATGGGCGCAAGGATCTGCATTTTATCTTGCCCCGCCAGGAGGTGCACAGCGGGAAATCCTTCAATGCCTTTCCGCCGGGCTGGGAGAAGAAATTCGATCATATGCGGGATAAATTCAACTTTAAATATGGTTGGGCACGACCCGATGATCCTTTACGCGCGCGGGCATGGCAGCCCGGCGTCAATGCCCTGATTCAGGCCGACGCCAAACGCAAGGGGAAGGACGTTCCACCGGCGGATGGCGCGAAAATAACGGATCATCTCGCCAATATGGCTCTGGACGGGAAACTCCAAAATCGTGCGGACATTGTGCGGGAGTTGACATCTCTCGGTTACGAGCTTCCCCGACAGGGCAAGGAGTATCTCACGGCGCTGGAACCGAAAAGCGGCAAGCGCACCCGCCTGAAGGGCACGCTATATCATGAAAGTTTCCACGGCCCGACCTGGATTAAAGAGCAGATCGCTGCCGTAAAACGGGAGAGGAACCCGGTCAAAACACCGGATTCCGTAAAAGCGGCGGAGGCGGATGCCGCGCTACGGAAAGCCATAGAAAAAACTGCCGCTTATAACCAAAACCGCTACCGACTGAAGGAGAATGACCATGACGGAAGAAATATCGAAACGATCACAGACGGATACCGAACAGCCGGAATCCATAGTCGGGAAACACTACCGGCTGAAGAACGGAAAACTCATCCCGGAAACGGAATATCAGCGCCGGGTGCGGGAATATCGAGAGATATTCATGTTCCGGTTTGTCGGCGCTGCATACTCCTCCGCTGGCCACGCTTTCCGGGCCGGCGGAACGAGTTTCAGCCAAAGCCATTGCCGTTCATGACGGCAAAATTATGTCGGCCATTCATGGGGCAATCCGGCGGGACAAGGCGTTGGAGTATTTTTACGGCATGATCCGCTGGGCGGGCGGAGATTTGCGGCGCTGGGAGAAAGCAAGGCGCATGTTCGGGAAAAATCCGCTCCTGCGGGCGATGTACCGGCAAGAAACACGCACCGCCCATGCCGCTTTTATTGAACTGCGCCGGCAGGCCGGAACCGGCGGCGACAATTGGCGCGCCATGCTTGAACAATGCTTGAGCAGCCCGTTCTTGCATCGGGAACTTGCCCTGTTCATGGAGGAGCAAAAAACCTTGAGCGGCAGTGAACAAAGCGCCGAGCCTCAAGATTTGCTTCCGGGTCTTTCTTCTTCCGTTACTACTTTTGGAAAAATGTGAGATCCGGATACCCATATTGAGCGGGGAAAACGAGGTATTCGTTCTTCTCGAAGTCAAAAGGATAATCCGTGACCATATGATGTAATTCCACCAGGGAAAGGCCGTCGGCCACGTTCGCCCGCCTGTTCAGGCCGAGTTCGTCATCCTTCGCGTCTTCACGCTCTTCGCATGACGGCATCATATAGACCGGCCGGTTGCCTTTCGGCAGGTTGAGAGCTTTCAGGGAAGTATACAAGTCCGAACGGATATCATCATAAATGGCATGCGAATGCCCCAACCAGGCCAGATACATCCCCCTCTGGAACGCGGGCCCTGAAAGCCTGGAGAGATCGGGCATCCAGCCCTTGTCGGCCACAGTTTTGATTATGGCCGCATAAACGGAGAACGTTCCGCGCGCGTCGAGATCCAGCCTGCGTTCGCAGGCGGATTCGAAAACGGTCCGGGCTTCCGCTTGCCAGCATTCCATGACGCGGGCCATATGGATGGTTGTGAGCAGTTTCATTATCGTTCCCATTCGGCGGGGGCGCCCCTCGGTTTCGGATGCCGCATTTCGATCCGTTGGCAGGCTTCGCGCAAGGCATATGTGACATTGACCGGATCGCCGATATACGATGTGTTGATGGCCTCCATGCCGAGCCTGTAAACAAGATCGGCATCACAGACAATGTCCGCGCTTATAAGTTCCTGAATGTCGGATCTGTCCCGTTGGGAATATCTGGAGAGCTTGGTCAAGACCAGATCTTCCGGCGACAGTACAAATACCCGGACGGTTTCCGATTCGGCCAATATTTGAGCCCGTTGGTCATAATCCTCGTGGAGCAATGTGAATTCGGGCCTGAATGTCTGGTCGAACATTACCGCCACCCTGTCTCCGTTCTTGTCCTCATAAAAAGCGGCGACCTCCGGGGGTATATGGATAGTATGGGACATGAACATATCAAGATCCAGGGACATCCGGGAGGATACGCCCCAATACATGGCCGCGATGCCGCCGCATATATAGGCGTTGTTCGTGCCCGCGCGCAGCTTGGCGTCAGGAAACTGCCGCAATTCTATCTGGCTGAGCCTGCGCGCTATGGCATCAAAAATCCGCAGGAAGGAATCCCGGTTGTATGCCCATTTTTTATCGGCGCGGAGCAACCCGTCTTCAGGCTCCATGACTGTTCCTCCATGTTTTTACAGGGCGTGTCAATGCTCGTGGTGACATACTATGAATACCGTATAGTTGGACTGCCGACAAGACCGGCAAAGGCCGGTCGAAGCCATCAGCATCCAATCACTTTACAAACTGTGCAAACGCCCACGGCTCATAAGGCGGCGCATGGCCCTGATTTCTTCCAATGAGGCTTCCGGGGCAAGCCCGTCGGCCGTCTTCAGCCAAAGCTCGGCAAGGCGAGTGGATGCATAGCCTTCAAAAAAAGCAGGAGCTTCTGCCAGAAACAGCAAATTGGTGATGAGGGTTTTCATATCCTCCGGAATTGCCGTCCGGATCCGCTCGGAATTTTTCCTGGCCTGTACAAGCCGGTCTATGCCGCGCAACAATCGCACAGCAGCCGGGGCAAGATAGCCTCCCTGTTCCAGGCGGTAACCCAGGGAAGCCTGAAAGGCGCGTATATCCTTAAGTATGTGCCGGACGGATCTTTTCGTCACAATGCGGGCGAGAATTTGCCCTTCGTCTTCAAGCCCGATAGCGGCGCAAGCATCACAAAGTTTCGCCAGTTCTCCCCAGGACGGAAGAATGTCCGCGTTGCCAAGCAAGGTTGCCAGGCCCGCCACCCTGGCGCCGGATCGGATGAGGGCGTCAATGAAGCCCTTGGCGGAAGCTCCAGAAACGATAATATCTTCCACTACCACCACGGGGGCGGCGGGCACAACGGCAATTTCATATTCTCGCGGCAGATAATGGGCCTCAAGAGGATTTGCGTATTTTGCCTGCACCGTGGATAGGCAATATCCGGCCTCAAGTGCGGTTCCCTTATATCGTTCCGCCAAAATGGCGCTCAAGACCATCGGAATGACATTGGAACCGGAAGAACTCGGCACCGGCACAAAGGCCATGCCCGGAGCAAAAGATGTCTCGCAGGTGAAACTGCTTTCCGCGATCCTTCGCGCCGCGTCCGCTTTTTCCTCATAACTGTAAAACCGCTCGCCGTCTCCCAGGGATTTGGCGATGAACCAGTCTTCGCTGTCAACGATATCAGCGGCAATATGCATTTCTCCGCTCACTTCCCACATAATCCGAGCAACTCAAGCCGCTTGTCCGGCGTAAGGCTGTTAAAAGCCGTTTTGGCGTCAATTCCGTCGCGCATGGAAAACATCAATGACTTTGCGCGTTCATCCTCGATGGCCATGGCAAAATCCTTGCGGGATTCAATATTTTTATATTTATCCCATGAAGCATGAACGTCGGCCATAAAACCGGCCAAAACATCCTTGGTTCGCATTATCTTTTCCCGATATTCCGGGAAATAGGACAGCCATTCCGCTTCTTCCCCTTTTTCAAGCAACTCAAGCACGCGTTTATATGTGAGCACCCCATTGTTATACATCTAGGGAAACACTGAATAAATAGCCGTTTTTTTTGTTGCAAATTTTATTTATTCAAAAAAATGCCGCAAGTTGACTAATTCTGGGCATTTTGGTCTAAATACGCATATATTTTAGCTCCAATTACGCCCTTTATTAAAAA
>JAVBLG010000062.1:0-7494 GCA_031553655.1 Desulfovibrionaceae bacterium | reverse complement strand
GGGGAAAGGAACTTTTTCAAAAGTTCCTTTCCCCCTTCCCCCGTAAATCTCATCTCGCCTTAAATCTAAAATGATCCAGCCTCTTCTGCTCTGGCAAACCTACCTTTTGTGCTGGCTGTCCGGAATTATGGCTCTGTTCCACCCGCTGCCGTCGCTCACGGCTTTGGCGGTGGTGGTTATTGCTGACAGCCGCTTGCGCGGCGCGGCAAGGCTGGCCTGTGCATTTGCCGTTTTCGGAGCGGGCTGCCTGTATTTTGTCCTTACTTTGCCTTCAACACCTGAAACGCCTCCCTGGCTGGCGCAATATGCCGCGAGCGGCAAGAATAAAGCAGCTCCGCGCCTTGGTGGCACTGTGGAAGACGTGCAAGGCCTGCCTGGCGGGAGGCTGCGCATTTTTCTTTCCGAAGTGCGTCCTGAAGAATATCCACAAGCGCCTCCGATCTTCGGCCTGGTGATGTGGGTTTGGGAAAATCCCACATTCACCCCCGGCCGCAAGCAACATATTTCCATAAACTTACGTCCGCGTGAAGTGCGCGGCCTGGAAAACCCGGGAATATTCGACGCCGCCGCGTGGTGGAAAATGCGTGGAGTCTTCTGGCGGCTCTGGAGCCGGGGAGAGCGGGGAAATCCCGAAATATCCGGCCCGCGACCGCCTATATGGGCTTATAGAGACGAATTACGCGGCACAATAAACCACATTCTGCTCAAAAATGGCCCCATGTCTCAGGCGGAAGCCATAATTCCGGCTATTCTGTTTGGCGACCGCCGCTATATGGATAAATCAACTCTGGATCTTTTTGCCGATGCCACGCTTATTCACAGCCTGGCGCTGTCCGGGCAACACCTGGCCCTGGCCGGGCTGGCCGCCGCTATGTTCGTCTTTGCTGTGGGGCGGCTCGTGCCGGGAATTTTTCAGCTTCTGCCCCGAACCAAAATGATTTTGCTGCTGTCACTGCCTCTGGCCGGAATTTACATTTGGCTGGGTGACGCCCCACCCTCGCTGCTGCGTTCCGGCTGGATGATGCTTCTGCTGGCTGTGTGGATATGGCGTGAAAAACCTCACACGCTAGTCGATTGCCTGGCCGGTACGATTTTGTGTATGAGTGTGGCCGACCCCACAGTATGTTACGATCTGGGCTTTCAGCTATCAGTACTGTGTATCACGGCCATGGCCCTCGGCTTGCCGCTGACGCGCCGCTTACCCGGGAAAAGATTTTTCGAAAAATACATGCGCCCGTGGCTGGCCTCACTTATGGAGGCGGGCATTGTCACGGCTTTTGTTTCCCTCACTATATCTCTGATTTTACAACCAGTTATCACTCTGGTTTTCGGTACCGGAAGCCCGTGGTTTTTCCTGAATGTGCTGTGGTTACCCTTTGTGGGCCTGTGGGTTATGCCACTGGCCGGTCTGGGCCTGGCCCTGGCTGCCGCGCATCTGGAAGTAGCGGCCGGAATGGCGCTGAGTGCTGCGGCCTGGCCCGGAAAAATTCTTCTTCATCTGCTCAATTACATGGATGCTCTGGATCTGCTTAACCTGCCCGCGCTGCTACGCCCGCACTTCAGCGCTTTACTCGGCTTCGGAGCAGCCTTGGTTGCCGCCTCGCTGCTGACAGGGCGCAAATCTCCACCACCGGCCTCCAAAAGGCTTGTCGCGATTGCCGTGCCTTTGCTGCTGCTCGGCCCTCTGCTGCGCTATTTTGATTATATCGACCCCAATGCCCGGCTGCGGCTCATTGACATCGGGCAGGGGCAGGCCGTGCTGCTGGAACTGCCGCGCGGCCATCGCCTGCTCATTGACGGAGGAGGAGTAAATTCACCCACCTTTGACACAGGGCAGGCCATAGTTGCCCCGTTGCTCTCCAACAACAAAGTTCCGAGAATTGAAACTGTAATCAATTCACACCCGGACAGTGACCATTTGCGCGGTCTTATATATATTCTGCGCCATTTTGCCGTGGGCCAATACCTGCACAACGGCGAAACACCGCCCAAAGCTCTGGACGCCCCGTTGCAAAAAGCCTTGCGCAATATTCCCGCAAGGGAAATCCCGGCTCCGCAAAAAAGCGCGGTCCATAGCTGGAACACAACAGGAAAACTACCTTCCGGCGTAGATATTGCACAAATGGAGACACCTGATGAAGAAACGAAAACAATAATGCTCGGCAACGGATTTGCCCTTGAAGTGCTTCACCCTCCGGCCGGGCATTACTTTAAGGGCAACAATGCCTCAATTGTTCTGCGCCTTACGCAAAACGGCAAGGGGCTGGCTCTGCTGCCGGGAGATATTGAACGCGCCGCAATCGAATCTCTGATGTCCTCCGGGCGCGATCTGCGTGCGGAAGTTCTGGTGTTGCCCCATCACGGCTCGATAAAAAGCCTGAACCGCGACTTTTACTCCGCCGTGGCCCCGACTGTGGCTCTGGCAAGTTCCGGGCGCAATAACTCCTACGGTCTGCCTTCGGCGGCTGTGCTTGAAGAAATGCGCGCCGCCAATGTGCAAGTGCTGAACACCGCTGTCGATGGGCAAATTCTGGTGGAGTGGGATGCGGGCGGCAGGATGATCCGCTATGGTTCGGCGAAGTAATATATATTTTTGAATCTGAGGCTTATCGCCCTCCGCGCGTTCGTAAAATGCCTATCATACCAAACAGGCCAATCTCTGAAAACGTCTGACTGTGAGATGGCATACCGCCAGAGCCAGGGCATCCCCGGCGTCCAGGGGCCAGGACACCTTGGCGTTGAGCAGGCGGCCCACCATGAAAGATACCTGTTCCTTGGCGGCCGCGCCGGTGCCCACCAGGGATTTCTTTACCATGGTGGGCGAATAATCGCGTACCGTCAAATCGTGGGCGGCGCAGGCGGCTATGGCCGCGCCCCTGGCCTGTCCCAGCTTCAGGGCGGTGGCCGGGTTGCGGGCGGTAAAAACCTGTTCCACAGCCGCCTCCGCAGGACTAAAGCGCTCAATTACGCCCACAACGCCCTTGTAGATGCAGCCCAGGCGGGCGGAAAATTCATCTCCCGAGCCGGCGGTGCGGATTACTCCGCAGTCCACCAGGCGCAGAACGCCGGATGCTTCTTCCACCACGCCCCAGCCGGTAACCCGCGAGCCGGGGTCAATGCCCAAGGCTATTACAGACACTAGCCCAACTCGTTAATAACTTCGTCCGGCAGATCAAAGTTGGCATGCACCTTCTGCACGTCATCATGATCTTCCAGGGCTTCCATAAGCCTTAAAAGCTTGCGCCCGGTGGCTGCGTCAACCTCAATTGTGTTGTTGGGGATCATGGCAAATTCAGCCGAGGTCATTTCCAGACCGGCGGTTTCCAGAGCGTCGCGCACGCTGGTGAAATCGGCGGCGGCGGTGTAGATCGTCCAGCTTTCGTCTTCATCCACCACGTCATCGGCCCCGGCTTCCAAGGCGGCTTCCATAATGGCGTCTTCGGTGTATTTGGCCTTGTCCAGAGAAATTTGTCCCTTGCGTTCGAACATCCAGCCCACGCAGCCGGTTTCCCCCATGGAACCGCCGTGCTTGGTCAGAATGTGGCGCACGTCGGCCACGGTGCGGTTTTTATTGTCGGTGGCTGTTTCAATAATAACAGCCACACCGCCCGGCGCGTAGCCTTCATAGGAAATTTCCATGAGGTCGCTGGCGGCATCGGCCCCGCTACCTTTAGCAATGGCGGCTTCAATTCTGTCTTTGGGCAAGTTGATGGCCTTGGCTGCGGCAATGGCCGCCCTGAGGCGCGGGTTGCCGGTGGGATCGGCCCCGCCCTTGGCCGCGATGATTATTTCCTTGGCTGCTTTGGTGAACATTTTGCCGCGTTTTTCATCTTGGCGGCCTTTTCTATGCTGTATGTTGGCCCATTTGCTATGTCCTGCCATCTTGATCCTCCATTTTGTTCATTTCATTCGCAAAATGCTCTAATTTAAAATCCAGGCCCACGTAAAAAATCTCCTTGCTTTCCGCTCGGGAGCTTTTGGGCTTGAAGGGCTTTACCTTGTGAAAGGCCCCGCGCATGGCCGATATTAATTCATCCATGTCCGGCCCCATAAAAATTTTGGTCACGAAAGAACCGCCGGGCCTCAGGCAAAGCCTTGCCATTTCCAACGCTTGCAGGCAAAGTTCCAGGGAGCGGGCCTGATCGGTAAATTTGGCTCCCGTGGTGCGCGGAGCCATGTCGCTGAGCACGCAATCGAACGGCCCCATGTTTTCAAGCTCGGCCATAAACTCCGGCGTGGGCTCAAGAGCGTTTTCCAGCCGAAAATACACATTGGGCGGGAAACTGGTTTCAGCCGGCTTGAGATCACAGGCCAGGACCAGCCCTTTTACTCCCACTCTGGACGCGGCCTCCAACGACCACGAGCCAGGAGAGGCTCCGAGATCCAGAACCTTCATTCCCGGTTGAAGAATCTTGAATTTAACGTCCAGTTCTTTGAGTTTGTAGACCGAACGGGCGGGATAATTTTCCTGCTTAGCCTTCAAAAAATATGCATCGCGATACTTTTTCATATAGGGCGGGTATTATGACACAAAATTTGCAAAACGCCAAGAGGGGACGGCCCCTCCCCGAAGATGGGGAAAATACCGGGGAGGCAAAGGGCGCGGAGGACAAGAGGGAAAACTCCAAAACGCCAGAACCGGACTATAACAGCGCTATCGGAACATGCGGTCATGGATGGCGTCGCGCGCGCCTGCGGATCAAGGATTCCCTGGGCCGACCGCAAACGCTGCCGGACGGGGCGGAAGCCTTTACGCGCCTGGGACACGGCCCTCAGGCCATTTTTTTCGGCTTGGGGCCACGCCCCATCGACGCCCTGCAATTGGCGAAAGAACATGGCGGCAAAGTCTGGTGGTTGGAATGCCCGAACTTTGCCGCAGCCATGCGTGAGCATGACCGAGACTGGCCGGGGAGCCTTCCACCGGACTGGACGCGCCTTGAGGACACGCCCGATGAGCTTTCCCCGGAGTGCGTAAGCATATTCTTTTATCGGCAGAATACCCGTCTTTTTCCAGAATTCTGGGGACCAAAATTGGCTCGGGCGCGCGCGGACGCTCTAAAGATAGTCCCGACCGCCGCAAGCGCCAACTCAGTTCTGCTGCCCGGCTCCGACAGTGATTTGCTGCATCAGGAATTGCGCGAAGCGCTTAAACACGAGGGCTACACAGCACGAGAATTACCCGCGACTCCGGACACGGCCGCTATATCCGCCATGGTGCGCGATGAAAAGCCGACTTTTGTCCTGTCGGTGAACATGCGTGGCATCAATTCGGAAATTTTTTATTTTCTACAGGCCTGCGGCATACCTGTGGCCATATGGATGGTGGACAATCCCTGGCATATTCTGTCGCAGACGCGCCTTTCCTGGTGGCGCGAGGCTCATATTTTTACCACTGATCCAAGCTTTGTGCCCGGTCTTGAGGCTGCGGGGGCAAAACATGCCGCGTTTCTGCCTCTGGGATGTTGGCCGGAAATGTGGAGCAAGACCGGACAAACGCGCGGCCTTAAAAAAATTGTTTTCGTGGGCCGCTCAAGCTTTCCCGACCGACAAAAATTTTTCTCGGCCGCGGCGAGTGATGCACCTCTTAAGGACATGCTCGCGCGGAAAAAAATGCTCGAACCGCCTCTGACCGATGAGAGCGCGAGCATGCCGGAAGGCGGACCTGACTCGGACGAGTCAAGCCGTAACCGTAATTTTCACTGGTGGATGCAAAAACTGGGAATAGCCGCCCCCTGGCCTGGGCATGACGTACGTCGGGCTGGTTTTATGGCTGAAAATTGCAGCGTTGAACACAGATCCTCATGGCTCAAGGCCTGTTTGCCCCACGGCCTGACCGTTTTTGGCGACAGTGGTTGGGAAGCCTTGCTAAAAAATGAAACATCCCTGCCTGATTTGCGCCCTTTTGTGGATTATTACCGAGAATTACCTTCCATTTACGCTTCGGCGGACTATGTGCTCAATGTCACCAGCCTGCTGCTGCCGTCCGGGCTTACCCAGCGGCATTTCGATGTATGGGCCGCCGGAGGGCTTTTACTCAGCGACCATAATGCCGGGCTTAATCTTTTTCCTCCGGAACTGGTGGAGGCCATGGCAATGAAAAAGCCGCAAGAGCTGCCTATACAGCTGAAACGGCTTGAAAAAAATCCCGGTTTGCGCCGGGATTTAATAAATGAATTTAGAAAACTGATTTTGGAGAAGCATACTTATCGGCACAGAATTCGCGAAATGAACGACGCGCTCGGGTTGCGTTGAAGGATAATACTGTCTCCAAAAGGGTAATATTATCGCCAAATCATGCTTGGTGGTGATTTAACTTGCCAATTTTCCATAAGCAGCCAATTTTTTATTGAAGGCAAGCCGGGTGGCCGCAGGCGGAGGCGTAGCAGGCGCGGCAACTGTTTCGGTCGGCGCGGTCGGCGCGACAGTGGCGGCTGAAGGCTGCGCCCCTGGAGCCGTATAAGGAATTTTTACAGCCGCCTGATTCGTGGCCGAAGCGACTGGCTGAGCCTGAGCGGCGGCAGCCGGAGCAGCGGGCGCGCCAGATTTGGCCATAGCGGCGGCAAACGGAGCAACAGGAGTGACCTGGGCTGTTGCCGGGGCGACAGTTGCCGAGAGCGCGGGCGCAGTTTGCTGAACTGGAGCGTCAACCGGAGCAATGGGAGCAGCCGTGGCCGCCTGCATGGTGGCCTCCGCTTGCGCGGCCGGGGTGACTGCCGAGTCAACAGTCGGCGCGGGGGCCGACGCCGTAGCTTGGGCCTGCATCCTGGCGGCGGCCATCTGATAAGCCGCCCTGCCCTGCATCTGCCCCATAGGTGCGGATGTAGCGGCTGAAGGCGTGCTGAGCACACGCTGGTTGTTGGTCATCTCCGGCTGAATGCGAGCGCCAATCTGCTGCACGGCTTGACGAGCCTCGGGGCTGTCCACGATCTGGGCATAAGCCCCGCGCAGGCCGGAAAGTATACGCACCACACTGTCCAGTTGATCCACATTCATTTTCAAATTGGCCTGAAGCAGCCTGGCCGTACACAAAAAATAAAGATTGTTCAAATTTTCGGCCAAGCTCCCGCCTTTTTCCAAATTCAGCGAGCTGGCCAGTTCGTTAACTATATCTATGGCTTTGGAAATAAGCTGCCCCTTGGCGGCAAAATCCCTGGCAATCATTTTGTCTCTGGCCTGAGCCAGAAAGGTGAGCGCGCCATCGTAAAGCATGATCAAAAGATGCCCCTGATCCGTGGTGTTCACCTTAGTCTGCATATATACGTTTGCAGCTTTTTGCATGTCTTCCCCTGTATTCTCGTCAATATAACATTTTGCGTTTGAAATTATCCATTGCTTCAAGCTGTTTTTTCAGCGTTGACGCGCTTTGGCGCGAAGGCCCGAGGCACTTGCGTCAACTCTGATTGTTTTTAAGACGGATAAAAATCATCAACTGTCACTGGCAAGCTGACTGAGCTGACTGGTGACCTGCTTTTGCTTGAGTTCATACTGCCCAAG
>JAVBLG010000094.1:0-12018 GCA_031553655.1 Desulfovibrionaceae bacterium | reverse complement strand
CCCCCCCCCCCCCCCCCCCCCCCCCCCCCCCCCCCCCCCCCCCCCCCCCCCCCCCCCCCCCCCCCCCCCCCCCCCGGTCTGACGAAGTATCACGGCAAACCAAACCGCCGCTGTCAGCAATCGCAGACAATAGTGCCCACCCTCTCCCCGCAAATCAGGCGTTTGATGTCCCCTCCATGAATTTTGCATACCAGGATAGGCATTTTATTTTCCTGCGACAGAGTCACGGCTGTGGAGTCCATAACTTTGAGGTGGCGGGCCAGGGTTTCGTCGTAGCTGAGGCGTTCAAACTTGACCGCGTCGGCATGCAGGGCCGGATCCTTGTCGTATACGCCGTCAACCATGGTCGCCTTGATGATGGCGTCGCACTTCAGTTCCATGCCGCGCAGGGCGGCCGTGGTGTCGGTGGTGAAGTAGGGGTTGCCGGTACCTCCGGCGCAAATTACCACCCGTCCTTTTTCCATATGCCTCAAGGCGCGTCTTCTGATGAAAGGTTCGCAAACCTGATCCATCACCAGGGCCGAAAGCACTCTGGTGGGGTGGCCCTGCTTTTCCAGCACGTCCTGCACGGCCAGCGCGTTCAGCACTGTGGCCAGCATGCCCATATAGTCGGCCGAAGAGCGATCCATGCCCTTGGCCGAACCGGAAAGCCCCCGAAAAATGTTGCCGCCGCCAATCACCAGGGCCACTTGCAGGCCCATTTCCATTACCGCGCCTATTTCTTCGCAGATTTCAGCCACGGTTTCCGGGTCGATGCCGTATTTTTTCGGTCCGGCCAGAGCTTCGCCGCTGAGTTTCAAAAGAACGCGCTTGTACTTGAGTTCCGCCATGTTCGTCGCCTTTCCCCAGAGGGAGATGATTGTATGAGGTTTTAGAAACAGCCTCAATGTACAAAAAAAAGGGGCGTTGGCCCCTTTTTTTTACATTATAATTTTACTTGACTACTCAGCTCCGAGCTGAATCCTCACAAAGCCGCCCACAACGGCGGTTTCGCCGATGTCCTTGGAGGCTTCCTTGATGATGTCCTGCACGGTCTTTTTGTCGTCGCGGATATACGGCTGCTGCAACAGGCACACTTCCTTGTAGAACTTGTTCACAGCGCCGTCGGCGATTTTGGCCACGATATTTTCGGGCTTGCCTTCGTCCTTGGCTTTTTGCACGTAAATCTGGCGCTCGCGCTCCACCGCTTCGGCGTCCACTCCGGACGGATCAACGGCCAGAGGGTTGGCGGCGGCAATCTGCATGGCAATGTTCTTGGCCAGTTCCTTGAAGGCGTCCTTGTCGGCGGCCGCGTCGGAAGAGGCTTTAAGATCCACAAGAACAGCGATTTTACCGTTGGAGTGGATGTAGCTGCCGATTACGCCGGAGCCGGACTGTTCCACGCGGGCGATCTTGCCGAGGGTCATATTTTCGCCGATCACGGCAATCTGCTCGCTGAGTGCGTCGCCGAGCAGGGCTTCCAGAGCGGCGGTGTCCGCCGGGGCCTTTTCCAGCACCACATTCACCACTTTACCGACAAAAGCCTGGAACTGTTCGCCCCTGGCCACAAAGTCTGTTTCGCAGCGAACTTCGGCCAGAGCGGCCTTTTTGCCGCAAGCCGAGGCAACAAAGCCCACCAAACCTTCACTGGTGACGCGGCCGGATTTCTTCGCGGCCTTGGCAATGCCCTTCTGGCGCAGCCAGTCCAGAGCTTTTTCCAAATCGCCGTCCATTTCTTCCAGGGCTTTTTTGCAATCCATCATGCCCGCGCCGGTTTTTTCGCGCAGTTCTTTAACCATCTGTGCGCTGATAGCAGCCATAAATCAATCTCCCTGAAATGAAATGTTAAACAGTTGCCGCCGCTTCAGCGGCGAGTTCTTTTCCCGGAGCTTCGGCGCGTGCAGCTTTGTGCAGTTCTTCTTCCACGTCTTTGCCCTTGCGTTCCTTGTTCATGGCGTCGCCTTCCATGCAGGCTTCGGCGAAGGAGGTCACAAAGAGTTTGATGGCTCTGATGGCGTCGTCATTACCGGGAATTATATAGTCGATCAAATCGGGATCGCAGTTGGTATCGGTAACAGCTACAATCGGAATGCCCAGTTTGCGGCATTCTTTCACGGCTATTTCTTCGCGCTTGGGGTCAATAATAAAGGCCAACTGCGGCAGGCGGTCCATGTTCTTGATCCCGCCGAGGGAGGCATTGAGCTTGTCCATTTCGCGCTTGAGGCTGAGAACTTCTTTTTTCTGATAGCGGTTTACCGAGCCGTCGGCAAACATGGATTCAAGCTTCTTGAGCCGTTCAATGCTCTTCTGTATAGTGGAGAAGTTGGTAAGAATGCCGCCCATCCAGCGGTTAGTGATATGATAGTGCCCGGCGCGTTCGGCTTCGGCGGCCACGGCTTCCTGAGCCTGGCGCTTGGTGCCGATGAAAAGCACTTTGCCGCCGGAAGCGGCTGTGTCCACCACCTTGTCGTGGGCGGAGCGAAAGAGCTTGACCGTCTGCTGCAAGTCGATAATATGTATGCCGTTACGGGCCCCGAAAATGTAAGGACGCATTTTGGGGTTCCATCTGCGGGTCTGGTGCCCGAAGTGAACCCCGGTTTCCAGCATCTGCTTCATGCTGACATAAGCCATGATAAACCTCCGTAAGGGTTTTGTTTCTTCCGCCGGGGGTATCCAGCTCTTCCACCCGATCCCATGACCGGGCACCCCGAGCCGCTGACCTGGCGTGCTTATTGAAAAGACTCAAAAGAATAACCAAGTAATCCTTCTTTGGCAAGGCTTTTGCAAAAAAGATAAAAAAACTAAATCGTAACAAACGAATTATACTGGAGAAAAAAATGACTGGAAACAGCAGCACCGACCCCAAAAAAGAAGTTGCAGTCGAAGTCGAAGTGGTCGGCTCGGATCCGCAAAAGGCCCTTGTAACTATAAATGGCGATCTGGCCATGAAAGAAACAGACGTGCCCGACGTGAAAGTCAGGGAGCTGGCTTCGAGCATCAATATAAATGATCCTTCGCTTACCCTTACTTACGGCGCGGAAACCATGAGTTCCATATCACAGTTTGCCGACGCCCTTCTGGACAAGGTTAAAAGCCGCGACGGCGGGCCGGTTGCCGAAAGCCTCAGTAATTTGATGCTCAAAGTGAAGGATCTGGATGTTGATGATCTCAGACAGGGCAAAAAAGGTTTTCTGGAAAGCCTTCCGATGATCGGCTCGCTTTTCGCCAGTGCCGAGCGCACCATCGCCAGCTATAACACCCTGGCCGAACAGGTTGACGGCATTGTGATCAAACTCGAAGGGGCCATGGTGGGCCTTATGCGCGACATTGAGATTTTGGAGCAGCTTTATCAGCGCAACCATACTTTTTATGACGATCTCTCGCTCTATATAAACGCCGGTAAGCAGAAGCTGGCCGAACTAAACACTGTTGAATTACCGCGCATGCAATCTGAGGTTCAGGCCGATGGTAATCCCATGGCCGCCCAGAATTTGCGCGATTTTGTGGATCGCATTCAGCGTTTTGAGCGTCGCCTGCACGATCTGGAGCTTTCGCGCACCATCACCATTCAGAGCGCGCCGCAAATCAGAATTATTCAGGGCAACAATCAGGCCTTGGCTGAAAAAATTCAGGCCAGCATCCTGTCCACCATTCCCATCTGGAAAAGCCAGTTGGTGCTGGCCCTTTCGCTGCACGGCCAGCGCGGCGCGGCCCGCCTGCAAAAGGAAGTGGCCGACACCACCAATGACATGCTGCGCAAAAACGCCGAAATTCTCCAGACATCCTCCATTGAAACCGCCCGCGAGGTGGAACGTTCCATTGTGGATATTGAAACGCTGCGCGAAGTGCACGGCAAGTTGCTGCACACCATAGAAGAAACCATGCGCATAGCGGACGACGCCAGAGAGAAGCGCGGCGTGGCCGAAAAGGAACTGTACGCTATGGAACAGGATTTGAAACAGCGTCTGGTGGCCATAAGCGAATCCAGAACCATGAAAATAAGCGCGGAAGGCGCGAATGCGGCTATAACCCAGGGGACGACAAAAAAGTAGACAGATATAATTGAAAAATTTGCCGCGGCGGAAAAAAATAAAATGGCGCAAAGCGACAAAGATAAACCCGTAGGTCTGGCCGATCGGGCCGTGACGGCTGTTACCGGAGCCATGAAGCGTTTTTTGTTTCATGGCTCGGCTCTGGTCATATCCGGAGTAATGGCCACCGACGCGGCCATCGGCTCGTTTTCTTATTCCTTAGCTTATTTTTTGTGCAATTATGTGGGAATATTATATTTGTTCCCGGCGGAAACCAGCATTATTCCCACCGCGCTGGGCCTGATCCTGGGGCTTGTATGGCTGGGGTTGGGCTATCCCTTTTTTATGTTGCCGTTCTGGGCCGGGGTCTATTGCTTTGCGCAACGAGGGTTGAACTGTGGAAATATCGGCAAAATCAACCTTTTTTCCACTGGCTGGCTTATTTTATGCGGCTTTGTCAGTTTTTATTTCAGCGCGCTGGTGCCCACTTTATGGCCGATAGCAATTTTTTTGCCAGCCGGTTTTGTCCTTAATAATCTGTGGAAAAAGCACCAAAAAAGAAAAGAGGAAGAAATGAACATAAAATCCGGCAAACATACATTTGGTGACGAAGCGCCTTCCGGCCAGCGCAATGAGCGGCGCGGGGGCTCGGGCTGGGACTGGGACCAGCAGCCACCGGACCAGAACGGCAATCGCGGCGCTGCGGGCTGGGATCCACAGCCGCCGGGGCAGGGCAGGGCTCAGAGCGGCGACCCTCGTTATGACATGGGCTGGAACAGCCCGACCGACAATGCGCAAACCGCGCCTTCTTCCGGCGGCGATCCCCGTTACGATATGGGCTGGAATTCGCCCACACCCGGCGGGAGTGGCGCTCCGCAGCCGGATCGCGGTTCGCCCTATGACACGAACTGGGGTAAACAACAGCCTGCAAGCCCGGATGCCGGGCAATACTCACAACCTCCGTACGCGGGGCAGCCTTCGCCTCCGCCCTATGGGCAATCCCCGCAGTCTCCCCAAGGGCAGTCTTCGCCGCCGCCCTACGGACAACCCTCGCCACCGTCCTACGAGCAGACCCCGCCGCCCGATCAGGAAAAGCGCACTGTGCCGGGGCGTTTTTCCCGTAATGACGCCGGCTGGGGCGATTTTCCGCCGGAACCGGCCGTGCAGCCCGCGCATTGGCGCGAATTTAACGCCCAGGCCGAGCAACTGGCCGCCAAAGCCGCGACTATGGACCCGGAACTGCGTGAGCTTATAGAACACATAGGCCGCCACACCCGCAATATTCTACAATGTATGGCCGAAGACCAGCGCGACGTAGCTCCGGGCGAACGCTTTTTAAGCCGTTATCTTCCGGCGGCCATCAATGTGGTGGAAAGTTGCGCCAGAATTCCGTCGGACATGCCCGAGGCCGACTCCATTACCAAAAGTACCCGCGACGTTTTGCAGCGTCTGGAGGCGGCTTTCAAGGCCATGCATGCCAATTTGATTGAAAATGACAAAATCGACGCCAGGGCCGATTTGGCGGTGTTGGATAAACTGTTGAAAATGCAAGGGCATTAGTCCGCCGCACTGCGCCGCGTCTGATGCCTCGCGGCAAAGCCGCATCGGCGCGGCTTGACGGCTCAAAGGCTCGCTACCGCTCGCGCCTGCCGTCGTCTTTAAGGAATTTTTTTTTGATATAGAATAAAAAGTCCGCAAAATTAACCATTTTTGGGTAATTATAATCAACCTTAGCGAGGAAGGTGAAACGCCATGAGCGAAACGCAAAATAATAACAGTGGCAAAGAGTCTTCCTCAAAGCCCAAAAGATCCATCGGCTACTGTTTGTTTCTGGCCGCTGTTTTTCTGCTTACAACGTTCTTGTGCTGGCATCTTTTGCGCGACCGGGGGCCAACCATTGACCCTAACAGCCCGGCGGCACAGCTTAAGCGCGACGATTCCGAAAAGCAGAAAAAGGCCCAAGAAGCCCTTGAGGCCGCCAAAGCGGGCAAAAGCGGAGTTAAGGAAGCCAAACTTTTTGTCACCGCTGAGGTTGAGCCCGGCGAGTCGCGCAATGGCGAGTGGCGTTTTGCCGTTCTTCTGAAATTGGATGAGGAGAAATGTTCCGATTGGTCCGGAAGCGAGGAACAATGCCGTGAATTGTGGGCAACGGCAAAGTTGGCCCCGGAAAGTTGGAAACTTGAGCCGCGCCTGCCCGTGACCTTCAAGGTCAGTAAAGACCAGGATTCGGGTCGGGTGGATTTTGCCGTTCCCCTGGCTGATTTGCCTGATCCTGAAAAATACAAATCCCTTGTCTTAACCCTGCCGCGCCTGGCTCCCAAGGCGGAGCAGGGCGAGAGCCGTCTGGAACTGGAACTGCCGCCCTGGACGCTCACTCCAAAAGTTTCCCGTGTATTTCCCAATCCGGAAAGCCCCTCAAAATTGTTGATTCAGGCCACTTTGGAAAGCTCGCGCCCCCTCAACCGCGAAAGCGTGGAAAAAAAGCTGCGTTTTTTACCCGAAGGCGAAGAGCTTGCCCTTGGCAAGCCGCAAATTCGCTGGGCTGGCGATTATTCCCTTTCAGTCATCATTTCGGTTATCAACTTGCCGCTGAAAAATGGCAGCCTGACCATGATTCTGGAACCGGGAGCGCAGGTTATCAAGGGCGGTTACGGCACAACAAAGCCAGTGCAGAGCGGCTCGACCATTCCCTCGCGCGACGAGGCCGTGGGCGTGGCTTCCTTGCGCATGAATAACCTTGAAGGCCAGGACGAAGTTTTGCGGCCCCTGCTTATGGTCGAATTTACCTTGCCGGTGCATTCGACCGAAGCGCGTAAATCTGTTGCGGCCCGCCTTTTGCCTCTGTACCGCGACAAGGAAGATGAAAAGGCCAATCGCCCTTTTAATTGGGGAAATTTACAGGAAATACCTGAAGAAGTGCTCAAAGCCGCGCCTGTGGTCGTTTTGAAGCCTGAGCCAGTCTCTGACGAGTTCTCGTCTGTTTTCGCTTTCCGCTATTCCGCTCCATCCGAGCGCTGGCTGCACATCGCAGGCTCGGGCGGTCTTGAGAGCCGGGGCGGGCTGGCGATGAAAAACTCTTGGGATGGAGTGCGCCAGGTGCCCAAAATTGAGCCGGAACTACGCTTCATGCAGGAGGGCAATATTCTGGCCCTTTCCGGAGCGCGTAAACTGGCGCTGATGTCGCGCGGGCTGGATGGAATAAACTGGCAAGCATTTCGGGTGCGCCCCAACTATCTGAATCTGCTGGCCGGAAAAAGCAACACCTTCACTGAGCCCGGTATGTATGGCGAGCAATTGGAGATGGAAGATATTAGCGACGCTCTTGAAGGCTCCATAGAACTGTCCGGAGGCGAGGGTATCAACCCGCAATACAGCAGTCTTGATTTGGGAAAATTGCTGGAAAAAGGCTCCAGAGGTATTTTTCAAATTAATTTGGCCGGGCAGAAAAACGGTGATGAGGTGGAACAGACGCGCCGTTTTGTGCTGCTGACCGATCTCGGTCTGGTTATCAAGAAGGGCATTCGCGGCGAGCGTTCCGTTTTTGTCGCTTCGCTGGCCAAAGGTGACCCCGTGGCAGGGGCCGAAGTGCGGGTTATTGCTCGTAATGGCGTGGTTTTGCTTAAAAAAGTCACCGATCAAGATGGCCGGGCCGATTTGCCCGATCTGGAAGGCTTTGTGCGCGAAAAAGCCCCGGTGGCCTTTGATGTGCGCCATGGCGCGGACATGACCTATATGAAGTTTGAAGACTATGAAAATGCCATGAGCACCGGGTTCAGCAATAATATAGATCGTCTTTCCGCCGATGGAGTCAGCGTTTTCGCTTTTAGCGAACGCGGCGTGTACCGGCCCGGCGAAACCCTGCATTTTGGTCTTGTGGCCAAAGATTCGCTCTGGAACTCTCAAACGGCCTTACCGCCCCTTTCCGTACGTTTGCTCGATCCCATGGACCGCGAAATAGTGAAGCGTGTGATCAAGCTTTCACGCGAGGGTTTTGGTGAAATAAGCCTGCCCACGCAAGAGCACAGCCCCACGGGGCGTTACAACCTGGCCGTGAGCCTGGGTGATCAGGAAATAGGTTCGGCCGGGGTGCAGGTGGAAGATTTTCAGCCCGACCGCATCAGAGTGAAGAGTGAGATTGTAGCTGTTCCCGCCGCTGAAAAAAAAGTTTCCCCGCTCTGGCTGTTGCCGGAAAATCTGCGGGCCGAGGTGCGGGTGGAGAATCTCTATGGCGCTCCGGTGCGCGGCGGGCAAGTAAAAGCCTCGTTCAGCGCGCGGCGGGCCACAGCCGACTTTATCAAATACGAGGATTTTTCCTTTTTCGCCCCGGCTCCGGAAAGTGCCCCGGTGCTGGAAAATGAAGATTTAAGCGAGCTTGCCACCGATGATAACGGTCGAGTCAGCTATGATCTGCCCCTGCATAAATTAGAAGACGGTACTTATGCCTTTTCTTTCACCGCCGAAGGTTTTGAGGCCGGGGGTGGGCGTAGCGTTATTTCCCGCACGACCGCGCTGATTTCGCCTTTCAGCAATTTTATAGGCTGGCGCGCTTCTTCGCGCCTTAATTTTGTGCCCAAAAACGCGACAGCCCAAGTGGAATTTATTGCTCTGGGCCGCTCCGGAAGCCCCGAGCCTTCGGAGCCGTTGACCATGAAAATTATGGCGGTGGACCACAAAAGCGTGCTGGTGCGCATCCCGTCCGGGGCTTATCGCTATGAAACTCAGCGCCGTACGCGGCTGGTAAAGGATGAAGCCCTGAGCATTCCGGCTGAAGGGGTCAAATTCAACCTGCCCACCGGCACCCCCGGCGACTTTGAAGTTGTTCTGGAAGACGGGCGCGGCGCCAAGCGCAACGGTTTTGCCTTTACGGTGGCTGGAGCGGCCGATCGGGGGCAAGGTCTCAAACGCGACGCCACCCTGCGGGTGAAGCTGGACAAGGAAAACTACAATTCCGGTGAAGAAATAAAGATTTTTATCAGCGCGCCCTATGCCGGGGCCGGGCTGATCACCCTGGAGAGCGACCGCGTGCTGGCGCACAAATGGTTCCATGCCGCCAGTGCCGATTCGGTGCAAAGCATCACAGCTCCAGCCGATTTTGAAGGCCGGGGCTTCCTCATGGTACACATGTTGCGCGACATCGGCTCAGGCGAAATACATGCCAACCCCTACAGTCAGGCTCTGGTTCCCTTCCTGGCCAATATGACCCGCCGCGACATGGGACTGACCCTGCAAACCCCGGACAAGGTCATCCCGGGCCGCACCATGACCTTGGGCATTAAGGCCCGCAAGCCGGGCAAAGTAGTGGTTTTTGCCGTGGACGAGGGCATTCTTCAACTTACTTCCTATAAAAATCCCTCGCCGCTAAACTATTTTCTGCGCGACAAGTCTCACGAGGTGCAGGGCCTGCGTAATTGGCATCTACTTATGCCGGAATACGGGCTGGTGCGTAAAGAATCGGCTTTTGGCGGCGGTTTTTCCGCCGACGCTTTAAGCAGGTTAAACCCCTTTCGGCGCAAAGGTGAAGATTCCGTGGTGTACTGGTCGGGTCTGGTGGATGTTGGGCCGGAACAGCGCGACCTGACATGGGAAGTGCCGACCTATTTCAACGGGCAACTGCGGGTTATGGCAGTGGCCGCCGGAATGGACGGTGTGGGCGAAACCGCCGGGCGCACCCTGGTCAACGCCCCGGTAATAATCACCCCAATCTTGCCCGTGGCCGTGGCCCCCGGTGACAGCTTTGACGTAACCGTAACTTTGGCCAATACCGTTGAGGGCAGCGGAAAAAACGCGGCAGTCACCTTTGGCGCCGATGTTACCGATGCCCTGGTGTTTGAAAGCGAGCCGGAAAAGGCGGTGCTGGTGGACGAAGGCCGCGAAACCCGCGTTTCCTTCCGGCTGAAAGCCTCCGACCGTCTGGGCGAAAGCACAATTAGTTTGTCCGCTTCCATTGGTGAGGGCGACAAGGCGATAACAGTCAGGCGTCCGGTGTCTCTTTCCGTGCGTCCGGCTTCGCCGCGCATTGCCGCCTTTGCCGCCGGACGCCTTAAGAGTAAGGAACAAACCATACCTGTGGCCCGCGAGCTTTACCCGCAATTTGCCTCGGTGCGGGCGTCCCTTTCCGGATTGCCGCTGCCGTTGGCCGGGGGTTTGGCCGGATATTTGATCGCCTTCCCCCACGGTTGCACCGAGCAGGTTTTAAGCTCGGCATTTCCCTATGTGTTGCTGCGCGGCCAGGAAGGATTGCTGACCGTCGGCGCGAACACGGAAAAGGGCGCTTTGGCCGAGTCCGGGAAGACAGGGGAGGAGGTCGCGCAACGAGCCGCTCTGGCTGTGGGCAAAGGAGTGCAGACTTTACGCGAGCGCCGTCTGGAGCCGGGCCGTTACTCCCTTTGGCCACAAGAAAGCGAATCTTACGGATTCTTGAGCATATATGCCCTTGATTATCTGGTTTCCGCCAGAGAGGCGGGCTTTGCCGCTCCACAGGATCTACTGTCCGAAAGCGCTCGGGAAACCAGATCTTTTCTGCTGGAGCGGCCGAAAGATCTGGACGAAGCCCGGCTTACAGCTTATGCGGCCTGGGTTTACGCCAGAGCCGGGGCCTTGGGTTTTGGCGAGCGCTTTCGCGACATGTCCAACCTGGTCAAGCATTGCGATCAGACCTTGCCCGGTTGGCGCAAGGACATAAGCGCGGCCTTGTTGGCCGGAACCTACAGTATGCTCAAGCAGAACAAGGAAGCCGCCGATTTGCTTAAAGATGTGGAAGCCGCCCAAAGCGTGGACGGAAAAACCGTCTGGAACAGCGAAGAGTGGTTCCTCAGCCCGCTATGGGCCGACGGGCTTTATTTGAGCATTCTGGCCCGGCATTTTCCGGAACGCCTGCAAGACGATGCGGCCTTCCGTCTCCTGGCTAATCTGGTCAATGCCGTGAGCGGCGGAAAATATACCACTACCGGCGCGGTGCAGGCCATACGCGGCATTTCCTCATATGCCGCCGCCATGCTCAAAAACAATGCTTCCGACGCAGTCCCGGCCATAACCGCGCTCGATTCGGCCCATAAGCCGCTTCCCTTCAAGTCGTCCGGAGATATAGTCAAAACCGTGAGCGGCGACAACAGCATTGCCGAATTTGCCTTTTCCGGCGGCGAAAACCTCTACTGGCAGATTTCCAGCGACGGTTTTG
Source organism: Desulfovibrionaceae bacterium (assembly GCA_031553655.1). Taxonomy (GTDB): domain Bacteria; phylum Desulfobacterota; class Desulfovibrionia; order Desulfovibrionales; family Desulfovibrionaceae; genus JAVBLG01. The sequence goes on along the minus strand of JAVBLG010000094.1, from coordinate 831 downwards.
ATCGCGTGTTGCCCCCAGGCAAAACCGGCGAAAAAATTGATCTCAGGGTTGACTTTATCCCGGCAAGCGGCGGCCCGCTCAGCGAATTGAAGCAGGGAGACGAGGTCAACGTGCGGGTGCGGGCCAAAACAACCAACGGCAAAAGTTTGGATAATGTAGCCATAACTTCGTTGTTGCCCGGCGCATTTGAGATGATCATCGCCAGAGGCGGGGAAATTGTGGATGCCGGGGCGGGCGGTTCCGGCCATTTTTCCGACACGGGTAACAATGCCCCGGTTGCTGAAGGGCAGACCGTAAAGTCCGCTGTGGATCACAAAAAGCCCATGCGTCTGGCTCACGCCGAACGCCGCGAAGATCGCATGGTGCTTTACGCCTCGCTTGACGGCACGGACAGCGAATACGTCTATCGCATCAAGGCGGTGAACAAGGGCCGCTTTGCCCTGCCTGCCGCTTTTGCCGAGGCCCTGTACGATCCTGATGCACGGGCGAGGACTAGCTTGGGGAGAGTGGAAGTGAAATAACTTTGCGAACGCAGTGAGTAAAATTATTTCACTTCCACTGGCGGCCCGTGCTTTGGTAGGGCCGCCCGAACGCATAGCGTTCGTGCCGTAGGCGTGAGCGTAGTGAGCGCCGCATGAAATTCGATGCCGAGCCGCCGTTGAAAGGTGGCGCAGGACAATCAGCCTTAATTTTAAAAAAAACAGTTTCAGGTAATGGATAATTTCAAAAGTGAAATACTATAATCGTATAGGCAGATCGTGTCGTCATGAGATAATTTTTCGCCATTTGACGGAGAAAAAGCGCTCGTGACGGCGCAGTCTACGACTTCGG
>JAVBLG010000103.1:0-12627 GCA_031553655.1 Desulfovibrionaceae bacterium | reverse complement strand
AAAAGTTTCCACTTCCCCCTCAATATTAAAAATCCAATCCTTACATACCCTTTTCTTTCATAAGGCAGATAAGATCGCACACGCGGCAGGAATAGCCCCATTCATTGTCGTACCAAGAGACGATTTTGGCCATGGTGCCGTCTTGCACCGTGGTGTATTCGGCTTCCAGAATGGAAGAGTGGGGGTTGCCCTTGAAATCCATGGATACCAGCTGCTTTTCGCTATATTCCAGAATATCCTTGAGGTAAGTTTCCGAGGCTTTTTTCAGGGCGGCGCGCAAGGTTTCGGTGTCTGTGGGTTTTTCCAGAATGGCGGTGAAGTCCACCACCGACACTGTGGGAGTGGGCACGCGCAAGGAGTAGCCGGTGAACTTGCCCTTGAGGGCGGGAATTACCTTGGCCACGGCCTGGGCCGCGCCGGTGGAGGTGGGAATGATGCTGCAAGCCGCGGCTCTGGCCCGGCGCAGGTCTTTGTGGGCCATGTCCAGAATGCGCTGGTCATTGGTGTAGGCGTGAATGGTGGTCATCGCGCCCTGCTTGATGCCGAATTCATTGTTTACCACCAGGGCCACAGGGGCCAGACAGTTGGTGGTGCAGGAGGCATTGGAAACTATGTGATGAGTGGCCGGGTCGTATTTGTCGTGGTTTACGCCCAGCACCACGGTAAGGTCTTCGTCCTTGGCCGGGGCGGTGATGATGACTTTTTTGGCCCCGTTTTCGCGATGCACTTCAGCCTGTTTGGCCGAACGGAAAATGCCGGTGGATTCCACCACCACATCCACGCCGTGTTCGCCCCAGGTGAGCAGTTTGGGGTCGCGCTCGGAGAAGCAATGCACTTTCCAGTCGCCGACGCTCACTTCCTGGCCGTCGATTTTGGGGGAAATTTCGGCGCGGCCATAGACCGAGTCGAATTCCAGAAGGTGAAAATTGGTTTCGGCGTCAAAAAGATCATTGATGGCAACCACTTCAACCTTGTCGCCGTAATGGGCGTAAAGAGCGCGGAAAACCTGCCGACCGATGCGTCCGAAGCCGTTGATGGCAACTTTTACTTTACTCATGGTCTTAGTCCTCGAATACCTGGTAGGTGTGTTTGGTGAGCAGATCGTAATTGTTCTTCAATTCTTCGTGCAGGCGGGCATTGTCGATGGCCAGGGCCGAAACCGCGGCCACGGCTTTCAGGAAGCTGTGCTCGTCGGGGGTAAAGTCTTTTTCTTCGGCGGAATAAACGCGCATGAGGCCTATGGCCTTGCCGCCCACCATAAGCGGAGCGGACAAAACGGAGACCAGGCCTTCGGACTTGGCCGAGGCCGGATACTGGAAGCGGCCGTCGCTGGCGGCGTCGCGCAGGTGAATGACATTGCCGTCGAGCACTTCGCGGTCCATGCCGCTTTTGCCTACTTCGACGGAACCTTTGCGCATATAGCTTTCAGAAAGGCCAAAAGCCGCGCTGGGCAGCAGAAAATGCCCGGTGCGATCCAGAAGGCGCAGGGTGCAGGCTTTGCAGCCCATGGTGCGGGCGGCTTCTTCAGTAATTTTGCGTAAGACGGATTTCTGTTCAAGGCTTGAGTTGATAGCCAGGACTATGTCGCGCAAGGAGCGAAAGTAATCTTGAGCCATGGAGCTTCTCCTTCTTGCTTTTTGTCTATTTTAAAAATTCAATTTCTATTGACGCTTTGTGGCATTTTTATCCACCGCAGGCTTGGCCTTTTCCGTCGGGGCAGGCTTGTCGGCTTTTTCGTCGGATTTCGGGGCATCAGCCTTGGGGGCTTCGTCAACCTTTTGTTCCGGAGTTTCGATCTTGAGCGGCTCGCCTTCAGGGGCGATGGGCTTGAATTCTACTTGCCGCTTGTTCACTTCGGCGATAATATCAGCCGTTATGTCGCTGGCCTTGGAAAAAGACAGGGCCGCTTCATTGCTGAAAATGATATCAAGCTTTTTCTGTTCCCGGCAGGCGTCGAGCGCTCTTTGAATGGAGTCGTTGAGCAGATTGATTACATTTTGCTGCTCGGCGCCCATGCGCTGCTGGAAGGCCATGTAGGAATCCTGGATTTTCTGCTGGAGGGCCGTGTCGTCGGGCTTGGCCTCGGCATCTTTCTGCAGATTGTTGAGCTCCGCCTGCATGGTTTCGTGCAGGCCCTCAAGATATTTTATGCCGGCCTTGCCGGGGTTGCTGTCGCGGAATACGCGGCTGGTATCCACAACGCCCACGCTGGGGCCGGATTTTCCGTTCTGCTCGCAGCCGAAGGCTCCCAGGGCCATTATGGTTATGATGATGAAAAGAAGGCCTTTGCGCATGACTGGTACTCCCCGGGAAATATTGATTTTTTGTTTTTTGTGGTAAAAGTGTATGGACAAGCGGGCAGTTTATGCTTTTCTTTATGCAATGACAATAGCGTTATGTGACTTTTTTCTCGGCCAAAGCCCGGAAAACGTTGCTGTGTGCGCAATATAGGGTGGAACATAATAAAGGAGATCAACATGAATATTACTTGGCACGGACATTCCAATTTTCAGATTGACGCCGAAGGCGTGAACATTCTCATAGATCCCCTTTTCACCAACAATCCTGTCTGCAAAATAGATTATAAAAACATATCCAAACCAGACATGGTGCTGGTAACCCACGATCATGGCGACCATGTGGGCGATGCCGTGGCAATATGCCGCGAAACCGGAGCCAGCTTGGTGGCCGTGGTGGGCACGGCCGAAAAACTGATTGCCGAAGGTGTGCCCCAGAGCCAGGTTCCTGTGGGCATAGGCTATAATCTTGGCGGCGGATTCACGATCAAGGGTGTTACTGTAACCATGGTTCCGGCCCTGCACACTTCTGAATCGGGCGTGCCCGTGGGTTACATAGTGCGCATGCCGAGCGGCTTCACTTTCTATCACGCGGGTGACACCTGCATTTACGGAGACATGGCTCTGTGGGGGAAACTGTTTGCTCCGGAACTGGCCCTGTTGCCCATTGGCGACGTTTTTACCATGAATGCGTCCCAGGCGGCCATGGCCTGCGCGATGTTGGGCGTGAAAAAGACAATTCCCATGCATTTCGGCACATTCCCCGTGCTGAACAAAAATGCCAAGGCATTCAAGGAAGCTCTGGCCAAAGAAGCTCCCGATTGCGAGTGTCTGGAAATAACTCCTGGCCAGACCATTACACTATAAAGTGTTTTCCTGATTTTTTTGTAAAATGCTCCAGCTCAACCCGCATGAACGCGCAAACCGCAACAGATAAACAGCAGAGGAAAACATCATGCCCGTAGTTCTCGGCACGGCAGGACACATCGACCACGGCAAAACATCATTGGTGCGCGCCATTACCGGCATAGACTGCGACCGTCTGGAAGAAGAAAAGCGCCGGGGCATCACCATCGAATTGGGGTTTGCCTATTGCGATCTGCCAGGCGGCGAAAAGCTGGGCATCGTAGATGTGCCCGGCCACGAGCGTTTTGTGAAAAATATGGTGGCCGGGGCTGCGGGCATAGACTTTGTAATGCTGATTATTGCCGCCGACGAAGGCGTTATGCCGCAGACCAGGGAGCATCTGGAAATATGCTCCCTGCTTGGCATCAAACGCGGGCTGGTGGCCCTCACCAAAATAGATATGGTCGATGCCGACTGGCTGGAGCTGGTCAAGGACGATGTGGCGGCTTTTCTGGAAGGCACTTTTCTGGAAAACTCCCCGGTATTTCCTGTTTCCTCGGCCACGGGCGAGGGCGTGCCCGAACTGCGCGCCCATGTGCTGGCCATGGCTCAGGAAATATCTCCGGCGCGGCGGATTGATTTGCTGCGCCTTCCAGTGGACCGTGTTTTTACCATGAAAGGCCACGGCACTGTGACCACCGGCACCATAATTTCCGGTTCCGTGGCCTTGGGCGATGAAGTGGAACTTATGCCCTCCGGACGGGCCGGAAAGGTGCGTGGGCTGCAAACCCACGGCGCGTCTTCCGAGCGGGGCCGGTCCGGGCAGCGCTGCGCCGTGAACATTCAAGGACTGGAAGTGGGCGACATTGAGCGCGGCGACACCATAACGCATCCCGGCAAACTGATTCCTTCCAACCGTTGGTTGGCCCTTCTGACTTGCCTGCCTTCTTCCCCAAGGCCGCTTCGCCAGCGGACGGAAATACACTTCCACCACGGCGCGCGAGAAATTCCGGCCCGAGTGCGCTTTTTGGACCGCGATCGTCTGGCCCCAGGCGAAACGGCGCTTACCCTTGTAACTTTTTCCGCTCCCATGGTGGGTGTTTTTGGCGATCGCTGCGTGCTGCGTTCTTTTTCTCCTTTGCGTACTGTGGCCGGGGGCATTTTGGTACATCCAGGCGGGCTGATTCTGCGCAAAAAAGATCCGCTGTTTGAAAGCAAGGTTAAAATGCTTGTGGAATCACCGGATATGGACGTGGAAAGCCTGATCAAGATGCAGATTCGCCTGGCGGGAAGTTCCGGGGTCGGCGCGGCTGCGCTGAGCGTTTTCACTGGTTTGGAATCGCGGCAAGTAGAAAAATGCCTGCAAAATCTGGGCAGCAAGGGCGCTGTATTCTGCTTCGATAAGGAAGCGCGCGTTTATATCGACGTCGAGGCTCTGGAAGCTCTGGAGAGCGGCTGTTTGGAACATGCGGCCGATTTTCACCGTAAGGAACCGCTGAAACCGGTGATGTCGCGGGGTGTGCTTACCTCGGGTTGGGGGCGTCGGCTGGCGCCCAAGCTGGCGCATTTTGTCATTGAGCTTTGTTTGCGCAAGGGCAAATTGCAGACCGAAGGTGACGGGCTGCGTCTGGCCGGGCACAAGGTAAACCTGGGGTTGGATCAGGCCGGGTTAAAAAACAAGATTCTGGAAGCCCACACCTCCGCCGGAATCACCCCGCCTAATATGAAAGAGGTGCTCGACGGGCTGGGCGTGGAGCAAAAACAGGCCGCGCCGCTGATCAAGGTGTTGATGGACGAAAAGGCACTGGTTAAAATCAAGGACAATCTCTATTACGCCGCCCTCGCACTGGCAGGTATAGAAAGCAAAATACGGGAATGGTTCAAGGATCACGACGACCTTGACCCCGGAGCGTTGAAAGATCTATTGGACGGGATATCGCGCAAATATGTGATCGCTCTTCTGGAATATTTTGACCGCGAGCGCATTACCATTCGTGTGGGCGACAAACGGCAAATCAGGGGGAGAACAGCGTAATACTTTTATTTGCAGCAAGATTCTCTGATAGGCCAAAACAACGCCAGTCTGGTCTTTTTGTGTTTATATAAGGAAATCGATCTGATGGCCGACAATAATGCCGGACTACGAACAAAGTCGCCGACGGCGTAAAAGCCCTGAATAATGTGGCCGCGCGCTTGCAAAACTTGATTGCGGTACTGCAAAAGTGAGCAGAAGCAATTTTTGCGCCGTTAAATTCACACAATGCATTGACTCATGCTCATATTGTTTATATAAAACCTCATCACGCGCATCGTGCGTGAGCGGAGAGGTAGCGAAGCGGCCGTAACGCGCTCGACTCGAAATCGAGTTACCGGTTAGTAGCCGGTACGTGGGTTCGAATCCCACCCTCTCCGCCATATAACAAACCGCAGGACTCCGACTTCGCCCGTCAGGCCTTGACAGGCAACGAATTCGGAGTTTTTATTTGTCCGTCGATGTCCGGTCAAAATCGGCTGAATCCAGCCGACAACCGGATATCAAACCGGACATTTTTTATTTTGCGCCTCCCGATGTCGTGGCGATGTCCGGTAAAAGGAGGATTGTCGCATGGCTCTAAGCGCTCTGGCCGTTGAAAAGGCCAAACCCAAGGAAAAAGTTTACAACCTCAAAGATGATGACGGGCTTTATCTGGAGGTGAAACCTTCCGGCAAAAAGTTCTGGCGGTTCCGCTATTGGCTCAACACCAGAGAAAACCGCATGTCTCTGGGGGAATATCCCCTGGTGGCGCTGGCAGAAGCGCGCATGGCGCGGGATGACAAACGCCGCCTGATCGCGGGCGGCATTGACCCCGTGGAGAAAGGCAAGGAAGAAAAGGCCGTTGCTTCCGGCACGCATTCCTTTGAAACCGTGGCCCGCGAATGGGCCGACAAATTTTCCCACACCTGGACGGAAGGCCATGCGGAACTGACTTTGCGCCGCCTGGAGCTGAATGTTTTCCCTTACATCGGTCAAAGGCCTGTGGGCGAGATTACAGCCCCGGAGGTGTTGGAGTGTTTGCGGCGTATTGAAAAACGCGGCGCTCTGGAAGTTACGCGCCGGGTGCGCGGCATCTGCTCCATGGTGTTCCGCTATGCCGTGGCCACAGGCCGGGCCGAGCGTGATCCCGCCGCCGATCTTTTGGGAGCCTGCGCCCCGCCCAAAAAGCAGCATCGGGCCACCATCACGGAACCAAAGGCCGTGGGCCAGTTGATGCGCGACATTGAAAACTGCAAAAGTTCAATGGTGGTTTATTGCGCCTTGCGGCTGGCCCCGCTGGTTTTTGTGCGCCCCGGTGAGCTGCGTTTTGCCGAATGGACGGAAATTAATTTTGAGGCGGCGGAATGGCGCATACCGGCGCATAAAACGAAAATGCGCTGTCTGCATATTGTGCCGCTGGCCGCGCAGGCGTTGGAGATACTCAGAGACTTGCAGCCGCTAACCGGCAGCGGAAAATATCTGTTCCCGTCTTTGCGCACATCGGTACGGCCCATGTCGGAAAATACAGTCAATGTCGCCTTGCGGCGCATTGGTTACGCCAAAGAGGAAATATGCGGGCACGGCTTCCGGGCCATGGCTTCGACTTTGCTTAATGAACTTGGCTGGAACCGCGACGCCATAGAAAGGCAGCTGGCCCACGGAGAACGCAACAAAGTGCGCGCCGCCTACAACCATGCAGAATTTTTGCCTGAACGCCGTAAAATGATGCAGGGCTGGGCGGATTATTTGGATGAATTGGCCCATAAAAATGGCGGAGTGTGAATAAAATATGATTATTAAGCAGCCTTATCATGTCATTCTCAAAGAAACAGATTTGATATATTTTGCCGAATTGATGCTGCGATGGCCTCATTTGTCCTGGGTAAAAATATGCTATGAGTTATTCAGGGAAAAGCTGCATCCTTTTGTCATCACAGAAAATTTTTTATCAGTTAAAGATAGCTGCCCTTCATGCGTGGTAATCAAATTGCCTGCCGCAAATTTTGACTTTGAATTTTTGTGCGGGCACTTCCACTCTCTTGCATTCAAAAAGTCAAATGTATCCAGTATAGAAAAGAAAAAGCCCTATTATCCAGGTATTCCAGCCCAAAAGCAGATAAAGCATGATTGGGAAATGTGCTCCATAAAAAATATCAACACGATTGCCCCACAAATGGCATATGTGATTTGTAAATACGGACACAAAAGATATTGGAATGAATTCGATGAAGTCGTTGTCAGGTATGAAGCTCTGTCGCAGGAAGTCGATCCTTGTATTGTGCGTAATAATCGGGATAGGAGCACATGGACAGTAAAGAATGAAAGCCTTTGGCCTGATAGTTCTCCGTTTAAGCGGCAAAAGACTCCTAAACGGAAAAATAAAGACATCTCGTGTGCCGTAGACTTGGTTGCCAAGCTGCGTGAGAATGGCATTACGGACAAAAAGCAGTTGGCAACCATGGTGGATAATTATTTTCCTGGGTTATTGACTGATGCCGAAATGGGCATGTTGTTACCTGCCAACCCAGGAGTAATAATATCTATGGCTGGACACAGAAAGCAAGGCCAACGATTACGCGGTATTATTAAATAATGTCCCATATTGTTTGTCCTTTTTTTTAGATAATATTGTCCCACTTAATTACTTGACTGTCCCATTAGAGGGACGTTTTAGAGTCGGCCTGTATCGAACAAATACGGGCCGATTCGTTTTTTTTCGGCCCATAAAACATGGAGCAGAAAAGCAATGAAAAACCAGAACACAGATCCGGAATTCAATCAGTTGCCGAAGGAGGGTTTCGCCCGCCTGCCGCAAGTGCTGCATGTTCTCGGCATCGGCAAGACCAAGTTTTGGGAAGGCGTCAAATCCGGCGACTTTCCGCAGCCGGTCAAGCTTGGGCCGAAAACAACAGTCTGGCGGGTAGACGACATCCGCGCCTTTATCGCTTCCCGCTGAACGAGGTGGAACAGATGAGCCAGAACGAAGGCGTAAAGCCTGAACCAAAATCCGAACTTCCTGTTTTTGTGGTGGTGACTATGGGCGAATTCCTGACCATGAAACTTCCTGAAAGGGATTTCTGCTGAACCCGGTAATTCCCACTCAGGGTATTGTAATCATGTTTGCGCCGCGCGGCATCGGTAAAACCTTTGCCGCTCTCAGCGTGGCCCTGGCTGTGGCCGGTGGATTATCTGTTTACAATTGGCAAGCCCCTACCGCCAGGCAGGTACTTTATGTGGATGGGGAAATGCCCGCCTTGGCCATGCAAGAGCGTTTGTCCGCTCTGGCCCTGGGCATGGCCGCTCCGCCCCATGCCATGAAAAACCTATGCATACTTACTCCGGATATGCAGCCCCGGCCTATGCCGGATTTGTCCACAGTGGCGGGGCAGCGCGCTCTTGAGCCTTTTCTCTCTGGAGTAAACATGCTTGTTCTCGACAACCTTTCAACCCTTTGCCGTACGGGAAAAGAGAATGAGTCTCAATACTGGCAGCCCATGCAAAGCTGGCTGCTGGATTTGAGGCGGCGAGGCATGTCGGTTTTATTGATCCACCATGCGGGCAAATCCGGAGACCAGCGCGGCACATCCGCCCGCGAGGATGTGATGGACACGATCATAAGTTTACGTCGCCCGCGTAGATACAGCATGGCCGAGGGAGCGCGTTTTGAAGTGCTGCTCACCAAAGCGCGTGGAATTGTGGGCGATGAAGCCAAGCCATTTGAAGTGCATCTCAAGACTGAAGGTAACGCACTGCAATGGGATGTGCAGGATTTGGCGGATGTGGAGATGGAGCAGCTCAGGCAGCTTTTGGACGAAGGCCTCAGCCTGCGCGACTGTGCGGAGGAAATGGGCCTGTCCAAATCTTCAGTGCATCGGCTGAAAAAACGCCTGGAACGACACTGTTGATTGCGGCCTGTCCCATTGTCCCAGCCCCAGGCACGGGGACGGTGGGACAGCCGCCCTACAGATGAGCATCCGCCAGCGATTGGCTTGTAGCAAGCCATGTTTCCGCGCTGCGCTTTGAAACGTCTTGCCCTGCGGGGCCAAAGCAAAAACGCGAGATAGCCATGAAGACATATAAGGCAAAAGGTAGAAACGGACGCCCCAGAAGTCTGCCGGAAGATGTGCGGCAAAAGACTATTGGCGTCCGGTTGAACTCCAAAGAATGGAACGAGATTCAACGCAAGGCCGACAGCCAGGGCGTGCCGCCCACGGTTTGGATGCGCCTTGCCGCGCTTTCGCGCATGTGCCCGCGTCCGCCTGTTCCGGCTGTGAACCGGCAGGCCTATGCGGATCTGGCGCGGCTTGCGGCCAACCTTAACCAGTTGGCCAGGGCAGCGCATGAGGGGCGCATTTTGATCGCCGCTGACATGCTTGCGGCAGTGCGGGAGCAGGTCAGGCTTTTACGCCTGGATTTGTTGGGGGCAGGGCATGATCGCCAAGCTGATTAAGGGCAAGGGCTTTCGTGGCGCTCTGGAATATGACCTGCAAAAACAGAAAGGGCATATTCTGGAAACCAATATGGCCGGAACAAACCCGCGCACGCTGGCGCGTGAGTTCGGCAGCATACGTGCTTTACGCCCCAACCTCGGCAAGGCCGTATGCCATGTGAGCCTGAGCATAGCGCCTGATGAAGCGCTTAAGGATGAGCAGTGGAAGGAGGTAGCCCACGACTATCTGGAGAATATGGGCTTTAAAAATAATCAGTATGTGATCAGTAAACATACGGACACCGAGCATCCGCACATTCACATTCTGGTCAACAGAATCGGCATGGATGGCTCCGTTGTCAGTGATTCGCAAGACTATAAACGCCAGGAGGCCATCATGCGCCGTCTGGAGCAGGAATACGGACTGAAAACGGTTGAACCCAGCCGGGAGGCGGAACGCAAAACACTGAGCAAGGGAGAAATAGAGCATGTATTGCGCACAGGTGAGGCTTCGGCACGCATGCGTTTACAAAAAATGATCGATGAAACCCTTGTTCGCCCCATGGCCTTGAGTGTCTTCGTCTCCCATTTGGAAAAGCGGGGCGTAGAGGTCAAATTGAATGAATCATCAACCGGCACAATAAGCGGAATCAGTTTTTGTCTGTACGATATTGCCCTGAAGGGTAGCGACTTGGGCAAAAAATATACCTGGAAATCTTTACAAAATAGAGGATTACACCATGGGCAAGTTGGAAAAAGCGCAGGAATTGAGCAAGGCCGTAGCGAACAGCCCGGACGAGGCGGAGATTTTGGAAATGCGCCTAAATCTGTTGAACCAGCAGGAAATGAACAGGCTGAAAAGCAACGACGAATTGATCAAAACTTTGCGCGCCTTGCATACAGCAATCAAAGACTCGACCTCGAACGTACAACGGGCCGCGCACGAAGTCAGGGCCTATCCCGTTGAGGTCATCTCCCAGGCAACGGCCAGAATGGAACAATGCCTGAACCGCTGTGAAATGTCGGCCACCAAAGCTCAGCAGGTCTACGACGAGGCCTTGAAAATGGTGTCTGAAGTGAATAAATACTATTGGCAATGGATTATTTGCGTGGCCCTCGTCTCTCCGATGGTCATGGCAGCGCTTTTGTTTTTCATAATGCTCCGCTGGAAGTAGGGGGGGAAAGGCATGGTAAGCGCCAAATGGATAAAGCGGCTGGAATGGCCGACAACCCATTTGGCGTTTACCTGCTTAACGGGAAAATTTGTCAACTGCGGCCACAGAAACACGCCGCAGCAATTCCTCTGCCAGCATTCGAGACGGCAACAGATTCAGAGTCTCTTTGAATTCGGCCTTTTCTCTGGTGGTATCCGCTGTTTCATAGTTGTCTGTAGGGACTTCAAGCAAAAGCCTGCCCCTGCCCGTGAGAACCCATTCCGGGTTTATGTTTTTCGCCAAGATCAAGGTAAGCAGCCAGTCAGCCGGGATTTTACCGCGCCTCTTGGCGTCGGATACCACTGATTGCCTGACGCCAAGGAAATCAGAGAGTTCGACTTGGGTTTTGATGCTCGTGGCAAAAAGGATGCGTTTCAGTTGGTCAGGGAAGCTTGTCATGGTTTCTATCTGTCTCATCATTGCCCTCCTTTTCGTAGTGTTTAAGCCCGACCATTATAGAGACACCGACACCTCTTTTCAATAGGGTATTTCCATCGTTTAATGCCAAAATGGAACAGAAATTTTTATGCGAAAGCTTCGGGGCAATCATAAAATCCGCCCGTCTCCGCAAAGGTTTAACCCAGTACCAATTGGCCGATGCGTCTGGCGTTGGGCGGCGGTTTATCCAAAGTGTGGAAAACGGACGCCACGAGGCCAAAATTTCTACGCTTTTTGGTATAGCAAACGCGCTGAATATTTCCCCTATGATTTTAATCTCTGAACTCGACCATGCGCTACGAACAGGGGCGTTGCCAGAATCGGTAACTGAAAATTTACCCGCTAAAAGAATTGGCCGCCCTAAAAAGGAGCCGTAAACCACTATATAGATATAAGAGCCCCCTGTTGCAAATCGAAGAAAAAATGGAGCACCACCTCAAGCCTCCCGCAAAACTCCTTGAAATGCCTTGTAAAAAATCACCATCATAATTTTGCGTGGAACAAATTGTGTTTCACAACTTATTGAGCTATATTGCCACAAAGTTATTCTGCCTTTTATCAAATTATACGCTTCCTTTTTGCGTACACAAAAGAGGTTGGTGGTTTGATTCAAGCGATATTCTTTGACGCATTCGGCACACTCTGCGAAATCCGCAAAAAACGAAATCCATACAAGCCGATTATCAAGGCTTGGCCCTTTGGCGTGGCTGATGCTTACCAAACCCTGATGACGCGGGATAGCTCCCCTGCGGATCTAGCCTGTGAGGCTGGATGCTCCCAGGAAGTCATTCAAAAAATCGAAGAAGACATTGCGGCGGAAGTCGCTTCAATGCGTCTTTACCCGGAAGTGCCAGCCGTTTTGGAAAAACTCAGAGAACGCGGCCTGAAATGGGCCATTGTGTCCAATCTGGCTACACCGTATGCTGAACCACTTTTGAAGCTACTCCCCTTCTCCCCGGACGCTTGCGCGTGGTCATTTGCCGTGGGTTACCGGAAGCCGGAAGAAAGTATTTATCGCCATGTCTTTGAGGTGCTGGGCGTTAAGCCTGCATCTGTCCTGATGGTCGGCGACTCCTTGGAGAACGACTACAGTACGCCGAAGAAACTCGGCATGCAGGCGTATTACTTGAAACGCTCCGGCAAGGACGAAAATACACCATGGTGCGTGGCAGGTTTGTCTGAAATTTTTACGTAAAGAAAGAGGATGAAGTATTTTTAGAATGAAATACGGAATCAGGCATATTTTAGTCGTAACTGCTCACGGGGTATCTCCGCGAGATGTCTGAATCCACGCCAAATCAGGCTGCCTGTTCTGAAAAAGCGCCTCAAAAGCATCAACCAAAACCTGGAATGTTCTTTTACCGCGCAACCGGCAGGTATGGCGCAGGC
>JAVBLG010000102.1:0-17337 GCA_031553655.1 Desulfovibrionaceae bacterium | reverse complement strand
TTCTCCAGTTACCGGGCATTTGTGTAGGGTAAGGGGGAAAAACCCTCTCGAAAAAGTGTTTTCCCCCCTTCCCCCACGCCCCCAACCCCCTTTTTCTAAAACTTTTATTTATTATTACCATGGGCTGTCTTCAAATAGCGGCGATAAAAACTTCCGCTGGTGAATTCGCGCTCGCCATCGGCGCAACGCAATATTATGCCGCCCGAAGGGGCCAGCCGCGCCAGAATTCCGCCGTAAATCTCGCCGTCATCGTCAAAATTCACAGCAACCCCTTTCCAGAGCAGCAATTCCGAAGCCGGCTTGAACCATTCGGCTGAATTTTTCCGGGACGCATTATACCACTTACAGCTTTCACGCACAAGATATCTCCATAGTGGATACCGGGCCAGTTTGGTGTCAGGCGAGGAAGGCAAATTTTCCGCGAAGGAAGTGTGCTCTTCTCGTACATGACTCGAGCGGAAAATGCCGTCTGACGAGGTATCACGCAAAACTGGTCCGCTATCCAAACATCCGGCAGGCAATCCGCCCTCACGCAATTGTTCCGGCTCCGGGGATGATGTCAAATTTATTCCTATTCCGGCCACAATATTTTTTCCGCGCTGCTCCACCAAAATGCCGCCAATTTTATGCGGGCGCGCGCCATAAAGTAAAATCAAGTCGTTAGGCCACTTGATTTTTACGGAAAATCCAAGCAAATTCAGGGATTGAGCCAGGATGAAAGCCACAACCACAGCCGAGGCCGAACTATTGAAAAGCGGATCGTCCGGAAGCAGCAGAGCAGCATAAATGTTGCCTGGCGGAGAAACCCAGAACCGACGAGTCTGTCCGCGCCCGGAAGTCTGGCTTTCGGCCAGCACGCTGCCAAAAGGTTCCAGACGGCCCTCCCCGGCCAGCTCAAAAGCTGTATCAATGGCTGAGGACACTTGCTCGTAGCAAAATATTTCTGGAGTGTTGTCATTAATTTTCAAGCGATTATCCTATACCATATATGCAAGACGCTTTTTATGAACGGCCGCAAAAATAATATGAAAACATATCTAGTTGGGGGTGCAGTGCGCGATCTGCTGCTGGGCCGCGTCCCGAAAGAATTTGACTATGCTTTTGCGGGCGACATTGCAAGCTTCACTATTGCCCACCCGGAGGCCAAAGTGGTTGGCAAAAGCGTTGCAGGGCTTATATTCAACGGTTTCGACTTCATGCCGCTACGAGGAAAAGACTTGAAGGAGGATCTGCTGAAGCGTGACTTCACCATCAATGCTCTGGCCCTGGAGGAAAACGGCGTTTTGCATACTCACCCCCAGGCCTTGGCCGACCTCAAGGCCGGAATTCTGCGCCCTGTCGCGCCGGGAGCGCTGGCCAACGATCCTCTACGAGTTTACAGGGCCGCGCGATTTATGGCTATGTTGCCCGATTTCACTCCCCATGGAGACTGCCTGCTTCAGATGCGCGAAGTCGCCGCCGCCGGGCTTACGGCCAACATATCAGCCGAACGCGTGGGGCGCGAACTGCTCAAAGCTCTTGACACGGCCGCGCCAAGCCGTTTTTTCCGCCTGCTGGCCGACACCGGCTGTCTTGAACCGTGGTTTTCTGAATTAGCCGCCGCCCGCGAAATTACGGCCGGACCACTCCCCTTCCACGACAATTCTATTTTTGATCATACCTGTGATATTATTGACCTACTGGCCCGCAATCCCGACAAATCACAACTATCGGTGTGGATGGGCTTGACCCACGACTTGGGAAAAATACACAGCCCGAGTGAAAATCTGCCCCATCACTACGGTCACGAACTACGCGGAATCAAAACAGCCGAAACCCTGGCCCGTCGTCTGTCCCTGGCCAACAAATACATCAGATCAGGTTCTCTGGCGGCCAGAGAACATATGAAGGCCGGACAATATTTCAAGCTCCGCCCCGGCACGCGCTGCGATTTGCTCATAGCCGCACATAAGGCCGGGTTTTTTCTACCCTTCTGGCAACTGGCCGACGCCGACAGCGGATTGCCCGTGAGCGAAAAAGCTCTCAAAGATCTGCAACTCATTCTTAAAGTTGAACTGCCTCCGGAATGGCGCGACAGAGGCGCGGGAACAGCTGAAAAGCTGCGCGGCCTGCGTTGCGAGGCCTTGGCGCGGCGGGGAGAATAGGTGACACGGGGGAAGGGGGAAAACCACTTTTGAAAAAGTGGTTTTCCCCCTTCCCCCGTACCTCCATCCCTCTTTCCACAAAACTTTTATTTTCCCCAGACGGATTTAAAAAAATTATTGGCAGAAATGGCGTAATGCCAGGGGCTGTTTCCAAATAGCGGATTTTGGACCAAGGACGAGAAAAGCGGGCTTATTTGCGAAGCAAGTGTACTCTTACGGTACTCGACCTGAGCAAAAAGCCCGCTTGACGATGTCAATTGGACAAAAGACGCATTTGGAGACAACCCCTAGGCGATTATTTCTGTTTAACAACCGCTGCCCTGCCGCTGGGCTGCTTCGCGGCAACTCTCTTGGTCGAAGCTTTGGTCTTAACCACCCCTTTGACTGGGGCATTTACCTTGGCAACCGCCTTATTTTTGGCCTGTTTTTTGACATACATGGGCAGGGGCAGATCTTTTCCGGCCACCTTGTCGGAAAGGGCTATTATGGTATTGGCGTAGATATCAGCGTTATTATAACGCTTCAAGATGGCGTGCTGAGTTTCGCGGCTTATGTCGGGCTTCCAGCCGTGTTTTACCAGATAGTTGGAAAGGCTGGCCAGAGCGTCGGGCAAGGTGAAAAGATCGATCACGCCGTCGCCGTTGCCGTCGGCGGCATAGGCGGTAAGGTTGGAGGGCATAAACTGGCACATGCCTATTGCTCCGTAAATAGAACCGGGCATGGACAGCGGGTCGAGCCGGTTGGCTCGGGCATGAGTAAGCAGGGCGCGCAATTCCTTATAGGCCCAGTCGGCCCGGCGGGGCATGATTTCGACCATCCAGTCCAGATGTTCCTCATATCCGGGCAGTTCGCCAAACCATTGGTCTATGTTTTGCGGAACACGGCTATAAGCCATGCTGGCCAAGGTAAAGGCGGCGGGCTGCGAGCCCAGCGACGAACCAAGCCTTGTTTCCACAAAAAGCAGAGCAGCGGCTATCTCTCTGGGCACGCCGAAACGCGCTTCGGACGCCGCGAAGTATTCTTCATTGGCACTTATGAATTCGCGGCATTTGGCGGCGTTTTCATCCGTAACCACATTCTTGTAGAAAATGGGACGCGGAACCCGTGGGGCCGAGGGATCAGCTGGGGGGCGCTTCACAAACTTGCGGGTGTAAAGCTCCTTTATTTTGCGCCCCATGGGGTCTTGCGATGGGGTGTCACCGATGCGAATAAAAAAATCGTCCACATCCGGCCCACTCAGGCCGTCAGCAGCCAGACGGTAGGCCATAGGCCTCCAAACTTCCGGCACAACGGAAAAAACCTCCGGCTTTGCGGCCGAAACCGCAGGTACAGCCGGAGGCTTCACTGAGGCCTTGAAAGAATTTTCGCCCTGTTCTTCCGTATTGTTTTCCGGAGTCCTGGTGCATGACGTCATCATCAAGAAGACGCCAAGCACCAGAACCGAGGTGTATATCCGCCTAAAAACGCGAGAAATTCCGATAACGTTGAATTCCACGGGAAATAACACCTGTAGTATTTTACTTTTGAAACTATATGTTACCTGAATATATTCCAGGATATCCTGTTAAAAATTTTGCAAAACCCATACAATACGCCCCATGACTCTGCCGTGAAGCGAATCAATGGCAATATTTCTCGAAGGGAATTCGGGAGCATCGGAGCGCAAAATATAGCAGTTGTTGTCATTGTCAAGAAACACTCTTTTAATTGTAATGCCTTCATTCGGCTCATAAATGGCAAAGGCATCGCCCGATACGGGGTTGGTGGACGCGGTATCCACGCCCACGTACGACCCCCGGCGCATGGAAGGTTCCATATTGGAAGCGTCCATACGCAGCACGGTCACGCCGTTGCCGGCAAAAGACTGCGGCAGCACTATTTTGCCCAGAGCCGGAAGCGGAGGTACGGCATGCCCATCCTTGAAAGGGCAAACCATGCCATAAACTGTTGAAAAAGCGGCTTTAGCCAGGGGCTCTCCGTAATAGGCCGGTTCTTCGGCCACTCCGCTCAGCGGAGCGTCCACCGCCTGATATCCTTGCTCGGTGCGCAGGTAAAGGGGGCCGGAGCCATGTTTCAGCCAATCCGGATTCAGCCCGAATTTTTCAAACAATTTCATATACCAGTCGGCAGGCACAGAATTGCGCCGCTTGGCATCTGAAATGCTTGATTGACGTATATCCAGCACCTCGGCAAGTTCCACTTGGGTGCGGGTGTTGGTGGCGAATTTGATTCGCTCGTACGGGTCTTTAAATAAAGACATTTTCTCAAACCTTCATCGTAATGGTTTTAACAGCTGGTCATCCTGGGAGATTATTACCCGGCTGTTGTTGCGCAAAGATTTGCGCAAAGCTTCAAGGCCGCGTTGGAACTCAAAGAATTCAGCGGACTTGTTGAAGGCGTCGGCATATGTTTTTGCGGCAATGGCATCGCCTTCGCCGCGTAGAATTTCAGACTTGCGTGCGGCTTCAGCCAATTCCACGGCTCTTTGCCTGTCCGCGTCCGAACGGATGCGGGTGGATTCTTCCACGCCTTCGGAGCGGTATTGCTTGGCCTGCCGTTCTCTCTCGGCCCTCATGCGGCCGAAGATAGCCCGCTGGTTTTCCAGCGGCAAATCCGTGCGTTTGATGCGCACGTCCACAACTTCAACACCGAAGCCGTTCATAAGCCCGGCTACTTTTTTGGTGACTTCTTCCATTATTTTCGCCCTGTGCGAGGATACAACCTCGGTGAGGGTATATCCCCCAACCAGAGCGCGTAATTGCGAGTAAACAACGTCGTCCAACCTGGCCTGCGCCCCGGGTATGGTGCGCATGGTGCGGTAGAACTGCAGCGGGTTGGCAATACGCCAACGAGCGTAGTTGTCCAGAACAATGGCCTTTTTATCCACAGTGAGCGCCTCGGCCGAACGAGCGTCGTAGTCGAGGATGCGCGCGTCAAAATAGACCACATTTTGCACAAAGGGCAGCTTAAAATGCAGCCCCGGGCCGTAAACCTTGTCTATGGGTTCGCCAAGTTGGAGCACAAGGGCTTTCTGGGTTTGATGAACCGTGAAAAAGCTCTGTGAGGCCACAAGCACAAACACCACAATGGCGGCTACTATAGCCAGGGAATTGTTTCGCATTTATTCAGCCCCCCCAGCCGTTCCCGGTTTGGGCGCGGCTTTTGCCCGATCGAGCGGGAGCAACGGGAACATCTTCTCCGCCGCGCCTTTGGGCAGAATAAGTTTTTCAGTTTCAATATTAGAAAGAATCTCTTCTATTGTTTCAAAATAAAGACGTTTTTTAGTCACATCCTTGGCTTTTTCGTATTCTGTCAAAACAGCCAGAAAACGCTTGCTTTCGCCATCGGAATTGAGAATGCGAGTTTCGCGGTAAGCCTGAGCCTGGTTTACAATTTCCGCAGCCTGGCCGCGAGCCTTTGGCAGCAGTTCGTTGCGGTAGGCTTCGGCCTCGTTGATAATTCTGCTCTTGTCTTCTCTGGCGGAGGCAACGTCCTTGAAGGCGTCAATAACGCCCTGGGGCGGATGCACGTCCTGAAGCTGCACGGCCAAAACAGCCACGCCAACTTCGTAACGGTCAAGTATACTTTGCAATAATTCGGTGGCGTCGCCCTGTATCTTGAGCTTGCCGTCCGTAAGAGCCGAGTCGATCATGCTTTTGCCGATAACCTCGCGCATGGCCGCCTCGGCCGCATTGCGTACAACAGCGGCCTGATCGGTTACATTAAAAAGATATTCCACAGCATCTTTAATTTTATACTGCACACTGAACTGCACGTTAACAATGTTTTCATCGCCCGTGAGCATGGAAGCCTCCTCGGGCATGGGGCGGCCTTGCCCCTGTTGAAAAGTGGTGCCCTTGCCGATGGACCGGAACCCCACTTCGCTGCGCAAAACCTGCGTAACCTTGGGCTTGTACACATTCTCCACAGGGAAGGGGATATGGTAGTGCGGGCCTGGGCCGACCGTGCGGTCGTAACGGCCAAAGCGTAATACCACTCCCTCTTCATCAGGATTTATGATATAAATCCCCGAGAGCAGCCAAAGAATTAAAAGACCGCCTCCCAGCCAAAAAAAGCCCTTGCCGCCCATAGAGTTGAACGACTTCATGCGACGCAGGGGGTCGGAGGTAAAATCAGGCAAATTTACGGGGTTGCGTTTGGGATCTTCGCGATCCTTGCCGCCGTCGCCGCCGTTGTCATTGCCGTTGTCGTTGCCCCAACCTTTTCCGGCCCGAGGCTGCCTCTGACGTTTTTCTTGCAGTTTGTCCCAATCCCAGTTCATAGTACCTCAAAAATAGGTCGCATGTCTTCATAGGTCAAGCTATGCGAACTTATAAAATATTTACTCACCTTTGGGAGAATCGAAAATGCCTTCACAGAACCACATTTTTCGCGCTTACGACATCCGCGGCATTGTTGACGTTGATTTCGACCTTGAATGGGTGCGGCGGCTCGGCCAAACCCTTGGGGCCTATTTTCTGCAATGCGGGCATCAAAGCGCCGTTGTTGGACGAGATTGTCGTCCGTCATCACCCTCCTTCAACCATGCGCTGGCGGATGGGTTGTCCGCGAGCGGCGTCGATGTAATAAACATCGGCATGGTTCCCACTCCTGTGCTCTATTTCGCCGTCAAACACCTGGGAAAATCCGCCGGAGTAATGATTACCGCCAGCCACAATCCGCCGGAATATAACGGTTTCAAAATATGGTCGGGATTTACAACTATATACGGAACGGAAATACAAAAAATACGAACCATTTTTGAAAACAATGCATTCCCGTCGGGCAACGGGCTCATCTGCGAGCATGACATAATGCCGGCCTATATTGACGCCGTAACCTCGGGCACAAGCCTGGCCAGACCGATCAAAGTCGTGGTTGACGCCGGTAACGGAGCCGGAGGCCCAGCCATGCTGGACATTCTCAGACGCCTCGGGGCCGAAACCGTGCCCCTGTATTGCGAACCCGACGGAAATTTCCCCAACCACCATCCCGACCCTACAATTGAGGCCAATATGACCGACCTCATCGCCAAAGTAGCCGCCGAAGGGGCGGAGGTAGGCATCGGCCTTGACGGTGACGCCGATCGCCTGGGCGTGGTGGACGCCGCGGGACGCCTCCTGAACGGCGATGAACTGTTGGCTATATACGCCCGAGAGCTGCTGGCCCGCAGGCCCGGCTCGCAAATCATAGCCGACGTAAAATGTTCCGACCGCTTGTTCAAAGACATCCGCAACCGCGGCGGAGATCCGCTAATGTGGATCACCGGCCACTCCGTGGTCAAGGCCAAAATGCAAGAAACAGGTGCCCCCTTGGCCGGCGAGTTGTCCGGGCACATGTTTTTTGACGATCAATGGCACGGCTTTGACGACGCCATATACGGCGCGGCCCGTCTTCTGGGCATTTTGAGCCGCAGCACCGAAAAACTTACCGAAATGCCCGGATGGCCACTCGCCTTTTCCACCAGGGAAATACAACTTCCTTGCCCTGACTCGTGCAAAGAAAGAGCCGTAAGCATGGCCAGAGAAAATTTTAAAGCTAAATATAACACATATGACATCGACGGCGCAAGAGTGTCTTTTGACGATGGCTGGGGCCTGGTGCGCGCCTCAAATACACAACCAGTACTGGTTCTACGCTTTGAAGCCGAAAATGCGGCCCGCCTGGCCGAAATAAAAGATGAAATGGAAACCGTCATAAAATCTTGCGTGGAAAACGCCAAAAAAGAAATATCAAAATCATAATGGACCATTATAAGCCGAAAAGCTATTATGAAAACCAGGGCGGCCAGGGCTGACGCGCCTCAGCGCGGAGGCCCGAGGCACTTGCATCAGCAAGTGCTCGAATGCGCTAGCATTCGTAACTAGGCGGAGCGTAGCGACGCCGTACTCAAATCGCGCAAGCGCTGCGATTAATCACCTTAAACGGATGATTTTGTTAGTATGCAAAATAAGATGCGTCAGCCCTGCCAGGTCGGCTATGGCGAGGAGCCTTATATGGCTGTGGCCGCCCCATCCTTTGTAATCCCGGCCAATGTGGCCGAAAATGCCCGTTTTCTGGCCGGGCGCGTGGACGAGGTGGCGCTCTGCTTTTTTGAAAGCCGGGCCTGCCTTGCCTACGGCCCGGAGGATTTGCCGGAAAACTTGGCCGACCTGCCTCTCAAATGGCATATTCATCTGCCCTTTGATCTGCCGTGGCAATCCGGGGAAGGTGCCGCGCAAACAGCCCTGGCCGTGGCCGACAAGGTGAGCTTTTTGCCTGTGAAATATGCGGTACTACATCCGCCTGGGCTGAAGGAAAACGAAAAACAATGCGCCATACTGCGTGGGTTTCACAATATATGGCGCAAATTCAGCCCAATAAAGCCTCTGCTGGAAAATACGGCGGATTCGGATCTGTGCGGGCTCGAACCGGACATATGGGAAAAATTCGGCCTTTGCCTTGATATCGGACACCTGCTGGGCTATAAACAAAAATCACTGTTGTCCGATCACAGACTTTTAAGCAAGGCCGTAATTGCGCACTGGAGCGCCCCCGGCAGTCAGGATCAACACCTTCCCCTGACCATGCTGGCCGAAAATGAGCTTTGCGCGGCAAAACGCATTGCCGCCCTGCTGCCGCCGGGCACGATTCATGTGCTGGAAATTTTCAATTGGCACGGGGTGGAAAGCTCCATACCCATGCTGGCCGAAATAACGAGGAAACAATGACGCAGGGCAAAAGTAAAGCTTCCTTTTTGGACAAGGTATTCTCTCTTCTTAAAAAAGAGGAAAGCTGGTGCATCGTCATATCCGCCGACCCGGACGCCCTTGGCGCGGCCATGGCCCTCAAGCGCATTATCGGCCGCCGGGTGGCCAGAGTGACCATTGCCGCCGTGAACGAAATAACCAGGCCGGACAATCTGGCCATGATTCGATATCTGCGTATTCCCGTAAAACAGTGGATTCCGGAAATGGGCGGCATGTTTGACCATTTCGCCATGGTAGATTCCCAGCCCCATCATAATGAAGCCTTCAAAAATCTTAAATTTTCCCTGATTATCGATCATCACCCCCTGCAACCCGACGGTACCACAGCCGAAGAAAGACCCGTAAGTTACATTCACCCCGAATACGGGGCCACCTGCACAATTTTTACCAGGGCTTTGGAATATTTAAAAATAAAACCGGGGCGTCTGCTGGCCACGGCCATGCTCTACGGTATACGTACCGACACCGCCGCCTTTGAACGTGCCGGGGGCGAAGCGGATTTGAGAGCCTACCAATACCTGACCCGCTATGCCGACATGATTCTGCTGCGGCGCATTTTACGCAGTGAATACCTGATTCAATGGCTGCCCTGGTTCAGCAAGGCCATGCGCTCGCTGCACACAACTAAAAACAAGGGCTGCTACGCATTTGTCGGCAAGGTTACCAGCTCGGACATTCTGGTGGCCATAGCCGACTTTTTCACCCGTATCCACGGTCTGCGATGGGTGGCCATCGCAGGTTGCTACAAGGGACGGGCCGTAATTGTCTTCCGCAGCGACGGCAGCCGCGACATCGGACAGTTCGCCTCCAGTCGCTTTGGCGATCTTGGCGGGGCTGGTGGGCACAAAACCATGGCCAGAGCCGAATTTGACCCGCCGGTAGCCAAAGACAAGCTGGGAATTTTCATCCAGTCGCGCCTGGAAAAAAACTGTGAAACCGCCTGTACGCTGCTGGCAGCACCTTAAACTTTTGGCCAATCTGACGGTCCGGGCCACATCCTGGCCGTCAGAGTCTTGTACTAATTTCATTCACAAAAGGCTCTGGACAGTGTCTAATAATCGAGATCGGCTTGGCCAGTCCTTGTTCGCCGCCAAAATCCGAACAAGCATAACAGCAAGCCTGCTGCCGCCGCGCCAAGCCCGGCCGCCAGAGGTGACAGACCGGCCAAAGCAAGGCCGAAGCCAAACATAGCCCCTATGGCGGCGGCCATAAAATGAAAGTCGGCCGCAACAGTAAGCGGCATTTCCGCAAGGCACACATCGCGGGCCACGCTTCCAGCTATTCCGGTTAAAACCCCAAGCATGACACAGCCGGTAACAGGCAGGCCCATATACAGCCCGCGCAAAAGCCCGGCCGCCGCGCCCAGCCCAAGGGCCGTCCCTTCCAGACAGGCGAATGTCTTTCGCACATGCGCCGTTCCACCCAACCGCCTTACCAGAACAAATCCCAAAACTCCTCCTGCCACCGCCGCCCCCAGCACGCGCCCGGATGTCAAAATGCCGATGGCTCCCATGCCGCAAAGCAAATCGCGGGCAATCAGCATGAATATTCCAGATAAAATTCCGGTAATCACCGCCCCGGTAAAATGCAGCATACGTTGCCCGCTGCGGAAACCGCCGGACGCCGACGCCAGAAAAACCGCCGCCATGTCAAATTCGAGCATATTTTTTTGTTGAGGGGGAAGGGAGAAACTTTTTGAAAAAAGTTTCTCCCTTCCCCCTCAAACTCCCCCTTCTCTCTTCAAAAACTTTCGATTGCGCCGATTGCGTTTTTACCTTGCGGCGCAAATATGCTCGGCACATCATGTTTCAATCCACAGTCAGCTCTATCCGCCAATAATCTGCATGGCCATCCTGGGCATGGAATTGGCTTGGGAAAGCATGGCCACAGCGGCCTGGGTCAAAATTTGATTTCTTACAAAGGTGGTCATTTCAGTGGAGACATCCACGTCAGAAATTCTGGATTCCGCCGCCTGAAGATTTTCAGCCTGTATAGTAAGATTTGAAACAGTATTTTCCAGACGATTTTGCAACGAACCGATATGAGCGCGCGTATTATCCTTACGCGTAATCGCAGTATCAACCCTTCCAAGCATGCCCTGAGCCAGACCCTGGGTGGCTATTGAAGGCCGATCCGCTTCAAATGAAATGCGCAAATCATAATTGTTACAAAGTCCGGTTGAGTGCCCTCCGATCAAGAAAACCATATTGTCGGTAACTTTATCAATAGTGATTACTTCCCAGGCATCCATTGCTTCATTCTGACTGGTAACCATATTAACGGTAAGGCCGTTATGGCTTACCGTCTGCCCGGCTGTGTTTATAATCTTTGAATCATCAAATACCGCGTCAGACGCAAAACCGTTACCTTGTACAATCTGAGCGCCGCTCATGCCGTTCCACCAGTTGGCACTATTTGTAGTAGGAGAGTATCCGGTCAATTGCGTTCCGTCAGAAGAAAATAGATTTACATGCGGCTTGTGGGCCGGGCTATCAACACCGTTCTGGGACTCAATGCGCAGATTTTTAAGTCCGCTCGGTATGACATAGCTGTCCAGGCCAATTGCCCAATTGCCTGCTACCTTTCCACTAATTTCAAGCGTATACACACCGTCTTCATAGGTCAGTCCTTCCCAGTCCACAATATCTTCCCTGAACAAAGACATTACGGAGCAATCGTCTATATCAATATAATAATAATCTTCGGCCGAATCGTTTCCGGAACCAAAATGGACTTTTAGAGCTCCAGTTGAGGTCATGCCGGAGCCGTTATGAGTTCCCTTCAAATTGCCGTTCAGCAGATGTATGCCGTTAAAGTCTGTAGCTGCGGCTATTCTGTCTATTTCAGAAGCCATGGCCTGAAATTCCGAATCAATCATAAGTCGCTGGGTTGAATCATAGGTGCCAGTGGACGCCTGTTCAGCCAGTTCTTTCATGCGTATTAATTTTTCATCAATGATTTGCAGCGCGCTGTCGGCGGTTTGCAGCAACGATATGGCGTCATTGGCATTGCGCGCGCCCTGGTTGAGCGCGGCGATGTCCGCCCGCTGCAATTCGCGTATGGCCAGCCCGGCCGCGTCATCAGCGGATGAATTCACGCGTAAACCAGAGGATAGCCTCCGGGTGGACGCGCTCATGCTGGCATAGTGAGCGTTGAGATTACGCGCCGCGTTGGCTGCCATAGAATTATTATTAATTACCATTCCCATTACAATACCCGCCCACGATGAATTTCAGTATAAAGTTCGCTAGGCTATTCAGCGAAATTTTATCGGAAAAAATTAACTTCAGCCTAAACCTGAATCAGCATCATGCAAGCATAATGCCAATATATTATTACTTTTTTGTAACATACAGGCTTATTTTAGAAAGCTTCTTAATAAAAAATTATTGAAAGGGGGCGAGGGAAAAACTTTCCAATGAACAGCCGTGGTTATCAGGCGAAAAACGGAGTGTTATCCTCAATATACTGATTATACACTACGACGTAAATTTTTACTTGCATCCTACTATGAGACGTTAAAGTTCAACGCCAATCAAGAATCATGCGCAATTATTTGTGGCGCTGTGTATAAAATAAAAGTTTTTGGTAAAGGGGGAAGGGGGTTTCTCCCGCGACTCCGAGCGCTTTCAGCGCGCACCCGTGCCGTCTTTGCCGAATTTGTGGTCATAGGCGGCGTTGTCTCCCGGCTTGCTGAAGTATCCGTCTTTGGCTGTTTCCGCCGGCCCTGTGGTGAGAAGCTCGCTCACTGTCAAAAAATTGTAACCTTTAGCGCGCAGCAGGGTCACCAGGTTTTCGAGGAGGACATTGCTCATTTTGGGCACAGCGTTGACGTGGAACAAAATTATGGAGCCAGGGCGCACTCTGGAGGCGGCCTGTGCGGCCAAGCCGGACCCGGAGTTGTCGCCGGGCAGTTCGGGCACCACATCCCATTGAATTACCTTGAAACCCAAGGAACCGAGAAGGCGCAACGACTTTGGCGACGAGCGGCCGTAGGGCAGGCGGAACAGGCTCATATGCCGGGGGACGGCATCCATTAGCGCGGCATCGAGCCCAGCCGCGTTTGCCTTGGAGGCAAGGGCTGATCTGGTGGTTTCGTATTGGGCTTCGGTCCACAAAATTTGCTCGCGGGCCGTCTGCTCATCCATAATGGCGAAATTACCATGGCTCCAGGCATGGTTGGCAATTTCAAAGAGAGGATCGGCCATTATCTGCATGGCCCGTTCCTGATGCGAGCGCATCCATTTGCCGCCCATGAAAAATGTGGCTGGTATTTTTTCGCGGCGAAGGAAGTCCACAATGCGATACTCGTAACCGCTTGATCCGGTGGCCAGTTCGCAAGCATCAAAAGTGAGCGCCACCAGCTTCCGGTCCGAAGTGGGCCTCACCCGGCGGATGACCCCGTCTTCGGCTTCGGGGAGCGGGGCCAGAGATTCGCGCGGCGCGCGCGGTTCCGGAGGCATCAGGTCTCGGCCGGGCCGCCGTTCGAGATCCTTGGGCGTTCCGCTGAGTTCCTGGGGAGTCCACAATTTTTCCGCGATATTGGCGGCATGGGCGTGGAATGCGGGACAAATGGCGCAAAGGCATACACTAATCATCGACAAAACATTTTTAAATCCAATCATGGGCTCAGCACTCCAAAACTGTTTGAGGTAATAACATTCAAATGATAAACTTAAGTGACAAGCCGGTCGATAGTGCATTATAGTTTTTTTCGCAATATAATTAACCAGCGGCGGGTTGGTTTGTCGTCAGACAAGGAAGACGAGCTTTTGCGAGCGAGTGTACTCTTTAGTACACGCAGCGAGACAAAAGCGAAGTCTGACGCAGTATCACGGCAAACCAACCCGCCGCTCTCACTTAAAGGATCAAATCCATGTATAACCCGCAAATTGGAGCCTTAATCGCCAAAAGCGGCGCTAAAGAGATACGCATTCTGCCCAATATGGCCAACCGTCACGGCCTGATTACCGGGGCCACCGGAACGGGCAAAACCATAACTTTGCAGGTACTGGCCGAAACCTTCAGCCAGATGGGCACGCCGGTATTTCTGGCTGACGTCAAGGGCGACCTTTCGGGCCTTGCCGGGCTGGGCGGTAACAATCCCAAGATTGACGAGCGGGCGCGTCAAATGGGCCTATTTAATTACGGCTTTGCCTATAAAAACTTCCCCACGATTTTCTGGGATGTTTTTGGCGAGCAAGGGCATCCGCTGCGGGCCACCACCTCACATTTCGGCCCGCTACTTTTTTCACGCCTGCTGAACCTCAATGAGACTCAGAGCGGCGTTTTGCACTTGCTTTTTAAGCTGGCCGACGATAATGGCTTGCTGCTGCTTGATTTGAAAGACTTGCGCAAGCTTGTGGAGTATGTGGGTGACAATCGCACCCAGTTCAACAATTCCTATGGCAACATTGCTCCGGCCAGCATCGGTGCGATACAGCGGGCGCTTTTGCAGCTTGAGAGCCAGGGCGCGGAAAAACTTTTCGGCGAACCGGCTCTGGAGCTTAAACATATGATGCTCACCGACGCGCGCGGGCGCGGGGCCGTGAACATTCTGGCTTCGGACAAACTGATGCAGGCCCCCAAGACCTATGCCGCTTTTTTATTGTGGATGCTTTCCGAGTTGTATGAAACCATGCCCGAATGCGGCGACCCGGAAAAACCACGCCTGGTCTTTTTCTTTGACGAGGCCCATCTGCTGTTTTCGGACTCGCCCAGGGTTCTGGTGGAAAAGGTGGAGCAAGTGGTGCGCCTGGTCCGCTCCAAAGGCGTGGGCATATATTTTGTCACCCAAAGCCCGGCCGACATACCCGAGAACATCCTTGCCCAGCTTGGCAACAGAATTCAGCACGCGCTGCGCGCTTACACTCCCAAGGAGCAAAAGGCCCTCAAGGCCGCGGCCGATTCTTTCCGCCCCAACCCGGCTTTCAACAGTCAGACCGCCATTGCCGAATTGGGCGTGGGCGAAGCGCTGGTTTCGCTGCTGGATGAAAAAGGCCGCCCGGCCATTGCCGAGCGGGCTTTTATTCTGCCGCCCGAGGGCGGAACCGGACTAATAAGCCGTGACGCACGCGCCCAGGTGATGCGCCAGTCGCCGGTTTACGGAATTTATGAGCGAGCTGTAGACCGCGAGTCGGCCTATGAAATACTTTCTTCACGGGCTCTGTCCCCCAGTCCGGATGAAAAAAAGCCCAGCCGCTCCTCAGGTGGACGCGGGGCCTCAGGCAAAGCGGATAACGGAGCGGCCGGTCAGAATGGAGGCTGGGGAGATCTTTTCGGCGGAGTAGCCGGTGACATTGCCGGCGGCATTGCCAAAGAAGCGCAGCGCAGCATAACCAAATCCATCGGCAGCGCCGTTGGTAGCGCCGTGGGCCGCAGCATTGTGCGCGGGGTGCTCGGCGGATTGCTGGGCGGAAAGAAATAACAGGCAGGGCTACCTCCCAAAGCGCTCTTGGCCTCCGCTTCAAAACGACTATTTTTCTTGTTTGAAAACAAAGTTCATTTTTGGGGAAATAGTCCTTAAAAAGAGCCAATGCTATCGGTTATGACCTTTGTTATTTTTTTCTCTAATAGAATACTGGACTGAATCCATAAAAAGAGGTAATATCTCCCGGTTTACAAATATTATGCATCGCAGGCCCTAAGAATTTCGGCCATTGTGATGATTTTTTGTGTTGTTCATCAAAATTTCCTTTGTTGAAATTATGAAACAGGCCTCGCGGCGGTTCCGCTTGGCAAAAATAAAGAACCAGCTTGAAAAATAACGCCGCGTAAGCGGCGCAAGGAGCAAGAAGAAATGGCGAAAATGAAAACCATGGACGGCAATACAGCAACCACGCATATTGCCTACGCGCTCTCGGACACATCGGCCATATTCCCCATCACCCCCTCTTCCGTCATGGGTGAACTGGCCGACGAATGGGCCGCTCAGGGCCGCAAAAACCTGCTGGGCCAGACCGTGGCCGTGCGCGAACTGCAATCCGAAGCCGGCGCGGCTGGCGCGGTGCATGGCTCGCTGGCCGCCGGCGCGCTTACCACGACCTTTACCGCCTCGCAGGGCCTGTTGCTGATGATTCCCAACATGTACAAAATATCCGGCGAACTTCTGCCGGGTGTTTTCCATGTGTCGGCCAGAGCCCTGGCCGCCCACGCCCTGTCCATTTTCGGCGACCATCAGGACGTTATGGCCACCCGCCAGACCGGCTTTGCCCTGCTGGCCTCCAGCTCGGTTCAGGAATGCATGGACCTCGCCCTGGTGGCCCACCTGTCGGCCATTGAAGCCTCGGTGCCCTTCATGCACTTCTTCGACGGTTTCCGCACCTCCCACGAAGTGCAGAAAATTGAAACCATCGAATATGAAGACATTCGCAAGCTGGTCAACTGGGACAAAGTGGAAGAATTCCGCGCCAACTCAATGAACCCCGAGCACCCGCATCAGCGCGGTACCGCTCAGAACCCCGACATTTACTTCCAGAACCGTGAAGCGGCCAATCTCTATTACGACGCCGTGCCCGGCATCGTGATCGAATCCATGAAAAAGGTCAGCGCCCTCACCGGCCGCCCCTACAAACTCTTTGACTATGTGGGCCACCCTGAAGCCGACCGCGTGATCATCGCCATGGGTTCCGGCTGCGAAGTTATAGAAGAAACCGTGGATTACCTGAATGCCCGCGGCCAGCGCGTTGGCCTGGTGAAAGTGCGCCTGTTCCGTCCCTTCTCCACCGAACATCTGCTGCGCGCCGTCCCGGCCACGGCCAAAACCATCACCGTGCTTGACCGCACCAAAGAACCCGGCTCCCTTGGCGAGCCCCTGTACCAAGACGTGTGCACCGCGCTCTTCCAGCAGCGCCGTAAGGCCACTGTGGTGGGCGGCCGCTACGGCCTCGGCTCCAAAGACTTCACCCCGGCCATGGGCAAAGCCGTGTACGACAACATGCTTTCCAGCGGCCCCAAAAACCACTTCACCGTGGGCATCGTTGACGACGTCTCCGACACCTCGCTGGATGTGGGCGAAGACTTCAGCACCGTGCCCGCCGGCACCGTGGAATGCAAATTCTTCGGCCTTGGCGCTGACGGCACCGTGGGCGCCAACAAGCAGGCCATCAAGATCATCGGCGACAACACCGACATGTATGCCCAGGGTTATTTCGCTTACGACTCCAAAAAGTCCGGCGGCTTCACCGTGTCGCACCTGCGCTTCGGCAAATCGCCCATCCAGTCCACCTACCTGATCACCCAGGCCGACTATGTGGCTTGCCACAAGTCCGCGTATGTGACTCAATACGACGTGCTGGCCGGCATCAAAGACGGCGGCATCTTCGTGCTGAACTCACACTGGTCCGCGAAGGACATGGAAAAAGAGCTTCCCGCCGCCATGAAGCAGACCATCGCCCGCAAAAAACTGAAATTCTACAACGTTGACGCGGTGAAAGTTGCCTCTG
>JAVBLG010000074.1:0-30599 GCA_031553655.1 Desulfovibrionaceae bacterium | reverse complement strand
AGGGATGGGGGTTCGGGGGAAGGGAGAAAGGAACTTTTTCAAAAGTTCCTTTCTCCCTTCCCCCGTGCTTCTCAATCCCCCTGCCTCTCAATTTATTTTTAAATAGCCGCGTCCAGAAGCAAATTGTCGCGGTGGATCACTTCGGGATAATGGGCATCCCCCAGGATGGCGGCCACTTCGTGCCTTTTCAGGCCCATAATGCGTTTCAATTCCTGGACTGTGTAGTTGCTCAGCCCCACGCCTATATTTTTTCCGTCGGCGGTTATGCGCAACAGCGCGCCCTTGTTGAACGTGCCGTTCACCTGGGTTATACCGCCGGGCAGGAGGCTGCCGCCGTGCTCCAGCAGGGCTTTGGCCGCTCCGGGGTCAACAGCCACTTCTCCGGCCGGTTCGCTTTGGTAGGCCAGCCAGTATTTGCGCCGGGATATGGTGGTGGAACCGGGCCGCACCCAGGTTCCGGGCAGGGGGCCGTTCTCGTTGAAAGCCTGGCTTATTATCCCCGGAGTTTTACCGGGCAGGATAAGGGTGGGTACGCCAAGTTGGGCTACGCGGCGGGCCGAGGTAAGCTTGGAGCGCATGCCGCCTGTGCCAACGGTGGTTTTGCTGCCGCACATGGGTTCCAGCTCCAGAGCCGCTATAGACTCAATGCAGGGCATTATGCCGGCGTCGGGGGTTATGGCGGGATCGGCGGCGAACACTCCGGCGGCTGAGGTTAGGTTAATCATCACATCGGCTTCCACCAGGTTGACCAGCAGACCGGCCAGACAGTCATTGTCGCCGAATTGCAGTTCCTGGATGGATACAGTGTCGTTTTCGTTGACTATGGGCACAACGCCCCAGCCCAGCAGGGCGGCAAAGGTGTTACGGGCATTAAGGAAGCGTTGCCTGGAGCGCAGATCGTCGCGCGTGAGCAGCATTTGAGCGGCCAGCAGGCCGTGGGCGGCGAAAGCCTGGTTATAAAATTGCATCAGACGGCTTTGCCCGACGGCGGCCGCTCCTTGTCTTCCGCTCATGCCGCCGGTGTCGTGATCGGGCCCCAAGGCGGCGCGACCGGCAGCCACCGCGCCGGAGCTGACCAGAACTACCTGACAGTTTCGGGCGCGCAATTCGGCTATTTGGGCGGCCAATCCGGCCAACACTTCAAGGTCGATGCCCTCTTTGCCGGCCAGAACCGCGCTGCCCACCTTGATTACCACCAGCCGCGCCCCTTTGAGGGATTCGCGGTATTCAGTTTCCCATTTTATGAGGTTGCGATTGTCTGTGGCACTCATCAAAACTTCCTTTATGGTCTGAAACC
This sequence comes from Desulfovibrionaceae bacterium, assembly GCA_031553655.1. Taxonomy (GTDB): domain Bacteria; phylum Desulfobacterota; class Desulfovibrionia; order Desulfovibrionales; family Desulfovibrionaceae; genus JAVBLG01. The sequence continues at coordinate 29,302 of JAVBLG010000074.1, read as the reverse complement.
TCCCCCTTCAGGGGAAAAAAATTGATTGATAAAACGACGAAGTCGATGAAATCCTTTTTGTAACCCCTTACAAATATTCAGGACGAAACTTTATTCCAGTTCGCGGGTATATACTACCTCAAAGGAACTTTCATCATAATCCTCGTCGTCTTCATCCTGGCCGGAGGCGGACTTTTTCAGGGCATAGGTGGTTCTGGCCAGAGGATCGTTGGCCTTGAAGTCGTCGCGCATCCGCCATACGGCCTCGGCTGCTTCTTCAATATTTTTTTCATGCAGGGCGGAAATAAAAAAGATATTCCGCCCGTCTTCTATGGCTTTCCGGCGCAGTGTTTCCACAAAATCTTCTTCAACCAGATCCGTTTTGTTAATCACTTCAATTTGAGGGCGATCGGCCAACACCGGGGCGAATTCGGCCAATTCCTTGTTGATTAGTTCAAAACCGGCCCAAGGATCTTCCAGATTGATGTCTTCAATACTCAGGATGTGGATTAAAAATCTGGTGCGTTCCACATGTTTTAAGAAACGATGTCCCAGACCGCGCCCAAGGTGCGCTCCTTCCACCAGGCCGGGGATGTCGGCCAGAACCAGGCGGCGATCGGGGTCTACGTCATCGATCATTACGCCCAGGTTGGGGCTGAGGGTGGTGAATGGGTAGGGGGCTGTTTTGGCTCTGGCGGCGGACAGTTTAGTGATAAAGGTTGATTTTCCGGCGTTGGGCAGGCCGATTATGCCCGCGTCGGCGAGAATTTTCAGTTCCAGACGCAGGGTGAATTCTTCGCCTTCTTCGCCGGGTTGGGCAAAGCGCGGGGCGCGCATGGTGGACGACTTGAAGTGCTCGTTCCCCTTGCCGCCTCTGCCACCGTGGGCCACAATTACTTCACTATCAAGAGCGGAGAGATCCGCCGTAAGTTCTTCGCCTTTCTCGCTCACGGTAAATACCATGGTGCCGGGCGGCAATTCAAGAACCAGATCATCACCCTTTTTGCCGTTACATTGGCTACCCATTCCGGGTTGGCCGTTGCGGGCCTCGTGATGTCGTTTCAGGCGGAAATCGTACAGGCTGGCCAGACGCGGGTTTACGCGGAAAATAACGTTGCCGCCGTCGCCGCCGTCGCCGCCGTTAGGGCCGCCGCGCGGAATGTATTTTTCTCTGCGGAAAGACACACAGCCATGTCCGCCTTTGCCGGCCTTTACCGTAATTGTGGCTTCGTCGATAAATCTCATTTTGGAACTCGCGGAAATTAAAAAAGCAGAAGGAAATACCTTCTGCCGGAAATAATCAGAGTATTTTTGCGCCAGAAAACGCAGCTTGCGCAGTGCTCAAAAAATACAACAGAAATGAAACAACTTTGCGGCGTCAGCAATATATGCTCAAACGCCACAAAGCAGAAATTTCATATCCTCAGATGGTCGGAGCTATTAATATCGCGCGAATTTTTGTTTTCTGCCGAGGAAGAAAGTTTTTTTACGAGAAGCGTGTACTCTTACGGCACTCGGCTGCGGTAAAAAAGTTTTCTGACGACGGCAGAAGGCAAAAAGACTGCGATATTAAACTCTTAAGCTGCGGCGGGAATGATGTGGACGCGCGTATGAGTCCGCCGCTTGCGGATGAATTTTTCGTACTTGACCACGCCATCAATTTTGGCGAACAGAGTATAATCTCTGCCCATGCCCACGTTGTCGCCCGGATACACTCTGGTGCCGAGCTGGCGTATCAGGATATTACCGGCAAGCACGTTTTGGCCGCCGAAGCGCTTTACGCCGCGTCTTTGTCCGGCGCTGTCGCGTCCGTTGCGCGAAGAGCCGCCTGCTTTCTTATGAGCCATGATCTGTCTCCCGAAATTTACTTATGCTACGCGGAAATGGATTTTACCTGCAACGCGGTGTAGTCCTGGCGATGTCCACGCAGTTTGCGCGAGTCGTTGCGGCGCCACTTTTTGAAAACAAGCACCTTGTCGCCGCGCCCGTGTTCGAGCACTTCGGCCTTTACAGAAGCGTTTTCAACATAAGGCGCGCCTACTTTAAAACCGGAGCCGCCGACCATGAGCACTTTGTCCAGGGTCAGTTCGCTGCCGACTTCGGCATTGATTTTTTCCACAAGGATCTTACATCCTTCTTCGACACGGAGTTGTTTCCCGCCGGTCTCGATTATAGCGTACATCAAAAAACCTCCAGATAAGAGAAAGAGTTTTTTGCCTTAATAATCGCGGAATGTCAAGTAGGCTGGTGGAAGAGATTGAAAATGGCGCGCTTCTAATGTAACATGTATCTATTATTTGAGGTGGTGTAATGAGAAAAATCTTTTTGCCGCCATTGGCCTGTATATTTCTGCTGCTGTTGACGACGGATATTTGCGCCGAGCCTTTGACCATACCGCGCTTCACATGGCCGGCATTTCAGCGCTTCTGGAATGCCAGAGGCATGCCGGGAACCGGCCTGAAAGAGGGCCGCATTGTTGAGCACGGGCGGGAAATAAGCTTGGGGAACACCCTGAAGCTTTTTGTGTGGATTGAAGATGAAAAGGTCAGGGGCGCCAGATTGCGCTATTTTGATCCTTCCGATCAGCATGAATTTGCCATGCTTTTTGTAAAGACGATTCAAAGCGCCATAGCAGTGGGGACTTTCCGTTGGCCTTCGGATCGATACCTGGAGGCCAGGCAGATTTTTTCCGAAATGCAAGAAGAACCTCTGGAATACAGGTTTATGGTGACTGTTTTCCGGCGTTCGTTCAGCGCGGAAGCGGGATGGGAATTTGGTTTTTTCTACGCCTTGCCTGAAGAAGACGTGAGCCAGTTCGTCTGGCCGGACGAAATAAAACAGCAATGATCCGTATTGTTGGCGAACAGGCCTAAAAAATTTTTGCCATGACAAAAACTTTTCTTAAAGGTTTATATATATAACATGCTTAATGAAATAAAAGATTATGTGGCGCGTTATGCCGAGGTTATAGCCAAAATAACCGGCATAGACGCCGAAGTGGTTGATCGCGGCCTTATTCGTATAGCCGGAACGGGTATTTACTGCTCCGGTATAGGCCAGCCGCTTGCCGACGGCAGCTCGGTATACCGCCATGTTTTGCGCATAAAACGCACCTTTTTGCTGGATACTCCCAGAGATCATGCGATTTGCCAAAAATGCGGCGAACGGGAATTTTGCCGCGAGACTCTTTCTCTAAGCACGCCAATTTTACATGACGGTGAAGCCATAGGCGTTATCGGCCTGGTGTGCTTCAATGATGCCGAGCGCTCCAAAATCATGGCCCATCGCAATGTGTATACTGATTTTATCGAGCAATGTGCGGAAATGATCAACTTGAAGCTTGAAGATGGGCAACGCTACCATAAATCTCAGGAATTTATGGAAATAATGCTCAAGATCGTGGATGTGGGCAATAAGAGCATAGTGGTGTTTAACGCCGCCGGTGGTGTGGCCTACCTCAACAAGCGCGCCCGCAAGGATCTCAATATTGAAGGTGACGCCATGCCCACCGAGGTGAAGGTGAAGCGCACCGGCGAAAGCTTTTCGGATATGGATGAATTCGTTTTCTCCCTGCGCGGGCGCAAGGTGCCGGTGGTGGGGCAGGAGGCCGATCTCTCGGCCAGACACCCCTATTTTTCCAAAGTTTTCGTTTTTGACTCGCTTTCCAACATGGCCGAACGGGTGGGCACAATCACCACCGACGCCGCCACCCCCGGCCTTGAAGGCATTTTGGGGACCTCGCCGCAAATGCGGAAGTTGAAGGAACAGATTCGCAAAGTGGCCAAATCCACCTCCACCGTGCTGATTACCGGCGAATCAGGCACGGGCAAGGAGCTGGCGGCGCGCGCCCTGCACGCGGTGAGCGACCGAAAGGACAAGCCTTTCATCGCCATAAACTGCGGGGCCATTCCCGACAGCCTTCTGGAAAGCGAGTTTTTCGGCTATGCCGGCGGCGCTTTCACCGGGGCCAGCGCCAAGGGCAAAATAGGCAAGTTTGAGCTGGCCCACAAGGGTGTGCTGTTTCTTGACGAAATAGGAACTTTACCTCTTTATCTTCAGGTAAAGCTTTTGCGCGCCCTTCAGGAAAGGGTTTTTACCCGCCTGGGTTCAAACCGCCTGATTGAGGTGGATATACGAATTATTGCCGCCACCAATGATGATCTACCGGAAATGGTGCGGCAGGGAAGCTTCAGAGAAGACCTTTTCTATCGCCTCAATGTTGTTCCTCTGGAAATACCGCCTTTGCGCTCACGCAAGGAAGATCTCGTGGCTCTGGCCCGCTATTTTCTCACCAAATATTGCACTTTGTTCCACAAGAACGTTCCCGAGCTTTCCACGGAAATGATTGAAGAACTTTCCGCCTATCCCTGGCCCGGCAATGTGCGCGAGTTGGAAAACGCCATGGAATTTATGGTGAACATGATGGAGAGCGGAACGCCGTTGCACACCGGTCTGCTGACGCCCAAGATACGTACGTTTCTGGCGGATGAACCGGCGCTTCCCGGAGTTGCGGGCGGGGAGGCGAACAAGGGCAATATGCCTATTCTGCCGCTGAAAGAACTTGAGCGCCAGGCCATAGCCTCGGCCTTGCGTCGTTTCGGAGCCGGGGCCAAAGCCAAACGCTCAGCCGCCGACGCCCTGGAGATTGGGTTAGCGACGTTGTATCGCAAAATAAAAGAATATAACTTGGAATAACGGTCCGATTTGTCGTGATGCGTAAAATATAGAGAAGAATAAAAGTGGTTTAGCTGCCGATAGACGAAGAATATGGTTTTGACAGAAAAACGGTTTGGTTTGCCGTCAGACGAGGAAGGCGAAGTTTTTCCTCCGGGGGATAGGTCCCTTTGGGCCATCCCCCGGAGGAAAAACAAGCCTGACGACGTATCACGGCAAACCAAACCGTTTTTTGCTATTTTACTTGTTTACATTCCTTGACCACCACTCCGCGTTCGGAGAGCCGGTACCCGCGTCCGCTCATAACCACCTTCTGGCCCTTGCTGAAATTGGAAAGCTTGCCCATATCAAGCCGGGGCAGCACGCAATTTACTTCCACCGGACCATCTTGTTCTCCAGAGAGTCGCACATTGGGCGTGGCATATATGCTCATGCCCGTTTCCACCACATAGCCTTCCACATTGAAAGTCTGGCCGATATAGCGCTTTTCGGCCTCTTGGGGATTGTCGTCAAAAGCCTGGCGCACGGCATGAGCATTTATGCCCCTGGGCTCCGGCCCGGCCTGTGGTTCGCCGCGAAAGGCGTCCATGCCGCCGGATGCGGCCAGGCCAAGAGTGACGCAGGCTGCCAAAATCAGTTTTTTCATCAAAATTTCCTTTATGGTCTGAAACCTCCCCCTTCAGGGGAAAAAATTGATTGACAATATGGTTAACTCAAGGAAATCATTTTTGTAACCACTTCCTTCAGGGAGTGGTAGTCCGCACGGTTCCTACCTAACAACGCACGGGCCGTCAGAGCATTTCGCTCATTTCATTCGCAAAACGCTCTAATCCACCGGAGACGGAGTCAGTCGGCGGATGGAGCTGACTGTGGATTGAAACATATGGTTTCAACTCCATCCATGTAGGGGCGAAGAACTTTGGGAATGGTGATGGATCCATCCTCATTCTGCCCGTTTTCCAGAATGGCCGTAATGGTGCGCCCTATAGGCAGACCAGAGCCATTGAGGGTATGCACAAAATGCAACTTGCCCTTGCTGTCGCGCCAGCGGATATTGGCCCGCCGAGCCTGGAAATCGGTGCAGTTGGAACAGGAGGATATTTCGCGGTAGGTGTTCTGGCCGGGCAGCCACACTTCCACATCATAGGTTTTGGCCGAGGCAAAGCCCATGTCGCCGGTGCAGAGCACTATGGTGCGATAGGGCAGCTCCAGGCGCTCAAGCAGGTTTTCGGCATGGCCGCGCATGAGTTCCAGTTGATTCCAGGATTCGTCGGGGTGGCATATGCGCACCATTTCCACTTTGGTGAACTGATGCTGACGAATCAGTCCTTTGGTGTCCTTGCCGTAACTTCCGGCCTCGGAACGGAAGCAGGGGGTCTGGGCGCAGAAAGCGTAAGGCAGCTCATCTTCAGAGAGTATTTCTCCGGCGTACAAATTGGTGAGTGGAACTTCGGCTGTGGGAATAAGGTACAAATCGTTTTCGTTGTTGGTGTTTTTACCGTCCAGACGGAAAAGATCCTCTTCGAACTTGGGCAAATTCCCGGTTCCAATCAGGGTTTGGCGGTTGACGATCAGCGGGGGCGACATTTCGGTATAGCCGTTTTCCCTGGTTTGCACATCTAGAAAGAAGTTGACCAGGGCGCGCTCAAGCCTGGACCCGGCTCCGCGCAAAAACGTGAAGCGACTTTTGCTTATCTTAACAGCGCGCTCAAAATCCATGATATTGTTCTGCACACCCAATTCCCAGTGTTCTTTGGGTGTAAAATCGAATTTGCGGGGCTCAAGGTGCCGGCGCACTTCGACATTATCATGCTCGTCGCGGCCCCGGGGCACGCTTTCATGGGGTATGTTGGGCACGGAAAGCAGCCAGTCGGTGAGGCGCTCATCCACTTCCGCCACCTTGGCGTCAAGCTCCTTAATCTGGTCAGATAGTTGACCGAGCTCGGCGAACTGGGCTTCAGGATTGCCTCCGGCGCGCTTTACGGCGGCTACTTCGGCGCTGGCGGTATTGCGCTTGCTCTTGAGGGTTTCCACTTCGGTGAGCATTGCGCGGCGCTGCTGATCAAGGCTCAGAAAAATATTGGCGTCGATGTCGCTGCGCCGGGCGGTTAACGATTGTACAAGAGGATCGGGATCTTTGCGGATTTGTTTTATGTCCAGCATTTGTTGCTCCGGTTATTTACTGGCAGCGGCCGAATTTGGCGTGATACCGCGTCAGATCGTTCTTTTTGCCTCGGTCGAGTACCCGAGAAGGGAACACCCTCTTGGCAAAAAGCTTGTCTTCCTTGGCTGACGCCAAATTGGGCCGCTACTTATTTTTATCATTTTTCTCGTCATCGTCGCGCCAGGGGGCCGGGTTGCCGCATTGCGGGCACGTGTCGTGCCCGGCCCACACTTCGGCCCCGCAGTACTTGCAGGGGGCACTGTGCGGCGGCGGCATTTCGCGGCGGCAATAGGCGCAGACCGTGGCCGTCCAAGGCACAACAGCCATGCAAAAGGGGCAAGGCCGCCATTCCCCGTGCTTGGGTCTGCGTGGTAAGGCCAGCAGCACCAGCAAAAGCAGTGGTAACAACCCGCAGGCCACTGTCCAGAACAGAATATTACGCCCTTTGTTGTGGGCGATGATGCCGCCTAAGATAGCCCCGATAAGCATTGCCGCACGATACATCTGCTACTCCCGGTAACAGCCGAGTTTGCCGTGATGCTGCGTCAGGCTGCGCTTTTTCTCCGCTACGCGTACCAAAAGAGTACGCTCGCTCCGCAAAAGCTTGCCTTTCTTGCCTGACGGCAAACTGGGCCGCTACTTGGTTTCATTTATTCGGCAAACAGCGCGGTGGAAAGATAGCGCTCCCCGCCGTCACAAATTACCGTAACAATATTTTTGCCCTTGAACTCGGGCCGTGCGGCCAGTTGCATGGCTCCCCACACGTTTGCTCCGGAGGATATGCCGCAAGATATGCCTTCCTCGCGCATCAGCCTCCGGGCAGTTGCCATGGCGGCATCGCCCTCAACGGTGATTACTTCGTCAACCACCGAGCGGTCAAGTACCGCGGGAATAAATCCAGGTCCGATGCCCTGAATTGGGTGCGGGCCGGGCTTGCCGCCGGAAAGCACCGGCGAAAGGGCCGGCTCCAGGGCTATGTTTACAACATCTTTAATATTTTCCTTAAGTTTGCGCCCAACCCCGGTAAGGGTGCCGCCGGTGCCTGTTGCGGACACAAAGGCGGCAATGTTCTGGCCCAGATCCGCCAAAATTTCCGGGCCGGTGCCTTCATAGTGGGCCAGCGGGCAGTCGGGGTTGCTGAATTGATCGAGCATAACCGCTCCGGGGGTTTCCTTGGCAATGCGCCTGGCTTCCTCAACGGCCCCGGTCATGCCTTTGGCGGCCGGGGTGAGCACTAGTTTCGCCCCGTAGGCGGCCAATATTTTGCGGCGTTCAACGCTCATGCTTTCGGGCATGGTGAGAATACAGGAAAGCTTTTTAAGTCCGGCCAGAAGGGCCAGGCCTATGCCGGTATTGCCACTGGTGGGTTCCACAATTGTACCGCCGGGGGCAAGCTCGCCGCGTTTCATGGCCCCTTCGATCATGTACAGGGCAATGCGGTCTTTTATGGAACCGCCTGGATTGCGGCTTTCAAGTTTTACCCAGATAGAAGCGCCCAGATCGGCGCCAACAGAGTTGAGGCGCACCATGGGCGTTCCGCCAATGGCCTCAATCATTGATTTGAACATGGCTTTTTCCTTTTTTTGGAGAGGAGAAATTCAGATCCACCGAAGTATTTCAGATAATTTTGTTGCGAGATGATTTTTAGTTATCCGGCAAGGAGAAAAGCCTTTTTATGGAAGGAGTGTACCCTTACGGTACTCGGCTGAAATAAAAAGGTTTTTTGGCACAGCCGGGAGCTAAAAAGCGCTCGTGACAGTATTCAGGCGATGTGTTTCTGCTGATTCAGCTGCTTAATCATGTCCTGCAACTCAAGGGTCTGGTTGACCCTCCAGTAAAATTCTTCAACTTCAAAAGGCTTGGTGAGAAAATCGTTGGCGCCGTTCTTGAGAAAACTGGCGGTAAGCGGGCCGCAGCCCACGGCAGAAACTCCGATGATGCCCAGTTGATCCATGCGCCTGTGCATGCGCAGCTCACGAATCAGCTCCAGGCCGTCCATGCGGGGCATCTGATAGTCGGTTATGACCAGATCTATATGCGGGTTGGCGCCTATTACCGCTAGGGCCTCCATTCCGTCTTCGGCCTCGAGAACACTCAACCGCTGCACCAGCAGCAGGCGGCGTAAATGCGCGCGCTGGGTGCGCGAATCATCCACCACCAGCACCGTGATGAACTGGTTTTTGTAAATACGCTGAATACTGGTTACCAGGGGGGCCAGATCGCGAATGGACCCTTTGAAGAAATAATCTATTACCTGACGCTCTATGAAATTTTTTCTTATGGCGTCATTGAAAGAGGCGGTGAGTACTATGCTCGGCAACTGCCAGGAAAGGCACAAGTCAGCGGCCTCCCCGTTGGGCGCGTCAGGAAGATTCAGGTCGATTACAGCCACGAACAATTGATCGGCCATCTGGCGCAGCATCTCCTCGGTCTGGGACATACTGTGGGCCATAACCACCTTGAAAGGCGAATATAATTGGATATAATTGCGGATTATCTTGGCCTGCAAAGGGCTGTCTTCCACAATAAGGATGGTGGTGGGCGCGCTGTTCGGGTCTTTCATGCCGGCCATCAGGTTGAGGGTTTATTATGATCTACAATTATAAAATTATTTATAATGGATTCAAGGACGATTTACAAGACGTTAATTGTTGGCCCTGCCGTGCAGGCGCACGGCCAGCCACTCTACAACTCTGGCCGGGGCTACGGCAAAGCGCAGGGCCTCTTCGGCCTTTCGCAAAAAATCACCAGCTGCGAATCTGGAGGCATCATCCATATTCTCTCTGAAAAAAATGGCCAAAGGAACGGTATTTCCTACGGATTCTCCGGCCGAAGCGGTAATAAGCGCCCGTCGGCAGCTTGAAATTATGTCCGAGGCCAACTCAGGACTAACCGCCCCCTTGCCTGAGGTAAGGCGGAACCAGCCGCGCCCCGAGTGCAGGAAAGACGCCAGTTCATTTTCCCAGTCCGCAAGGCCGGGCCGCGAGGAGAAGGAGCCGGAATGACGCCAGGGCAGGCCCACTACCCAGCCTCTGGAAACTAAAGTGGGTAGAAGTTGGTCGCGTTGCGGAGTCAGCAAAATGAAAATTGTTGTTTCCGACGGTTCTTCCAGAACTTTCAGTAGGGCGTTGGCTGCCTCCTCTCTGGTTTGGTCAAGGCCCGAAAGAATTACCACGCGCCTTTCGGCCTCGTGTGGGGCCTGGGCCAGCACCCGCTTCAGGGCGCGCACATTTTCCATATTGAAGGCGCGCACAAAGCCGGTATTTTCCTCTTCTTCCTTATTGGAAATGCCGCCGTCATAGGCCAGCACATCGCGATCGGCGCCCGCGTCCAGGCGCAGGCAGGCCGGGCAATGCAGGCACGGGCCGGATGCTTTGGGACTCTGGCAATGCATGAGCGCCGCCTGCCACAAGGCAGCGCTCATGCGCGAATTTCTGTCGCCGCCCTCAAAAATGAGCACTTGCGGGAGGTTGTCCTTTAAAAAAAGGAGCATTTCCCGCAAGCGGTTCATTTCAGGTTCCAGAATCGGGGCGAAAGCCGCAAGGGCTTCGTTGTTTGTTGATGACATACTTTTTCTGTTTGCGCATTGGAGGGGTTTCCAAATTATATTGGAGCCCCCCAGATGGTTTCAATCGTTTTAAAGTAGTTAACGCAATATTGTCTGCTCGCGGTCCGGCCCCACGGAAATGAAGCTGACCGGCACGCCCGATTCCTTCTCGACGCGTGATATATAGTTGCGGGCATTTTGGGGCAAATTCTCAAAGGAACGGCAGGCGCTTATATCTTCGGAAAAGCCCGGAAGTTCGTCATAAACGGGCTTGGCTTCCATCAGCGCCTCAAGGCCGCCGGGCTGCATGTCCCATTTCTTGCCTTGATATTCATAACCTACACAGAATTTTATGGTTTTAAGACCTTGTAAAACGTCAAGCTTGGTCATGGCTATTTCGGTCAGCCCGTTCAGACGCACGCTTTCGCGCAGCGAAGCAAGATCGAGCCATCCACAGCGCCGTTTGCGGCCGGTGGTGGCCCCGAATTCAAGGCCTTTCTGTTGCAGATGCTCGCCGATTTCATCAAACAACTCCGACGGGAACGGTCCCGAGCCGACTCTGGTGACATAGGCTTTGGCTATGCCGATTATGCGGTGCATGGGCAGGGCAATGCCGCATCCGGCGGCCGCGTTTCCGGCCACGGTATTGGATGAGGTTACAAAAGGGTATGTGCCGTGGTCAATATCGAGATGGGTGCCTTGAGCTCCTTCGAACATTATACCGCCGCCCCTGGCGTTTATGGCGCGCAGTTCTTCGGCCACATCGGTCAGATGCGGCAGAATGCGCGGGGCGATAGCCATTATTTCGTTATATATTTCGTCTTCGGTAAAGGCCTGTTGGCCGTACAGCCCGTGCAGCAGGGCGTTTTTTTCCCGCAGGGCGTTGCCGATGATGCGGCGGACCTTTTCCGGATCGGCCAGATCGCCGGCGCGCAGGCCGCAGCGCGCCACCTTGTCTTCATAGCAGGGGCCTATGCCGCGCCCGGTGGTGCCTATTTTGCTTCCGGCCAGGCTGGTTTCACGAGCGGTGTCAAGGGCGCGGTGATAAGGCATGATCAAATGTGTTTTGGGGCTTATTCCGATGCGGGCCGGGGACACGTCAACCCCTCTGGCCCCAAGGCGATCGAGTTCCTGCAGAAAAACCCATGGGTCGCACACCACGCCATTGGCAATGAAGCATTTGGGTCGCTCATGCAGAATGCCCGAGGGCACCAGGTGCAGAACGGTTTTTTCTCCGCCGGTAATAATGGTATGACCGGCATTATTGCCGCCCTGGAAGCGGACAATGGCATCCATGCCTCCGCTTAAAAGATCCACGATCTTGCCCTTGCCTTCATCGCCCCATTGCGCGCCTATTATAATAATATTAGGCATTTTAGGGAGCCTCCTCTTTGCTGAATAGCTTCGAAAATAAAAATTACGCATGACATTCGCAAGAGCGGGGTTTTTTCGGAGCCGACCCGGCCATTGCATTTTTTTATAGCCCCTTCTAATCGGGCAAGTCAATTTTTATATGGCGCCGCGCCTGGAAGAATGCGTAAATATGGAGATACAGTATTGACGCGTCATAGGGATGATGATAATGTCGCGGGGTATGTGAAATTTTGCTTTTATCAAAACCTCCTTGCTGCTCCTATCCGCCGCGGACGGAGTCAGTCGGCGGGTATAGAGTTGACTGTAGATTGAAATTTGGTAAGGCCGACAATGGATTTAAAAGAAGCCGCGCGCGCAAAGCGTAATACACTTAACGTGCTCGGCACGGCCGGGGTTATCGGGCTGCACATGGTTAGTGGCCCGCTGGTGGGATTCGCTATCGGGTATGGCCTGGATTACTGGCTGGGCACGCACCCCTGGCTCAAACTGGCCTTTCTGCTTCTGGGCATAGCCGCCGGGTTTCGGAATGTTTACCTGGACAGCCAGAGGTTATTGAAAAAAATGCGGGAAGAAGATGAACGTCGGAAGTCTTCCTGATTTCTCGCGAGAGTCCTCGCGCAAGCTCGACGCCTGGCTGTGGCGGCATGGTTTCCATAATGCCCAGGTCAGGTATGTGACGCGGGCGCAGATTATGGGGGCTGTGATTTTTTTGGCGACCGGAGTTGCTCTGGCGCTTTTTTCAACCTGGATTTTCTGGTTTGGCGTTGGTTTTGCCTTGCACGGGGCCAATTTTTTCTTTCTGGCCCGACAGATACTGGGTATGAACCTGAGCGCTTACCGCAACGCAATGCTTGTGGTTCTGCTTTCGTCCTCGGGCTTGCGTTTGGCCTTGACTGCCTTGATGCTTTATGTGGCGCTGGTGGCGTGTTCCGCCCCGGCAGGAGCAATTGCGGGCGGGTTGATCGCGGCAGTTTTGACCGCGCTTGGCTCTTACGCTCTGGCCCACTTCAGGGGCGGCGAATAAATCCGGCCGCCACCGCAAGGTAAAGCCCGAGCGGTTGCACAAGTAAAGGCGGCACAAATTGAGCCGCCAGCCGCGAGGCAAAGCCCGAGCGGTCGAACCAATACGGCGGCAGCAACCAAGCCGCCCGCCGCTGGGCAAAGCCGAGCGGTCGCACAAATAAAGGAGGCGTGAACATGGCTGGTGGTTTGCCGCATCCGGTACTTATTTCCACCCTGCTGCAAATGGACGAAATTACCATTGGCGGACAGGTGCTGGAATTCAAGCATGTGTTTTATTCCTGGATGGCCATGGCCATTCTTTTTATCGCGGCCATCATTGTGCGGTGCAAGCTGACTATGGTGCCCGGTAAAATGCAGAATTTTTTCGAAACCATTGTCGGCACTCTGGAAAATTTCATAATAGAAACCATGGGTGAAGACGGTAGACGCTTCGTTCCTTTCCTTTCCGCGCTTTTCCTTTATATCCTTACAATGAATCTTCTGGGGCTTATCCCCGGATGTGACGCGCCAACCGCCAACATAAATACCAACGTCGGCATGGCGGTTTTTGTCTTTCTGCTGTATCAGGGCGTGGGCCTTGCGCGCTGGAAGCATCATTACATCCATCATTTCATGGGGCCGTCCATCTATTTGTGCTGGCTCATGATTCCGCTTGAGCTGGTGTCGCACCTGTCGCGCCCGCTTTCGCTCACACTGCGACTTTTCGGCAACATCCGCGGCGAAGAAATAGTTATTATTCTGTGCTTCGCCATGGCACCCATTTTTACTTCGCTGCCCATATACGCCCTGTTCCTTCTCGGCAAATGCATGCAGGCCTTCGTGTTCTTCATGCTGGCTATGGCGTATCTTAAGGGCGCGCTCGAAGAAGCCCACTAAAGAGTGGTGGATTTCGCCCCTGGCCGCGTTAAACTGTATTTGCGGGCCAGGGTGTACAATAAGAGTACTATCCCTGGCCCGCAAATACGGTTTGCCTCGCCAGGAGACAAAATCCGCCACTCTTTCAGGCAGTGCAATTCCCAAATGCCTTTATGCGCGGCGGATGGTGAAAACCGGGTTTAATAAAAAGCTGATTTTTGTTCCCTGGCAAGGAAGGCGGTAAATTCCGGCCGGGGATAGTACTCTTAGGTACAGCCCCGACCGGAATTTACCGTTTGACGCGGCTAGGGGGCAAAAGACAGCTTTCTATCTGTAGGGGGAATGGTCACCAAACGACCACCACATATAACCACTTTAAGGAGTGCAGCATGCGTAAATTTCTGATGATCGCCCTGAACACCATGGCCCTGGTCGGTATGGCCAGCATGGCTTTTGCCGCCGGTAAACTCGAAGCTTTCCCGTTGGGCCTGACCAGCCTCGCCGCCTCTTTGGGCATAGGCGTGGCCGCTTTTGGCTGCGGCATCGGCATGGGCCTTGGCCTTAAGGGTGCTTGCGAAGGCATCGCCCGCAATCCTGACGTCAGCGGCAAAATCACCGGCACCATGATTCTGGCCTTCGCCTTTATCGAATCGCTGGCCATTTACGCCCTGGTCATCAGCTTTATTCTGCTTTACGCCAACCCGCTTATCTAATTTCAAATAACGGAAAATAAAGAAGGGGGCTTCACGGCCCCTTTTTTTTATTATTATAATAATGTGATGCGTACTTTTATTATAAAAAAAGGCGCTTCGGGTGTTTTTTTTATATACAAACACGACCGTAATTATGTATTATGTATTTTGTTAAAACACTCACAAACCTTCAGCCAGTAGAATATCATGGTTAACCTTCTTAAAAGCAAACATATTCCTCGCGCAACTATTCAGCGTATGGCCGTTTACATTCAGGTTTTGGAAAAATTGCAGCGCGAGGGCGTGGAAATTATTTCTTCCGACCCTCTGGCCATCGCCTGCGACGCCAATGCCTCGCAGGTGCGCAAAGACTTGGCCTACTTCGGCGAATTTGGCGTGCGCGGCGTGGGATACAATGTTCACAATCTAATTCGTTCGCTCACGCATGCTCTGGCCATAGACCGTGAATGGCGTACCGCTCTTGTGGGCGTCGGCAACTTGGGCCGAGCCATACTTAATCATCACGAATTCAAGCAGCGCGGCTTCAATATCGTGGCGGCTTTTGATTGCGATCCCTTCAAAATCGGCGAAATGATCCAGAATTTGGAAGTCATTTGCACCAAGCGCATGAAGGAAAAAGTGGACGAACAGGGCATAGAGATCGGCATTATAACCACACCGCCCGAGCGTTCCCAGAGGGCCGCGACCCATCTGGTGGAAGCTGGGGTGCGCTGTATTTTGAGCTTTGCCCCATCCAGACTGAAGGTGCCGGATAATGTCTATGTGGAATATGTGGACTTTTTCCACCACCTGTATTCGCTTACCTTCAATGTGAGCACCAAGGGAAATTGAGCAATTATGGATATTAGAGCGTTTTGCGAGTGAAATGAGCAAAATGCTCTAAAAGTCAAAGAAAAATGTTCCTGTGCGAAACTTCCTCGCTGCTCTTTCCTTTCTGACGCGGCTGGGTCCGGCCTTGCGGCACGGGCCCGAGCTTTTTGCCTCAGCCCTGCCCTGGTACCCGTTTGTGGGGCTGGTGGTGGGTCTTTTTTGCGTTTTACCGTTCTATTCAGGGCTTTTTTCCGCCCATCCTCTGGTTCAGGCCTGGATTTATATTGTGTTGAATTTTTGGATCACCAGAGGACTACATTTCGACGGGCTGGCTGATCTGGCCGATGCCTGGGGCAGCGGCGCGCAAGGGGACAAATTCCGGCAAATACTTTACGACAGCCGTTGCGGAGCGTTCGGGGCCATGGGGCTTGTTCTGGTTCTTGCCGGATATATGGCCTTAGCCTACAGCCATATTACGGCCGGACAGCTTGCGGGGCTTGTTCTGGCTCCGGTTTTCGGGCGAGCCGTCGTGCCGCCTCTGGCCGCAATGATGCGCCCGCACAATCCATCGTCTTTGGGCGGTCTTGTTTTTGCCGGAGCCGGGCCAAAATTGGGCCTGGCCTGTCTGTTCGGGATTTTTATTCTGGCTGTTTCGGCCTTTTCTACTCTTAAAGCCTTTGCCATGCTGGCCATGTTTATTGCTATTATGGCCGGGCTGGTCTGCCTGGCCCGCAAGAACGGCGGAGGCAACGGAGACTTCCTGGGTTGCGCCATAGTACTGTGCGAACTTGCCGCCCTTCTGTGCTCCCTTCCATAATAAATATTCCAATTACGATATCTTGCGGAATTGAAGCTCGCGAGGAATTCGCTGCGGCGGATGTTACGGCTTGTGTGACGTCACTACCGCCGACATGCTGTCGGAAGGAACCGCCAGGGTCACGTCTCTGAAACCGGCGGTTTCCATGTCTTCGCGCACTTCGTCGAAAGTGTATACACGGCCTTTGCCCTGGTAGTGAATGTACATGTTTACGCCAAAAAGGGCTCCGGAGCACGGGAATGTGCGCGCCTCGTTCATAATGAAGTCGCGCACGGCCAGCATGCCGCCGGGGTTAAGGGCCGCGAAACATTTGCGGTACAGGGCGCGGCTTTCCTTGCGCTCGTGCTGGTGGATGACGGCACTTATCCAGGCCAGGTCAAAACCGGACGGCAGCTCGTCGGTGTAAAAATCTCCCGTGTGCAATTCCACCCGCTCGCTGGTTGACGTGCCGGCAAAGCGCTTGCGTGCCTCAGCAATGCCTGTCGGCAGATCGAATACAGCTCCGCGCGAGCCGGGCATTGCTTCGAGAAAAGCCTGCGCGTAACTGCCGGAACCGCCGCCGACATCAATAAAGCTGAAGCTTTCCCCAGAGGAGGGCAGCACTCCGGCGCGGCTTAGAACCCGCGTCACTTCTTTTGCCTCGTGGCAGGCAATGGAACCCATACCCATAATGAATGAGCGCTTGTCTTCTTCCACGCCCAGAATGCTCGGGTTGCGCTGAGGTTCCACACCGTCTTTTACGCGGGCGGCAATTTGCACCCACAGGCGCTGGCCGTTGGCCATGTGTCTGAGCATGGGGATAAAGCTGGCCGGGTGGCGGCTGTCGAGCATATCCGCAAAGTCGGGGGCAACGCTGTACCTAGCATTGTCTCCGCTCCCTGATTTGTAAAGGTAGGCCAGGGCTGCCAGGGCGTCCAGCAGACACTCCGCGCCCTTGGGGTCGCAGCCTCTGGCTGCGGCTACTTCCATGGCGCCGAGGCTTCCGCCGTGTTCCAGAATGGGAGTGAACAGGTCGAGTTCGGCCGCCGCCGCCAGAATACAGGAGGTCTGATAGGATGCGGCCTGTGTCATCAGAGTTGTGAATGCTTCGGAGCCCATAATGCCCTCCTTTTGTAATTCTATTTGTGCCCTGTTTTCAAGTGAATGTACAGTGGTTATAGTTCATAGTTAATATTTTCCAATAAATTATTTAGTAAAAAAAGCATCTTAAAGATTAGAAACCATTTCTTGCCTTATTTTTATTCCATCCGTCCATCCGTCTCTCGTCTTTTTTTATAATTGCAAAATAATTCTTTGCCTCTGCCTCTTGCTTTTCATTATAAACACATTATTGATAATGATATTCAAAATCAATTAAAAGATGGCCGAAGCTCAAACGGATTCAGCAAACAGCTTAACGCGTAACCAGATTTGGCAGATAGCAAAGCAGGACGGAAATTGCCATGAACGACCTAATTTTATCCGCGCCGCAAATATTTTTGCAATACTTCCATTCACTTTTAACTCTATTGGCCAATGAGCCGGAAATAGCTGTTTTTCTGGCCGTGGGCACCGGTTTTTATATTGGTAAAATAAAATTCGGGCCGGTGCAGCTCGGCGGGGTGTGCGGTACATTAATCATGTCTCTCCTTCTGGGGCAGTCGGGTGTGGTTATTCCTCCGGCAGTGAAGAGCGTGTTTTTCGCCCTGTTCATTTTTGCCTTGGGCTATGCCGGTGGGCCGCAGTTTTTTTCCAACCTCAATGCCAAGGGCCTGCGCCTGGGAGTGCTTTCGATCATAGAAGTTGTTGTGGTGCTCTTTCTGGCCCTTTCGGCCATGCGCATCTTCGGCTTTGACGCTGGAACAACAGCGGGACTGGTGGCCGGGGCCGCCACGGAATCAGCGGTAATCGGCACGGCGTCCGAAGCTTTGTCGCGCCTGCCCTTGCCTCATGAAACTATCAGCGCCATGCAGAGCAATGTGGTTACCGTTTACTCCATTACGTACATATTCGGGCTGATCTGTATTGTGGTGTTTACCAGCCAGGTCGCCCCGCTGCTGCTCAAGGTCAATCTGCGCCAGGAAGCCGAACGTGTATGGCTGGCTCTTGGCGGCGACAAAAACGGAACAGTATCAAACGACAATCAGGCCGCGCCGGAAATGGAAGGCCGCGTATATCGGGTGAACAATGGCGCGGGCCGGACTGTGGCGGAAATCAACGAATCCATGGGAGCCACAGCGCGCATCGAGCGGGTGAGCCGTAAGGGAACAACGCTTGAACTGGGCAAGGGATTGATTCTTACCAAAGGCGACCGGGTGCTGGTGATGGGCCATCGCGGTTCGATCGTCAATGCCGAAGGCCTTATCGGGCCGGAACTCACCGACGCTCGTTCACTGAACATGCTGGTGGATACCGAAGAATATGTTCTGGGCAATACGGCCTATCGCGACAAGAGTCTGGGCGAACTTACGGCATATATGAAGCAGAGCGATTTTCCCTCTGAAGTGTATCTGGCCGGGGTTGTGCGCGACGGAAACTCTATGCCCATGCTGCCCACGCTGACTTTGCAGCTTGGAGACGTGTTGCAACTTTTCGGCTCGGCCGAAGGTATAGCCGCGCTGGGCAAGAAGATCGGCAAGCGCATTGAAAAGAATGATCGCACCAACTTTGTGTACATGGGCCTTGGCGTAGTGGCGGGCGTGCTCATCGGGCAAATCAGTATTCCCGTGGGCGGAATTAACCTAACTCTGGGAACCGGCGGGGGCGCGCTTCTGAGCGGGCTGACCTTTGGCTGGTTCCAGGCCAGACATCCTTCCATTCCCGGCACGCCTCCGTCTTCGCTGGAAATTATGAAGGATTTGGGCCTGTCCACCTTCGTGGCCTGCGTGGGCCTGTCGTCCGGTCCGCAGGCATTCGCCCTGGTGGCTCAATATGGAGTGAAGCTGCCGCTGGTGGGAATATGTATCGCCCTGGTTCCGGCTCTGCTTTCGCTGGCAGTCGGCCGCCTGTTGCTCAAGATTGAAATTCCGGTGCTTCTCGGCGGCATAGCCGGGCAGCAGTGCAGCACACCAGCGCTGAGCGCGGTGCAGGCCGCCGCTGGAAACACCACGCCGCTTATCGGCTACACCATAACCTATGCTATCTCCAACGCCATTCTGCCCCTTCTGGGACCGGTTATTGTGGGGTTGGCCATGCTGACACAGACAATGTAAGCTGACGGGTTTTTGGACCCTCCCCGCGCCCGGCAGGGCGCGGGGCGAAGACAAGGAGAATAATCATGGAAGCCACATACAACTTCACTCACGCGCTTTTCAAGAGCATGCCGGAGATCGCTTTCTTCCTGTCCATGGCTCTGGGTTACTACGCGGGTAAAGTAAATTTTGGCAAGTTCCAGTTGGGCGGCGTTGCCGGTTCGTTACTGGTGGCGGTACTGGTAAGCCAATTCGGCGTGCATATTGACGATACGGTCAAGAACATGCTTTTCGCCCTGTTTATTTATGCCGTGGGCTTTACCAGCGGCCCGATGTTTTTCCGCTCCCTCGGCAAGCAGTCGCTCAAGGAAATAGTTCTGGCCGTGGTTCTGGCCGTCACCGGTCTTCTGACCGTGGTGATCATGAGTCGCCTGTTCGGGTTGGATAAGGGGCTTGCCGCGGGCATAGCCGCCGGTGGGCTTACCCAGTCGGCCATTATGGGCACGGCGGAATCGGCTCTCAAGGCCATGAACCTGGGCGCTGACGAAACAGCCAGACTGGTGGCCAATATTTCCGTGGGCTATGGCGTTACCTATGTGTTCGGTTCTTTTGGTGCCATCCTGATCTGTGTGAATCTTTTGGAAAAGTTCATGGGCCGGAGCATTCGTGACGACGCTATCGGCGCTGAAGCCGCCAGCCTTGCCGGAGGTTTGGTGGTGGGCGAAGGCCAGCAGCTGGCCGTGCCCGCCCTGGTGGGACGCATTCATCTGGTTGGTCCGGCGGCTGGAAAGAAAGTGGGTGAATTTGAACACCTGTTCGGTCTGCCGCCTGTGACCATCGAACGCGTGAAGCGCGGCGGCGCGGTAATGGGCCTCAATTCTGAAACGGTTCTGGAAGAAAACGACATAATTCTGCTGGTGGGGCAGCGCGATAGAGTGCTAGCGGCCGCGAAGCAGCTTGGTCCGGAACGGCCCGGCGAAGAAGGCATGGAAGTGGTTATTCAAACTCGCGAAATAGTCGTGACCAATGAAAAGCTGCACATGAAGACCTTTGCCGAAATCCGCGAAATGGCCTCGCCTGAAATGCGCCATGGTTTGTATGTAGTCTCTTTGAGCCGCGATGGTACGAATGTGCCGGTGAATTTTGAAGCCAGACTCGAACGCGGCGATGTGCTCACCCTTTACGGGGCCGAGCAGGATGTGCGGCGCGCGGCGTCGGCCGTAGGCTACGCTCTGATGCCCAGCAATAAAACTGACTTTGTGTACATGGGCCTTGGCCTGGTGGCCGGGCTGCTCATAGGCAAGATTGTGATTCATGCCTGGTCCATTCCAATTACTCTGGGCAGCGGTGGCGGGGCTTTGCTTTCCGGTCTGTTGTTCGGCTGGTATCGCACGCGGCATCTGAGCATGGGCTCCTTCCCCGAAGGCGCGGCTCAATTGCTCAAGGATCTCGGTCTGGCGGGCTTTGTGGTGGTGGTTGGCCTCAATTACGGTCAGCAGGCGGTGCATACCGTAATCGCCCATGGCGTGAGCATCTTCTTTATCGGTGTGGTGGTAACCATTCTGCCGTTAATTCTGACCATGCTGGTGGGCCGTTACCTGTTACGCTACGACAACGTGGCCATCTTTGCCGGAGCTCTGGCCGGCACGCGTAGCGCCAACCCGGCTTTTGGGGAAATTTTGAGCAAGGCGGAAAATTCCGTGCCCACAGTGCCCTTTGCCGTAACCTATGCTTTGGCCAATGTGTTTCTGACTTTACTTGGGCCGCTGGTGGTAGCTCTTGCTTAAGCCAGAGCCCTACGGCGGGCCGTGCGTGGATAGGCCCGCCGTAGGGAGGCGAAGCCGACCGTAAAAAATTCGATGCCGAGCCGCCGCCGAAAGGCGACGGAGGCCAACAAGACCAAGAGAATAAACAAATTTAAGGTCATTCACAATATATTACTGAACAAGAATCTACCGCTCTGCAAGGAGAAAGCCATGAATACCAATACTCCGAATTTAGACAAGATCAGCAAGCTCAGCCCCTTTGAACTCAAAGACGAACTCATCAAGGCGGCCTCCGGCTGCACCGACGCGGGCTGCATGCTGCTTAACGCCGGACGCGGCAACCCCAACTTTCTGGCCACACTGCCGCGTCACGGATTTTTCCAGTTCGGCCTTTTTGCCATGGGCGAAGCCGAACGGTCCTTCAGCTACATGCCCGAAGGCGTGGGCGGTTTTCCGCAGCGCGAAGGCATTGAAGCCCGCTTTGAGATTTTTGTGAACGAACACAAGAATGTGCCCGGCGTACACTTTATCCGCGACGCGGTATCTTATGTGCGTGATCATCTGGGCATTCCCGCCGGTGACTTCATCTATGAAATGACCGAGGGCATTCTGGGCATCATGTATCCGGTGCCCGACCGCATGCTGCGGCTTTCGGAAAGAATTGTCGGCGAATACATCCGCAAGGAAATGATCGGCGCAACTCCCTTCAAGGGCAAGTTCGACATGTATGCCGTGGAAGGCGGCACAGCGGCCATGACCTATCTTTTCAACACCATGAAGGAGAATCATCTGCTGGAACCCGGCGACACCATTGCCCTGGGTATGCCCATTTTTACTCCGTATATTGAAATTCCGGAACTCAATGACTATCGGCTCAAGGTTGTGCATATCAATGCCGACCCTAAGAACAATTGGCAATTCCCCAAGGAAGAAATGGACAAGCTGCTTGACCCCAAGGTCAAGGCCTTCTTCCTGGTGAACCCCAGCAATCCTCCGTCGGTCAAGATTTCCACTGAAAATCTTAACTATATTGCTGAAATCGTGAAGAGGCGCCCGGATTTGATCATCCTTACAGATGACGTTTACGGAACCTTTGCCGACAATTTCGTGTCGCTCTTTGCCATTTGCCCGCAAAACACCATTTTGGTGTACTCGTACTCCAAGTACTTCGGAGCCACCGGCTGGAGGCTGGGCGTGGTCGCCACTCATGAAGAAAATGTACTGGATCGGCTCATTGCCGGGCTGCCCGAACATATAGGCAAGGAATTGGACGAACGCTACAGCTCCATCACCACCAACCCGCGTGGTCTAAAGTTCATTGACCGTCTGGTGGCTGACAGCCGCACTGTGGCCCTGAACCACACTGCCGGTTTATCCACCCCGGTGCAGGTGCAAATGGTGCTGTTCTCGCTCTTCGCCCTTATGGATGAAGCCGACGCCTACAAGAACGCCATGAAGCGCGTGGTGCGCCGCCGTAAGGAAGCTTTGTACCGTGAACTGTCCATTGTGCCCGACAATAACCCCGATGATGTGAACTACTATCACCTCCTTGATGTGGAAGTGCTCGGACGGGCCACCTATGGCAAGGAATTCGTGGATTGGCTGCTGAAGGCCTTGAAACCCAACCAGTTCCTCTTTGAACTGGCCGAAAGGAGCGGAGTGGTGCTGCTGCCCGGCAAGGGCTTCGGCACGGTACACCCCTCGGCTCGCGTGTCGCTGGCCAACCTTACCGAGGTGGAATACAGCCGCATAGGCGCGGCCATGCATAATCTGGTGAAGGAATATTATGAACGCTTTCTTGCGAGCGGAAACAAGAAGTAGGTAGGACATGGCGTGGGCCGCCGGTTAACCGGCGGCCCGTGGCGGCTTGAAAATGTTTCGGGCCGCCCTTTATTTTGCCGTTTTCATCATTTTGCCGTCATTCTGTAGTCTTTTTCCTGAACACGACGTGTTCCAGAAGAATCACCAACACGGTGCCCATAACAAATCCGTTTCCGACAATAGACCGCAAAAAGTCCGGAAAGCCGTTAAAAGCAGCGGGTGGCGCAAAGGAGATGAGAAGTCCGATCATCAAGGGCAGCCCCACGATCATTCCGCCCGCAAAATCCGTGACGCCGCCGCTCTGCGTCAGTACAGTCAAACCACCGGCGAGTTGTGTGGTCATCAGGTACAGCAGCAACGCGCCCATGACCACTCCGGGAATACAGGAGAACAGCAAAATCATGTGAGGGAAAAAACCGCAGAGCGCCAGCCCAATACCCGCCGGCACCAGCGTGTGGCGCGAAGCGCAGCCTGTGGCCGTGATCAATCCCGCGCTGAGGGAAAAATCCACCGGCCCGATGATCCCCATGGCTCCGGCCGCCATGTTGGCCGCGCCCTGCAGGCCTGCTCCCCGCTTGATGCGACCATCCATGCCTTCCGCCCGCAGCATGTGCCCGACAGACTCAATGGACCCCAGTTCATTGATGGTTAGCGCGAGAAAACAGAAAAGAAAGGACAGAATCGTGCCGGGGTGCAGCTCAAAAGAGGACAGGAATAATAGCATTCCCTCGCTGTTTTTCGGCATGACGGGCACGTCCGGGAGACCGAAGGCGAGAAAGTAGCAAAGGCTGCCCGCGCTGATGCCGAAGAACACAGTCAGGGACTTCCAGACCCCCGGCAACCCGGCGTTGCAGATTACCAGAGCAAAGGCCATCATCAGGGCGAAGCAAAGATTAAAAGATGCATGCTCCCCGGTCCCGCCGGTGACCAGGCGCAGGATGGTCGGGCTAAGGGTAAAAGCTATAAGCATCAGAATAACCGCCACAATGCGGGAGGTAAAAAACACCCTCAGTTTTGACAACACGCCGGTAACGGCCGCCAGGACAAGCAGCGCTCCGCCTATGAGTATGGATGAATACATGGCGTTGACCCCGGCCGAAGCCGAGGCGACCAGGCCTACCAGCAGGATGGATGCCGGTCCCACCACCAGAGGCAGACGGTGCCCCCAGTATACCTGGACTACGGTCACGGCGCCCATCAGCCAGAATAGTTTCCTCATATACGCGATCTGTTCACCGATGCCGGTGAAATGCAGCCGCGCCACAACCATGCCCATAATGATTATACATGGCAGGGATACAACCCACCACTGGAGACCGTACAGGAACAGCGGAACTATTCCGGGTTTTTCATCAATGCTGTATTTCATCAAAACTTCCTTTATTGTCTGAAACCTCCCCCTTCAGGGGGCAGGGCTGACGCATCTTATTTTGCATACTAACAAATCATCCGTTTAAGGTGATTAATCGCAGCGCTTGCGCGATTTGAGTACGGCATCGCTACGCTCCGCCTAGTTACGAATGCTAGCGCATTCGAGCACTTGCTGATGCAAGTGCCTCGGGCCTCCGCGCTGAGGCGCGTCGGCCCTGCTTCAGGGGGAAAAATTGATTGACAAAACGACGAAGTCGATGAAATCCTTTTTGTAAACCATTCCTTCAGGGAGGGGCAATCCGCACGGCTCCTATCCGCCGCGACGGAGTCAGTCGGCGGAGGGAGCTGACTGTGGATTGAAACATGGTGGTTCTTTAACCGCCTCTCTTTCCTTTGGACAGCCTGCGGACCTGTACTTCGTCGCCCGTTTGGACCCTCGGAACACCGTACAGCGTCACCGTTGCTTCGTTACCGTTGACAGCGCTGCCCAGGCCAACCATATATACCGTATACACGCGTTTTCCGTACATAGGTTTGGCGTTGGGGCTTTTGCCGCCGATCTTCACCTTGTTGTTTACAGTTAAATCATGCTTGTGGGCGAAAGTAATCGTGATTTTGTCACCACTGACCGCCGCGACAGCGCCTTCCAGCAAAATATCGGATGCTGACGCTGTCGGCGCGAGGATAAGAGCCAGGATGAAGGCCAGAGAGAAAAGGATTTGTCTCAAGTCACACCTCAGAATGTATTTTTGTCATAGATATATGATGGTTGTTTGTGAATAAAGGACCAAGTAATTTTATGCATCATGTGATTTGCGGTATAAAGTCTACCATACCATCATCGGACGTGACAACTATCAGAGTTTTTTCAAATTTTTCTTTTATGTAATAATAGTAGCGTAGAGAAGAATTGTAGCGTGAGCCGCGTGATGGATCTTGACTTTGAACGCTCACTCCATCGAGGATGACTCCGAATCCATGACAATAAAGATTTTGATCCAAAATAACCGCGCCGTCAATTTTTGAAAGCTGATTGAGTAAATCAAGATTCGGCTCAAAAGGTTCCGGTAGAAAACCATGTATGCAAAGCCTATCTGATTCCGTATGAGCTCCTTCGGAAATTACAATTATAGAACCATGTTCGGCTTTTAACATGGAATATATTAATTTCGAAATCTTGATTGTATCACAGTCGCCGAAGATTCCGCGTATTTTTTTTGCTAATACTATATTGCTGATATATCTCTGAGCAACCGATATTTTTCCGAATTCAGATCGCAATAAAAGTTTTCCTGAATGCGACATTTGCCAGCATCCTATGTCATACACGTCAAGAATATATGTCTCTACACCATCACCAACCGTGCCTATTCCATAAATACTGTGGCCGTCGGAAAGTAAAAAGTGACTTTCGGAACAAATTTCAAGTAATTTACGGATTCTTCTACCTTGCTTTATTTCAATGGGATTTTTCAATTTTACATCATAGTGGAAATTCTCGACTTTGCTAAAAATTATTTCCCCCGAAGGTTTTTTGTTTTCATAAGTCAAATTGCTCAAGTTGTTGATGCTGCCCAAAAGGTCCAGAGAGGGAGTGTTTGCCGATGAAGCTCCTATTATTCCAAGAAAAGATTGTGCCGCTTCACTCTGTACTGTTGTTGGATTATAATGCAGCTCGCACTCGTTAATATCTTCTTTTATTTCGAAATAGTGCAGATGATATTTAATTGTTCGAATTAGCGCGTCAAATAAGGATTGGGGGTAGTCAATGTCGTTATGCCTATTATTGTTTACTCTGTAAATGTATTTGTAATCATCGTTCTTATATGATATTAGGTTTATAATTATTTTGGAATATATTTCATATATGCCGATTATAGCATTTTCGTGTCCGGGGTGCTCGAAGAATTTTAGTAAAAATTTTTCTACTTTTCCGTTGCGTGTTTCCTCGTTTTCATCTTCAAATATTTTAATTAATCCCTCTTGCATTTCGTATAATTCAGATGGTTTAATTTTGTAAGTATTAGAAAAAAATTCGAATGTTGGTGATTCGTTTTTATCAAAAAATAGCAACGAGGTTTCTATGTATTCCGGATTGTATAAATTTCGCATGCATAAATTAAGCATGACTCTCATTCTTTCCATAATGAAGTTGGCTAATGCGGAATTAAGCATTTTGGTACCTTGAAACTACCACCAGGCATTCACCGGGCGACAGGTTATTGTTTAAAAATATCTTTCCCTGATTTTATCAAAATTTCCCTTTTGTAACCCCTTCCTTCATCGATGGGCAATCCGCACGGTTCCTATCCGCCGCTGACGGAGTCAGTGGGCGGATGGAGCTGACTGTGGATTGAAAGATATTTTAATTGCCTAAATCTCTTATCGGACTTACCTACTGATCGTAACCGCGGATAATTCTGCCAACTGTCTATACTTGCCTGTGGATATTCCGCGACCTCCCGCCTCCTTCCGGCCGTGCCCTTCATGTGCCGGATCCTGGCCGTCAGGCCGCAATTATTTTCCCATCCGTTCATTCTTCCGCTTTTTTCTCCAATTGTCCGAATTTGCGCATTGTACCGTCCGGTTTTTAGGCGGCATATCTGCGGTTGATAAGGCGCATTCATATTTTTGTAGCATTTTGCGAATGCAATAAGCGTATATGGAGGAATATTGTCATGGATACGCACGAAACCAACTCCAATCCGAACAATTCCCGGTATCCGTTATGGATGCGGATTCTGACCGGGCTGATCATAGGCTGCCTGTTGGGTTATTTCTGGCCTGATCTAGGCAAGCAGCTGGAACCCCTGGGTCTGGCCTTTATCAAAGCCATCAAGATGATCGTGGTGCCTCTGGTGTTTTCGGCCGTCACCCTGGGCATGGCCCAGATGGGGTCGGACATGAAGCAATTGGGCCGCCTTGGGATTGTGGCTTTTGCCTGGTTTTACATTGCAACCGGCATATCCATTGTTCTGGGTATAACTCTCAACTTCATTTTTCATCCGGCGAGCGGCGTGGTCATGCAGGCTACCGGGCATGTGCCCGCCAATCTGGCCACCAGCATTAACTGGGTCAAGTTTTTCCTGGACATCATCCCGGACAATGTTGTTATGGCCGCAGCCCAACAAAAAATAATCCCGGTGCTTTTTTTCGCCGTATGTCTGGGCATTTGTTTGGGGCACATGGGCGAAAAAGGCAAACCGGTTCTGAACGTGCTCGACAGCCTTTTGTCGGCCATGTTCCGTCTGACCAAAGGCGTGGTGGCCACAGCCCCCATAGCCGTGGCCGGTATTATAGCCTGGGTAGTGGCCACTCAGGGTTCCAGCTTGTTGTTGGGGATGGCCAAACTGATCGGCACGTTGTATATCGGGCTTTTGCTGATTATGGTCATTTTCTGGATTTTGCTGAGCATAATGGGCATTCCGCCCTTCAAAACCACGAAAAAGATTCTCGAACCGTTGCTGTTGGCTTTTACCACGGCCTCTTCCGAAGTGACTTTGCCTGTGCATATGGAAATTTTGGAACGGCACGGCGTTCCAAAAAAAATTGTCTCTTTTGTGCTGCCGCTGGGCTACAGCTTCAATCTGGACGGGGCGGCCATGTATCAGGCCCTGGCGGTGACCTTTTTGGCTGAAGCCTATCATATTCCGCTGCATATGCATACATTGCTCACGATTCTGATTACCACATTGATCGCCAACAAGGGCACAGCCAACGTGCCCGGAGCCTCAGTGGTGGTACTGGCGGTGCTTTTGCAGTCGCTTGGGTTACCTATGGACGCTATCGCCATCCTTGCGGCCATTGACCGTTTTGGGGATATGGGGCGCACGGCCATCAATGTATTCGGCAACACTATAGCGGTGCTGCTGGTAAACAAACTGTCGGGCGGGCATCTTCAGGATGAAGAAATGGACCTTGATCAGTTGGAAGAACAAGAGCAGACGCACTGACTACGGGCGTGATGCCGAAAGGAAGAGAGGCCCCATGCTGAATTACGGCCGGATAAGTAAAAGTTTTTGAGGGAGAAGGGGGGAGTGTGAGGGGGGAAGAGGGCACTTTTTTCAAAAAGTGTCCTCTTCCCCCCTCAACAATCATCCAATTTTCTTACAAAGCGCTTCGCCTAAAGTCTTGCCCATGGCGTGGCAGGCCTTGAGAGTGTCGTGATTCGGCCCCCAGAGCGATTTGACCGGGTCGCAGGGCATATCCATGCCCATGGAGGACAGCCATTCGTTGATGACTTTGGTTCCTTCTCCGGACCAGCCGTGCGAGCCAAAGGCCGCGCCAATTTTGTTTTTGGGCCTCAGACCCTTCATATAGGTGAGCATTCCGGCTACAGGAGGCAGAATGGTGTTGTTGTGGGTGGGCGAGCCAATGGCCACAATGCCCGATTCGGCCACTTCGGTCATTACCTGGCTGTGATGATTGGCCTTGAGCGACATGATGCGTCCGGGCACTCCGGCTTCTTCCAGGCCGGAAACGATGGAATAGGCCATTTTCATGGTCGATTCCCACATTGTGTCGTAAATGACCACGGCGCGCTTTTGCGGTTTTTGTTCGGCCATGGCTTTGTATGTTTCAAGGATGAACTTGATGCAATCGGCCTTGCGGAAGATAAGCCCGTGGTCGGGAGCGATCATGTCTATGTCCAGGCCGCCCAGGGAATCGAGAGCGCGCAGCACCAGGGGCGAGTAGGGCAGGATGATATTGTAGTAATATTCCTTTACCGCGCGCAGCAGGTCTTCTCGATTGTATTCGTCGCAGAAGCGCTGGCTGGAGGCGATGTTCTGGCCGAAGGCGTCCTGGCTGAACAGCAATTTGTCTTCATGTACATAAGAGACCATGCTATCGGGCCAGTGCAGCATGCGCGTTTCGAAAAAGGTTAGATTGCGTTTGCCTATGTTGAGCTTGTCTCCGGTTTTGACCGTTTGTACCGGCCAGTTGGAGCGGTCGAAATAGCCGGACATCGACTTGAGCGCTTCTTCCGAACAGAAAATCTTTTCGGGTTTGCAGCGTTCCACCAGTTCGACCAGAGCTCCGGCGTGATCCAGCTCGATGTGGTGGCAGATTATATAATCAATTTTTTCAAATTCGGTTATTTTGCCCATGCGGCAAAGCATGGTTCCAAGAGAATGATGATCCACCGTATCGCAAAGAACGGTTTTTTCGTCTTTGATCAGGTAGGCGTTGTAGGTGGTGCCTCTGGTGGCCAGAGTAT
>JAVBLG010000099.1:0-8499 GCA_031553655.1 Desulfovibrionaceae bacterium | reverse complement strand
TGCCGTCAGACGAGGAAGACAAGCTTTTGCGAGCGAGTGGGCTCTTTAGCCCTCGCAGCGAGACAAAAGCGCAGTCTGACGAAGTAACACGGCAAGCCGGGCCGCTAGCGATAGTCTATTGGGGTAACTTGGTAGTATACTTCTTCTGCAATTCCTGCCAGAAAGGGTCGGCCATAAGCTGCTTGTAGCCTTCATTGATCAGCTTGAGCAGTTCGGCGTCATTCTTGCGCACGGCAACACCAAAGGGGCTGGGGTGGCCGAAGGTGCCGATCTTCACAATGGTCTTGCCTGCGGCGGCGGCGTCGGCGGCCGGCAGCTCGTCCATAAGCGCCGCGTCGATGCGTCCGTTCATGAGGTCTTCAATGGCCAGTGGGGCGGAATCGTACAGACGAATTTCCATGGGGCTTTTGCGGGCTTCTTTTTCTTTTTGCAGCTCGGTGGATTCATTGGTGCCGCGCTGTGCCCCAATTTTGATTTTCGCGGTGAAAAGCTCATCGGCTTTGAGCACGGAGCCTTTTTTGACCACAAATACGCGATCCACGGTCCAATAGGGATCAGAAAAGCCCACCTGGGTCTTGCGGGCGTCGGTAGCGCTCATGCCCGAGCAGATCATGTCTATTTTTTTTGCCAGCAGAGCAGGGATGATGCCGTCCCAGGCTACCGGCACATGCTTTACTTCAAAGCCCATTTTTTTTGCGATGAAGTTCATTGATTCCACGTCAAAGCCCGCCGGAGAGCCGGTTTTTTCGTCAATGTAGGCGAAGGGGGGGTAGTTGGCATCAATGCCGTTCACATAGGTTTTCTGGGCTGCCAGAGCAGGCAGGGACGCCAGGGACATAATCATGCTCAAGACAAAAACGATTTTTTTCATGGGCGTGTCCTTCTGATTGTTTTTTATCCGCGCGCAAAAGCGCGCAAACGCCGGCCAACCGCTGTAGAACCGGCTCGCCGCCGTATTCTTTATCACTTATTTGCCTGATTGTCCAAAAGCTCGTTTACCCATTCCGTAACTACTTTCGAGGCCGGGCCATATACGCCCCGGTGAAAGCTGGAGGCATTGAGTGAAGGTTCCAGGTTCAGTTCCAGAGTTTCGGCCCCCGCATGGCGCGCCCGCAGACAAAAACCGGCCGCCGGGTAAACATGTCCGGAAGTGCCTATGGATACGAACAGGCGGCACGCCTCCAGAGCTTTGTCAATTTCGTCCATATAAAGGGGCATTTCCTCAAACCATACTATGTGGGGCCGCAGCTTTCCGGCTGCGCCGCAACCGGGGCAGACGGAATCGCGCTCAAGATCGCCCTCCCATTGCGCGACCGTTCCGCATCCGAGGCAACGGGCCTTGAAAAGTTCACCGTGCATATGCAGAAGAGCCTTTGACCCTGCGCGCTCGTGCAAATTGTCCACATTTTGTGTTATCAGCAGCACTCGTTCGTAGCCCTCGTGTTCCAGTCGGGCCAGAGCTTCGTGGGCCAGGTTCGGCGCGATTTTGCCGTTTGACAGCTCACGGCGGCGGGCGTTGTAGAAAGCCTGCACCCGATCCGGATTGCGGGCAAATCCGCGTGGCGTAGCCACATCTTCAATGCGTTCATTTTCCCACAATCCGCCGGCATCGCGAAAAGTGGCAATGCCGCTTTCCCGGCTTATGCCCGCCCCGGTAAGAATTACGATCATGACGCCCACCTCCGTATGCTTGCTCGTCTGTGTCGGCACATCATATAAGGCGCGGCTAACTAGATCAATACATAAAAACTTCGCGCCAAATGCGCTTTTACGCGCCAAAATATCTGGCGGTCCGCCACGATTAATGGCATTAATGAACTGCATTCGGTTCAGCCGCGTCATGCGGCCTCAGGCAAGGGCTTAATTGATTCCGACACTCCCGCATGTAAAAACAGAACTTCCTCCGGAGTTACCCATGCCTTTTTCCGAGGAGTATGCCCACAGATTACACGCCATTATTTCCATGGCCGACGCCGGGATTATTTTGAAAGACCGGG
Source organism: Desulfovibrionaceae bacterium (assembly GCA_031553655.1). Classification (GTDB taxonomy): domain Bacteria; phylum Desulfobacterota; class Desulfovibrionia; order Desulfovibrionales; family Desulfovibrionaceae; genus JAVBLG01. Next base: position 6,502 of record JAVBLG010000099.1, on the reverse strand, counting down.
ACGGGCTCATTCTGGAATGGAATATCGGCGCTAAAAATATTTTGGGGTACGAGGCCGAGGAAATCATCGGCAAAACCACCAAAGACTACGCGCCTTCTGGAGGCTTGGCGGAAATTGATGAAATAAACGCCCGGCTTCTCAACGGCGAACACATCACCCACGTGGAAGTCGTGCGCAAGCACAAGGACGGGCGCAGAATTCATTGCTCGGCCTCTTACACGCCCATTCTTGACAAAAAATCCAATATCACCGGCTCAGTGGCTATTTTTCACGATATTTCCGAAAAGAAAGAGAGTGAGCGCAAACGCAGAGAGGCCGAAGAGGATCTGGAAAAGGCCTATCGCGACACCGAGGCCATACTCGACGAAATTCCCGCCCCGATTTGCGCGGTTGGTGATGCCGACGGGCGTATTCTGGGCTGCAATTCGGCCTTCAGGCATATGTGCGCTTCCATAGGCGAAGAATTGGTGGAAACGCCCATAAGCTCCTATCTTTGGATGCCCGGTGAAATAAAAGACAGTGTAATGTTCAGGCTGCGCAAGGTGGACAGCTTCCGTTGCCGGATGCGTAAGCTGGACGGAAACGTCATTGACGTGGAAATAATATCGCGTCCCTTTGTTTACAGAGACCAGGAAGCCTTTGCCGTGCACTGCATGGATCTCACCAAGCGCCAGAGCGACGAGCAGGCCCTGCGCGCCGCCGCTGAGGCCGCCGAAGAAGCCTCGCGCATGAAAACGGCTTTTCTGGCTAACATGAGCCATGAAATACGCACCCCCATGAACGGTGTGATCGGCTTCGTGGACTTGGCTCTTGATGACATGGACATAGCGGAAAATGCCCGTTTTTATTTGAACAAAATTAAGGGCAGCGCGCACAGTCTGCTGGAAATTATCAATGATGTTCTTGATATATCAAAAATTGAAGCCGGAAAAGTGGAAATTGAAAAAAGCGCTTTCCGCATTAATGATATTTTCAAACTGTGCGAAGACATGGTCAGCGCCAAAGCCGAGGAAAAGGGCCTTACACTCTACTTTTATTCCGAACCGTTCATGTCGCGCAAGCTGATTGGAGACCCTACCAGATTACGCCAGATTCTGCTGAACCTTATTTCCAATGCGTTGAAATTCACCAATGTGGGCATTGTCAAGGTTACGGCTTCCGAGTGCGAGAGCGGCCCCGACAACATGAGGGTTCACTTCGAGGTGAAAGACAGCGGCATAGGCATGAACGCCGAGCAAATCGACAAGATATTCGACCCTTTTGTGCAGGCCGACAACTCCACCACTCGCCAATATGGTGGTACAGGCCTGGGCCTGGCCATTACCAAAAACCTTGTGGAATTAATGGGCGGCACGCTAGTGGTGGACAGCGCGGTGGGCATAGGCAGCCGCTTCAGCTTTACCTTATCTTTTGATACGGCTGACGCGTTCAGCGACAATAGCGAAACCGAGAATGAAGAACATGAATATGACAAGCCGACCTTTTCCGGCGAAGTTCTGGTTTGCGAGGACAATGTGATAAACCGGCAGGTGATCAAGGAACATCTGGCCAGGGTGGGTCTTGAAGCGGTGATGACCTCAAACGGGCTGGAAGGTTTGAATATGGCTAGGGAGCGTTGGGAGCAGGGCAGGCCCTTCGATCTGATTTTTATGGACATACACATGCCGGTGATGAATGGCCTTGAAACGGCGCGAAAATTGGTTAAAGCGGGCAATGTAACCCCGGTAATCGCGCTCACGGCCAACGCCATGTCCAGCGACAAGGAGAATTATTTGCGCAGCGGCATGGCGCACTATGTGAGCAAGCCATTCAAGTCTCAAGAATTATGGGCGTGCCTTCTCAAATTCCTCAGGCCGGTGACAGCATGTCCGGAGATTTCCGAGGCGGCGGATTCCGGCGCATCCGCATCAGTTGAAGCTGCTTTCGATTATGCCCTGGGAGTGGAGGCCGTCGGCGATGAGCAGCTTTATCTGCGTCTGCGCAATGAATTTTTTACTGATTATCAGGATGCCTGCCTGAAAATTGAAACTGAACTGGAGAAGGGTAATCGCGCGGAAGCACAGTTGCGGGCTCACACTCTGAAGGGCGTAGCCCGAACCCTTGGGGCCGCGCGCCTGGCCGAGGCCGCCCTGGTTGTGGAAGGAGCCCTCAAAGACGGAGCCGACGGGCCTTCGGAAGAACAAATTAATGCCCTGTGCGCGGCCCTGCGCGAAGCTCTTGACTCCGCTGTCGCCCCGGGCTAAGCGGGCGTCTTTGTCGGCTGTTAGAAATGCCGCCGATATATCCGGTTGAAAAACAAATAAAAGTATAAATATGGGGCTATCGTTGCGGCAAAAATCGCTGAACCCCATTGCGCCCGTAAGCCGTCTATGCTATCAGAGCATAATGATAGTATTTTTCGTCGGCGGCTGTATTGGCGCTTCGGGATGAGCCTGCGCGGGAGCAAAAGCGCTTTGGGCCAGATACGCGCGCATAATACGGCACGCTGTTCCCTCCACACCACGTTCTACCAGGAGGACAGAATGTCAGACGCGCATTTAACGCTTATTGTTGTCGCTGTTGTGGCTGTGCTTTTTATTACCGAGCTTATTCCTCTTGCGGTCACCTCCATGCTGGGCGCTATTTCTTTGGGCGTTCTTGGCGTGATAAAACCGTCGGCGGTATTCTCGGGCCTCTCCAATTCAACGGTAGTGCTGTTTGCAGGCATGTTCGTCATAGGGGGGGCGATGTTCCGAACGGGACTTGCGCAAACCATAGGCACTTTTGTGGTGCGTAAACTGGGCAGCGGCGAAAACAGCCTGATGTTTTCTTCCATGACCATGGCCGGATCCTTGTCTTCGGTCACCTCCAACACTGGCACAACCGCCGCGCTCATGCCGGTCATTCTCGGCATATGCGCCGTAACCAAAAATCCTCCTTCCCGCCAGCTCATGCCTCTGGCCTTTGCCGCGGGCCTTGGCGGCACCATTACTATGGTGGGCACTCCTCCCAACATAATCGGGACCGGGGCTTTGAAGGCCGCCGGCCTGGAGCCTTTTTCCTTTTTTGAATTCGCCTGGATCGGCATTCCGCTTACTGTTGTGGGCATTGCCTATATGATGCTCATCGGCAAGCGTTTTTTGCCTAAAATTCAGGATGCCGACCTTGATGCCCTGGATAAAGACGCCGCGCTTGAGGCCACCGCCACGGATCATGACCCGGTGAAAATGTGGATCACCGGGCTTACACTGCTGGCCGTGGTTGTGGTCATGGCCCTTGATATCAAGTGGTTTACTCTGGAAATGGCGGCCATATCCGGAGCTCTTTTCCTGGTGGTTACCAAGTGCATCAAGGAAAAAGAAGCCTATATGAGCATTGACTGGGTGACCATTTTCCTTTTTGCCGGTATGATGCCCATTGCCACCGCCCTGGATAAGAGCGGAGCCGGCAAGATGATCGCCGACAGCGTTATCGGGCTTATGGGCGGCAACCCTTCACCCATTTTTATCACCTTTATACTTTTCGTGCTCTCTTGCGGACTTACCCAGTTTATGTCCAACACGGCCTCGGCCGCGCTGCTCTGCCCCATAGGGCTTTCCATAGCCAAGGGCATTGGGGTTAACCCCCATGCGGTAATCATGGCCATATGCATTGCCGCTTCCTGCGCCTTCATGACCCCGGTGGGCACTCCGCCCAATACTATCGTGCTGGGGCCGGGCAAGTACCGTTTCAAGGATTACATCCTGCCGGGCGTCGGGTTGGTTTTGGTTTGCCTGATCATGTGCCTGGTGATTATACCTATAGTCTGGCCTTTCTAAGGCTTAGCTGATACGCCTTTCCGGCCTCTGACCAGGTTAAAGGGCGTTTCCGAGGGCCGCACTGCAAAGTGTTTGCTCCCGCCCGGAAACGCCCTCTTTTAATGAATGCCTCCGGCGGTCGGGGGAAAGGGGAAAAACCCTTTGAAAAGGTTTTTTCCCCTTTCCCCCGAACCCCCCTTTCCCCCGAACCCCCCTTTCCCCTTTTCCTAAACTTTTTATCCGTGATGGCAGTAAGAAAGGTACTTATGTGGTGAGAAAACAGATCTATTATATTATTGCATTATAGCCAGGCGGGTTCATTGGTCTTATACTCTGTGCGGCGTATCCCCTTGCCGAGACCGTTTCAAAGAGGTTGGCAGCCATTTATGCAGCATCCGGTTCATTGTTTCCACGTCGATCGGCTTTGACAAATAATCGTCCATCTCCGCGCCGAGAAGTTCTTCCCTGACACCTTCTATGGCATTGGCCGTCAGCGCGATAATGGTCAGGGCCTTACCGTATTTCTGCCGCAAAATTCTTGTTGTCTCCACTCCGTCCATTTCCGGCATCATGTGGTCCATGAATACAATATCGTAGTGAGACGCGGCTATCTTGTTGATGGCTTCCTCACCGCTTTGGGCTGTGTCACTTTTTACGGCAAACATGGTAAGCAACTCGGAAGCCACAATCAGGTTGATGTCGTTGTCGTCCACGACCAGTATCCGGGCATCCGGAGCAAAAAGGTACTCGTTTTCGACCTGCGCGCACGCAATGTTGCGCGCATCACCAGGCACCAGCGGTACGCTCAGGACAAATTTGGAACCGACCCCATATTCGCTCTCAACCTCAATGCTTCCTCCCATCATGTCGATCAGGTTCCTGGTAATGGCCAACCCAAGACCTGTTCCGGGGATGTACTTGTTTTCTTTGATGTTCAATCTGCCGAAATCATTGAATAGATTCGGCATGTCTTCTTTGCGGATTCCGACGCCCGTATCAGATACGACAAAGCGCAATAAACAGCCGTCCGCGAAGGCTCGCAAGGAGACTCCCCCGGCCTTCGTGAATTTGACCGCATTGCCCAAAACATTGACCAATGTTTGTCTGAGTCTGAGTTCATCCCCGTACAAACATGCGGGCAAAAGCGGATCTATCTCCATGGTGAATGAAATGCCTTTTGCCCGCGCCGCGAAGGTAAATTCGGAGCGCAGATTATCAAGCAGGGGCTCAATGTTGTAGTCAACCGGGATAAGTTGAAACTTGCCCGCCTCGATCTTGGAAATGTCGAGGATATCATTGATAAGATGCAGCAAGATATGTGAGGAAACCGTGATGTCGTTCACATGGGAACGCTGGCGCTCGGTAAGAGGCTCGTGGGCCAAAAGACTGGCCATGCCGATGATCGCGTTCATGGGTGTACGGATTTCATGCGACATTGTGGAAAGAAAGCGGCTTTTCGCTTTCGAAGCGGCCGTGGCGGACCGGGCTTGCATTTCCATTTCCAGGCTGCGCTTGATCGCCGCAAGGCGCTGCTCTTCTATAGCCCGCATTTCGCGCAAATCTCGAGAAAAAGCGGCCAGGCGATATTCGCCGTTACTGGCAACACGCACCAAGGTTGTTTCCACCGGAAGTTCCTCTCCTCCCAGGGTCCTATACATCCAGTCGAAGCGCCGGTAACCGGTAGCAAATGCGGCGGCAATCTCTCGGGCCGCTTTATCCTCCGTCAATTCGCCATCGGGCTGGCGCAATGGGTTCAACTCATAAAAATGCTCAGTGTAGTCAGATTTCCGCTCAAGTCCGAACAGGCGCACAGCCTCCAGATTACAGTCAATCATGTTGCCCTGTGCATCCCAAAAGGAGGCCGCCAGGGGAGTTGCATCCAGCATGATACGGGCGTGCTCGTCAAGCTCGGCCCGGCGCGCGCCACCGGTCTCGTGGTAACAGGAGAGCACTCCCTCCAATACGCCGTCTGGGCTCATCATGGGAGAGGACTGTATAGTGTAGATATGAGTTGCTTGTTGTGCGGGGAATTTGACGGAAATATCCGTTGCCATCGAGGCCTGCATGCTGTTCTTTACGCTATCGGTCAATTGCAGCACTGCTTCGGCAAACGCGGTCCCAACGGAGCGTACGTAAATATCTCCGATGGAATGTCCTTTGAGAGCGGAAAAATCGTCAACGGCCAAGGCGGCCATAAATGTTTTATTACAGTAAACAACACAATTATTAACATCAGTCAGCAGAATACTGAAAGGACTGTTTTCAAATAGCCGTAAAATCGAATCACTTCTTTTTTGCAATTCCGAGAATCGAACTGAATCCGTGCCCATGTAACGCTCCTCATTGAATATTCGCCATGAATATGGAGCGAAAAAATCAATTTTCCAGCTGGCCCGCTAATGAGTGACAAGTACTAAGCTAATATACAACATCTTCCACAGTACAATTTATACCATGTGCGGTAGGGCGTCAATAAAAACGCCCTGTGCCAGCAGGGCTGACGCATCTAAAAAAAATCTATAAAGTGAGGACATGAAACGACCTCATGAAGTAGCACTGACAATTTTTAGGGAACTACCTGATCACCGGACAAATAGAACCAAGATACATAGCCTTGAAATAATAATGTTTATAGCGCTATGCACTTATCTTTCCGGTGGTGAGGGCTTTTACGACATGGAAGCCTATGCGAAAGCCAGAGCAGAATGGTTACGTGAAATAGTCGG
>JAVBLG010000080.1:0-4784 GCA_031553655.1 Desulfovibrionaceae bacterium | reverse complement strand
AAAATTGGCGTTTTTGTTTCTCTGACATCGTCATGTGTGATTTTTTTTAACTTAAGACGCGTTTTTGCGGGTTTTAACCGCCGCTTCTTCATGCGCGGGAAGGCGCTTTGTTTTTAATATATGCGGTGCCTGGGGGCGCGGCGTTCGTTTCCTGCGAACGAGGTCCAGGCGGCGGCACGCATGGGGTTGATCTGAACGTTGTCCACCAGTACTTCAAAGTGCAGGTTGGCGCCGGTGGTTCTGCCGGTGCGGCCGACCGTGCCGATCATTCTTCCGGCGCGCACTTTGGCCCCTTCCTGTATGGTAATGGCGTCAAGGTGCGCGTAGCGAGTGGACATACCCCCGCCATGATCTATTTCAATTATGCGGCCGTAAGCGCCGTTATGGCCCACAGAAGTAACCACGCCGTCGGCCGAAGCCACAACCGGTGTTCCGCGCGGGGCGCTGAAATCCACGCCTTTGTGCATGCGCACGGCGCTTCTTCTGCCCAACTGGCGTATGCCGAACTCTGAAGAAAGATCACCGTCGGTGGGTTTGACCAGCAGCACAGGGGTGCTCTTGAAATTGCCGGTGTAATTCTTGAAATTACCGGTATAATAGATTTCACGCTCCGTCGTGTAAACGTACGCGTTGGTTCTGCGCATATTCCTGAGTGCCGCCATGCGTTTGCGTACGCGGACATCCGGGCGCATTTCCGCATAACCTTTTCCACGAGTTATGCGTGTACTAACACGGGACGTTTTGAACGAACCTTCACGAGACGTTCTGAACGAACTTTTTGATGATGACTTTACGACTTGAACCGATTTTTTCTTACTTCTTGCCTTTGAAGCCGCCACACTCTCGCTGGCGAAGCAGAAGCCAACCATGAAAATGACAAGTAACATGGCGGAATATCGCGAAAATTTATGCATAACACTCCTTTGCAATGATAACGTCCTCCCGGTTGCGGGCGTTTGTCCTCATTCGCCCGAATACGCGGGATTCCCCCCCGGCGTGCTCACTGCTCCATCGCCGGACACAATACTCGTATTCCCATATCAAAAATCAGCGCGAAGCGGAAGTAAAAATTTAAATAAAGATCATTTATCTGTTTTGTGATATTATTTGCATTAGAGACAGATATGGGTAAAAGGTCGGCATCATTCCGGTCGGAAGCTACTGGAGAATCGGCGTCATTGCCATGCCTCCGGCTTTTTGTTAGTGATTGTCCATGCCGATAAAAGATATCATTCTGGCGGCCCTGGTGGCGTTTTTCTGGAGCGGCACCTTCGTGGCCATGCCCGTCGCCCTTGCCGAAATGCCGCCCATACTGTTCACAGCCTTGCGTTTTTCCGTGGTTGTGCCTCTGGTTTTTTTCATAGGGCGGCAGGGCATTCCCTGGCGACTGATCTGGCGCATTGGCTTTGTGCTGTGCGTTCTGGCTTTTACCCTGGCCCATGTGGGCATATGGTTCGGTACCCCTCCGGGATTAAGTTCGCTTTTAATGCAAACGCAGGCGGTGTTTACGGCTATTTTCGCCTGGACAAGGCTGGGGCTTGCGCCGAGCGGCCCGCAGCGCGCGGGCCTTCTGGTGGCTGTGGCTGGTCTGGTGGCTGCGGGCTGGTCACAACTGGGGGCTGTGGATTCGCTTGTGGGCATCGGCTTCATACTGCTTTCGGCGGCCTGCCTGGGCTGGAATAATATTGAGCTGCGTCTGGCCAAAAATGTGGATATGAATCGTCTTTCCATTTATTGCTGTCTGGTGGCGCCGCCGCCATTGCTGCTGCTTTCCTTTTGTACAGAAAGCGGGCAAATTGCCGCTCTGGCCAATATTAGCCCGGCTGCGGTCGTGAGCGTTCTGTACATGGGCCTCATAGCCTCGGTGGCCAGTTATGCCATATGGGGCCGCCTGCTGCTAAGAAACCCTCCGACCAAAATCGCTCCTTTTTCGCTTTTGGTGCCGGTTTTTGGTTTTACCTGGGCCTATCTTTTTTTTGGAGAGACATTTACTACCGAAAAATTCATTGCCACGGTGCTCATGTTCGTCGGTCTGCTCCTGATTGTGGCCGACGGCTACGCGGCGCGTTTTGCCGGCAAAATAAGCTTGCTATGGAGAACATATGCTCAATCGCGAACAGGCTCTTGAAATTGTAAAAGAACAACGACCGGAACAACATCTTGTGCAGCACGCCCTGGCCTCCGAGGCAGTCATGCGCGCTTTGGCCCGCCGTTTGGGAGAAGATGAAGAAAAATGGGGTCTGGCCGGTCTTGTACACGACCTGGACTACCCGGACACGGCTAATGACTTTGCCAGGCACGGTCTGGTCACCGCCGAAAAACTGGCCGGTATGGTGGACGAGGAAATTATTCACGCAGTAAAGGCTCATAATGGTGAAACCAACGGATGCGCGCCGGAAAATAATTTTGACTTCGCCCTGCGCTGCGCGGAGTCTGTAACCGGCATGATCAGCGCCGGAGCCTTGGTGCGGCCCACCGGAATCGTCGGCATGGAAGCCAAAAGCATAAAGAAAAAGATGAAAGACAAAGCATTCGCCGCCAGCGTGCGCCGCGAAAGTATAAAAGAATGCGAAAAAATAGGTCTGGATTTGGATGAGTTTTTATCCATTTCCATAGCTGCTATGGCCGAACACGGTGAAGAGCTGGGGTTACTGAAATAGGGAGAGACATTGCGGGGGAAGGGGGAAAGGAACTTTTGGAAAAGTTCCTTTCCCCCTTCCCCCGAACCCCCATCCCCCTTTTCTCAAAACTTTTTATTTAAATATCAGCACGTTGAAATATAAAGCATCATCATTGCCAAACGTATTAAATAAGTTATGCTGGCAATATATTTTACTTAGAGCGTTTTGCGAATGAAATGAGCGAAATGCTCTGACGGCCCGTGCGGTGTCAGGGCCGTCCGCTCAATTTCACAGGATGTGAAATTGGACGTTGCGCAGCAACGCCCGCAGGGCGAGGGCCAGGACGGCCCGAGTCTCTCACAAAGTGTCCGTAACTTAGGCGGAGAAGCCGCCGTAATAACATGCTATTCCGAGCCGCCGATGAAAGGCGGCGCAGGACAATCAACCTTAATTCTTAAAAAACAATCTTAGGTAATGGATAATTTCAAAAGCTAAATGCTATAATAGAGCCGGAGACAGTTAAATGAGCAAAGATACGCATTGCTGCGAGCCGCCTTCCCAGGACATGAATATCAAGATCCTGGGCAAGCCCAAGATCAACTCGCGCTTACCCTATCGCACTTGGGCCGACGACAAGACCACATCCATTTTTGTGGACAAGGAACTGGCCGAGGATTTGGACAATTCTTCCTTCGTAACATTTGAAACCGCCGGGCCGCGCCGTAAACTTTATTTCGACCCTAGCCGGGCCAAATGCGCCATTGTAACCTGTGGCGGGTTGTGCCCCGGCATCAACGACGTTATTCGCGCTCTGGTCATGGAGGGGCATCACGCTTACAATGTGCCCGCCATTCTGGGCATACGCTACGGGCTTGAGGGCTTTATTCCCGATTGCAATCACAAGGTGTATGAGCTTACGCCCAGCCGAGTCTCCAATATCCACATGTTTGGCGGCACCATGCTGGGATCGTCGCGCGGGCCGCAGTCGCCCGTTGAAATAGTGGATTCGCTTGAGCGCATGAATGTAAGCTGTCTTTTTATTATCGGCGGCGACGGCACCATGAAAGCGGCTTCGGCCATTAGCGATGAAATTGATGCCCGCAACCTCAAAATATCCATCATCGGCATACCGAAAACCATAGACAACGATATAAATTTCGTGCCGCAGTCCTTTGGCTTCGAAACCGCTGTGGACAAGGCCACCGAGGCCATTCAGTGCGCTCATACCGAGGCCGAGGGCTTTCCCCACGGCATCGGCCTGGTCAAGCTAATGGGCCGTGAGTCGGGCTTTATTGCCGCTCAGGCTACTTTGTCGCTGAAGGAAGTGAACTTTGTTCTCATTCCCGAAGCTGAATTTTCCCTTCAGGGCGAAAGCGGCCTGCTGGCCGCGCTGGAACAGCGTCTGCGTGAGCGCGGACATGCTGTGATTGTTACGGCCGAAGGGGCGGGGCAGCATCTGATGGCCAAAAATTCGGCCACCGACGCTTCGGGCAATCCGGTGCTGGGCGATATTCTCGGGCTTTTGAAGAGTGAGATATCGACTCATCTCAAGGGCAAAGGCATGCCTTTTTCACTTAAAGTCATCGACCCCAGCTATATAATTCGTTCCATTCCCGCCAATGCCAATGACCGCGTATATTGCGGATTTTTGGGTCAGCATGCCATGCATGCGGCCATGGCCGGGAGAACACGCATGGTTGTGGCCAAGGTGAAAGATCGGTATGTGCACCTGCCTTTTGAGCTGGTTACGTGCAAGCGGCGCAAGTTGAATATACGTTCGGATTTGTGGCGGGCGGTTTTGGAATCTACCGGGCAGAGTATGCTTTCTGGTATGCTTCCAGATTAGCAGGGTTGGCTCTAAAAAACGTCTTTTGCTCCCTGGACTGCGTCAAATATCATTTTTGAATCAAGGATGGCCCAAAGAGGCCTATCCTTGATTCAAAAATGATATTTTCCTTGCCAGGAAATAAAATCCATTTTTTTAGAGCCAACCTTTTGGAATGTATAATCTGCAGACCATTTGTATATTCTCGGCCCCAATGAAAGTTTTTGAAAGGAAAGGAGGGGGTTCGGGGGAGGGAAGGAAAAATTTTTTAAAAAATTTTTGCTTCCCTCCCCCGAACAACCAAAATAACTCAAATTACCGCTTGTAATTAGGATAAT
>JAVBLG010000067.1:0-42586 GCA_031553655.1 Desulfovibrionaceae bacterium | reverse complement strand
CCCCCCCTACCCCCGCGCCCCCATCCCCCTTTACCAAAAACTTTTTATTTCGCACTATATAGTCATAAAAAAGGAAATTTTTTGCATACAAAATATATCAACAACATATCCCGCACTGATATGGGCAAAATCATTCTGGATCTTGAACGGCGCGGTCTCAAGTCGGCAGTGGACGGCCTGTATTGGTTGCCGATTCCCGAACACCTTCTCACCAGTGAGCAGAAAGCCCATGCCGAAAGCTGCGGCCCTCATGCTCTGGCTCTGGAAACCCTCAAAAACGGTCTGTGCCTTGAGTTTCTGGTACGCGCCAGAGGCAAAATAACCTGCTCCTGCGTGGGACTTGCCGATGAAACCTGCGAGGCTTTTATGTTGGAATACCTCGATAATATGCTCAAAGAGCTTGGCGTGGAACAATAGGCCATGCCCCGCCTCTCGAAAAGTTCGGCCGGTATTTGTTTTCGCGTTCGCGATTTCATAAAAAAATACCTGCAAGTCGATCTTTACGATAAAAAACTGCTGATTGCCTTTTCCCACGGCGCCGACTCCACGGCGCTTCTTATTATCCTCAACTTTCTGCAAACGGAATTCGGCTTTGAACTGAGCGCGATGCACATCAATCACGGCCTGCGTTCCGAAAGCGCGGCCGAAGCGAGAAAAGCCGCCGAATTCTGCCAAAAGCTCGGCATCCCCTGCCTGGTAGCCGACGCCGATGTGTCCGCCCTGGCCAAAAGCCGCAAAATCGGCCTGGAAGATGCCGGACGCAGGCTGCGCCATGAATTTCTGGAAAAAGAACGTCTTGCACGCCAAGCCCACTGGATTGTAACCGGACATCACCTTGATGATCTCGGCGAAGACTTGCTCCTGCGCCTTGTGCGCGGCGCGGGCTGGCCCGCCCTGGCCGGGATGAGGGCTGTGGACGAACACAGGCACATTTTGCGACCGTTGCTGCTCATTGAAGCGGACGAACTTAAACGAATGCTTGTAGAACAAGACCAGCCTTGGGTGGAAGACGCCAGCAACGCATCGGATGATTTCAGGAGAAACCGTCTGCGCCACGGCGCAATGGCGCTACTGAAAAAGGAAAACCCCTCCCTCGGCAAAAAAATGGCTGATCTGTGGCGTATGGCCCGCGACGATGAAGAGCATTGGCGCAAATATCTGGACAAGGCCATGAAAACCCATCCTCCGCTACGCCGGGAGAGAAGCGTCACTCTTTCCAGGCACCTGCTCGAAAGCCTTGATCGGGCCTCACGCATGCGTTTGTATACTGTAATAATATATGAAATGAACGCCGGGCAACCTCTGGCCGAAGCCATTTTTCAAATGGATCAGGCCCTTGCGGACGGACGGGGGCGCACCATGTTCCAATTTCCCGGAGGTCTTGCCGCCACAGTACTGCGCGGTGAAATAATTTTTATGATAAAGTAAAAAAATTTTTCCTCTCCACATCTCTTGGGCGTCTCACCCCCTTGCTCAAGAGAAGTAAAAAGTGTAATCTTGCTTTGAATATCGCATGTTCAACTTATACTTGGAAAATGTAATGAAGCATCTCTGGTCGCCTTGGCGCATAGATTATATACTGGGTCCCAAACCCGATACTTGCATTTTCTGCCTGCCGAGCGGTCGTGATGAAGACGAAGAGCGCTTAATTTTATACAGAGGCGAACATTCCTTTGTAATAATGAACAAATTTCCTTACAATACAGGCCATCTCATGGTCACGCCCTACAGGCACGTAATGGATCTTTGCCTGCTGGAAAAACATGAGAGCCATGAGATAATGGACTTGATGCAATTTTGTGTGCAAGTGCTGAACAAACACTATAAGTGCCACGGCATAAACGCCGGCTTGAACCTCGGTGAAGCCGCGGGGGCCGGAATAAGGGAGCATCTGCATTTCCATCTCGTGCCCCGCTGGCACGGCGACTCTTCTTTTATGGCGGTCATTGACGAAGTAAGGGTCATGCCCGAGCATCTGAGTGTCACATATAACGCCCTGAAGCCGTACTTCAACGCTCTCGGCGATGTACATTAAACTAATTGGAGGTTGGCATGCGCTATATCAAGGCTTTGCTTCTGGTGGTTATCTTTTTCCTGGCGATAGTGTTCTTTTTCCAGAACCAGGAAATCCTTAACAAGGACGCTGTGCTCAAAATCAACCTGTTTTTCCTCAAACCGTGGAGTTCCATCCCTCTGCCCCTGTATTTTCTGTTACTGCTGGGCTTTTTGTTCGGCGCGCTCCTGACCCTGTTCCTGCTGGTGTGGGACAAGTTCTGCAACTCCGCCCGGCTCATGAGGGCCACTTGGCGCGTGCGTTCCCTGGAAAAGGAAGTCCTGCAGCTTCAGTCCACCGTTAACAACTACAAGAAGAAGGAAGCCCTTCCCCCGGCCAGACATGAAGTAGCCGTGGAAGCCAGGCCCGCCCCTGCCGAAGCCCAAGCCCCCAAAGTTGAAGAAAAGCCCGCTGAAGCGCCCAAGGCCGAAGAAAAGCCCGCTGAAGCCGAACAGGAAAAGAAGTAGTTTTTCATCGGGTAAAAGGCCGGTCCTCCCGCGGGACTGGCCTTTGCCGATTATGGCATATGTCGCCGGCCGCTTCGCTGCCGGCTTTTTATTTATTTATAATCAAATCCGCAGAAATTGTCCCATGACAGAATCACCGCGCCTTACCCCCATGTTCGAGCAATATCTGCGCATAAAGGAAGAATATCCTGATGCGCTGCTTTTTTACCGCATGGGTGATTTTTATGAGTTGTTTTTTGAAGATGCGGTGCTGGTGGCCCGCGAACTGCAAATAGCCCTTACCAGCCGCAATCGCGACGCGGAAGCGCCCATACCCATGTGCGGCGTTCCTTGGCATGCCGTAACCGGTTATCTGACCCAATTGGTGGAAAAGGGTTACAAAATAGCCATATGCGATCAAGTGCAAGACCCGCGCGCCGCCAAAGGCCTGGTGGAAAGGGCTGTCACCCGCGTTCTCACGCCGGGCACGGTCGTGGAAGATGCCAATCTGGTGGCCGGTGGGCATAACTACCTTGGCGCGGTGGCTTTTGACCAGGAAAAGGGCTGGGGCGGCTTTGCCTTTGTTGATGTTTCCACCGGGGAATGGTCGGGGCTTTTTTCGCGCAAAACTGCCGACATATGGTCGTGGGTACTGAAAATGTCCCCGCGCGAGCTCTTGATAAACGATGAGACCGCTGTTCCCAATACCTTGGGGTTAAATGCCGCGCAAATTGTGCGCCTGCCGCATCGCAGCCATTTCGACTACAAAAAATCCGCAAGATCCGTGCTTGAAGCTCAGGGAGTGAAAGATCTCAGCGCGCTGGGCCTTGAAGATAAAAAACCGCTGGTGGAAGCTTGCGGGGCCATTTTGGCCTATCTGTCTCAGACTCAGAAAAAGGATCCCACCCATCTACGCCCGTTTACTCCTCTGGACCTTGGGCGTCACCTGATCATCGACGAGTTGACCGAGCGCAACCTTGAAATTTTTGTCCGCCAGAACGGGCGTAAAGGGCCGGGAACCTTGCGCCATGTAATGGATCAAACTGTAACTCCGGCCGGCGGCAGGCTCTTTGAAGAGCGTATGCGCCACCCGTTCAGAGAAGCGCCGCAAATACTTGAAACACAGGAATGCGTGGAATTTTTCCTGAACCACGACCAGCTGCGGGAAAATCTGCGGGAAAAATTGAAGCCGGTATATGACCTTGAACGCATTTCCACCAGAATAACCCTCAACCGCGCCTCTCCGGTTGACTTTACAGTGCTTAAACAAAGCTTGGCCGCCCTGCCGGGCGCGCTGGCCGCTCTCACGGCTTCGCCCGATCCTAACCGATACCCCACCGATGACGACAAACGCGGAAGCAATCTGCCCTCGGCGCTGGTCAAAATAGTGCAACAGTGGGACAATATGGAAGATTACGCTAATCTTCTGGAATCGGCCCTGGTGGACAGTCCTCCCAATGTCATCAGTGAAGGTGGACTTTTTAAAACCGGCTATCGCGAGCGCCTGGATGAACTCATCGATCTGGTTGAGCATGGACAGGAAAAAGTCCAGCAGCTTTTCGAGCGCGAAAAATCCACTCACAATCTACCCAAGCTGAAATTGGGTTATAACAGAGTGTTCGGCTATTTTTTTGAAATAGGCCGCGCCAGCGCGGGGGCTGTTCTGCCACAGCACTTCGTCAGGCGGCAAACCCTGGCCAATGCCGAACGTTATACCAGTGAAGAGTTGAAACAGCTTGAGGAAAATATTATTTCGGCCTCGGAAGAGCGCAAGACCATGGAATATAATTTGTTTCAGGAATTGCGTGAAATAATGTCCAAAGCGCGGCCACGCCTGATTTTCATGGCCGATTTGATCGCCCACATGGACTACTGGCAGGCTTTGGCTGTTTCAGCCCGCCGTTGGAACTGGATAAAACCCGAGCTGGACGATACAGCCGGGCTGGACATAAAGGAAGGGCGGCATCCAGTGGTGGAAGCCCTGAATCAGGGTGCCCCTTTTGTTCCCAACAGCCTGTATATGGACGAGCAGAAGCGGCTGTGCATCATCACCGGCCCCAACATGGCCGGAAAATCAACTATTTTACGACAGATAGCTATAATAGCCATAATGGCCCAGATGGGTTCCTTTGTTCCGGCCGGGTACGCGCGTATTGGCCTTGTGGATCGCATTTTCTCGCGTGTGGGTGCTTCGGACAATCTGGCCGAGGGGCAAAGCACGTTTATGGTGGAGATGATGGAAACGGCGCGCATTTTGCGCCAGTCTACCAGACGCAGCCTGGTGATATTGGACGAAATCGGGCGAGGCACCAGCACCTTTGACGGTTTAGCTATAGCCTTTGCTGTGGTTGAAGAGCTGGCCAAGCGCGGCAGAAATTCCATACGCACCATTTTTGCCACGCATTTCCACGAGCTTACCAGCCTTGAAGGCAATCTGCCGGGCATTTTCACCATGAACATTGCCATCAAGGAATGGGGTGGTGAAATAATTTTTCTGCACCGTCTGGTACCCGGTCCTTCCGATCGCAGCTATGGTGTGGAAGTGGCCAGATTGGCCGGTGTGCCGCAAAATGTGGTGCAAAGAGCCAAGGAAATTCTGGGGAATCTGGAAAAAAGCCGCCCTCTGGCCGGAGGACGCGAAAACGCCTGGCAGATGATGACCCTGCCCGGCCTGAAGTTGCCCGTCCGCCAGCCAAAAGAAGCCGCGCCCGTACAAGAAGAAAAGCACCCCGTGGTGGAAGCCCTGAAAAAGCTGGATCCCGACGCCCTCACCCCGCTTGAGGCCCTACGGCGCATAACTGATTGGAAAAAAATGCTGAAGTAAAACGAAAACGGGGGCAATCCCAAAAAACTGTCCCCGTTTTCGCAAGAATACATATGCCAAAAAAACACAAACACTAAGCAGGAGCGCAACTTCCGGAACTGGCGCACCCGCCGCAAGCGGAGCCGCCGCCGGAAAGCGGAACACCCGGTTCCACCATGAAACCCATATAAGTCAATTTTATTTCCACTGACTTGATCTGCTCAAGCAGTTCTTTATTGACGCAGAAGGAAAAGCCGCCCTCATTAAAAACCGAATCATCTTCATTTGACTCATCCAGAGCCAAAGCCAGCCTCGGGCCGCTTCAGCCGCCGGGAGCAAGGTAAACGCGTATTGTGCCCCTGTCTTTATCGGCAAAATAGCTCTCAAGCTCCTTGCGCGCTTCCTCTGTAAGTGTAAGCATAATTAAAGCCTCCATAAAAGTCTGTCGTGCCCTCTAACAACTATGTCTTACAAACAATTTTGTCAAGCGCGATACAATACTTCATCACATAAAGCACCTTGACTTTTAAATAGCACATCTACCTGAAATTGTTTTTTTACTTTAGCTTTTTGCCCTGCGCGCCCTTCACCTGATTTTGTTAGTATGCAAAACAAGGCGCGTCTGCCCTGTAAGCACCATACAAATGAAGTGCATTTGTCACGGAAATGGTATAACATACCGACATACTTCTTCGGAGGGTTTATGGAATACTCAGTTATCATGCACAAGGAAGAAATGGCCCGCACCCTCGAACGCCTGGCCTATCAAATCCTGGAACGCCACGGTGAAGCTTCGGAACTTATGCTGGTGGGCATTCAAAGGCGCGGGGTCGATTTGGCCAAGCGTCTGCGATCCATTATCAGCGAGCGCACCAGATACGAAATTCCCCTGGGCACTCTTGATATAAATCTGTATCGCGATGACTGGACCAGCCTTGTGGGCAAACCGCTAATAGGCCAATCGCACATTCCTTCACAGATTGACAATAAAATCATAATACTGGTGGATGACGTGCTTTATACAGGGCGCACCATACGCTCGGCTCTCGAAGCGCTTTTGGACTATGGCCGTCCCAGAAAGGTGGAGTTGCTGGTCTTGGTTGATCGCGGACACAGAGAATTGCCTATACATGCCGACTACGTGGGCAGACAGATCAATACCGCCCGCAACGAACAGGCCAATGTGCTGCTTGAAGAGCGCGATCAGATCGACGAGGTGCGGCTCGCCCTGAAACCCGAAAAGAAATAGAAAACCTACGCACGGTCCGTCAGAGCATTTCGCTCATTTCATTCGCAAAACGCTCTAATTTGCCATCTGGCAAGGAAAACGCCAAATTTGAACAGGGGATGAACCTAAAAAGTTCTATCCCCTGTTCAAATTTGGCGTTTGACGCAGGCCAGAAGGCAAAGTCAGGCGTTTTAGCCCAAAGAATTTACCGCTTTGGCTAAGCGGGATACCTTGCGCGCGGCTTTCTTCCAGTGAATGGAAGTTTTAGCGGACTTGTCCAGCACAGAAGTGGCCTTCTTGAGAGCCAACTGGGCTTCTTCCTTGTTTTCGGCCAGGATCGCGGCGCGCACGTCCTTAACCACATTTTTGACTCTGGTGCGCGCCGCGCGGTTGCGCGCCGCACGGTTCACGCCCTGCTTGTGCCTCTTAACGGCAGACTTATGATTGGCCACTTTTTCCTCCAGCGGTATCTATATGTTTCAATCCACAGTCAGCTCCATCCGCCGACTGACTACGTCTGCGGCGGAGTAGGAACTGTGTGCATTGCCCCTCCCTGAAAGAAGGGGGATGTTTCAGGCTATAATCGAACGGTGAAGTCTATACAAAATGTATATCGCTGTCAAGCAACACGCGAGATTAATCCAGGGCCGACGCTAGACTTGCAAGGCGGCAAAGTTGGCAAGTTTGTCCAACCTGTCCACCAAGGCCTTCAACATGTTCAGACGATTGTTGCGTAAAGGCACTTCTTCGCACATAACCATCACTCCCTCAAAAAAAGCATCCATAGTTGGGCGCAATTCCAAAATCAGAGGGAAGAGGTCGTCAAAGGCGTCTTTGCCCAGCAGGGAGTCAAATTCAGGCAGAATGCGCTTGTAGGCTTCGGCCAGATTTATTTCCGCCTGTTCCCTCAACAAGGATTCGTCCCAATGGCCGGAAAGTTCACCTTCGGCTTCCTGTCCTTGTTTGCGAATGATATTGGTGGCCCGCTTGCAGGTTTGTACAGTCAGGGCAAAATCTTCGCGCATAGTCAGCTTTTTAAGCGCTTCAAGGCGCTGGCGCAGCGAAACCAGGTCGCTGAAGCCCGCCCCAGCGGCGGCCTCAACCAGCAGGGTTTCATAACCTTGATGGATGAAGAGGTTCTTTATACGGCCTTCGATGAAATCCATCATTTTGTCCATGGCCTCGGAATGGGACAGCTTCCATTGCAGCGGTCCATAGGCTTCCTGGGCCTTGTCCAGCAGCTCCCATATGTTAACCCTGAGACCGTATTCCAAAATTATGCGGGCAATGCCCAGAGCGCAACGCCTGAGACCGTTAGGGTCGGCCGTACCGCTGGGTATCATGTTAAGTCCAAAACATCCGGCCAAGGTGTCGGACTTATCGGCCATGGACAGAATGGCCCCCAACATTGTGGAAGGCAACGGCGAATCCGGCCCCGCCGGGAGGTATTGATCGGCCAGAGCATTGGCAACATCAGTGTCTTCGCCCTTTTCAAGGGCGTAAATAGCCCCCATATGGCCTTGCAGGGTATCAAACTCGCCCACCATGCCGGTAACCAGATCGGCCTTGGAAAGCCGCCCAGCCCTGGCTGCCTTATTTCTATCGCCAAGGCCGTGGTTTTCGGCCAGCCAGGAGCACAGGCTTTCAAGGCGGCGAGTTTTGTCACCCATTGAGCCCAATGGCCCGAGAAATACTACTGAATCAAGACGCTTCAGCCATTCGGCAAAATTTTCGGAAAGGTCGTTGCGCCAGAAGAAACGCGCGTCTTCAAGCCTGGCTCTGAGCACCCTTTCCCAACCATTGCGCACCAGATCGAGATCCGGCGGCGACATGTTCAAAATGGTGAGAAAATAAGGCAGAAGTTTGCCGTCAGTGCCCTTAATCCCAAAACTTTTCTGATGGCTTTCCATGCTGGTAAGAAGCACTTCTGGCGGTATGGCCAAAAAATCGGGGGCAAAGCCGCCAAGAATGGGCACGGGATATTCGCAGAGTCCTTCAACTTCAGTGAGCAACGAATCTTTCCACAACACACTGCCGCCTATTTCATCGGCCAGCCTGTCGCCTTCGGCAATGATGATTTTGCGGCGTTCGGCAGCGGAGTAGACTACCGATCCTTTGGTGAGCAGAATATCCAGAAGATCGGTGGCGTGTTGCACCACAAAGGGGCCTTTGCCGTGAATGCGGTGTCCTCTGGTTTCGCGGCCCGATTTCAGCCCGGCAAACTCAAACTCCACGATGTCGCTGTCAAGCAAGGCCAACAACCATTGCATCGGGCGGGCATAGGCCTGTGGTCCGCTGCCCCAGCGCATGCGCTTGGGGAAAGGCAACGCGCCGAGCACGGACGGGCATATTCCGGCCATAATTTCCATGGCTCCAAGGCCGCCGGCCTTTTTGCGCACGGCAATGTATTCGCCTTTCTCAGTTTCCAGGCGGAAAAGAGCGCTCACTTCCACGCCGTGGGTACGGGCAAAGCCCTCCA
Source organism: Desulfovibrionaceae bacterium (assembly GCA_031553655.1). Taxonomy (GTDB): domain Bacteria; phylum Desulfobacterota; class Desulfovibrionia; order Desulfovibrionales; family Desulfovibrionaceae; genus JAVBLG01. The sequence goes on along the minus strand of JAVBLG010000067.1, from coordinate 33,577 downwards.
TGGCCCTGGTGGGGCTGCCGTTGGAATCGTAGGCGGTGCGCGAGGGCGGGCCGGTAACGATTTCTTCACGTTCGGTCTGACGGTCGGCCAGGTCTTCTACCAGAATAATGGCGCGGCGCGCCGTAACAAAAACCTTTATTGCTCCGTGGGCAAGAGCGGCATCATCAAGTGCCGAGGCAAATCTGCGTTCAAGCTCCGTCTCTTCAGCGGCCAGAAACCTGGCCGGAATTTCCTCTGTGCCGATTTCCAAAATAAAAGTGGACATGGATTTCCCCCTATTTCACTTCGCCCAGGGGGTAACCCAGGGCCTTGCGCTGACTGGCGTACAGTCTGGCCACAGCCGAAGCCAGGCCGCGCACCCGACCTATATAACCAGTTCTTTCGGTTATGGATATGGCGCCGCGCGCATCAAGCAGATTGAAAGTGTGCGAGCATTTGAGGCAATAGTCATAAGCGGGCCAAGGCAAACCTTCATTAATCATGGCCTTGCCTTCATTTTCGCACTCATTGAAAATTCCGAAAAGCATCTCGGCATTGCTCAGTTCAAAATTATATTTGGACTGTTCCACTTCATTCTGATGATAAATATGACCGTACTTAACCCTTGAATTCCAGGCCAGATCGTAAACCGAATCCACGCCCTGAAGGTACATGGCCAAACGCTCCAACCCGTAGGTAATTTCCACGCTCACGGGACAAAGCTCAATACCGCCCACCTGCTGAAAATATGTGAACTGGGTCACTTCCATGCCGTTAAGCCATATTTCCCAGCCCAGGCCAGAGGCCCCGAGGGTGGGCGATTCCCAGTCGTCTTCCACAAAGCGGATGTCGTGATGGGAAGGATCGATGCCAAGGGCGGCCAAGCTTTCCAGGTACAGATCTTGAGAATTGGGCGGAGACGGTTTTAAAATCACCTGAAACTGAAAATATCTTTGCAGCCGGTTGGGGTTTTCGCCATAACGTCCGTCCTTAGGCCTGCGCGACGGTTCAACATAAGCCACATTCCACGGTTCCGGCCCGATAACCCGCAGAAAAGTGCTGGGGTTGAAGGTGCCCGCGCCGCATTCAACGCCGGTGGGCTGCTCGATTACGCAGCCCTTTTCAGCCCAGAAGTGCTGCAATCCAAGAATGATATCCTGAAAATACATATGCCTGCCTTTATTGTGTTATCCGGGGCTGACGCATCTCAATTCGCATATTGGCAAAGTCAGCCGATTGTTGTGTTATCCACTACATCTTTTTAAAGCGCCCGTCATCCCATATTATGCCAAGGTGATAATTGACAAACCCATCAATGGCCCTGGCCGCCGCCCTCTGTTCCACGAGGGAAAGGGACGACGTATTCCACAAGGCCGGCGGTTCTGTTCGCAGCGCGCGCAAAAGCCCGAGTGCCGGAGCCGCCAGAAAAATTCCCCCGGAGTCACCGCAATCCGGACAAAAAAGCTGCCCGTCGGCAATGCGAAGCTCTCCATGCTCCGGGTGTTCACGACCACAGGCCGCGCATAAATCCAGAGCCGGGGCCAATCCCTGGCGCGAGGCCAGAGCCAATCTGAAAAAAAGAGGAAAAAAACTGTGCGGCAGGGTTGCGCTGTCCTCAAACAAACCAAGCGCCCCGTCAATAAGATTGAAAGCTTCTCCAGCCCCCTCTTCGGGAACCCCCATGGCTTCCATGAAGCGCACACAGTTCATAATCATGCCGTAACGGGAGTAATCTCCGCGCAAAAGCCTGGGGCCGCGCAAAAGCACGCCTTCCTGCATGCACAAATACGCTCCGCGCCCTGTCGACTTGATCCGGCATTTGACCACATTCAAAACATCAAGACAACCGCAAAAACGCTTCTTGCTGCGAGAGCCTCCAAAGGCAAAAACATTAAAAATTCCACGCTGACGCGACAAAAGCCGCACCCACAAATCGTTTTCCCTGAAGCGTCCCATATGCAAAATCAGGGCGGTGTCGTTCCACTCCATATTGAATCTTTCCCGTTGGCATAGCGCGCCCGCCCTTTCACTCCGCCAGAGGAAAGGTCAGAGTACGCACCTGTCCCAGATTTCCCACGGGCGGAAGTTCGCGCCCGTCGTATCGCAGGCGCACGCCCCCGGCGCTGCCGAGCTTGAGCACCAGTTTGTTGCTGAAAGTCAGAACAAAAGTATCGCCCTTACGCAAGGAAAATTGGCGGGTATCAGCATTATCGGCATTGGAATGTACCCAACATTCGGCCTGAGCGGTCAAAATCAGCTGGTGTTTGCCAACAGGCTGCGCGCCGCGTTCCGCAGCGGAGGGCGCGGCATTGACAACCGGACCAGAACCCGGGGGAACGGTCTGTTCCCTGCCTCGGGGCTGATTTTCACCGGCCGTCGACATTGTATCCTGGGCGGCGCGATCGGCTCTTGTCGACTGTTGTTCCGGTCTTTGGGGCTGCGTCGGCTCCGCACGGGTAGCTTGGGCCGCCTGCTCGGAACGCCCTGTGCTTTTCTGCTGATTTTCAAGTTGCTTTACTGATATGGGCGGGGTGGGAGTACGGTTGTCGGAGGGTGTTTCGCGGACTCTGGCATCCGCGCTTTTTTCGGTTCGTCCTTTTTGCGCGGCCGGGGCCGGTTTGGCGGCGGTGGGAGTTTTGGTCACATTAGCCACGCTGGCCATGTTGTGCCCCAGTTCCGCAACGAGCTCATTGCCATAATACATCCAAAAAACGCCCGCCCCAACACAACACACCAGGATGGCCAAATAGATGAAGATTCTGCCGCTTCCGGCAGTGGACTCACTCTCTTCTTCCATCAGAGTCGCATTGTAGGTGGGGTTGTCTTCTTCCGGATAGAGACTACTGATCGTCGGAGCCAGCTCGCCAGCGTCAATATCCAGAAAAGACGCATACGAACGGATGAATCCCCGTACGTAAACCGCTTGAGGCATTCCGGACGGATCGCCCGACTCCAGAGAGCGGATGATGCGAGCGCTTATTCTGAGCTTTTCAGAAACAGTCGCTATGTCAATACCGCGCCTTTCGCGTTCGGTTCTGAGCAGCGCACCCAATTCTTCAAATGTCATGACGGTTCCCGGGCTATTGACTCCTCTCCCCCGGCTCCTGGAAATTTTCCGCAACGGAGCTGGGGGAAGAAGTCGGTTACACGAAATTATCGTCTGCGGCGGATTCCTCTAGCCCTCAAAAACGAACGTCTATAACAGCCTTTTTACGCGTCTGCTCGCTGTATTCCTTAAAACGCTCCTGTAAGCGCGGCTCACGCAGAATATTTTCTATTTCCGGAGTCACATCCTCAAGCTTTATGTCCCCGCGATTGTTACCCATGGTAATCAGCTTAAGCTGGGCTTTTTTTCCTTCAACAATAAAAACGGGGCTGACTTCTCCAGGCTGCATGCTGGACAACTTCTGCTGCCAGGCCGGATTGAGCTCTTTCCATTTCAGAGGCCCCACATCGCCGCCGCCTGCCTTATTGGGGCCGATAGAAGTCTGGCGTACGGCGTCTTCAAAGGATACCGAACCGCTTTTTATTCTTTTGGCCCAGGAATTGGCGTCCACATTGTCGGGATACACCAGAAGGGCCATGCGCGGGTTCTTTTCCTGGGACAATTCGGACTTGTGCGCTTCGAAGTATGCTTTGACTTCCTCAGGGGTAACCACAACCTTACGCCCAACCATCATGCCCATGAGCTTCTGGCGCAAAATGCCCTTTTTTATGCGATCTTTAACCATGGCCTTGGTAAAGCCTTCGCGCTTGACCTGGGCCAGAAAGACTTCTTCCGAAACATTGCGGCGTTTTACGGATCTCTGAAATTCTTCCTCAACTTCAATGTCGCTCACATTTATCTTAAGCTTCTCCGCTTCTTGGGCAAGCAGGAGATCCATGGTCATCATATCAAGACCTTGCCTGAGTATGGCGTCCACTTCTTTTCTCTGAGCCGGGTTTTTGGGATTGAGTTTTTTCTGCATCAATTCCGGAGCGCAAAATTGCTCCAGATCGTACATGGTAATCATTTCTCCATTGACAACCGCCGCAACCTTGCCTACCGAGGCGGCTTGACAAATGGGCGCAAAGGCCAGCGTAGCAACGATAAAGGCTATAAAAAACAGGGTTTGTCTCATTACAAAGACACCTCCGATGATGTAAAGCTGAAGACCATCCCGTCTATTTAACTTTTTTCCGGGTAAGATGCAATGCCGTCCGCGCAAACCCACAGGGCCGACGCGCCTCAGCGCGGAGGCCCTAAAGAACATTGCGGAACGTTTCATTCACTGCGTTAGCAAAATGTACTAATTGCATACCCACAAAACCGGCGGGGCAACATGATAATAGCATTTTGCCTTTGAAATTATCCATGACTCAAAGCTGATTTTTTCACCTCGAGTCCGATTGTCCTCCGCCGCCCTTCACCGGCGGCTCGGAATAGCATGTTATTACGGACACTTTGTGAGAGACTCGGGCCGTCGGAGCATTTCGCTAATTTCATTCGCAAAACGCTCTCATGGCTTAAAAATTGGCGCGCACTCGGGGAATTATGCGATTACGGCTTGTCTTGTTTGAAGGTGGGAAGCAGATGAGTGGACATTTTTATGGAGGATAAAGCCACAGCCTTGCGCAGCCATTCGCCGAATTCCCTATCGAGCTTTCCTTCCAATAAAATGGATTCCACAAGCGGATAAGCCTCAAGCAGCGACAACTGCCGTTCCGGTCTTATGCCGGTGACACTGACAAAATGATAGTGCCCGGCGTAGGATTTTACTGCGGTGGCCTGCCCCGGTGAAAGGGCCAGAACTTCCTTGCGCCACTCCTGAGGCACGGATTCGCCGCGCATGTTCACGTCAACCACAACCAGGCGATCATCAAGAACACTTTTGGAATGCTTGAGATAGTCGGATCTTGCCGAAGCCACCAAGGCCTGCTCGTCCCCACTCACATATTTAAGCGTCAGGGTACGCGGCACCTTGAACTGCGTCTTGTGTGCCTCGTAAAAAGCTTCCATTTCATCAAGGGGAACATAAACTCGATTTTTCAGAAAATTGTCGGCAAAAATCTCCACGGCCAAATGCAGACGCATCAACTTGCGCCAAACATCCAGGGAAATATTATCTTCCGTTAATTCTCTTTCAAATTCGTCGTCGTCATAATCCTTTCTGACTGTGGATTCGAGTTGTTCAAGTTGCGTTTCCGAGGGTTCCAGACTGGCCTTTTTCAATTCCTGCATTACCAGCGTACGCACAATAAGCGCGGCCAAGGCCTCGCCATACTGCTTTTTCAGAGAATCAACGGAATCCTGCCGCGACACGCCAAGCCCCACTGAGCCGAAATCCTGTACGGCTTCAAGCATACGCAGGCTTATGGGCTCGCCGTTCACAATCGCGACAACATCCTTTCCCGGCCCCTCGGCGCGGTCGCAACCGGCCGCGAAAAACAGCGTGGCACAGATAAAAAAGGCTGACAGATAAAATTTCAATTATGTTCTCGGGTGGCTGGTCTTAATGGTTCAAGCGCTTCTCTGATTTTTCTCAATCTGGAGGGAATGCCCACGCCGCCGTCCAGGGGCATCTCCAAAATAGCCGGGGGCGCGAGGCGCGTTCCAGCTACCGAGCGCACCAGCTCAACCAAGGCTTCCGGACGTATGACGCTCTGATCTTCGGCCCAGGCCAGACGCACCCTGTCGGGGTAAATGTCGGCCTTCTGCACATGCAGGCTGCCAAGGTACTCTTTAAGATCCAAAACAGCCAGAAAATTTTCCAACTCGGGCGGGGGCGAGCCGAATCTGTCGCGCATCTCCAAAGCGGCTTCCTCGCGCCCCCGCCCCCCCTCCGCTGAAGTCAGGGCCTTGTAGTAACGCAGACGCTCCCGCCCTTCCTGGATATATGTTTCAGGAATATTGGCGGGCAGAGCCAGATTGAGTTCTGTTTCGCCCGAAGAAGGCAGAGGCGATCCTTTCAGCCGGGCCACGGCCTGCTCAAGCATTTCCAGAAACAGGTCAAGCCCCACACGAGTCATGTGCCCGGACTGCACCTCGCCCAGAATATTGCCCGCGCCCCTCAGGCGCAGATCTTCCATGGCCACCTGAAAACCGGCCCCCAGATAATCAAGTTCAAGAATAATTCTCAGACGCTCGCGCGAAATATCAGAAAGGCGCTCTTCTTCCGGGGCCACAAAAATAGCATAGGCCTGCCTGTCGGAGCGCCCCACCCTGCCCCGGAGCTGATAAAGTTGGCCCAACCCGAACATTTGGGCCTGATCCACAATAAGAGTATTGGCCCGCGGAAAATCAAGCCCGGATTCAACTATGGCTGTACATACCAGAATGTCCAGATCGCCGTGCCAGAAACGGCGCATGGTGTCTTCCAGCGCGCCTTCGGCCATTTGTCCGTGGGCCATGCCGATACGAGCCGAAGGAACCAGCTGGGACACGTAGGCGGCAACCTGCTCAAGACCTTTCACTCGGTTATGTACCCAAAAAACCTGCCCCTCCCTGGCCAGCTCGCGTTCCACAATTTCCTTAAGCGCCTTGGGATCGCGCCGCAAAATGGCTGTGGCCACCGGCTTGCGCTCAGGCGGGGCTGTTTCGATGATTGAAAGATCTCTTATGCCCGACATGGAGAGCTGCAAGGTGCGCGGAATAGGCGTGGCCGTTAGGGTAAGCACATCCACGTTTTTCTTGAAAGCCTTGAGTTTGTCCTTGTGCCTGACTCCAAAACGTTGCTCTTCATCCAAAATGAGCAGACCGATATTGGGCAGTTTCACATCATCGGACAAGATACGGTGCGTGCCTATTAGAATATCAATTTGCGCGCTGCCTGCGGCTTTGAGCACTTCCTGCTGCTTAGCCTTGGACACAAAGCGGCTTAATAAGCCGACATTAATTGGAAAATTTGCCAGTCTGGCCCGGAAGGTTTGATAATGTTGCTCAGCCAGAATAGTTGTGGGACAAAGCAGGGCCACTTGACGCCCCTCGGCGGCCGCCCGGAAAGCGGCGCGCATGGCCACCTCGGTTTTGCCGAACCCTACGTCGCCGCACACCAGGCGATCCATGGGTTCAGGGCGATCCATGTCGTCAAAAACATCTTGTATGGCCTTGGCCTGATCCGGGGTTTCATCGAAGCCGAAGCTGGCCTCAAATTCGCGATATATCTCGCCGGGCGGGCCGTATTTGAAGCCCTTGGTCACCTTGCGATAAGCATAAATTTCCACCAGATCAGCCGCGATTTTCTCGATGGCCTTGCGGGTCTTTTCTTTGCCGGTTAGCCAGCTTGTTCCGCCAAGGCGGTCGAGGGTCGGGTCCTCGCCATCGCCCTTGAAACGCTGAATAAGCCCCAGGCGGTCAGCTGGAACATAAAGCTTGTCCGCCCCGGAATATTCAATAAGCAGAAAATCGTTGGCAACGCCGCCAATATCAAGACGGTTCAGCCCGGCGAAGCGTCCTATGCCATAGTCGCGATGCACCAGCAGATCACCAGCATTGAGATCATCATGGCGATTAAGCCCCTTGAATGCCCCCGAAGCCACCCTGGCAGTGCGCTCCGCGCGCGGCATGATGATATCCTCGCCCAAAACAAGCGTATTGTCCCAGGCCCGATCAAGCCCTTGACGGTAGGGAGCCACCAGAGCGAAAAGCCCGCGTTGCTCCGGGCTGTGGCGCAGAGCCGGAAGCAACCCGTCCTGCTCGGCCAGCTTCAAAAACTTGTGGCGGCCTTTGTCGGAATTGAAAACAAGAATGACCTGACGGCGCTCTTCCCGCCATTTTTTCAGCCCACCAACCAAAGTTTGCCAGGGACGGTCGGAATCGGCCGAGGAAGGAAACAGCTCTTTAAAGGAATGTAGGCTGTGCTCAGGCAGCTCCGTGCCTTCGGGCTTAACCCCCATTACCAGCGGCTCGGCGCTTACCACCACCCCAGAAGCCAGGGCAGCCAGGGCTCCGGCCGGATCGCGCAAAGCCAGCCTGGCGGGCTGGCACGGTCCGGCCCCGCCGCTTTCAAGTTTCTCTTTGAGAATTCGCCACGAGGATTCAAGATTGTCTCTGAGGGCGCTGTATTCGGGAATGATCCACACCACATTTCTGGGCAGCCATTCTTCAAGCACGGTGGGGGCATCATAGAAAACCCCCGGCGTAATGCCGGCGCCCGCGCCTTCAAGAGCGCGCTTGAGGTCGTAAAGCTCGTTTTCAGCCAGCATTTTTTTTTGAAACAGGCGTTCAAAACGCTCGCGAGCCTTGCGGCGGCCCTTTTCGGAAGAATCGAGAGGACTGGCCGGCAGAATAACCAACTTTTTGAGGCTTGCCACCGAACGCTGACTGGCCGGATCAAACAGGCGAATATCTTCAACAATATCGCCAAAAAACTCCAGGCGGGCCGGTTTTTCATAACCCGAAGGAAAAATGTCCAGGATATCGCCGCGTCTGGCTACTTCGCCGGGGCGCACCACCACCTGCACGCGCTCATAGCCCCACTCCACCACCTGCTCGATCACCATTTCCGGAGAAAGCTCATGCCCCACTGCTGCTTCCAGTTCGTGCACGTCAAAAAAATTGCCGGGCATAAAGCGCAACAGTAAATTTTCCGGCATGGTCACCAGGCAATTAGTTCGGCTTTTTTGCAGAGAATATAGCGCGGCCGCGCATTTGGCCCGCCCCGAGGCGTCCGCTGGCTCAAGATTGTTCTGTGGCAGGGAAACCCAGGGAAAATCCCAGCGCGGCCGCTCAAAAACCTGATCCGCCAGGGACATGTCCGGGGTAAAGAGCGCCAGAAGGGCGCGAATGGCGTTGAATTCCCCTCTGTTGCCAGCCAGAATGGCCACATGCCTTCCGGCTGAAGTCAATTCGCCGGCCAGACGGCATATGGTACCGGGGCCACTTTTCAAAAGAGGAAAGCATCCGGAGGAAGCGCCGGATATTGTATTTGTCAGCTGAGTAAAATTCATTAGAAAAACAAACAGGGGAGCCGGCGCCATAAGCAGCCCGGCCCCCTAATAAAAACGCTACATGGCGCTCAGCATTTCAAGGTCTTCATTGGAAAGCAGCTTGTCGAGATCAAGCAGAATCAAAAGACGATCCTGCAGCTTGCCAACGCCGCTGATATAATCCGACTCCACACCGGCAACCACTGGTGGCGGCGGTTCAACCGTGCTGGTGGGAATTCGCAGCACTTCAGACACGGCGTCAACTACAAAGCCCACGATCATATTGTTGATTTCAATAACAATAATACGGGTGTTCTTGTCGTGCGTCTTAGAAGCCAAGCCGAAGCGACGGCGCAGGTCGATAATGGGAATGACCTTACCGCGAAGATTTATTACGCCTTCGACAAATTCCGGGGCACGCGGCACTTTGGTGATTTCCATAGTGCGGATAATTTCCTGCACTTTCAGAATATCAACCCCGAACTCCTCTTCTCCGATACTGAAAGTAACCAGTTGCAGGAGTTCGTCTTCCTGCCTCTTCTGGATATTATCCATAGATTACACCTCGATAGTTTTGGCCTTGCAAAACAATGATGCTTTGTTTGCGGAATTTTAGTTAGTTTCAAGTCCGAAATCAAGTTATTTATAATTATCGTTCACAAGTCATTTTTCTATAGGCCACGGGGAGGTATACCCATAAAAAAATATTGGACAGTGTCGTCACGAGATTGCATTTAAACCTTTATAGAGTGAATGGTTCAAGGTTTGATGGCGGAGTTTAAAGCCTGCTCCATTTGCCCGGCGGTAAAAATGTCGCGCAGTACAAGCGGTGAAAAAGCATCGGCCCCGGCGGAAAAAACAGCTACAAGAGGAATGCTGCCGCTTTTAAGCGCGCGGAGCAGCTTTTGCCCTTCGGTATTGCCCGATGTCAAATCCACCTTGATCAAACGTAGTTTGAAACGTTTTTGCCAGGCAAGAGCATTATCAGCCCCAAGGGTGGTGCTTTCAAGTAATTTGCAATTGGGGCACCAATCGGCCGTGAAGTCCAGCAGCATATTTTCTTTGCCAAGCGAGGCCTGGAAGCTTTTATAATCAAAATTCTCCCACAGTGGCGTGGACGTTTCCCCATGATAGGGCAGCAGCGCGCCCGCGGCAATTATGCATCCGGCCAAAAGGCCCATGGCCCGGCGTCGTCCTTTGGTGGGCGAGCGCAAACCGCCAAAACGCCCCCAAATCCAGGAGCCCAGCACCATGAGCAGAATTCCGGCCAGTACCGGCATATGCATGACAGAAGGAAGAATGGAAACAAGATAAAGCCCCACTCCCAGCAGAAAAAAGCCCACCATCTTTTCCACCACGCCCATCCAGGGGCCTGGGCGCGGCAGAAGAACGGCCACACCGGGGCGGCAGGCCATGAAAAAATGCGGCAAGGCCATGCCCAGGCCAATGGCCGCGAAAACCACGGCTCGCGACAGGCCCGGCTGGGTAAAAGACCAGCCAAGCACCCCCCCGAGCAACGGCCCGCTGCACGGGGTGGCCAGAAGTGTGGTGAAAAGTCCGGTAAAGTAGGCCTGCGAGGCCGAAAAACCGCTTACCGCCTTCAGGTCGATTATGGGCAGGGTAAAGGCCCCGAACAAGGATGCCCCCAGCAAAACCACCAGAGCGGCCATGCCGTGAACCGCTTCTGGGTTCTGAAAGCTCTGTCCCCACATTTGCCCGGCCACACCAGCCAGCAGCGCCAGAAACATGAAAAAGCTCAGTATGCCCAAGGCAAAAAATAAACTATAGCGGCGCATCACAGAGGCCTTATGCGCCTGATCTTTTTGTGCGCTGACAATAAGCAGCGCGCTGGCCTTCAGTGTTATTACCGGAAGAACACAAGGCATGACATTAAGCAAAAAACCAGCCAGAAGGCCTAAAAACATGGCCTTGCCCAAAGCGCTTACTTCCAGCCTGGAATTATAAAAACGCGGGGTCAGCTTGAGTTCTTCCGGAGCAGGAGTTGGAATTTTCGTGGTTTTGAGTTCGGGCGACGTTCCGGGCAGGGCCTTTTTCCAGGCGTTCTGGATATCCGGCCGCGTAGCCAGATCGGACAGATCTCCACTCATTGGCGCGGGAACGACAAATTCCATCTTCAGCGGCATGCAGCTTTGCGCGGAACACAACAGCAGATCAATCCCGGCATTCAGGTTTTTGGCCTTGAGCCCTTCTTTGAGTCGCACAAAAATGTCTGTTGTTCCAGTGTATACAAAAACTTTTCGCTTGGGGTCGAGCACGTCGGTTTCCGCCTCGCCCCTGGGATAAAATATTTCCACTCTGGTCATATCGGACAGAGAAAGCCCGGTAAAAGACAAATTTGTGGGTTTGCCCTGTTTTTCATCATGAGCATAGGCATGCCATGCTGGTTGAAATTTAAGATGAAACACGGCCAGAACATCGCTTCCGCTTTTGAAGCGTTCCCCGCTTACGGTCAATTCGGGAGAAGAAAAAAACTTGTCTTCCGCCCGGCACAAACCGGGCGTAAAAATCCACAACAAGACAAAAAGGAGAAACAGCGGGATTCTATACACGCTTTTTCGCCCCTCTAAGGTGGGAGGTAAGAAATTCCTTCATCTTTCTGACGGAATCCATATTATATTCGTTTTCACGGTCGATCTTGAATTCCACATATTCAAGAGTCGCGGCGGCCTGTTCATACTTGCCGAGTTCCACGCACAAGTAAAAATATTCTTCGCACAGGCGGCCTTTTGTTTCATATTGCAGCCCATATTCGGCAAAACGCAACGCCCTTTCAAGTTCTCCCCGCTGGTGGCAGATATAGGCCCTGCCCAACCATAAAGAGGGATCATCCTGATAATACATTGCCGAATGACAAAGGTAAATTTCCACGGCATTAAAATCTTTAGTTCTTTCAGGCAGCATTTCAACTATTTTTTCAGCAAGTTGCTCTTTATCGCATTCCGGCTTTGAAGTATGCAGACGATTTTCTTGCAACATGGCCCTGACCTTGGGCGCAAAACGCAAAATAGAAGTATCCTCCCTCCAGGGAGCGGAAGCCTGATAATAAAAGCCACTGTAAGGGAAATCGTCCTTACCTTTGGGCACATCGCCGCGTCCGCGTATTTGTTTGTTTTCAAAATCCTGCTGCGATTTATATTGATAATGATGCACAAAGGCTTTGCCCGAAGAACGTAAGCAACGTGAAGAATGAGCCGGAGCCGGCACAAAATCGGCGTTTACAGCGAAAAAATCCTCTTTGTAACAAAAGAAATGAGGATTGCCCGTATGTTTAACTCTATGAGGCCGCACTATGCATTTCACGATCAAATTGGGCGGCAGGTCGGTAATATGGTGGGTGTAATTTTCAATCACCAGGCCGGAAGGACGCGATAAATGTCCGGAAGAAGAAAAAATTTTCCAATTGAGCGCCAGAGCGCCATACTGCTCATAATCGGCCAGAAACGGGCGTAAATCGTCCTCATTGGAGGGACAAATGAATTCATCCATGTCAATAAAGGCAATCCAATGATTCTCCGCGCCGTATTTGTCCAGGCAGTCCTTATAGACGCCCATTTGCATTCCATCTCCTGTTATGGGAGTGCATGTAACCTGGCTTTCATCCGCAAAGCCCCTGATAAAATCGGCTATGGGCGCGGCGCTCATATTGTCGTATATATAAAAATGTTCCACGCCTATGGCCGCATGATAGGCCAGCCATTCTTTGATATTTGCGTTTTCATCCTTGGCTATGCAACACACGGAAAGATAGTTCATGTCGGCTCCGAAACGTCCGCCCGGCAGGGCTGTATAAAAAACAACGGCCCGGTTTACTTGGGCGCAACTATACTTATATATGAATAACCGCTTGGCGCGTGGGCTTCACGAGCAAACAGAATGTCGCCCCGGCTTGCGGAATTGTTCGCATAGGGGATATTAAAATGAGATCCGTTACGCCGCAAGAGGCAAAAGAACTTGTGGATTCCGGCAGGGCCGGTATTATCGACATACGCGAACCAAATGAGTATGTGCGCAGCCACATACCCGGGGCAAAAATAGTGCCCCTGTCGGTAATAAAAACCCAGGAGCTGGACGAGGGAAACAAAGATTTGATTTTTCACTGCCGCAGCGGCAAAAGAACCCAGGACGCCGCCGAGCTTCTGGAATCAAAAACAGGCGAAAGCCGCCACGCTCTGCTGCTTGAAGGCGGGTTGAGCGCTTGGGAAAAAGCCGGTCTGCCCGTGGAAAAAAAGGACCTTCCCCCGGAGCTGATGCGGCAGGTGCAGATCGGAGCAGGCTCGCTTGTGCTTCTCGGACTCGCCGGTGCTCTGGTGTGGCCTCCTGCCGTGTATCTTTCCGCTTTTGTGGGCGCGGGATTGGTTTTTGCCGGAATAAGCGGCTTTTGCGGACTTGCCGTATTGCTGCGTAAAGCTCCCTGGAATAAAGAAATATAGGGGTTATCTCCAAGTGCGTCTTTTGTACAATGTCTGAGTCAAGCGGGTATTCTTGCTTACGAATGCACACGCAAGAGATTCGGGCCGTCCTGGCCCTCACCCTTCGGGCGGTGCCTTCGGCAACGCTCAATTCCGCTATCCTGCGGAATTGAGCGGGTGCTTGCTGTTGCAAGTGCCGCGGGCCTCCACGCTGAGGCGCGTCAGCCCTGACAAAAAAGCCCGCTTTCCTTATCTCTGACGACCCCGTGGTGGATAGGGATCTTCATTGAAAAACCCGCCGTTTCCGGCGGGTTTTTCAGTTGTAATTTTTATTTATTGGCTGTCTTTCAGGCATGGATCGAAGTACGGTCGGACCGAGTCTGTTCCTTGTTTCTGCGCTTACGCGGACGCTGTCCGGTACGTTCAACACGCAGGCCCAAATCTCTGGCCATGAATTCAAGAGGGCTGGGATCGCCGGTGGCGCGCATAATCTGCATCAAGGTTTCCACACCGAGTTTGGCCCCGCCGTCATAGGGGTTGATTTCGCGAAGAAGGGTGGAGTAGGGCTTTCCAATACTCTTGGCCAGTTCCCGCGCGGGCATCTCATTCTCAAGAACGAGATTGTGGATAACACGACTGAGTTCAGAGATCATGATGATCCTCCAGGCTATATATGTGAAATAAAATTGTATGAGTCCACAGCTTTCCGGAGAAAGTCCTGACAACTTGGACTCGCCGGCTCCGCCCAAAGCCGCATATTGGCGGAGAATCCTCACTTGGATTGATTACAATTTATTTCCTGTAAACAGGAAACGCAATTATAACAGGATTCCCCAAATCATATTAAAATATATTTTTTATTCAGTATATTCAGGCGGTTACCACACTAGTCAATTATAAACTAATACTAAATATAAATCAAGTTTACTCAATATAGTCCTGTAAACTGGAAAAACACACAAATAGTCCTAAAAAAAGGACTAACTCCAGGAGAAAGGAATATCCGAAGAATCAGACAGTTTACGTTCCGATTCATGCGGATCGTGCGGAAGATCCGCGCAATTACACAGAAGAGCCGTTTTCCCGTCCAGCGCGGTAAAGCCATACCAAACGCCACAAGGAATGCGCAAAAGATTATAGGCGTCGGGCCGCCCCAAAACAATTTCACGCACTTTCCCTTTGCTGGATGATCCTTCTCTGCTGTCGTAAAGCACTATCTTCATTCGCCCCACAGGCACGGCGAAAATCTGGGTTTGAAGGTTATGACGCTTCCAAGCCTTTACAGCTCCAGCCTCAACCTCGGAAAAGTATACTTCCCCAAAGCTACAAAAAAATGGCGAATCGTTACGCAGCATGTGCAGTACCGGTCCGCCGTCCGTGGGGATAATTTTGAGAGGGAAAAGTTCAACACCGTCCATACCAGTGGGTATGGGCACGGGTGCGGCCCGGTTTGCGCCGGCCGCCCCGCCCTGCTCCGCACCTTTCGGCGCGGATTTTATTTTCATTTGGTCCACGCCTGCCCCCTGAGTTCCGCAGTATTGGCATAGGCCCTGATCTGGCCTATGCCAAAGGCCAGCATGTCATCACTGGGGGCCTGATCGCCGTAGCCATAGTAGGCACTGTACCATTCCGCCGTATAGCGTATGGTTTCTTCAAAATTGAGCGTGGCCCGCCAGCCAAGATGGGCCAGAGCCTTGTCGCAGCACAGCTTGAGCAGAGTGCATTCCTTGCGGCCCATCACGCTATCGGGGTTCACATCGCATGAAAAGCCCGGCCAATGCTTTTTCAGAGCCTCCACCACCTCGATCACTGTGGCGTTAGTTTCCGCGGGAGGACCAAAATTGTAAGCTTCGTGCGAAAGAGAGAACGGAGAGGGCGAACCACCCAGCAGGCAAGCTCCAAGCCATAAATAGCCCGAAAGCGGCTCAAGCACATGCTGCCAAGGGCGGGTGGACCAGGGGCTGCGAATATTCACGGGCGACCCCACGGCAAAAGCCCTGGCGCAATCTGGCACAATGCGGTTATCGGCCCAGTCGCCGCCGCCAATCACATTTCCGGCGCGCACTGTGGCGCAGGCCGGACCGTCTTTAAAAAAGGATTTAAAATAGGAATGAGCGATTATTTCCGCGCAGCTCTTGGAGGCACTGTAAGGATCTTCACCGCCCAGGGAGTCGGTTTCCCTGTAACCGTAAACCCATTCATCATTGTGGTAGCATTTGTCGCTTGTAATGCACACCACAGCCTGCACCGACGGGGTTTTGCGCACGGCCTCAAGTACTTGCAGGGTGCCCATGGCATTTGTTTCTATAGTCCCGGCCGGATCATCATAGGAAGCCTGCACCAAAGCCTGGGCCGCCAGATGAAAAACTATGTCCGGCGCAAAGGCGCGCATGGCTTTGGTAAGCGAAACCGCGTCGCGCACGTCGCCGCAAGTGTCCACAATTTTGTTCTGCAACTTGAGCGCGCCAAAATTAGAAGGCGCTGTAGGGACGCCGTCGGAATAACCGGCCACATTGGCCCCCAGAGACAATAACCACAGGGAAAGCCACGATCCTTTGAAACCGGTGTGTCCGGTAATGAAAACTCGCCTATTTTCATAAATATTTTTAAACATGTATTACGTACCTTTTACTTAGGCCCAAAAGGCCCCGCCCTTGTTCCACAAGGCGTTCAGTTCCTGAGAGTCGCGCAGAGTATCCATACAGCGCCAATTGCCGGGGTGCGGATACATGGAAAGCTGCCCTTCGGCGGCCAGGCGCTTCAACGGTTCTTGTTCCAGATCACAAGACTCGTCCTCGGAAAGATAATCGAGAAATTCACGCTTGAACACAAAGAAGCCGCAGTTAATATATTCATCAAGCAGCGGCTTTTCTTCCCAAGAAAGGATATTGCCGTTTTCGTCCGTTTTCACCGCACCGAAACGCGAGGGCCTGCGCACCCCGGTAAACGTGCCTATTTTTCCGGATTTTTTATGAAAATCCACCAACTGACTCAAATCGATATCAGCCACTCCGTCTCCATAGGTAACCATGAAGCGGTCGGTATCAATATACTTGGCCACGCGCTTGATTCTGCCGCCCTTGAGGGTTTCCTGCCCCGTGTCGCACAAGGTTACGCGCCAGTCGTCACCGTTGGAATTGAGCGTGGTCACCCGGCCGGAGCCGAGTTCCACAGTAAAATCAGTGTTTCGGATTTTATATTCGTGGAAATATTTTTTTATAACTTCGCCCTTGTAGCCGAGGGGAAGAATAAAATCCTTGTAACCGAACCGGGAATATATGGACATGATGTGCCAAATGACCGGATGGGGGCCAATTTCGACCATCGGCTTAGGCTTGAACTCCGTTTCTTCGCGCATGCGGGTGCCTTTGCCGCCGCACATTATGACTACTTTCATTTTGTTCCTTTCCCGGGTTTACAATATAGTTCCCGCATCCTCGTCCGGAAAGATTGCGGGAAAAAATCCACCATCTAAAACACTTACTAGAAGATATTGATAAGATAATACAAAATATAAAAAAACTCAAGTCCGGCATATGCAATACGGCATTATACGGCCTAAATATACATAGATTGTGCTGATGACTATTCAAAATTTCTGTTTCCAACGCGGTTTCACGCAATGGTAAAACAAGTTTTCATTTGCTCTGTCTATATAATAACAGGCGTAACAACAGTCTATTGATAAGCATTGTCAAGAAAATTTTCTGTGCAGCATATTCTTTATGCCGTTAATTACCACATTGAACAAATTCAAGCACATCTTCGGACAGGCCAAGTTCGTCCGTAAAAAGTCAGCTCAGAGGGATGCCAATGGTACAGACCACCTATTTCCACGGGTTGCACAACATATATTGCAAAACATAGCGTTGATTAACATATGGAAATCCAATAGACTTTTTAAATAATTTTGCAAAAGGAGTTCCTAATTATGGATACACTACGTTATTGGCTGTTCCTGTGCGCTTCCATTCTTCTGGAAGTTGCGGGAACAAGCGCCATGAAAATATCGCAAACCAGTTGGCCAATGCTTGGTATGGCGTTTATGTATATCCTGCTCGGCTTTTCTTATTACTTTCTGTCCAGGGCTGTGGTGAAGCTGCCGGTGGGAGTGGCTTTTGCTTTTTGGGAAGGCTTCGGGCTGTTGTTGGTGGTATTAATCAGCGTTGTAGTGATTGGAGAGCGACTGGACGGTATCCGAGTACTCGGTCTGTTGATGGTTCTGGCCGGCACGCTGCTGGTTCATCATGGAACGGAATCAGGTCGGAACGAAGCAAAACAGCTTGCGAGGGCCTCATGTTGAGCAATCCTCCCATATGGCTGTGCCTGTTGGCCATAATTATGGCGGCGCTTTTTGACATCGCGGCCAATCTCATGCTTTCTAAATCCGATGGTTTCCAGAACAAAACTCTGGGATTCTCCGCCTTAATTCTTGTGTGCCTGGCCTTTACCTGCCTGGCCCTTGCTGTGCGTAATATGGATCTGTCCGTAGCCTATGCCATGTGGGGCGGCTTCGGCATATTGGGTACCTCCCTTGGCGGCTGGTTTTTGCATGGGCAGCGCTTAAAAACCAGCGCCTGGTTTGGAATGGCCCTACTGATAGGAGGCATGACAATTTTGCACCTGACCTGAAACCGTCAGAGCATTTTGCTCATTTCATTCGCAAAACGCGCTATAAAAAATATAATTTAGAAATAAGCAGGCGCAAATAAAAGTTTTAGAAAGGGATGGGGGAGTTTGAGGGGGCAGGGGAAACTTTTTACAAAAAAGTTTCCCCTGCCCCCTCAATCATCAAACTTTATAACTTTTCGCTTGCTAAGTTAACTTTTCAGCTTGTCCAGTAAACCTTTTAAATCCTGGGCCATGGCGGCCAGTTCCTGGACGGCGGACGAAGATTGGGTCATACCGGCGGTGGTTTCGGCGGCGATGCGGTTAATTTCTTCAACGGAGCCGTTGATTTCTTCGGAGGTGGACGACTGCTCTTCGGCGGCGGTGGCGATTCCGGCCACCAAGGCGGAGTTTTTCCCGGCCAGATCTAGAATTTCGCGCAAGGCCGAGCCGGAGGAACCGGCAAGCTCGGTGGCTTCCACCACTTTTTGCCCGGCGGCGTTGGTTTTTTGCATATTGTTGGCAGCCGAGGCCTGAATGGCTTTAATATTGGCGCCTACTTCCTGAGTAGCTTTCATAGTGTTCTCGGCCAATTTGCGCACTTCGTCGGCCACTACGGCAAAACCGCGCCCGGCTTCTCCGGCGCGAGCCGCTTCTATGGCGGCGTTGAGAGCAAGCAAGTTGGTTTGATCGGCAATATCGCTGATGACGTTCATTACGCCGCCGATGCTTTCGGCCTGTCGCCCTAATTCCTGCATATTGGCCTGCACGTCCATGGTGGAAGAATTAACCTCATTTATGGCGTTGACGACTCGCTCCACCAGGCGCGCGCCTTCATCGGCCTTGGCGCGGGTGTTTTCGGCCTGCTGGCTGGCCTCGCCGGCATTTCTGGCCACTTCCAGCACGGAGGCGTTCATTTCTTCCATGGCCGTGGCGGTGGACCCCACGCGGTCGCGTTGAATTTCGGTACCCCGGCTAACCTGTTCCACCTGGGCGGAAAGTTCTTCGGATGCGGCGGCCATACGATTGGATATGTCGGTGGCCTGATTGGCCACTTCAATTATGGTGCGCTGCACGCGTTTGATTTCGGTGAGATCCGTGGCCAATTGCAGAATAAAAGCCAGCTTGCCCTTGTCATCGAGGAAAGGAATTGTGTTGTAGCGAATGTCAAGGGTAAGATCCCTTTTGGGATGGATGCGCGTTTCCGAGCTAGCCTGGCGCAGGGTTTCTCTGGCTTGGCGCATGGAGCAGGACGGAGTGTCGTAATCTTCGGGATGCACGGTTTCGGAGCAGGTCTTGCCCGCATAATCGGGGCCGGTCACCGAAGTGGCGGCGGCGTTCTGATAGATAGTTCTGGAGTTGGGATCGTAAGTAATAACCGGAGAGGGAATGTTGTCGACCACCTTGCCGAAGCTGGCGATAATGGCATTGGCGCCGCGCATAAGGTTGGCATAAGCTCCGGAAAAGTGGCTGTCGTCCCCGCGCGCGGCAAGCCTGCCCGCGGCAATGTCACCGGCCAGTTTTTCATACTCTACCACAAGGCGTTGAAGCACTTCAGGTATGGAGCGCAGGGCATCGGCCAGAGAGCCCAGTTCGTCTTTACGGCGTACGTTGAGTGTGCCCGAAAGATCGCCGGCGGCGATTCTTGAGGCGAATTCCATGCCCCGGCGCAGCCCGGTGAGCACCGGCCGCAAAATAAAGAAGATCAACACTGAGGCCAGAATGGTTGAAATAATGGCCACTACGACGGAATTATTGCGCATTTCTTTCAGACCGGAATAAACGTCGTCTTCATCGGCCTGAACCAGAACACTGAGTTTGGCCCTGGGGGCCTTCATATAATAGACCACTACGGGTATCCCGCGCATGCCCACGTAGTGCCTCACACCTTCGTTTTCGGACCCCATGGCCCTGAGATTGCCGTTAACGGGCAAATCGGCGTTGAACAGGCGGCTCTGATCCCTGTGCACAACATACATGCCTTCGCTGTTGATAACGGCGGCAAAACCTTCTTTGCCCACTCTCACCGGCTTTACGTTGCGCTCGAAGAAATTTTTGTTGGGATAGATGGTGCCGTAGGCAATGCCCACAACCTTGCCGTCGCGCTTTATGGGTGCGGAAACGGTCATTACCACATTGCCGTCGATACGACTTTTGAAGGGCGCTGCAATAAAGACCTCGCCGCGCATGGCTCTCTGGAAATATTCACGATCTTTGAAATTCTGTCCGATGGTTTTCGGATCGGAGGCAGCCACAATAGTGCCTTCGGGATCGAGGAGCGAAATACGCTCAAAATCCTTATAGGTATCGGCAATGGAGGTCATGGTGGCAACCATCTTGTCGGCAATTTCCTTGTTGCGGTAATCCTTGCCCATAAAATCCACAATGTCGCTACGAGTTGCGGTGCGGGCTATGTCCATGGCCACGGTGTCCACCAGATCTTCCGTGGCGCGAGCCAGGGCTCCGGCTTCGCCGCGCATATTGTCCATCAGTGCCGATTCGAGATTCATAGCCGCTTTCTGATAAGACAGGTAGCCGCTGCCACCGCATATTAAAAGAATCAATAAAATAACCGGCAACTGGATTTTCATTTGTAGATTCATAAGCGGTCTTGCCTCCGACAAGCTTCAGGACACGTATAAATGTGACAAAAGGGTAAATACAAGACACTTAAATCGGACTATATCCGAGCAGATTAAAAAGTAAATTCAAATCAGAGCCAGCAGCCAGGATCATGAGAAATTCACCAATCCGATCTGCGACACGTATCGGCATGATTGCCGTTAGCTATAGGGCGAAAAAAAGTTACAGTAAAACTTCGTCCAAATCCTTCAGGCGCAACAAAAAATCGTCCTCCAGGGCCTCGGTTTCCATGCGAGCCGCCTCCGTAATCCGATCCTCATCATAAAGTCCGTGCAGTTTATATTTGTTGCCCAGGGCATTGCCAAAAGCCGGTCCTTTCAGCTGCGCCCCGCCCCCAGTACGCTTGAAGTGCTTTACAGCGCAAAAACCGTTATGGCAGGACAAGCCGCCGTCCATTGCCGCGCGTAAATCAAATTCCAGATCGTCATACTGCGAAGGTGAAAGCGACAACGCGAATCCCCCGCGTGCCGCCAATTCTGAAGTTCTGAACATGTGGCAGCAGCCTGTGGTGGAAATGCAGGGCCCGATAAAGTCGAATTGCCCCATGTCGGCCTGCTCAAGCCCCAATCCTCCGGTTCCACTCACATTGAATGGTTCGGCATAAGCTCTTGCGGACGAAAAGGCTATTTCTGCCGCTTCGCCTCCGTCCGATTGACCAGGCAGAGAATCGCAACCTTGAAGCGGGGCAAAAAGTGGCGTCAGGTGTAGCGGGCCGGACTGCACAATGAACGGCGCATGGGCGTCCACCACGCGCAGGCCGTAAGAAGAGGCGCGGGGATACAGGTCTGCGCCGCGAAAAAGATGCCGTAGCCAGTCTTTGGAAACGGCCGTATCGTCATCAATATATGCGGCATATTCACAGGCGCGCGTTTCGGGCAACGTGGCCAGCCAGTTGCGAGCGGCGGCCGCGCCTATGTTTACGGGCAGGCGCACATTGTGGAAAAGGTCGTTCCCCAGGCGCCCGGCCCAGGCAGAAACAACTTCTGGCGTGCGGTCTGAAGATCCGTTGTCGAGGCATATTATTTTGGCCATATCTCCGACCGAAGCTGACAGGCTTGCAAGAGTGGCGTCAAGATCATCGGCCTTGTTCCATGAATAGAGCAGAACGGCGGTGGACGCGGGCACGGCTGACAGCGGGCGGTGCATCCCCTTAAGGCGATCATGTATGGTTTTAAGCAAACTAACATGCCAAGGGCGTTCGGCGACCGCCGCCAGCAAAACAGGCAGCCCTTCCTCGTCGGCTCCTAGGCGGCACAGGCAATGCCCGATCATTTCCTCAAGGCCGGGCCATTTCAGCGGTGCGGCCAGAAAATACTCAAGCGCCCGTTCATATTCGGAATCAAACCAGAAGGCCATGCCCATAAACCAATTTTGCAGCGCGGTCAGAGCCGGGGGCAAGTTCCCGTTTTTGCTGCCGCGCTCCCGGCTGGCTGGAAGCAGGTTTGCCAACCAGCCGGGGTCCGATCCAAGGGCCGCCGCCTCCATGGCTTGACGCAACCAATAAATATTGTGATTCGATTCACTAATTCCTTTTTCTATCAAAATAACCAGTTCTTTTATATTACCGTTTTTAATCAGTTCAGATACTTGCGCATCAGAATCAGGAACATGCCAAAATCTGACTGAAGCAGCCGCCAAAGCCAGTTGTTCAGGCTGAATACACGGTAAAATTTTTTGCACTTTTAATATTTGCCCTGCGAAATTTCCATCCAAAGGCATAACTTCAAAAACGAAAAACAACAGATCAGTGCATAACTTTTGCCTGAAGCAAAGCTGATCATGTTGCGTTGTGCTCATAAACTCAAAGGCCATATTAAGCCCGTCCAGTCTCGGTCGCATGCCTCCGGAGCCGTGCGCAAATACTCGGTGTAAAAATAGAGGTAAATCAGAGTAAGCTGAGTAAAAATTTTTTTGCGTCATTTCAGTCCACCATTAGTTTTTATTGTATAACATATTAATTTGTATAGATTTAAGTCTTAACAATTATTTTAGGAATTAAAAAACAATAGCCCATCTTGCGTTAAAAATGAAAATGTTATAGAGAATGAAGAAGCAATGCGTAATCTTAGTGAACAACCTCCAAAAAGGAAATACAAAGATGACTAAGACCAAAAGGCAATCCATAGATTTTGAAACTCTGAAGAGCTTCCTTGAAAGACATGTTAAAGCCGAACAGATTATGTCGGATATGAATTTTGCCACTCGAGCCAGCCTTGAGCGCGCGGTGTTCAGACTGTCGCAGAAAGAAGAACGCTATTATAAGCTTGAATGGGAAAAGAAAGTTGTTTCGCAGGAAAGAAGAGTGCGCAAACTTGCTCTTTCCAACAAGGGCGGCATAATGATTTCTCCCGTGGCCCTCAAAAAGTGCGGCTGTACCTTTGAACCCAAACAAGTGATAACTCTGGCCTTCCAAAATGGCGCTCTAATCATTTCAAGCACTGGCGAAAAATTGTCAGGATCGAATTAAATCCACAAACAGGCTCTGAATGTGAAGCGTCCTTTTCCATATAGTGGGAGAGGACGCTTTCTTTTGTTCTTAAATTTTCTTGTTATTTTTTTGCCCAATAAAACCCCGGCGCTCCACAAATAAAAGATCATCAGCGTGATTTCTCATAAAAATTTAACGAAGGCTCTGGACGTAGTCAGCGAAATAGTATACATACCATTTAGCGCCAAAGTGGATCCTGGCTTTTTTCAGGCCCGCTGCGGGCTTGCTTGCCCAGGCTTGTTACTTTAAGCGCAAGCAGTTTTCAATCAGGGAGCTTTCGGCCATGGCCGGAAGCCATGGCCGAATAAACAGCAAAACAACCTGTTACTAGAGTTGGAGGATAAGTATGCCGACATTTGTCGATCCGTCCAAGTGCGACGGCTGCAAGGGTGGCGAAAAGACGGCCTGCATGTACATTTGTCCCAACGATCTTATGATCCTGGACGCTGATGAAATGAAGGCCTTCAATCAGGAACCCGACGCCTGCTGGGAATGCTATTCATGCGTGAAAATCTGCCCCCAAGGCGCCATCACCGCTCGCCCCTATGCTGACTTCGCTCCCATGGGCGGCACCTGTATTCCCCTGCGCTCGGCTGACTCCATCATGTGGACAGTCAAATTCCGCAACGGCAACGTTAAACGCTTCAAATTCCCCATTCGCACCACCCCCGAAGGCTCGATCAAGCCTTTTGAGGGCTATCCGGCGGGCGGCAACCTGGAAGACGAACTGCTCTTCACCGAGAAGGCCTTGCCTGGCGCTCCCAAAGACGCCATCAGCAAAAAGTTCGAAATGCAGGAAGCGGACAAGACCCGCACGGAAATGGAACACGGCCGCTAGTAGGCCAGATGCAATTAAAAAAGTGCGAATCAAGGAGATAAAACTATGCCGATGATTCCGAGCAAGGAAAGCCCGCGCGGTGTTGCCATCGCCGAACCTGTTGTTAAAGAACATGACGTCGACATCCTTATAGTCGGCGGCGGGATGGGTTCCTGCGGCGTGGCTTTTGAAGCCGTGCGCTGGGCCGAACCCCATGGCCTTAAAATCATGCTTTGCGACAAAGCGACCCTGGAACGCTCCGGTGCCGTGGCTCAGGGTCTTTCCGCCATCAATACCTATCTCGGTAAAAACCCCACCGAAGATTACGTTCGCATGGTGCGCACCGACCTTATGGGCCTCGTTCGCGAAGACCTGATCTATGACCTGGGCCGTCACGTTGACGACTCCGTTCACCTTTTTGAAGACTGGGGCCTGCCCTGCTGGATTAAAGATGAACACGGCCACAACCTTGACGGCGCCGCCGCCAAGGCCGCCGGCAAATCGCTGCGCAAGGGCGACGACCCTGTGCGTTCCGGCCGCTGGCAGATCATGATCAACGGTGAATCCTACAAATGCATCGTGGCCGAAGCCGCTAAGAACGCTCTTGGCGAATCGCGCATCATGGAACGCATTTTCATCGTGAAACTGCTGCTTGACGCCAAAACCCCCAACCGCATCGCCGGTGCTGTGGGCTTCAACCTTCGTGAAAACGAAGTGCACATCTTCCGCTCCAACGCCATCGTTGTGGCCGCCGGCGGCGCCGTGAACGTGTACCGTCCGCGCTCCACCGGTGAAGGCATGGGCCGCGCTTGGTATCCCGTGTGGAACTCCGGCTCCACCTACACCATGTGCGCTCAGGTCGGCGCTGAAATGACCATGATGGAAAACCGTTTCGTGCCCGCCCGCTTCAAGGACGGTTACGGCCCGGTCGGCGCCTGGTTCCTGCTGTTCAAAGCCAAAGCCACCAACTGCCGCGGTGAAGACTACTGCGCCACCAACGCGGCCATGCTCAAACCTTATGAAGAGCGCGGCTACGCCAAAGGCCATGTAATTCCCACCTGCCTGCGTAACCACATGATGCTTCGCGAAATGCGCGAAGGTCGCGGCCCCATCTATATGGACACCAAGACCGCCCTGCAGACCACCTTCGCCACTCTGGACGAAGAACAGCAGAAGCATCTTGAATCCGAAGCTTGGGAAGACTTCCTCGACATGTGCGTTGGCCAGGCCAACCTGTGGGCTTCCATGAACATCCAGCCCGAAGAACGCGGCTCGGAAATCATGCCCACCGAACCTTATCTGCTCGGCTCCCACTCCGGCTGCTGCGGCATCTGGGTTTCCGGTCCCGACGAAGCTTGGGTTCCCGAAGACTACAAAGTGCGCGCCGCCAACGGCAAGGTCTACAACCGCATGACCACCGTTGAAGGCCTGTGGACCTGCGCTGACGGCGTTGGCGCTTCCGGCCACAAGTTCTCCTCCGGCTCCCACGCCGAAGGTCGCATCTGCGGCAAGCAGATGGTGCGCTGGTGCCTCGATCACAAGGACTTCAAGCCCTCTGTGAAAGAAACCGCCGACGAACTGAAAAAGCTTGTCTACCGTCCGTTCTACAACTATCAGGAAGGCAAAGCCGCCTCCACCGACCCGGTTGTGAACCCCAACTACATTTCGCCGAAAAACTTCATGATGCGTCTCGTGAAGTGCACCGACGAATACGGTGGCGGCGTAAGCAACTACTATACCACCTCCAAAGCCCTGCTTGACACCGGCTTCCACCTGCTCGGCATGATGGAAGAAGACTCTTACAAGCTGGCTGCCCGCGACCTGCACGAACTGCTCCGTTGCTGGGAAAACTACCATCGCCTCTGGACTGTGCGCCTGCACATGCAGCACATCTCCTTCCGCGAAGAGTCCCGCTACCCCGGCTTCTACTACAGAGCCGACTTCTTGGGCCTCGAAGACGGCAAGTGGAAGTGCTTCGTGAACTCCAAGTACAACCCGGCTACCGGCGAAACCAAACTGTACAAGAAACCCTACTATCAGATAATCCCTGACTAGTATCGGTCATGACCGGGGCGGCCGCTTAGCGGCCGCCCTTTTTCCGGGTATTGCGCGAATGAGCCGTAATACGGAGCCGTGGCTTTGTTTTACGGCCATTATTGCGGTTTATTCGCGCAGTATCCGTTGATAGTAGTTAACTGTCCGCAAACGGAGGATACCCAGGATGTCCAACTCCATACTCGTAGTAGGCGGGGGCTTCTCCGGCCTCACGGCCGCCATAGAAGCGGCGGAACTGGGCTACGAAGTTTATATAGTCGAAAAAACGCCTTATCTCGGTGGCCGGGTTGCCCAACTCAACAAATATTTTCCCAAGCTCTGCCCGCCGTCTTGCGGTCTGGAAATTCAATTCCAGCGCATTAAAAAGAACCCGCTGATCAAATTTTTCACCATGGCCGAAATGGTCTCCCTCAGCGGGCAAAAAGGTGATTTCACGGCTAAAATAAAAATCAGCCCACGCTATACCGCCCCCAACAATGTAGACTTCACCATGCTCGCCAGCGTTCTGGAAGGCGAAACCGAAAACGAAATGGATCTTGGACTCGGCAAACGCAAAGCCCTGTACAAATCAATGCCCTTCGCTTTTCCCGGACGCTATGTGCTTGATCCGACCGCGCTTACCAAAAGCGACGCCATCAAGGTTGGCGGCAACAACTTCATCAACCTCAATGAGCAGGCCAGACAAATAGAACTTAAGGTCGGCGCCGTGATTATGGCCACCGGCTGGAAGCCCTACGACATGTCCAAGCTCGAAAACCTCGGCGCCGGAAAGGTTAAGAACTGCGTTTCCAACATGCAGCTCGAGCGCTTGGCCTCGCCATTCGGGCCCACCGGCGGCCGCATTGTGCGCCCCTCGGACAACCGCAAGCCGGACAACATCGCCTTTGTGCAATGCGCCGGTTCACGCGATCAAAATCATCTGAACTATTGCTCTTATATCTGCTGCATGGCCTCGCTGAAGCAGGCTCTCTACATCGCGGAACAGAATCCCAATGCCCAGGTCACCATTTTCTATATCGACCTGCGCACCCCCGGCCGCTACATGAATGTGCTTGAAAAAGTGCAGGCCAGCCCCAATGTGCGCATGATCAAGGGGAAGGTGGCCAAAGTGGAAGAAGCGGGCGACAAGGTCATGCTTGTGGCTGAAGACGCCGTGCGCGGTGAAAAACTGACCATGAACTTCGACATGGTTGTTCTGGCTACCGGTATGCAGCCCTCTTTGGCGGGCCAGACCCTGCCCGCTCAAGTAAATGTCGATGAAGACGGGTTTATTGTGGATGCGGAAGGCTCCGGCATTTACTCAGCGGGTTGTGCCGCCATGCCTCTGGATGTGATGCGCTCCGCCCAGTCTGGAACCTCGGCCGCCCTGAAAGCGGTACAAACGGTGCAAGGGAGGTAGGAGGCATGGCCACCAAAATAGGCGTATATTTTGACAAGCAAAACATCGGCGGAGGCCTCGACGTTGACAAGCTGGCCGCGGGCGTGACCGCCAAATGGGGCGGATTTGCCCCCGTGGTGAAAGTTTATCCCAATCTGGCCGCCTCTGTTGAAGACATCCGCGCGGACATCAAGGAAAA
The DNA here is from genome assembly GCA_031553655.1 of Desulfovibrionaceae bacterium. GTDB lineage: Bacteria > Desulfobacterota > Desulfovibrionia > Desulfovibrionales > Desulfovibrionaceae > JAVBLG01. The sequence continues at coordinate 6,073 of JAVBLG010000067.1, read as the reverse complement.
CGAACTCGACGGCGTGATGATCTGCGGCTCGAGTCCTCGCGAAGACTGGGAAATCTACAATTTTCCCGATGTGCAAACCGAGCGCGTAAACCTGCGCGAACAGTGCGTGCTGGCCTATAAAAACCCCGACGGCACAGTGCCGCCCCTGGGGGTGGCCCCGGAACTGCTCCAGGCCATGGCCGTTGACTATATCAACATGGGCACGGTAAAGCTGCAAAAATCCACCCCGCCCGAAGCCGAACTCATTGACGGCGTAAAGCGCATACTGGTTGTGGGCGGCGGCTGGACCGGCCTTGCGGCTGCGGCTAACGTGGCCAAAATGGGTTATGAAGTTGTTGTGGTGGAAAAAGCCGACCAGCTCGGCGGCCACGCAAACAACATCCCCCAGACCGTACCGCTGAAAGCCCCCTGGAATCAAGTTGAGGAAACCGGTCTTGAAGCGCGCATCAGCGGAATAAAATCCAACAAGAACGTCACGCTTTACCTTTCCTCCACCATGGCCGATCTGGCCGGACAGCCCGGCGATTTTACGGCCACCATCAACACCCCCAAGGGAACGGTGGAAGAAAAAGTAGGCGCGGCTGTGCTGGCCACCGGCTGGCAGCCGCTGTCCACTACTTGGCTTGAGCCCATGGGCTACGGCCTGCTGCCCGGAGTGGTCACCGCCGGCGAATTCGCCAAAATGCTGAAAGAAGGCCGCATGACCGCTCGTCGTGTGGCTTTTGTGCTCGACACCACTCTGGCCGAAGAAGCGGGCATAGCCAAGGAAGCGGAAATTGCCGCCGCCAAGGCCGAAGCGGAAGAAGCCGCCAAAAACGCTCCGGCCAAACCGGCCGAAGAAGGCGCGGAAGAAAAGGCTTTTGAAAAGGAAAACCTGGAAAGCATCAAGCATCTTGGCTATTCCAACGCCGTTTCCTGCCTTGCCGCCCTGCGTCAGGCCAATGCCGTGTGCGATCTGTATGAAAACGCCCAAACCTTCATTCTGTACAAGAACATGGTGGTGCAGGGCCTTTTCGAACGCTACTACAAAACCGCCCAGGATCGTTTGGGCGTTATGATGACCAAGGCCGAAGTGAAAAGCATAGCCAAGGGCGACGGGCACCTCACCGTGTCTTGCGAAAAAACTCTGTTGGGTATGGACTTTGACCTTGACGTGGACATGGTTGTTCTGCCTACCGGCATGGTGCCCAGCTCGGCCACCGATGTCATGATGCAGTTTGCCTACCGCCAAGGCCCGGACTTCCCAGACCTCGGGCTGTTCGACGGCTTTGTGGATTCCAATTACATATGCTTCCCCTATGAAACCCGTCGTACCGGCATTTATGCCGCCGGGTGCGTGCGCCAGCCCATGGACATGGCCGCTTGTGAAGAAGACGCGGCCGGCGCGGCCTTAAAAGCCATTCAGTGCATCGAATGCTCCTCGCGCGGCGTGGCCGTGCATCCGCGTTCAGGCGATCTTTCCTACCCGGTGTTCAACTTTGTGCGCTGCACACAGTGCAAACGCTGCACCGAGGAATGCCCCTTCGGTGCTCTGGACGATGACGAAAAGGGCACGCCCAAACCCAACCCGGCGCGCTGCCGCCGCTGCGGCACCTGCTTCGGGGCCTGCCCCGAGCGCGTCATATCCTTTGCCAACTACAATATCGACCAGATCGGCTCAATGATCCGCGAAGTCAGCGTGCCCAAAGACTTCAAGAACGAAGGCCCGCGCGTGCTGATTCTGGCCTGCGAAAACGACGCCTATCCGGCTCTGGACATGGCGGCCATGCGCCGTAAGCCCTGGAGCCCGTACGTGCGCATCATCCCGGTGCGCTGCCTTGGCTCGGTAAACGCCATCTGGGTGTCCGACGCTATGAGCAAGGGGTATGATGGAGTAATGATGCTCGGCTGCAAGTATGGCGAAAATTATCAGTGCCACTTTGTGAAGGGCTCTGAAATTTGCAGCAAGCGCAAGGAAAATATCGCCGAAACCTTGAATCGCCTTGGGGTTGAACCCGCTCGCGTTGAACAGTATGACGTGGCCATTGACGAATACGACAGCCTGCCCGACGCCATCGACGGGTTCGTCAGCCGTATCGTGGCCATGGGTCCCAATCCATTCAAGGGCATGTAGGGGGGTAAAAAATGGCACAATGCAAAATACAACCGGATTTGGAGTTTGTGCGTGAGCTTCAGGCCGCCGGCGGCGAAAACCTGAAAAGATGCTATCAGTGCGCCACATGCTCCGTGGCCTGCCCCGTTTCCCCGGAAGGCGCGCCCTATCCGCGCAAGGAAATGGTTTGGGCTTCATTCGGGCTTAAAGACAAGCTGGAAAAAGATATCGACCTGTGGCTTTGCCACAACTGTGGCAACTGCGCCGATCTCTGCCCGCGCGGAGCGCGCCCTGCCGACCTTATGGCCGCCGCGCGCAATATGGTGTATGCCAAGCTCACCCAACCCAGCATCATCGGCAAATGGATGAGCTCCATCAAGGGCCTGCCCATGCTGGTGGCCATTCCGGCCATTATCTGGCTGGTAATCTGGGCCATTCGCGCCGGATTCAACGACGGCAACTGGTTCCCCAGAGCCGCCGACGGGCGCATCGTGTTCGGGCAGGTTTTCTATGGCGACTACACCATAGACCCCATCTTTATGATCACCTTTTTCGGGGCTTTGTTTATTCTCTATCAAGGCACCATGAAGCTTATTTCCAACTTTCGCCCCGAAGGCGGACTGCTGGTAATAGGCAAGACCAAACCGTGGTATATGCATCTCTACGACGTAATAGTCGAAGAAATCATCACTCATAAAAAATTCGCGGACTGCGGCGAAGACAAGAACGACCGCAAGTTCGGGCATATGGCTGTGTTCTACAGCTTTGTCATCCTGGCCTTTGTAACCGCCGTGGTGGCCTTTGCGCACTGGGGGGGCAAGGTAATACCGATCATCCACTTTGAAACGCCCATGCCCCTTACCTTCCCGGTGAAAATACTGGCCAATATCGGCGCACTGACGCTGCTCTTCGGCCTGGCGATGCTGACCATACGCCGCCGCAAGCTAAACCCCAAATATCAGGCCTCCAGCTACCAGGATTGGTACCTGTTGTGCCTTATCTGGACTGTGGCTTTAACCGGCGTGCTCAGCCAGTTCTTCCGCCTGCTCGACGCCATACATCCGGCCTTCTGCGTATATTATCTGCATCTGGTTTCCGTATGGATGCTTTTCGCCTACCTGCCCTGGTCCAAACTCGGACACTTCGTGTACCGTACGGCCGCGCTCACCTATGTGCGCATGATCGGCAGAAAGTAAAAGTAAAGCCAGAAAAGATTAATCAATAAGGAGACAACGCTATGTCTGACACAGCTCGTAAAGTATTCCCCACCGAGACCGTGCTTGCCCTGCTCGCGGGAAATAAAGATATTGATGTGAAGGAACTGGCCGGCTACATCACCGGGCGCTCCATAAGCTGCTGCTGCGCCGCCCGCGTGGTCGGCCCCATGGCCGCCGGTTGGCTGGCCGCCCTGTATCCCGCTTTCCTTGATTTCGAATGGAACAAAGAGACCTCCTGGGCCGACTTTGCCGCCAAAGCCAAAAGCGCCCTGGGCGAAAACATTTCCCTTCCGCCCATGTGCTCCGGCCTGCAGGGCCAGGTAACCGAAGCCCTCGACCGTTTCATCGACCAGAGCGCCACCATCAAGGCTCAGTCCGAAGAACTGTCCGTGCTGCAGAAAAAAGTGGAAGAACTCACCCCATATCAAGCTCAGGCTGTGGAACTGGACAAAAAAGTCGGCCAGCTCGAAACAAAGGTGAAAACCCTTACCACCGAAGCCAACAATCTGCGCAAGGAATCTCTGCCCTTCAAGGGCAAGATGCCCGTTGACCAGCAGGAGTTGGAAAATATCATTAAAGATGCCATCAAGACCAACCTCAAGGGCTTGGCTCTGGGCGCGGCCGCTGGTGCTGTGGCCGGAGACGCTGCCGCTGAAGCCGCCCCGGCCGAAGAAGTGGCCGAGAGCGGCCCGGCTCCGGAATTCGGATTCGGCGCTTCCGGCTCCGACAGTAGCGGTTTCGGATTCTAAGAATTTTATTTGATAATATTTAGAGGAGAGAAGGAAAAATTTTGAAAAATTTTTCCTTCTCTCCTCCCACCCCCCTCTCATCTTTTCAAAACTTCTGTTTGCCCCACCACCGATTTTGCCGCAACTTCCCTTTGATGCCTCAAAAATAAAACTGCCGACGCCCTCCATCTTATTCGAATTCTACTTTAAGATTGCGTTAATTATCCATTCCCAGGAGGCGATTGACCTTTTGATTTCATGATTCTCCTCTAATCGCCGCAAACCTTGGAGAAGTTGTTCCTCTACCGCTTCCAGGCTTGAGAACACTCAATTATGAAAATGTTTTTCACGAAGCTCTTCCCAAATATTCTCAACTGGATTCAATTATGGGGAATATGGGGGAAGAGACAGCAATTGCATATTCGCAGGGACTTTCAAGGCATTGCTTTTATGCCAACCTGCTCCATCGAGGACTATTGTGAGACGTTCATTTGGGTATCTTGATGCTATTTCAGCTAAAAATATTTGCATACAGTCTGCATTTGTCAATCGGCACGCTAATGGAGCCACCGATCGGCACCGTAATGGAGCCACTACTTTTGCCTGATAATAGTTTTTCCTGGCCTTCGGTTAGTGTTTAAATTTTGCTTTTCCTGCCGGCGGCTTGTCTTGTCGAGCGGTAGCTTTTCCCCTCCAAGAGTATGCAGTATGCTCCGTGTCTGAGTCGATCCAAGGTTGCGGCGGCCAGTATTTTGTTCTGGAAGGGCGCGTCCCATTCTTCCAGGTGCAGATTGCTGGTAATCAGCGTGGGCCTGCGTTCGTATCGTTCCGCGATGATGTCGTGGAAGTATTCTTCCTGGCCGGGGCGCATGGGTTTCAGGCCGAAGTCGTCGATAATCAGCAGTTCTGTTTTTGTCAGTTGCGCCAGTTTGCGTTCATGACTGCCGGTGGCGCGAGCTTCGGACAGTTGGCCCAGCAGTTTGGCGTGGCTGATGAAGGTTACGTTATGGCCGCGCCTGACGGCCTGGTGGCCGAGGGCCTGGGCCAGATGGCTTTTGCCGGTTCCGCACGGCCCCATTAGCAGAACCGGAGCTTTTTCGGCCATAAAGCGACAAGTGGCAAGCTCGCGCAGGCTATGCTGATCCACTTCCGGGTTAAATGTAAAATCGAACGATTCCATCGTTTTTTGCGCGTTAAGTCCGGCGCGGCGTTGAAGTTGTTCGAACTTTTGCCGGTCGCGTCTGGCGATTTCGTCTCCGAGCAGCAAGGCCAGGAAGTCGGTATGGGCCAGTTTTTTCTCAAGGGCCTGCCTGACGCGCATTTCCAACGATTCTTGCATGCCGGACAAGCGTAATTGTTTCAGCAGGGGAAGGAGTTGCGGCATGGGGTGCATGGCTTCTCCTTCACTGTAGCGGGTATTGCACGGGCAGACGGCGCAAAAAACGCGCTTTTCCGCAATAAACATCATTCAAAAGAGGCAATTGCGCTGGGGCGGCGTCCAGCCCTTTTTCCAGGATGTGCTTAACCGCCTTGTACGATACGGCTCCGTGCCCAAGGGCCCAATTCCCGCAACCGCGCCGCCTTACAACATCGGAAATGTCCTGCAAGCTCTGGATGCTCTCGTTCTTCCCACGCAAAACAACCCAGACCATCTTCTTTCGTTGCCCCATTATCCGCGCATCGCCCTTGAAGCGCCATCGAAGTCCGGAGGCAAGTTCTGGGTTGGCGCGGCTATGGAAACAGGAGTCGGCATCCGCTGGGGGCAATACGGCTCAGGCGGAACGGTAAAAATCATACCGCTTGTTCAGTGCAAGCAGGACAACCCTGTGCTTGAATTGAAAATTCGCACTTTGGCAAAAATCAACAAAGGCTACTGTCATGTCATTTTGCAAATACCGGATAAAGCCGTTTTAGCTTGATCCGGGCATCTGCGGTCGTAAACTGCCAATCAATCTTGGCACCCGCAGTATTTCTTTGCGCCTGCCAGTGATTTACTTCCTCTCTCATCACTCCAATATTATCCATTCGGCGAGACA
>JAVBLG010000059.1:0-13443 GCA_031553655.1 Desulfovibrionaceae bacterium | reverse complement strand
CGCCGCGCACCAGATGGCGGACGAATATGCGCGCCTGGGCCGCGAGGGGCGCGGCGTGCGGCCGGTGGACGACGCGCTCGCGCGTTGCTCCGACCTGCTGTTGCGGCTGGAAAAGGCCTTTGCCGCCGAGCATGCGCAGCTGTTGCGCAACGACGCCGTCAATTTTACCGCCGATCTCAATCTTCTGGACAAGTTGCTGAAAATCAAAGGGCAGTGATCCGGGGTCAAGGTGCGGACAGGTTGTCCTCGCGCCATACTTGCAATATCTCTTGCCCTATTTGAAGCAGCAATTGCCCCGCGCCCCGATACCCCGGGCGATGCCCTTCATTTTTGCCGTTGGCTGCGGCGCACGGTACGCCCCGTACGGCCGCAACAGGCGCAAGACGCACCAGACCGGGCAGCATACATATTTCCCGCGGGCGCGGTTTAACCGCACAACGCCAGCAACGCCCCCGCAGCCACCGCCGAACCGATGACTCCTGACACGTTGGGCCCCATCGCGTGCATAAGCAAGTAATTGTGGCGGTTGCACTCCTGTCCTACTTTGTGGACCACTCGCGCCGACATGGGCACGGCCGAGACCCCTGCCGCGCCGATAAGCGGGTTGATCGGTTCTTTCAGGAAAAGATTCATGAACTTGGCAAATAGAACCCCTCCGGCCGTGGCCACAGCAAAGGCCATCAACCCGAGAAAGAGGATGCCCAAGGTCCGCGCCGTGAGGAACGTGGCGGCTGAAAGCTTGGACCCCACGGCCAAGCCCAGCAGAATGGTCACAATGTTGATAAGGGCGTTTTGCATGGTGTCCGAAAGGCGGGGCACCACCGCGCATTCCCGGGCCAAGTTGCCGAAGCACAGAGCTCCGATGAGCGGCGCCGCCGAGGGCAGCAGCAGTGCGCACAGCAACAGCACCGTCAGCGGGAAAATAACTTTTTCCAACTGCGATACCGGGCGCAGTTGACGCATGGTGATGCGGCGTTCTTCAGGGGTGGTGAGAAGCCGCATAATGGGCGGCTGAATAATGGGAACCAGGGCCATATAAGAATAAGCCGCAACGGCAATTGAGCCCAGCAGGTCCGGAGAAAGGCGAGAGGTGAGAAAAATGGCCGTGGGGCCATCCGCTCCGCCTATGATGCCGATACTGGCGGCATCCCGTATGCTGAAGTCAATGCCGGGAATAAACTTGGAGATGAGCAGCGCCCCCAGCAACGCAGCGAAAATTCCGAGTTGAGCGGCGCCTCCCAGAAAAGCCGTGCGTGGATTGGCAATGAGCGGGCCGAAATCTATCATGGCCCCTACGCCCATAAATATGAGCAAAGGAAACAAGCCTGTGCTGATGCCGAAACTATAAATAAGATACAAAAAACCCATTGGAGCATCGCCAATGCCCCCGAATGGGATATTGCACAACAACCCGCCGAAACCTATGGGCAAAAGCAGCAGTGGTTCAAAGCCCTTGGCAATGGCAAGATAAATCAAGATCAGGCTCACCAGGATCATGAACAAATTGCCCAGGCCGTCCTGCGTTGTAAAGCCGTATATTCCTGTTACCATTCCCAGTTCAGCCACGGATTGAGAAAAAGACTTTATCCCGTCATCCGCAAAAGCGGAAACCGGCAACGCGCACAGGGCGAGGGTAGCGCCCCCCGCGACCAGGCAACACAAAAAGATGCGCAATATACGAGACATGGCAACCCTACCTCTTACAGCATTTCAAATTTGAGATTAGGCAATGAAAGTTTCATAACGGTATAGGTTTCAGTGTATAACAATGCGAGATCACAAGGATAAACGACACGCTTCGCGGGCATCCGCTTCGCGACTGCCGAGCAATTTCAAAAAGAAATTGCTCTAATTCGGCGACGGAGATGTTTTTTCTGCCGCTTTGTCTGTTCTTTTTGCTTCCATGCGACGGATAAAGGCGCTGCTATAGTGTGTGCTCACCACCATAAGCGCCAAGAAAAGAAATACCATGCCCATGCCTTCAACCATGAGGATAAGTCCTTCCAACAACATATGCACTCCTTCGGGTGGACATTTCGCGCGCGATAATGGCCGCCGTGACGATCCTGCCGCTTATGACGGGGCCTTGGCCGCCGCCGTGACGAGATATTTGAAGCCGCTGTAAAAAATTGGAATGAAAATCAGCGTCAACCGGGCGAAAAAACCGGAAAGAATCCCCCTCCGCTTTTGCGTCCCAGGCGGCCCGCCTGCACCATTTTGCGCAACAATGGCGCGGGGCGGTATTTATCTTCGCCCAAATTCCGATGAAGCTGTTCCATGATGGCCAGACATACGTCCAAGCCGATAAGGTCCGCTAACGCCAGGGGACCTATCTTGTGGTTCGCTCCCAGGCACATGGCCTTGTCGATGTCTTCGGCGCCGGCCACGCCTTCGCTCAGGATAAATACGGCCTCGTTGATCATGGGGACCAGCAGGCGATTGACCACAAAGCCCGGAGCCTCATTGACCGTCACCGCGGTTTTGCCGAGGTGAGAGCACAGCGCCAGGCTTGCCTCATATGTGGTCTCGGAGGTGAAACTGCCCTTGATGATTTCCACCAGCGGCATAACAGGAACCGGGTTGAAAAAATGCAGGCCGATGACCTTATCCGGACGTCCGGTGACGGCCGCCATCGCCGTGATGCTCAGACCGGACGTATTGCTGGCCAGAATGCACTCTTTTTCCATACACTCGTCCAGGCCGGCGAAGATTTTCTTTTTTACGTCAATCTGTTCCACGGCGGCTTCAATCACAAAACGGCAATGGCCGGCATCCGCAGGGGTTGCCGCCGCGTGCAGGCGTTGCATGCAGGCATCGGCTTCCGTCTGTTCGATTTTACCTTTCCGGGCCAGTGTTTTCAGAGAGTCGGCAATGCCTTGCATCCCCCGTTGCAGCGCCCCGGCGTTCACGTCGTGAAGGTGTACCGCGATTCCCTTCACAAGGGCCGTCTGAGCGATGCCCTGCCCCATAACGCCCGCACCGATCACCATGATTTCTGTCATCTGTGAATTCTCCCGGCAGTATGAAAAAATTATTTTTTATCCATCCGCATCCGCTGTTTTTGCTCGGGATGCCCGAAACACAGCGCGAACGCCATGGCTTCGTGCGACAGTCTCGTATCAAGCCCGTATTCCTGGCCGGAGGTCAGGCTTCGTTTGCATTGCGACACCGCATAAGGCGCATTGGCGGCGATGCTATGGGCCAGGACGAGCCCCTCATTTTCGAGACGATCGGCAGGCAGCACTTTGTCCACCAAACCCCAGTTGAGCGCGGTTGCCGCGTCTATTCTGGAGCCGGAAAACAACATCATTTTCGCCCTGCCCGGCCCGACCAACTGCAACAGCCGCTGCGTCCCGCCAAATCCGGGAATTATGCCCAGGCTGACCTCGGGTTGACTGAAACACGCTTTTTCATCGGCCAGCCGTATGTCGCAAGCCTGAGCAAGCTCGCAGCCGCCTCCCAGCGCATAGCCGTGTATGAGTGCAATGCTGGGTTGGGGCAGGCCGGATAGACGGCGAAACACCCCATTGCCGAAGGCGCTGAACGCTCGTGCTTCTTCCGGCGTGAAAGCGGCCATTTCGTTGATGTCGGCCCCCGCCGCAAACGCCTTCTCGCCGCTTCCTTTCAGCAAAATGACCCGGACATCCGAAGCGGCTTCAATTGCATCCAGAGCGACATCCAACTCCCGCAGCATTTGCATGTTCAACGCATTCAATTTGGCGGGGCGGTTCAGCGTGATATGCGCTACGGCTTCACGTGTTTCAAAAAGAATACAGGTATCCATGGCAATAGCCTCCTGGTGAACGCGGTTTCACAGAATATGCACAAGAGTTATAGTTTAGCAGCCGGAGCTTCCTTGATACGCTGTATGAAGAACAAACAGCACAGCCCCAGTGCGGCGGAAGTAGCGAAAGCGCCAGAAAATCCGACCCAGTCTATAAGAAGGCCGTAACAAAAAATTCCCAGCGAGGCGCATACGAAATTGGCGCACATATAAATGCCGTTGCCTATACCGCGGAACTCTTCCGGAATATTTTGCATAATGGTGGCCATAACCACAGGGGCGCTCATAAGGGAAAAAAATCCTAAAAATGCCAGCATAATATAGAGAAAAATGCTTTGCGCATAGAGCAGCGCCGGCAACAGAACGATACTTGCGCCGTAGCATGCGCGCAGCAAGGCGCGGCGGCCGAATTTGTCGCTGGCCGCTCCCCCCAGAAATGCGCCGCACAGGCCGCAGGCCTCAAACAGCCCCAGGCCCGAGCCGCCCTGCACCAATGTGTGCCCCTGGAAAACGAGAAACGACGGCAAATAGGCGAACAAAGCGGGTCCCAGAAAGCCCTGGGCGATAATTACAGGCAGAAGAGGAAGAACCACGGGAAGGCAAATATGCAATGATTCACGCATGGAAGGCTTGCGGGCGGCCTTTGTGAGCGTGCTGGCCCCGCGCAAGCCCCAAAACAGTACCGCCGAACAGGCCAGCCCCACATACACAAAAGGCCACACGCTCTGGCCAAATCCCCACCAGCCCACGGCCAATGCGCCAAGGATCGGCGCCACAAAGCGCGAAGCCTCGCCGCAGAGCATCCATAAGCCCATATACTTGCCCAAAGTGTGCCTTTGCGATTTCTGGCTGAGCAGGGCCGGTCCAACCAAATGGTAGACGCACGAACACAGGCCTGCCGCGACCATAGCCGTATACGCCAAGGGCAGCGAGTCCAGCATGGCGAAAGAACTGAGGATGACCGCCACTATCCCCGGCGCAAGAACAAAGGGCAGGCACATGTTTTTTCGGTCGTTCAAATAGCCCAGAGGAATAGAAAAAACTGTGGGCATCCGATAACACACGATAAACAAGCCGGCCATGGTCATGGACAGACCGTGGCTCTGAACCAACAAGGGGATAAATATCGGTAAAAATCCGATGTAACAGTCGTGAATGAAATGCCCCGAGACGACAAGCAGAACACGAGATTTGAACATGTCGATTTTCCGGCTAATTCAGCTTTTTGAAAGCATATTTTTCCAAGGCGTTTCTGTTTAAAACCGTTATTTCCTGATCCTGGATATCCAGTACGCCTTCTTTGGCCAGTTTGTTGAGAACTAAAGAAATGGCCGCCATCTTGACTTTAAAAACTTCGACAAGAAGCACTTTGGTCAGAATCATTGAAGGGGATCTATCTTGGCAATTTTCACAGGTGCAAATATATAAGAACATAGCGATACGGACATTGAGCGGCAAATACATCTCTTCGAAACGATGCATAGAAATGTATGATTTTATAGCCATATTTTCCATAATGGCCAAACCTATTTCAGGAAATTCGGGAATGATTTTTTCACATAATATTTCGCGGCTAAATTCTACGACCCTGCATTCTTTCAATGTTTCAATATAACGTTGAGATGGCTTGCGTAATAATAAGGCATTTTCCCCAAGAAGATTTCCAGGGCACATAATCCAAAGAGGGTGCCTTTTTCCGTCTTTTTTTACAGCAGAAACAGAAAGCAAACCATCCAGAAGGAAGTATACTGCCTGAAAAAAGCGTCCAGGCTCGTGTACTACTGTATTTTTTTCCCATATAATCTCTTTGCCAAAATGCAAAACTTCTCGCATGCGTGGGTGAATTTCGCCAAGAAGCCAGGGGATATTTCCATTATTTGGGGTCATTAAAATTTTGTTCATAATGGATTCCTTGCAAATAATAATTATATTATCGCTGCCATGGTGTTCGATTTATGCTGTCAAATAATTCATCAAATATTACAGCTTCTTCTTGCATTTGGTTAGAATTTTTTTCACTCCATTCTATAAGAGGCTGAAGAGCGACATACAATGATTCGCCTCGACTGGATATTTTATACGTTACATTAGGCGGGTATCCCATTTGTACAAGTCTTGTCGTTATTCCATTTCTTTCAAGATTCTGTAATGTGCTTGACAACATTTTTTTTGATATGCCTGGAAGTGCTTTATGTATAATGCTGAACCTTGATTCACCATTGTCATGTAAAATTTCAAGAACTCTTATAAACCATTTTGATCGTAAAAGGAGACATATTTGTGAAAGATGGCATAAATCTTCGTGACAAGCATCTCTATCAATACAGTTATTATGCATTGCAATGTGCTCCGAAATTAAATAGTCATAATATTTCTAGCTCATGTATAAGATAATCATAATTTGGTGTAAACCGTTTTGGGCCTGTGCAGTCGGCTTTCAAGAAGGCGAAGCCGACTGCACGGGATGGCTGGTGAAAGAAGATTAGCCCAGTGTAAACAGTTTGCTGCCGGCGTCCACCGGAGTCCCCTTTGCGACGTGGATGGCGGCGACGACGCCTTCATCTTCCGCAAAAACGGGTATTTCCATCTTCATTGATTCCAGGACGATGATTTCGTCTCCAGCTTTGACCGCATCGCCTATTTTGACCGGAATGCTGAAGACCATGCCTGCCATGGGAGAAAGAACTTCACTCATAACGACTCCGTTTAATGGTTATTTTGCTCACGGGCGCACGCCGTAACGAGGCTTGCGCCCGAGTTCCGTTTTCAGGCTGTTTTGGGCCACTTCAACCAGCGTGCACAACCGCATCCGTGTTTCACGCGGATCTATAATTTCTTCGATGCCGAACTTTTCCGCGGTACGGAACGGTGATTCGTACGCCAGCAGTTCTTTTTCGATTTCTTGCAGCCGCTCGGCGGGATTGGGGGCGCTTTCAATTTCACGCTTGAACGAAGCGGCAACGCCGCCCGCAATAGGAATAGACCCAAATTCCGCCGAAGGCCAGGCCATTCTGTTGCGCAGCGAAGCGTTGTTGTAGTGCAAGGCTGCAGCCATGCCGTAACATTTACGCACAATAACGGTAAACCGGGGCACGGTGGCCTGACAGGTGGCGAACACGCTGGCCATGCCGAAACGCAAGGTACCCGTTGATTCGGCTTGCAAACCCAGCATGAATCCGGGCACATCGCAAAAATGCACCAGCGGAATGTGAAACATGTCGCAAAGTTCCGTAAAGTGAATGAATTTACGCGCGCTGCCCGCGTCGGGGGCGCCGGCATTGATCATGGGGTCGTTGGCGATGACGCCCACGACATAGCCGTTGAGCCGCGCCAGCCCAACGATGAGGGTGCGGCCGAAAGTGGGCTGGATTTCAAAAAAACTGTCCTTGTCCACCACCAGATTGACCAGCTTGCGCATATTATAGGCACGGCTCCTGCTTTCGGGGACGATGCTCAAAAGCTCTTCCTCGCGGCGGTCAACGGGGTCCACGGGGGTGGAGCGGGGGGGGAGTTCCCACACGTTGGCAGGCATATAGCTGAGAAAGCGGCGGATCTGCTTAAAGGCGTCTTCTTCGGACTCGGCCACGTTATCAATGGTTCCTCCGGCGTCCACAGCCACCTTGGCGCCGCCCAATTCTTCCTTGTCCAGCACATGGCCGAGGGCGCGCTGCACTACCGGCGGACCCGCCGCGAAAAACTGCGAGCTTTTGCGCACCATGACTGAAAAATGCGAGAGCGGAGCGCGTCCGGCCGGGCCTCCGGCCGTGGAACCCAAAATGGCCGAACATACCGGTACCATGCCGAGCAGTTCCACGGACCGCTCGTAACCGTCTTTGGCCGGCAGGCGTTTATATTTGGAGCGCAAAACTTCAGCCACGTCCGCGCCCACCCCGTCAATGAGATTGATGAGGGGGATGCGGTATTCTTTGGCCATATCTTCCACAAAGCCGCCCTGGCCGCCCTTGCGCCGTTCAAGACCGCCGCCGGACCCGCCCCGGATGGTGAAATCCTCTCCGCCCAAAGCAACAAAACGCCCGTCAATTCTGCCAAGTCCCATGACATAACCCGCGGGCGTCACGGAAAGCAGCTTGCCGTCGGCGTCGTATTTGCCGCTTCCGGCCAATTGCCCGTATTCCATAAAGCTTTTTTCATCCAACAAGCTGTCAATTCGCTCGCGAACAGTTAGTTTACCCTGGGCATGATGCCGGGCGATACGTTCTTCTCCTCCCAGCCGCAGTGAACATTGACGGCGAAATTCCAGTTCCTTGATGGATTGTTCCCATGCCATGATTAAGCCTCCGGACAATGTTTTTGAAATGTTGCAATACGCACCGTAAAATTTGATTGAAAATCATTTGCGGGCGGAGCCTAGAGGATCACCCTGCTCACATCGTGCCGTTCGTACATTTTGCGTTCCAAGTCTTCGCGAAAGTCAGGATGGGCGATGTCCAGCAAGGCTTTGGCCCGTTGGGCCAGATTTTTTCCGCGCAAGGCGGCCACGCCGTATTCGGTGACCACGTAATCCGCGAGCGAACGGGGTGTGGTTACGCATGCCCCTTCGCGCAAGCAGGCCACAATGCGTGAATGCTTGCCGGAAGCCACAGTGGAAGGCATGGCCACCACAAACTTTCCCCCTTCGCTGTAATGCGCGCCAAGGGCAAAATCCAACTGGCCGCCCGTGCCGCTGATATGGCGCGTGCCTACGCTTTCGGCGCATATCTGGCCGGTCACATCCACTTCCACGGCGCCGTTGATCGCTATGAACTTGTGGTTTCGCATAATGTTGGCGGGATTGTTGGTCTCGCTGACAGGCCGTATTTCCACCATGGAGTTGTCATGCACGAAATCGAAGGTCGTCCGGGTGCCCATGACGAAAGTGGAAGTCAGTTTGCCGGGATGATAGCCGCGTCGGCGGCTGGTAATGACGCCTTTTTCCACCAGATTCACCACACCGTCAGCATACATTTCCGTGTGAATGCCCAAATCCTTGTGATGTTCCAATCCGGCCAGCACCGCGTTGGGTATGCCGCCGATGCCTATCTGCAATGTAGAGCCGTCTTCAACCAAGGTGGCCACATGCCGCCCTATCCGGGTTTCCAGCGGTCCCGTCTCAATAAGCGGACTGGAGGCTAACGGATAATCCGCTTCAATGATGCAATGAACATCGGAAAGATGGACGCAGGCGCCGTGGGTTGTGGGCATCTGTTTGTTGATTTCCGCGATAACGACACGGGCTTTGCCGATAGTGGCCGGCAGATATGAAGCGCAAATGCCGTAGGAGCAATATCCGTATTTATTGGGAGGAGAAAGGTGCAGTACCGCCACGTCCACGGGAAAATCCCCGCTTGAGATGTATTTGGGGATATTCACATAGCAGTTGGCAAGATAGTCCGCTCTGCCCTGGACCATGGGTTCACGCGCTTCCGCGCTGATCATGAAGGAGTTATGAAAAAACGCCTCGCCATAATTGTTTTTCAGGTACGGGACACTGCCTTCAATGCGTGTATGACGCAATTGAACGTGACGCAATTCGCCAGCTCTCGCCATAAGCGCTTCTAAAAACATATTTGGCGATGCGCTTGAGTGGCCGATTACTATAACATCTTTACTTTTGACAAGTTTTACCGCCTCTGCGGCGCTTACAACTTTTTCATTAAACCTGGTTATGGACATTTTTCCCCCTTACATGGCCTGGTCTGCGACTATTCGTAATGATTTTTGCTCTAACTTCCAATCACGGTTATTAAGTAATATGCCTGTAGCCAACATGATTATGCCAAGTACGTCTGTTTCTACATTGGAAATAAGCAGCATTATACTTCCACCGCCCATGAGCACCAGTTGCAAGGGCGACAGTTTCGTCACGGCATAGCGCTCAAGGGCGGCACTTAGCCCTATCACGCCAACGGTAGCCGAAATGACGCTGATAATGATGAAAGGCGTGCTTCCTTCCAACAGCAGGGCAGGATTGTAAACAAACACATAGGGCACAATATAGATGACCACGCCGAGCACGCTCGCCAAAACACAAGTGCGCATGACGGGCGCTCCGGCGATGGCCGCGCCGGCGTAAGCCGCCAAGCCCACGGGCGGGGTAATGGCCGACAGCAGGCAGGAATAAAAGACAAACATATGCGCGGCGATGGGCAGAATACCCATTTTTATAAGGGCGGGTACCGCGATAAGGCTCACGATTATATAGGCGGGAGCCGTGGGTATGCCCATGCCCAATACCAGACAGGCCAGCATGACCAGCACCAGAGAGAGAGAAAATACCCCGCGGGAGGCGATCATCACGACTTCCACAAATTTTATGCCCACTCCGGTAATGTCCAACGCGCCCACGATGATGCCCGCGCAGCCGCAACAGGCGGCAATGGTGAGGGCGCTGCGCGCTCCAAGCACCAGGGTTTGTACGAACTGCACAAAAGAAAGGCGGCTGGACTTGCGCGCGCTGGCCACCGCCAGCAAGGCGACAATGGCAAGGAAGGCCGCGCGGAACGGGGTGTATCCCAATACCAGCACCCCTATTAATACGACCATGGGAAGCAGGAAGTGGTATCCGTTGAAAAGAGTGCTTTTCATGTCCGGCAGGTTGTCCCTGCCGATTTTGGCCAGATTCATCTTGCGCGCCCTGAAGTGGGTGGCGGCAAACAGCGCCAAAAAATACAGCAGCGCGGGAAATATTGCGGCCTTGCATACGGCCAAATAGGAAACGCCCAGGAATTCGGCCATAAGGAAAGCCGCCGCCCCCATGATGGGGGGCATGATCTGCCCGCCTGTGGAAGCCGCCGCCTCGACGGCGCCCGCATATTCCGGAGGATAGCCGGCTTTTTTCATCAAGGGGATGGTAAAGGTGCCCGTGCCGTAGACATTGGCCACCGAATGGCCGGAAACGCATCCGAACAGGGCGCTGGCAAACACCGCCACCTTGGCCGGGCCTCCCACAGTGCCGCCGACCAAAGCAAGACTGACATCCATGATGAATTTTCCCGCGCCGGTTGTTGTCCAAAAAGCCGCAAACAATATTCAAAAAAAACCAAACGGTGGCGTATTGCCCAGATGTTTGGCCCAAATTGGATTTTGGGTCATGAACGCATGATCGATGAACAGTGTGAAGCTGGGCGAGCGGATCGTGAAAGGATAGGGCAGATACGAACCGAACAGGGTATAGAGTATGAAGGTCATCGCCACCAAAGGCAAAGCCCAGCCTGTGACACGGCGGGTAGCTTCTAGCAGCAGCGCAACAGTCATCCAGCCCACGGCAAAATCTATTTCGGTAACTTCTCCCACATACCATTCACGCGTTGTATACCTTTCGTTATTGTAAAGAAGATATATGTCAATGGCCAGGCAGGCTCCTGCCAACGCAATATCAAGCCAGGATATTGTTTTTTTATCATCCTCGCCTTTGCCTGTGGGATAAAATAAAAAAATAAGCGTCATCAAGGTCAAGAGGTGGATGGTGCGCAAGGCATAAGCCTGAATTATGCCCATGGCTCCGGTATAAAGATGAAACAAGGAAATCCCTATGGCGAGAGCAGCAGCGAACATTTTGACGCAGTCTGTCACGTTTGCGGGCTTGTAGAAAAGCCCTCCGTTGATTCCCATATACAACTCCTGAATAAATTAGGTGCCCGCTGTGGCGGCCGGCGACGCAATAATTTTCAACCTGGTTTTGCATCGACGCCGGCCGCCGGCAGGCAACGCTGCCATGCATCGCCAAGACGTCAGCCTGTCCTGACAAGGGTTTTCCTATTTTTCTACATACCCTTTCTCTTTGTAGTAGCGCAGCGCTCCGGGATGGATAGGCGCGCCGAGACCTTGAGACATTTTTGCGGCGCGGAAATCGTACCCGGCCCTGCTGCTGCGCATGGTTTCTTCGCCTTCGGCCACGGCTTTGGTGAGGGCATAGGCCAAATCGTCCTTTATCTTGGCGTTGATAACCACTTCTTGCCCGTCGCCTATGGCCGTTACGGGATAGCTCACACCCTCGAACGAGTTAGCGGGAATATCCTGAGAAAAGGTGCCCATTGCTTTGTGAATTTTCGGCAGGTCCGGGCCCCAGTGAAGGAACTTGAGCTTTCTGGAGTTGGCCAGTTCCATAATCCAGCCGGCTTTGCCCTGGGTGGCCGCCAAAACCATGTTGGCATGGCCGTCTTTAAAAAGCGAAACGGCGTCGCCCCAGGTCACGAAATTAAGCTTGCTTCCCCAGCCGCGCAGATCGTCCCAGGTGACGCCGAGCACCTTGAATGCTTCTCGAAACACCAGTTCGGTCTGTGAACCGGGCGCAAGAGTGCACAAATTGACCGGGATTTTCTTGGCGAGAAGATCAGGCACCGTGTCCACAGGAAAGTCTTGGGGGACTATGATAAAATACAAAACAGATTCCTGCACGTTAAATAGGGAATAGTAATTTTTCATCGGGCTTTTAAAAGGCGGCAGACCTTTGGTTCCGGCCAGAGAAAGTGTGTTCGCCGTGGCCCCCAGGTCCATATCTCCTTTATCCACGCGCTGAATATTGCCTATATAGGCGCCCGGCGTAACGGAAATATCAACTTTGCCATATTTGTCTTTGACGACTTTGGCCATGGTGGTCAGCGTTATGAAGCCGGCGCCGCCAGTTGCGCCCCCGGCTGAAACAAGTGTTGCAGCCGGGTCTGCCGCGTGCGCCGTGGGAAGGGCCATAAAAGACAGACAAAGCAAAAAAATTTGTAGCCTCTTCATCGTCCTGCTCCCTGGTAATGTGTGCATGCCAATAATCCGGTTTCCACATACAAAGACTTCGGTAAACGTTATCTTTCGCCGCGCCTGAAACAGGGTAAGCTCTTTTCATTTCGACGCTGGGCTGTCCGCGGTCATGCCTTTCGTTCGGGAAAAAGAAAGGTATAGCTACCGAGTAGGTTTTTCCTATCGATATGCAGAATTAAAGACAATAAGGCACATGTCTTGTTCCTGGTCACCATGTGGTAACTTTGTCCGCGAAAGGTCAGAGGCCCGGAATCTGTTCGCGGGCGACCTGCCCCAAGCCGCCCGCTGAAATATTCTTGCTTCGGGCGATCAGAACAAAACAGCTGAAAAAGAAGCGCGAGCGGCCCTGAAAGCACTCTTTCCGGGCCGCTCGTGAAATATGCGGAATATGCGCGCCTGGGTCGCAGGGGCGCGGCGTGCGGCCGATAAACAACGCGCTCGCGCGTTGCTCGGGCCTGCTGTTACGGCTGAAAAAGGCCTTTGCCGCCGAGCGTGCGCAGCTTTTGCGCAACGGCGCCGTCAATTTTACCGCCGATCTCAATCTTCTGGACAAGTTGCTGAAAATCAAAGGGCAGCGACATTGCTGTCCGGCTAAAAAGCGGCGTTATTCAACGAACAGCACGAGGACTTTCAGAAAAAACATCTTGATCTTTCTTGCATACGCATAATCGGAAGCCGATTATGCTCAAGGCACGCCACGCCGCCCGCGCGCGGGCCGGTTTTTCAAACCGGCCATTGCTGCCGGGAGCCGCGCCCTTTGCGGGGAGCGGGGCGGAGCCCCGTTTTTTTCGTCAACCGGCTTTCGCAAATTGTTTTTTCCAATCCGCGAAGGCTTCGCGCGCGCGGCTTGCGTAGAGCGTCTTGCGCGCGTCTTTTTTGGCCCGCTGTTCCAGTTCGGGCATCAGACC
>JAVBLG010000079.1:0-48363 GCA_031553655.1 Desulfovibrionaceae bacterium | reverse complement strand
GGCAGCTCAAAGGCGCGGCACGCCGCGCGACTACCGTCGGTTTTAAGGTACGGCGCTCGCTGCGCTCCCGCCTACGTTACGAACGCTACGCGTTCTGACGGCCCTACCAACGCACGGGCCGTCAGAGCATTTCGCTCATTTTATTCGCAAAACGCTCTAGAACGAATACTTGAAGTTCAGATCCACATTCCAGGCGTCGGTTGTGCCTACGCCGCGCAGATAGTTGTTGGGATTCCTTGTGCCGTATTGGTATCCACCGCCCCACATGCTTCTGCTCTGATCCAGCCACATGGCGACATAACCGAAGTTGAGGTTGGTTACGAGGTTTTCATATACCTTGTAGCTGTTGAGCAAATTTATTTCCATGGCGTTGTCCATGGTGGTCAGGTACACGCCGGGCGAGGTGTTGAAGTCCTGACGCAGCCGGGTGTAATTGTCTCCGCCCTTATAGGTCTTCTTGCCGGTGATGTAGCCGGCCATGGCCGGATCGTTGGTGCCCTGAATCCAGCTTATAGAGACGGTATGGGTGAGGTTTTCAAGGAAACTCATGTCCTTTATGCGCGCGCCAATGCCCCAGGTGCCGTTGACCACGCGGCCCAGCGCGCCGTCATTGGAGATTCCCGGCTCGCCGTACCAGCCCACATAGCCCAAGCTGTTGGTGAGGTTCGAGCCGAGGTTTGGCATTACTTCGGAGCCGTTCTTCAAATTGTCGTCATCGCCGGTGCTCCACCAGGCCATCAAGCCAGGGGTGCCCCAATCCGTCTTGTATTCGGCCAGCAGGTTGATCATCCAGCCGGACTTGTTCCATTCCTCACGGGTGGCGTAAATTCCGCCGTAGTTTATATCCCACGACAGTTTGAAGGGATCCCACATGGTGATCTCGCCGGTTATGCCGGCCCAGAAGGCGGTGGAATAATCACTGGGCAATCTGCCGTCGCCGCCGCCTTTGTTGTAAACCACAGCCGGAGCGATGCCGGGCACCACGTTGGCGCCGAAGGTGTTGCCGTAAGGCGAGTTTCCGGTGCTGCCGTATTCAGATCCGCCCCATTGATCATATCTGTACATGGCATCGCGGTATACGGTGGGGCCGATCATACCCAACATGGCCCAGGGGGTGATGTTTATGCCGTCGAGGGAAATTGGGGCGAGCAGGGCGAAGGCGTCCACATTGTCCATATAGTTGGTGTTAACCGCGGAATATCTGTTGTTGGTATTGCCGGTGTGGTTGTCGTTATAAGGTCTGGCCCAGGCGGCTGTGAGGCTGAAATTGTCATTGAACTTGTACGAGGCGGTTATGCCGGCCACGTCTTCGTCAAAAACCATGGAACCGTAGGTAAAGCTGGGCATTCTTATGCCCTGTATGCCCATGCGCAACTTGAGCTCGGTGTTGGGCACCACCCAATCCAAATAGGCCTGCTTCACTTCAACGACCACGCCGTCGGCCCCCAGAGCCCCCCCCTGAGAACCCTTGCCCCATTGCTGGTCGCCTATTTCGAAATATACTGTGCCGGACAGCGCTTCCGAAGCCACCGCATCCAATTGCAGACGCAGGCGCTGGCGCGGGTCGAAGTTGTCTATGGAACTATGGCCCGACTGAAAAGTGTTGCCGGTAACCTTCTTGCCGTCTCTGTTCTTTTGCATGAAGTTCTGCCCGTTGCCCAGGCCGAAGTCCACAATCCACTCGCCCTTGGCCTTGAAATCTATGGCCTGGGCTCCGGTGGCAGCGCCGATGACAAGCCCGGCGGCCAACAGCAGTGTCGCTAGCTTTCTCATGATCCTACCTTCCTTCTCTTTGCCTTTGTGGGCTGTTTTTAAGTCTTTCCCCGCATAACGGAAAACTGAGGTGTTGACCTGACGATAGCACCGCAAAGAATAAAGGCAACGTCGTTAGTTACAGATTTTGTACCGGATGAGCCATTGTCAAGGGCCTTCTAATAACTGCTCTAAATTATAAGATTTTTAAATTCAAAATGTTGGGTAGAACAGTGATTTTTTCAATTATTTTAAGAATTAAGGATAAAAATTTTTACCGGAAGGCGTTTTTGGAGTCCGAACGTTCACGCAACCGTATACGCGCATATTGCCTTACGGCAACTTCATTGCTATTTTTGATACACGGAGGTAAATGACATGCTGCTGTTTGACGATGCTAAGAAGCTTGAAAAGGCCGTGGGAGAAGATGCCGCCAAGATCATAATTCCTCATCCATGACAGCCCCCATCGCCCGACCCGCGCCCGATTCCATTCCCACCACCCCCGGAATATATATTTTCAAGGACGGGCAGGGACGTATCCTTTATATAGGAAAGGCCCGCATTTTGCGGCGCAGGGTTCTTTCCTACTTTCGCGAAGATCCGGCCGCCATCAGCTCGCGCATAAGATCAATGCTTTCAAAGGCCGCCGGGCTGGAAACCCTTTCCACCACCACGGAAAAGGAAGCCTTGCTGCTTGAAGCCAGCCTGATCAAAAAGCATCGCCCTCGTTACAACATAGTGCTGCGCGACGACAAGCAATATGTGCTTTTCCGGCTTGCCCGGACCCATGATTTTCCTCGTCTGGAAATAGTGCGTAGCGCCAGACGCGACAAAGCGCGCTATTTCGGGCCGTATACTTCGGGCGACGCGGCCCGCAAAACCTGGAAACTGATCCATCAGGCATTTCATCTGCGGCGTTGCACTGACCGCGCCTTGAAAAATCGGGTGCGGCCCTGCTTGTATCATTATATAGGGCAGTGCCACGCGCCCTGCATGGGCCTTGTTTCCAAAGAAGACTACGCGCTGTTGGTGCGCCGGGTGGAGCAACTGCTTGCCGGACGGGCCGGGTCGCTTATGGAATCTTTGCGTAAGGAAATGGAAACCTCCGCCGATGCTCTGGAGTTTGAGCGGGCCGCCATTCTGCGCGATCAGATGCGCGCGGTGGAGCGCACCCTGGAAAAGCAGGCCGCCTTTACCCCCGGCGGGGGCGACATGGACGTGATCGGTCTGCATGCGGCCGACAGTGGCTTGGCTCTGGGGGTTGTTTTCGTGCGCGAGGGCCGCATGCTGGACGGACGCTCCTTTTTTTGGGCCGGGCTGGGCTTTGAAGATGCCGGTGAGCTGGTGGGCGGCTTTTTGTCACAATTTTACGGGGCGCTCATCCCGGCCCCGCGTATAGTTTTGCCCTGGCTGCCGGAGGACGAAAGCGCAGGGGATAATCAGGAAGGCGGCGCTATGGAAACTGCTGAAGGCGTGGTTCCTGCCGCCGAGACGGGCATGGGAGCCTACGGAACTTCAGGAGCCGACGCGCCGTCCGACCTCCGCGCGGCCTTTGCCCTGGCCGATCTTGAGGAAATGCTGGCCTCGCTGCGCGGCGGCGCGGTACGCATTCACACCCCGCGTGACGCCAAGGAAAGCGGGCTTGTGGATATAGCGGCCTCCAATGCCCGCGAAGCCGCGCGGCTTCAGGCCGTGGAAGAACCGCTTATGACTCGCCTGGGCCGGGTGTTGCACCTTGCCGAGCCGCCCGCGCGCATTGAGTGCGTTGACGTTTCCCACACTTCCGGCGGTCAGGCCAGAGTGGGCATGGTTGTTTTTGAAGACGGCCGCCCCATGCGCAATTTATGGCGCGCCTATGCGCTGGAGGAGAGCGGGGGAGACGATTTTGGCACTCTGGCCGAATTCACGCGCCGTAGGCTGCAATCCGGCTCACCCTGGCCGGATCTTCTGCTCATCGATGGCGGGCGCGGGCAGCTTTCGGCTGTGGAACGAGCCCTGGAAGAAGCTGGCCAAAGTGGGCTTTTTGCCCTGGCCGCTCTTGCCAAAGCCCGCGACGAGCAAGGCCGCCCGGATCGCCGGGCCGGTAATGTGGGGGATCGCGTTTTTCTGCCGGGGCGGCAAAACCAGCTTCCGTTGCGCGAGGGTTCGGCCGAGCTGCTTTTTTTGCAGCTTATGCGCGACTCGGCGCATCGTTTCGCATTGGGGCGGCACCGCAAGGCCAGAACCGGGGCGGCTCTGACCGGTGAGCTTACGCGCTTGCCGGGGGTGGGACCAAGCACGGCCCGCCTGCTGTGGGACGCCTTTGGCTCGGTGGAATCCATGGCTTCAGCCAACCTGGAAGATTTGCTCGCCGTGCCCGGCATAGGGGCGAAGCGGGCTGAACTGTTATTGAAAAAGTTGCAGGATTTGGTAAGATAATTAATTCGCTGGAGAACTATATGGACAATGAGATCACACCCGGCGCAAGCTGCCCGGCGGCCTTGGCCGATTATCCTTTTTTTGCGGCGGCTTTGGAGATAGAGGTATTGGAAAAAAGGGAAGGTTATGCCAAAGTTGTCATGCCGCTCACCAGAGGGCATCGCAATTTGATGGGCACCGCTCACGGCGGAGCCATTTTTTCTTTGGCCGACGCCTGCTTCGGATATGCCTCGGGCGCTCCGGACAAGCTGGGCCATGTTACGGCCGGAGCATCCATTTCGTATCTTGCGCCGGGTTCGGTAGGACCGCTTACGGCCGAGTGCGAATGCGTGCATGGCGGGCAGAATATAGGCACCTGGGATGTGCGTATTACCGACGGCAACGGAAAACTGATTGCGGTTTGCCGCATCACCTCTTCCGCCCGTCGCACCAGGACAATAGAATGAACCTGTTTTCTCGCAGCGTCCCAAACTATGGACAAGATCGGCTTCAGACGGTATAGCCCAGAGTTGTTAATTATAAAAAGTCAAAATACTCCGGGAGAATTTCCATGGCAAAAAAAGGCGCTCTTGTTCTGGCTGCGGGCAAAGGCACGCGCATGCCGTCACCCAGGCCCAAGGTTCTCAACACTGTACTCGATATGCCGATGGTCAGCCATGTATGCCGAGCTTTGAAGCCGGTTTTCGGAAACGATGTTTTTGTGCTGATAGGGCATATGGCCGACATGGTGCGTGAAACCCTGGCTGGAGAAAACGTGCATTTCGTTTTGCAGGAAGAGCAGCTTGGCACGGCTCATGCGCTGAAAACGGCCATGCCCGATCTTTTGGCGGAGGGTTGTACCCATGTGTTGGTGATCAATGGCGACACGCCGCTGTTGTCCAAGGAATTGATCGAAACCTTTCTGCTTGAGTCCGAAGACGCCGACCTGGCTTTCGCTTCCATTCAGCTGAGCGACCCCGGCGCTTATGGCCGGGTAGTGCGCCATAACGGCCGGGTGGCCGCCATAGTTGAGGCCAAGGATTACGACCCGGCCATGTACGGCCCGGTGAGCGGCGAGGTTAACGCCGGTCTTTACCTGATAAGCCTGCCACTGGCTCAGGAGCTTCTGCCGCGCATTGACTGCGCCAATAAGAACGGCGAATACTACATTACCGATCTTGTGCGCTTGGCAGTGGAAGGCAAGTTCAATGTGCTGGGCATTCCCACTCCGCACGAAAATGCGCTCCTTGGCGTCAACACCCCTTCGGAACTGGCTTTTTGCGAAAGTATTCTGCGTTTCAACATTGTGCAGGAACTTTTGCGTTCGGGGGTGATTATTCACGCTCCGGAAATGGTGCGCGTCGGCCCGGACGCGCGCGTGGCCCCCGGCGTCAGCCTGAATGGACCTTGTGAAATATACGGCGTCAGCGTAATCGGCAAGGGGGTTTCCATAGATTCGCACTGTGTGCTGCGCGACGCGGAAATAGCCGAAAATGCCCGGATCAATTCTTTTTGCCATATTGAGCGGGCCAAAGTAGGGCCGGGAGCCAAAGTAGGGCCTTTTGCCAACCTGCGCCCCGGAGCGGTACTGGAAAATGATTGACAATAGAGCCACAGGGTGGAAAGTGCCACTTCTTTTTTGCGCGGGCATAATAGCTGTGAGCGCGCTTTCCGTATTTTTGCGCGGGATCAAGCCGGGAGTGGAAGTTGCCCCTGTTCCCGATGATCTGCTGGCCAAGGCCAGAACCATAGTCATCGATTTGGAGGCCACACCCCAGGGGCGCATGTGGAAAGAACGCATCTATCGCGCTTCCGGAGGCTTTTCTTCCCGGCAGAGCAAAGATGATTCCATGATTCAGGTGGCGGAAAGCGCCATAGAATTCAAGGCCTTTGACGCGGCCTGCGCGGCAACCACCCTTGTTTATGACAATCAGCGCCGGGATGCTATTTTTTTCAAGATGTCCCAGGCTGTTCATGACGATTGCGAAAACCTGCCCTGGGCTGTTTTTGCCTCCAAGGGCCTCGAAGACAATGCGCTGCGCGACACATTGAACAAAGATCTGGCACAGCAATGGGACAAGTGTAAAAAATGATTGAAAGCGGAAGCAGACTGGCCGTTACCGGCATGGCCATGGGAAATTCCCTTGGCAACAATCTTGAGGATGTGTGGGCCGCCACCCTGGCCATGAAAAGCGGGGTGGGACCGGTGGAACCCAAATTTGACGAGCCGCCGGATTTTTACGACGCCTCTTCCTATCACCCCGGCCTGAAAAGCTATTGCGACGTTCTGGCGCATATGCGGATCAAAATATCCCGTGAAAGTCTGGGGATTCCCCCGCAAGACTTCCGGGTAATGTCCAAATCCTCCAAGTTTACCCTGCTTCTGGCCGAACAGGCCATTGCCATGTCCGGGCTGGACAAGGCCGGATATGATCCGCGCCGAGTGGCGGTTATTGTTTCGCAGAACGCCGGTGAGGCGGCCAGCACGCTGTGGGATCTCAACTTGTCCATGCATGGTCGCTGGCTGGCGGAACTGGCTGGAACAACTCTCAATCTCAATGAAGAGCAGAAAAAAATTTTCCACGCGGCCATGTTGAAAGAGCGTCTGATGCCTGATGAAAGCACCATGCTCTGCCGCCTCAACAGCACCACGGCCGGGATGATCTGCAGCAAACACAATTTTGCCGGACCGTCATTTTCCGTGGGGTCGGCCTGCTCATCCAGTCTGATGGCCCTGTATTCGACCTTCAACATGATGCGGCTTGGCCTTATTGACGCAGCCGTAATCGGCGGCGCGGAAGAAGCCTATTCGGCCCTGTGGCTGGCCGAATTTTCCGCCATCGGGGCTTTGGCCAGACGCATTCCCCCTTATGACGACCCCGCCAGAGTGAGCCGCCCCTTTGACCTCAAACGCACCGGCTTTGTATTTGGCGAAGGCGGAGCCATGATTGTGGTGGAAAGGGAAAGCTCGGCCCGTAAGCGCGGGGCTCACGTGTTTGGGCTTGTCGGCGGCGTGGGTTGCGTTACCAATACCAAGGGGCTGGTAGAGCCTTCGGCCGAAGCCCAGATTGAGGCCACCAGACAGTCTTTTGCCATGGTGGATTATGGGCCGGAGGCTGTGGAACTGGTGGAATGCCATGCCACGGCTACTCAACAGGGTGACCGCGAAGAGGCTATGGCCGTGGCCGAGGTCTATTCCGGGCGCGGAACGTGCCTTTCGGCCTATAAAAGCCAGATCGGGCATACAGTGGGCTCGTCCGGGGTAATGGCCCTGATTCACGGCTTGTTTTCCATGCGTGACAAAATTTTGCCGGGCACACTCAATTATGACAATCCTGATCCGTCCATAGGTCTGGAAGAACGCGGGTTCAGAATTCTGCCCGAACCGACCCCCTGGCCAACCCCCGCCGACGGCATAAGGCGCATGCAGATCAACTCCTTCGGCTTTGGCGGTTCCAACCTGGTTTTCCAGATTGAGGAATTTAATGACCGCGTGCCGGAAAAAACAGTAGCGAGCGTGCCGGACAGCATCGGCGCTTCCGACGGTTTTGAAGGCCGGGAACAAACTCTTGATGGCGTGAACATGGTGCTTATTCCGCATCAGGGCGCGGAATGGCGACTGGGCAGCGCCAACCCCGCATGGCGCATGGAGTTGGCCGGTCTGGCCGCCAATCCCTTGCCTGAGGATTTCGAAGCCCTGGGCCGTAAGGGGCTGTGGCTGGGGCGCAACGAAAACGCCCCGCCTCTGGCAGTGATGTGTTGCGGTCAGGGGTCCATATGGCCGGGTGCGGGCCGGGCCATTTACGACGCTCTACCTGCCGCGCGCGAGGCCATGGACGCCATTGCCCGAGTGGCCGACTGGGACGTTCTGGGGCTTATGGACGAGACCGATCCGGAAAAGATCGCTCTTACGCGCTGGCAGCAACCTTATCTCTTTCTGCTTGAATACGCCCAGTTTGCCTATCTGCAATCATTGGGACTTTCGCCTTCGGCTATGCTCGGACACAGCCTGGGCGAGCTTATCGCCTTGTGTCTGGCCGGAGTTTATACCCCCAAGGAAGCCTGGTATATTGTTGACACGCGGTCTTGTCTGATGGGGAGGTTGGAACGCGAATCGGATCACGGCACAGGCATGATGGCTCTGCATGCTCCGCTTGATGAAGTGCGCAAGGTACTTGAGGAATATCCCGAACTGGGCGTTTCCAACTACAATTCTCCCAATCAGGTCATTTTGGGTGGGCCGCGCGATCTGCTGCTCGAAGCCCGTAAGAATTTGCGCAAACGCAAAATGCCGGCCATTATGCTGCCCATGAGCCTGGCTTTCCACAACCCGCGTATGCGGGTGCTGCGCGAGGAGTCGCTCGACAGCATGCAGTGCGTGGATATGCAACCCGCCAAGGTGCCGATGCTGAGCAATGTGACCGCCGATTTGTACCCCGGAGACCATACCGGAATCATCAGCTATATAGCGGATCTCGACGAAAACCCCGTGCGTTGGCCCGATTGCGTGCAAACCATGTGGAATGAGCACGGAGCGCGGCATTTTCTGGAACTGGGTCCAGCCGATGTGCTTTGCGGTCTGGTGGGAGACATAATTCCCGAGGCCGTTACCGTGTCCGCCGGCAGAAAAGGTAAGGAACTTGAAGGCATGCGCGTTGCCGTGGCCCGACTGTTTGCCCTTGGGCATCTACCTTTTCGGCCGGGAACGAAAAATTCGTCCACAATCACGCCGGGGGAGAGCAACGATGGACAATCGCCCGGCAAGGGACGCGACTCCTCCGCGCCTGCGGCGGGGCAACCCTTGGATCCGTTGGTGGAAGCGGTGATGCCGGTGATTATGGAAGCCACCGGATACGAGCGCCACGAACTTGGCCCGGACATGGATTTGCGTCACGATCTGGCCATACGTTCCAGCCGTTTTCCATTGATCATGCATGAGGCTGAAAAGCGCTTCGATATTTCCATGGGCTTTGAAGACTTGCTGGGCGTGGCCACCATAAGGGATCTTGCCTATAAAATTGCCGAATTGCAAAAAAATGGCCCTGTGGACGAGCTTCGTTCCGATGCAACGCGGCCCGCATCAGGAGAGTGCGCGGAACAGGCCTCCCCGGCCGAACCCAAACCTGTTCTACGCTATGTGCCGGAACTTTTCGCCCTGGACGCTCTTCCGTCTCCCGACGCTCCCCTGACTTCGCTTGGGCACATTTTCTACTTCGGGCGCGGGGCGCGCGCTGCCGGGGCAATGGAACGCCTTTCCGTACTTTATGGGCGGGCCAAGATTGTCGAGCTTGCTGAAAATTTTGATCTGGCGGAATTTTCCGGTAGGGAAGATCGCGCTCTTTTCATATTTACGGATGAAGAAGAATGCGCGGATATTTTTGATCCAACCGAAAATTTGAGCGCCTGCTTTACCTTGATAAAATCTTTTCTTTCCGGCAAGGGCGCAAAAATATGCTGCGCAGTCGGCAAAGGGTACGGTGTGCGGCAAGCCGGAATTCTTGGTATTTTTCTTTCCGCCGCCCTGGAGAATCCTTCCGTCTCTTTCCATTGTCTGGATCTTGCGGACAGTGCGCCGGAAATCTGGCTGCAAACGGTTTTGTGTGTTGACAGAAAACCCGCCCTGCCGGTTTTGCTCGTTGGCAAAGATGAGAGACTTTACAGCAAAAGGCTGCGCCCGGTGCCTCTTGATCCAGGAAACGGCGGACTCAAAGCCCGCGAAGGGGATGTGGTGCTTGTCTCCGGAGGGGCCGGGGGCATTGTTGCCGAGGCTTTGGAGGGACTGGCCGAGCTTGGTTGCGTGCTGGTAATTTTGGGGCGTTCGCCTCGCCCCGGCGCGGACGCGGCTATATGGAAACTGACCTCCTTGGGAGCGGGAGTGGATTATTTCTCCTGTGACATAACCGATTTCGCAGCCGTGTCTTCAACGGTGGAAACCGTGCGGGAAAAATACGGGCGCATTGATGGTATCTTCCACGCCGCCGGTCTGCTCAGGGATGCCGCCATGGATTCCATGGACGGCGAGCAATTCGCGGCGGTGGTAGCTGTAAAGTGCCGAGGACTGCGCAATCTCGCCGTTTTGGCCGCGCCTTTGGGCCTGCGCTATGCGCTGGGTTTTTCCTCCATGGCCGCATGGTTGGGCAATTACGGTCAGGCCAATTACAGCGCCGCCAATACCGCCATGGCCCGCATGCTGGGCAAAATGGGCGAAAACGGCATAGCCGCGTGCTGTATCATGTTGCCCCCGGTAGCGGGCAAGGGCATGGCCGGAGACTTGTACGAAGAAATGAAGCGGCGCGGTCTTGGCGAATCTTTCATTAAAGAAGACGAGCTTGGCGATCTGTTCCGCCGGGAAATATATTGCGCTCCAGTTGGAAACGTACTGTGGGCCAGGCACTTGCCCGAAGTCCCAGGAGTTTATCCCCCGTTTGAGCCGGATAAAAAAGCTCTGGCCGGAATTGTGGAACGGTCGGATCTTTTTCCGC
Source organism: Desulfovibrionaceae bacterium (assembly GCA_031553655.1). Classification (GTDB taxonomy): domain Bacteria; phylum Desulfobacterota; class Desulfovibrionia; order Desulfovibrionales; family Desulfovibrionaceae; genus JAVBLG01. The sequence continues at coordinate 37,730 of JAVBLG010000079.1, read as the reverse complement.
TTGTTTTTCCCCGCAAAAATGACGGAATGGCGGAATTTTCCGGTGGGGTGCATTTTTCTTTTTTCCGGAACGAATGGCTGGCGACCGGCAAAAACGAAGACGGAACCAGCCTTGTTCCTCCGGGCATGAATCTGGAATGCCTCTTTGAGGCCGCAGGACAGTTTATGCCCTGGTTTACGACCGTCGGCGCGCGTAATTTGCGCTGGAACGGCGTAATTTCCTGCCGCGAAGGGATTACGCGGGAGGGAACTGTGGTTTGCCGCCCGTTACCAGCCAAGGCCGGCGACAAATTCAGAACATGCGCAGTTGGTTTTGATATTGTTAATATTTCGGCCAACGGACGTCGCCAGGATTCCTCCACTGCAATTTGCGCGGGAGAAATTTTGATGGCCGCGTCGAGTCTTTGCCGTCAGTCGCTGCCGGTGCCGGAAAACGCGGTTTTTGCCGCAAACTTTACCCCTGAAGAGATTGCCATCGCCGGCAAGTCAAGATATATGTATCCTTTGGCACTATTTGAAATATCTTGTTCCGCAGCGTCGGCCTTTATGGGGAAAAATAAAGATTTCACTGTTCAATCTGTTGAAAGGCTTGATTTTATTTCCGGGTATGATCCATGCTCCTCTGTTGACGTTCACCTGCGCCCGGCGGCTCAAAGCGCCGAAGCCGAAGCCGGAACTGTTCGGGCGTGTGACGTGTGGGCGGCTCAAGGCGGCGTGGTTCTGATGGTCGCTTTCGATTTGAAACTGCGTTTTTTTGTTGTGTGATGACGGAATAATGGGAAAGTCTATGCCGATATCATTATTTTTGCGGTGCGTTCTGTTGTGTTGCCTTTTTTTACCGGCTTGCGCCTCCACCAAGGCGGGAATGGACGCTCCGCAGCTTCCGGCCAAGCACTGGCTGGAGGAAGCGCCAGGCGTTCCGGTGACGAACAAGGAAAAGTTGGAAGCGGCTGTACCCGAATTGTACGGCCCGGATAAAGTGTACAGCTTTGACGATTGTGTTTTCCTGGCCATTCAGCAGTCGCCCATGCTGGTGAAGAGCGCCATTGAGCTGGAAATGAGTCAATTAAAACTCACCGACGCCGTATGGCAATTTCTACCTCAGCCGCGCATGACTCTGACCACTTCGGCCAACCTTACCCGCTACAACCAGGATACCAAGGATACTTACGACAACTACGGGCAGACCCAATTCCGGGTGGGCTTTTACGCCCAACTGCCCAACCCGGTATATACTTATTTCAACCAGCAGGTGCAGAGAATTTCCGTGGGCCTGGCCATTTCCGCGCACCGCAAGGCCATTGGCGAGGCTATTCTTAAAATTGCCGATATTTATTTGAAGCTTAACGCCAAAAAACGTATCAATGCCCTGCAGGAAGGGCTGCCCATGCTGGCCAAGCAGACCACCGCCTACTGGAAGCAGGTTGAAAGCATAGAAGGCAAACAGGGCATCGAGCACGAAATGGCTGTGCAGCAGGAACGGCAAACCGCGCTTTCTCGTGAGAAGGCCGGAATGGAAGAGAACATTTTGCGCACCGAACTCAAAATTCTGGCCGGTGTGAATCCCCAGTACAAGCTGAATCTTGACGCCGCCGACGCCAAACATATCGTGGCCGATTTCGACGCTGGTAAGATCAACTGGGAAGATCGCTGGAAAAAAACCGAGGATGAGCTTATAGTCCGTACTCAGGTGAAGTTGGCCGATTACGATATTATGCTCAGCTGGGCCAAATACATGCCCGACGTCTCTATGAGCATTAACAACAACCCGCCCATGGGGCAGTATCAGCCGCCCACCGGCGCGGAAGACACCTTTTTCCATTTGACCATCGATTTTCCTCTGCTGGACTGGGGCAGCCGCTACCGCGGGGTGCAGCTGTCGCGCATGGCTAAGGCCCAGGCTTTCCACGCCCAGGCCAACAAGCGCGACGACTATTCCAACAAATGGCTGCAAAACGAGCAGGCCACCACCCTGGCCGCCACAGAATTCAAAATTGCCGCGAACAGCCTGCAAATCAGCGAACTTAAGTATAAGCAGGCCGAAATAGGCTACAAGGAAGGCAGCCTGGAGCTGCCCGATCTGATGACCGCCAATGAAAATTTGGTACACAGCCGCATCAAGCATATTCAGGCCGGTCTGGAGCTGGATTTGGCCAAGATCAAGTGGATGCATCTGGCCGGCTTGTTGCAAGAGCGATACCTGGGCCTTCCGGCCCTGGAGGTTAAATGAGTTCATTGTTTTTATTTAAATATATCCGCCTATTGTTCGCGTTTATGGCCTTTGCGGCCTTGTTGGGACGGCCTGGCGCGGTTTCGGCGGCCGAAGGACCGGCGGTTGCCTCCGGCGGTTCCACGGTCTTGAGCGGCAAGGTCATGAGCCCGGTCATCCGCTCCGCACCCATGCCCTTTACTTCCATTGTGGATGAAGTTTTGGTTGCCCCCGGTGACAAAGTGGAAAAAGGCGCGCCCCTGGTGCGCTACCATCTCGAAGAAGCGGCGGCCAGAAATTTGCAAAGAGAAATAACAATGGGCGCTGGCACCGAAAACCTCAGATCCCAGGTGCTGAATATGCAGAGCGAGCTTGGCAAGCTTTCGGCCGAGCGCAACAAAGCCAGACAGCTGGTTGCTTCCAAGCTGGGGTCGGCCCAGTCCCTTTCCAGGCTTGAAGGCGACGTTGGCGGAGTGCAAAAACGCATAGAATTGACCAGAGATCTGATTGCGAAGCAGGAAGAGAATTTCAACGCCAGGCTTCAGGAACTTGAAGGCTATTTTGATGTCAAGCTCAAGAGCGGAGACAAACTCCCCAAATCACTCACCCTGAAATCGCCGATGGACGGGCATGTGCTTTCCGTGGATCTCACCCTTCATCCTGGTGCGCTGGTTCCGGCTGGGGCTTCACCTATACGCATCGGACAGCTTGATCCCATGCTGATTCAGGTGCAGGTCTATGAAAGCGAAATCAGCCGGATCAAGGAAGGCGATAAGGCTGTAGTGCAGATTCCCTCGCTTAATGACAAGGAATTTGGGGCTGTGGTGACCAATATTTCCTGGACTTCAACCGAGCTTGATGTGAACAGACCTTCATTTTACATGGTTGAATTCAGTGTGCCAAATCCCAACCTGGAGCTGAAACCCGGATTCAAAGCTGTGGTTCGAATAGGCACAGGGCCGCGGCAGGGCAAATGAGCGATAACCGGGGAAATGCGGGGGCGGCGCGTAAAAAGGCGATTTCCAGGCTGAGCCAGATTCTGGTCACCGCGCTATGTTTCTGGTATTTGTTGCATGATCTCGATTTTGCCATGCTGCTCGAGTCTGTGCGCGGCTATTCCACGACCATGCTGCTCCTTTCACTGCTTGTTTTCCTGCCCATTACCATTCCCCCCAGCATCAGACTCAACTACCTTACCGGCGGCCGGGCCGGGTTCTGGGGAGCTGCCGGAGCGGTATATTTCGGTAACGGCGTGAATAATCTACTTCCGGCCAAGCTTGGCGAACTGGCCAAGGCCGTGTACCTTTCACGCACAAGGGGCATCAGTGTTGCCGAAAGTCTCTGCGCGGTATTTTGGGAACGGCTGGCCGATTTGAATGCCGTACTGCTGTTTTCCGTGATTATAGGGTTGTTTTTCGGTGTAAAAGAATTATATCTGCCTCTTTTGCTGGGCATGGCCGTCATATGGATCGCCCTGCTGCTCCTTTTTCGCTATCCGGGCCAATTTTTGCGTATGGCTGGCTTTTTGCCCGAGGGGCGGCTGCGCGCCTTTTCCGTTTCGGTTATCGACAATTTGGGCCAACCGGGAAAACGCCCGGGCTGGGCCCTGTTAATGCTCATTTCCATAGTCTCATGGATTGGATATATCGCCTTCACCCATTGGTTTCTAATCTACGTATGCGGATTCGATATTTCCCTGAGCGGCAGCGCCCTGGTTACCATAGCGGCGGGCATAGGCATGATTTTGCCTTCCATGCCGGCCAGCCTGGGCGCGTTCGAGGCCGGGGCCGTGGCCGCGCTATCCATTCTTAATGTGGACAAATCGGCTTCCATCGGCGCGGCTTTTGCCCTGCATATTGTGCAGATAGTGCATTATATAGCTTTTGCCGGCAAAGTGATGCTGTTCGACAACATTTCCATTTACGGCCAGAGCGGCTCCACCGCCGAAAAGACCGGCGGCAACGGGTAAGTCATGCCCAAGTTGAAAAGTATTCCCAAGCGTTTGGGCTATGTGCTGGGAGCCCAATGGACCCGGGATATAGCCTGGACGCTTTTTACCATTCTTCTGGCCCGCAACAGCCCGGACATGCTGGGCAAAATCATGCTGGCCCTTTCTTACGGCTATCTGGTACGCATGGCCGCCGATGTGGGGCTTAACGATTTTCTGCTGGCCTCTTTCGCCAGAGGGGAAGGGCGGCCCAGAGCGATCATCGCCGAAGTCACCCTGCTGAAGCTGTGTCTGGCCGCGCTGGCTTTGCTGGCGGCTTGGGCCATAACCGGCCAGCAGGGCTATGACTTGTCCCTGCGTCTTACTGTAGTCTCCATTTCGGCCGGACTGGCCCTGGACGGCGTTACCGATTCTTTTTTCGCCCTGTGCCAGGCTCGTGGCCGCCAGGACGTGGAAATGCGCATCCGCGTTCCGGCCAGTCTGGTCGGCATCGGCTTTGGCATTGCCATGTTGCTTATGGGTATGCCCCCAGTTTTCATCGCGCTTTACAAGCTTCTTGAATCGCTCATTCTGATGTTTTTTTCCATTACCGCCCTTGGGCGCAACCCCCTGGCTGGCCTGAAACTGAATCAGATGGCCAATGTGGCCGCGCAATGGAAGAATGGCCTGATCTTTACGGCTATGGCCGCATGCGCCATGGTTTACAACAAATTGAACGTATTTTTTTTGAAAAAGCACGGTGGCGACGCGGCCGTGGGCGCTTACAGCGTGGCTTGGGAAACTGTTGAAGGCATGAGCGTTCTTGTTTCGAGCGCCCTTTTGGGCAAGGTGATCTTTCCCATGCTGGCTCGTCTGTGGAGCGAAGACAAAAACGCTTTCAGGGAACTTGCCGGAGGCACCGCCCGCAGTCTGTGGGCTGCGGCTCTGCCGGCCATTTTTCTGATTTACGTGGAGAGTGACCGCTTTCTTCCGTTTATTTACGGAGCGCATTACAGCGTGTCAGTGGAGGCTCAGAGGCTGCTCACCCCCTGCCTTGCCACGGCCTTTTTGCACAATCTGGCCGCATACGCCATGATCGGCATGGGCCGTCACGGTCTCCTGCTGGTTTTTTATTTGAGCGGACTGATTCTTAACGTGGTTTTGTGCTTTGTGATAATTCCCGCCGACCCGGTGGTGGGGGCGGCCTTGGCCCTTACCATCACCAAGGTTTGGGTGGCTGTGCTTACGGTCAGCTTTTTTCAGGCGACGGCCCGCCCCATGAATTTGGCGCAATGGGCGATGATGATTGCCGTTGCCTGCCTGGCTGTGGCCCTGTGGCAGTTGTCTCTTCCTGTTTTGCCACGGGAACTTGCTGAACTATTTGGAATTATTCCGTTACTGATCCTGCTGTGGCGTTGGCGGCCGCCGTCCCCGTTTTCCTAGATCCGCCGCACTACGCCGCATAAGATGTCGGCGGGCGGAGCCCGACCGACGCGGCTTGGCGGCTCAAAGGCTCGCTACCGCTCGCGACTGCCGTCGGCTTTAAGGAAGTTTTCTGGACGTCCAAATAATGCTCTTTACTCTATTCTTATTGACAGCGACGCATCTAACAATTAATTTTTGGCAAACGGGAATTGGCAAATAGCCTTATGCCCGTAACAATGCAACATGATATATACAGGGCCAAAGCTGGTCATGAAAATGTATGCGACGCGCGGTATCCTTGCCGCTCTTTTTGTCATGGCGGCATGTTTTTTCACCGCCTTACCGACGAGTGCGGACGAGATGCCGCTCATGCCCGCGAACGGCGCGCTTATTTCCCAAGGAAGGGATTCCGATTGGATCTGTATTCCCTCGGGGGCCAGATCGGCCTATATCGGAATCCACGGCGGCACCATGCCTGTGAGCCTGCTGACCGCCCGCGACGGGCAGGCCATGGCCGCTTTTGTGGGGCGCACCGGCAATGATTTTTTGTATGTGCTGCGCCGTCCGGGAACCGGCGCTCGCCCGCCTGTTGAACTTGGTACGCTCGATGAGGAAGTCTCCGCGCAAGTTTCCGAGCGAAACGAGCACGCCATTTTGAAAAAACCCGGCGGCAATGCTACTATTCTCATGGCGGCAACCCCCATAGGTTCGGTGCCGGTAATTTACGCTTCGGGGCAGAGCTTCAGTAAATTGGATCTCGCCATGCAGGGCTGGTTGCCTTTCGGGCTTTCTGAAAAGCCGCTGTCCATGGAAGGACAGGTGGGCAAACCTCTGATTCTACCCGTTAAACCTCAGAAGGGGACGGGGAGGCAAGCGTTGCGCTGGCGTCTATATTGAGCTGGCGGCAACACGCCTCGAAAACGTCCACAGTTTTATAGACATGAATTAAAGGGCACCTATAGAAGATAATGAAGGCGGAAGATCAACGCGTTTTGGATTTGCCCACCCCGGAACCTCCGGCAAAGAAAGGCCGCGGGGGACTTTTTCTTTTTCTAACCGCGCTCATTTTGTGCGCTACGGGCGCATTCTGGTTTACCAGAACGCCCGAAGTGCGGACCAATATCATTGAAACCAGCCGCGAAGCCTTTAGAAAATCCGTTGAGAGCAGCAGCGTGGAACCGCTTCTGGAAAGCCTGCGTCAGCATGTGGTTCCGGAAATATATTCTTTTGCCGGAGATGTGTCCGAAGTTGTGTCTGAGGTTGTTTCCAGCGTAATGTCCGAGGCTGTTTCAGCATTCAATTCCTTTAGTCATCCCCCACCGCCCCCGAGACCGTCGGTGCATGTTTTGCCCAGTCAGCCAGGAACGCTTTCAGGCCACGATATACAGGCTCCGATAGGCCAGCCCGCCGAGTATGTCCCTGGTCCCGGCCAACCGGATGTCGCTCCGGGTACAGTGGCTCCCAAGGTGAAGGAGGATTCGGTTGTCCGGCCCATTTTTGTGAAAGATATGGCCCAATGGCTGGTTAGCCGCTACAAGCCGGGAAAAGGCGGAAGCGGCAGCGTTTCCATAGGTGTGCAGGCGGCCAATATGCGTTACGGTGTCGGGATGCACGGCCTTGCCTCCGGCAGCGATTCCGTTGGCGCGCGCGGCTCACTTTTACGTTATGCGTTTAATGCGCCAATGTTGGACGCTCTCTATCATCTGTACGTGGATCACTTTATGGAAGCCCTGGGTGAAGCTGCGGCCGAACCGAAAAGCGGCCCCGCGCTTACTTCCGAGCAAACTGGTGAGATGTATCGTCTCTATTCCGCCCAATTCGCTTCTGTGGCCGCAACCATGAACGGAATCGCCGCCGTTCCCGATTTGCAAAAGCGCCTTCAGGAGCTGGATGTCTTGTCTCATAAATCGGTGGAGGCGCACAGAGTGCTCAACGAGGCTGTGTTCGAACTTGACGAAGCCCGCCAGTCCGGGGATAAAACCAAGGAAAAAACCGCGCGAATGCGCATGGACGGCAGCAATGCCCGCTATCGCAAATCTCTGGCGGATCATGAGGCCGCGCAAAACGTATTGCTTCAGACCATAAAAAAAGGAACTTACGGCAATGCGCTGGATGATGGCAGCATTCTGTTTTTGACCTTCTGGCTGGATCGTCGCCTGGAAAAACAGGAAGGAGCATCCGCCGCTCTGGCCAAGGCTGGGGCGCTGCTTAACGATCTTTCCCTCCGTCTGTCCAGGGCGGCCGGTGTTTCGCAATGAACTTTACTGCTGAAACAATTTTATTCACCGGTGGATGCCGTAGCGGCAAGAGCGATCTTGCCCTGCGTTGGGCTGAGAGTATGGGCGGACAAAGAATTTTTATAGCCACCGCCTCGGCCGACGATGCTCGCCAATACAATGATTTGGAAATGCTCGCCCGTATCGACCGTCACCGGGCCGGGCGCGGCTCCGCCTGGAAAACGCTCGAAGTCCCATTCAATCTTGTGGACGTTCTTGACTCGCTGACCGCTGAAAATCTGCCCGTACTTGTGGACTGCGTCACGCTATGGCTGGGCAATATGTTGGGCGCGGGTTTTTCTTCCATTGCCGCGCTGGCGGAGGTGGAAAGGTTGGGAACGCTGCTTGCCGGTTGCCCCATGCCCGTGGCTCTGGTGACCAACGAAGTCGGGCTGGGCCTTGTGCCCGAAAATGCTCTGGGCCGACAGTTCAGAGATCTTGCCGGCGAGGCCAACCAAATTCTGGCCCGTTCCTGCGGCGTGGTAATTTTTGTGGCTTGCGGGTTGCCTTTGGCGCTCAAGGGCGCACTACCTGATTGTATTCTTCAGAAAAATGCTATAATATAATGTAAAGCTATGCGCTTTATTGACAGGCGCATTACGCCGCATATCCCGGTCGCTCCGGGATATATCAATTTTTCAAGAGGTTCAAACATATGACCGATACCCTGTCCGCAGCGGTAGCCCTGGCTTTTAACGGTGAAAGGAAGCGGGAGGCGGAAGTTTCGAACCGCCCGCAATGGTGGGCACATTTTGAAGGGAGAGAGCACGAAGCTCCGGAGTCGGAAATAGACGTGCGCGGGCTGGGTTCCTTCCTGGACGACGCCGCAAGAATGTATGGCCGTGAAAAGGCTATAATTTTCCAAAATTACAGCATCACTTATAATCAACTGAAGGCGCAGGCTGAGGCCATGGCCGCCGCTCTGTGCCTCAGGGGCGTACAGCGGGGCGACCGGGTAGCCATTATGCTCCCCAATATTCCCCAAACTATCATTGCTTTCTGGGGCGTAATCAAGGCCGGGGCGGTGGCGGTTATGACCAACCCGCTCTACATGGAAAAGGAGCTGACTCATCATTTTGAAGATGCCGATGTCAAAATTTTGATCACTATTGATCTTCTGTGGGGTAAAATAGACCCTCTGCTTGGCCGCTTGAAACTGGACAGCATCTTCGTCACCCGCATAGCCGACGGTCTGGCTTTTCCTCTCAATATCATTCAGCCCTGGAAGGCGAAGCGCGAAGGCAATCTGCCGGAAGTTCCCTTTGATAATTCCAGAATTTTTCCATGGAGCGACCTGTTTCGCACCAAAGAACGCTTTAGCTCGCGAATTGAAAATCCTGAGGACGAACTGGCTCTTTTGCAGTATACCGGCGGAACAACCGGCTTATCCAAGGGAGCTATGCTGACTCATCAGAATCTTTCGGCCCAGATGCGTATTTTGCAAGCCATCATTGGTTCCCGAGAAGACACGAAAAACATGGTTTTTCTGTCGATAATGCCATTTTTCCATGTGCTCGGGCTGGCCGGTAATGTACTTTTGCCAGTGCTTTACGGCGCGGCTACAATACCTGTACCGCGCTACACTCCGGACGATTTGTTGCGTACCATACACAAATACAGGCCCAATTTCTTTGTGGGCGCGCCCTCAATTTATATTTCGCTGATGCGCCAGAAAAGCATAGCCAAATATGATCTCACCTGCATAAAATACTGCATTTCCGGTTCCGCCCCCTTCCCCGTTGAATCTATGAAAAGCTTTCAGAATATGACCGGAGCCAATATCACTGAAGGGTACGGTCTCACCGAAGCATCACCCTGTCTTGCGGCTAATCCCATTTACGGCAAGCAGAAGGCCGGTTCCATCGGGGTGCCTCTGCCCTATACCGAGCTGCGCGTTGTTGATGTGGAAACAGGCACTATAGAGCTTGGGCCCAATCAGGTGGGAGAGCTTGTGGCCAAGGGGCCGCAGGTGATGAAAGGCTATTTCGGGCGCAAGCAGGAAACCGACGAAACCTTGCGCGACGGCTGGCTTTTTACCGGAGACATTGCTTACCGCGATGACGAAGGATTTTATTTTATAGTCGATCGCAAGAAAGATATGGCCATAGTTGGGGGATACAATGTGTACCCCAGGGAAATAGACGAAGTGCTTTATGAGCACCCCAAGGTGGCCGAAGCCGTGGCTGTCGGCGTGCCGCACCGTTCGCGGGGGGAAACCCTCAAGGCCTTTGTTGTGCCTAAGCCGGGCGAAACGCTCACGGTGGCGGAGCTTGCGGCCCATTGCCGCGAAAAGCTGGCCAACTACAAGGTTCCCAAGCTTTTCGAGTTTCGTACCGAATTGCCCAAAACAATGGTGGGCAAAGTTTTGCGCCGGGTGCTGCGCGACGAGGAAGCGCGTAAGCAGAAAGAAGACGGTTATGAAGATCATTCGCTTACGGAAATCATTCAGGACAGCGCCCGCCACGCCAAAGAGCAGGGTGAAGCCATGTACAAGAAAGCCGAAGAATTGATGGAACAGGCCCGCGTCCAGGCTGAGACTCTGCGCAAAAACGCTGAGGATTTGATGGAGCAGGCCAAAGAGCAGGCCGAGCGGCTTACTAAAAGAGCCGGTGAGCTTATGGACACCACCAAGGACAAAGCGGAAGAAATAAAAGAAAAAGCCGGCGAAATCATGGATACTACCAGAGATCGCGCCGAAGAGTTGATGGATCAGGCCAGAGAGCAGGCCGGGGAAATTTCGCGGGCGGTAAGCGCCAAGGTGGACAAGATTTTTCCCGGGAAGCAAGAAGAAGAAAAAAAGGCTGAACCTGCTGAAAAAACAGAAAATACTGCTAAAACCGAAAGCAGCGAAAAAGCAGAAAGCGACAATAAAGGCTCGAACAAGGAAAAATAATTCGATTGTCTTGGAGTATTTTGTTTATTATATTCACAAAATGCTCTAACCGGCCTAATTTATTGATGTGTAAATAAGATGCCGGGCTCTGTGGACAAATAGGTTGTGTCTTGTCCCAAGACGCGATATTCTTGATGATTAATTTAATAAAAATTTAACTTTGGAGGCAGCATGTTTTTCGAGTCCGTAGCTTTTGCCATGGGCGGAGCCCCTGCCGGTGGCGCGGCCCCGAGCGGCAGCGATATGCTTGTGCAGTTTGTACCGCTTATTTTGATGTTCGCCATTTTCTGGTTTTTGCTGATTCGCCCGCAGCAGAAGAAGGCCAAAGAACACAAAAAAATGCTTGAAGCCCTTAAAAAGGGCGACTATGTCATAACTTCCGCCGGGCTGATCGGCCGTATCCTTGAAATTGACAACGAATCTCTGTTGCTTGAAACCGGAACGGCCAAAATACGCGTGGGTCGCCCCTATGTGGGCAATGTTTATGACCCCAGAGCTTTCAAGGACGCTAAAGAAGTCAAAGAAAGCAAGGATTCCTCCGCTGACGACAAATAGCGGAGCGTGGTTCTGAAGGCCGCCGGGGCAAGACTCGGCGGCTTTTCTCCGCTTGCGTTCGCGGGATTCACGCGGGATCGCGGGCAGGCATAAAATTTTTTTCGGAAGGTGGTTCATGAGTGGAGTACGCTGGCGCATCGCCCTGGCGGTTTTGGTTCTGCTGGCGGGTATAATTTATATTTTACCCAGCATTCCCGGGGTGAGTGATTCGCCCCTGGGAGCGATCCTGCCAAAAAACAAGATAAATCTCGGCCTTGACCTCAAGGGTGGGGTGCATCTTACCTTGGGGGTGGAAGTGCAGAAAGCCCTGGCCAACTCTTTGGCCCAGAGCGGTCAGGATCTCAGGGCCGAAGCTCAGGACAAGGGCATCATTATTTTGCGACCCAGGGTCATTGGCGGCGACACCCTCGAGTTTACGCTGCCGCGCGCCGAGCAGGAAAAAAATTTGCAGGAGCTGCTGGGTAAACGCTTTGACCACCTTGACGTGGGCAAACCCTCCGCCGCTGAAAGCGGGCAGTTGCGTTACACGGCCAAATTCAAGGACGTTTATGTGCGCCAGCTTGAAGACATGGCTATTGATCAGGCCTTGCGAACCATTCGCAACCGCATAGACCAGTTCGGCGTGGCTGAACCGGACATCCGCAAGCAGGCCGGGCACCGTATTCAGGTTCAACTTCCCGGCGTGTCCGACACTCAGCGCGCTGTGCAGCTCATAGGCCAAACCGCGCATCTTGAGTTTCATATAGTGCGCGACGACGTGGACCCCGGTCGGCCCGTGCTGCCTCCCGGAGTGATTGTGCTGCCCCTCATTGAAAAATCGGGCAAGGAAGACGGCAAAAAGGCCGATTCATTTCTTGCCGTGGACAAAGACGCTCTGCTCACCGGCGAGGATGTTTCCGACGCCCGTCCCGGTTTTGACCAGATGAACCAGTCTTATGTCACCCTGAATTTCAACAGCCGCGGCGCTTCGGTTTTTGAGCGTATCACCGGTGAAAACGTGGGTAAACGTCTGGCCATTGTTCTGGACGGCAAGATTTATTCCGCCCCTTCGATACGCGAGCGCATCGCCGGAGGCCGGGCCAGCATTACGGGCAATTTCACCACCGCTGAAGCGCACGATTTGGCCATTGTGCTGCGCGCCGGTTCGTTGCCCGCCCCGGTTACCGTGCTTGAAGAGCGCACCGTCGGCCCCAGCCTGGGGCAGGAATCCATCGACAGCGGCATGCGCGCCGCAATGGTGGGCGCCTTGGCCGTAGTCATTTTCATGGCCGTATATTACAGCATCAGCGGAGTTGTAGCCGACTGCATGCTGATTTTCACCCTTCTGCTGCTCATGGCCGGCATGGCCGCCTTCGGGGCTACTTTGACTATGCCCGGCATAGCGGGCATAGTGCTGACCATCGGCATGTCGGTTGACGCCAACGTGCTTATTTACGAACGAATACGAGAGGAACTGCGTTTGGGGTTAAGCCCTCTGGCCGCTGTGCATCATGGGTTTGACCGAGCGATGATTGCTATTACAGACTCCAACCTTACCTCGATCATTGCCACAGCCATTCTGTATCAATTCGGCACCGGTCCGGTGCGCGGCTTTGCGGTGACGCTTTCTCTCGGCATTCTGGCTTCCATGTTCACTGCTATTTTCGTGTCCAGAATTATTTTTGAGACCTGGGCGCGTAGGGGCAAACCACTGAGCATATAGAAGCCGGAGTATTTTCCTAATGAAATCAGAAAAATGCTCCACATTGAATAAGTACTAAAATATAAACGACAAAGAGCGTGATATGGCTTTTACCATTCTAAAAAATACCCCGAGCATAGACTTCGTGGGCAAGCGCCACGCGGCTTATGCCCTGTCGGTGTTGTGCATTCTGGCCGGTTTTCTTCCCATGCTTTTCGGGCACGGGCTCAAGCTGGGCATTGACTTCGCCGGCGGGGTAATCGTGCAGGTGCAGTTTGCAAAGCCCGTCGACGACGAAGCGTTGAAAAAGAGCATGGACATCCCCGAACTGCCCGGCATAAGCACTCAGCGTTTCGGCGAGGGCGGACGCGACTTTCTTCTGCGTTTTTCTTCGACCGACACGGATCCGGCTGCTTTGCGCCAGCAGGTGAACAAGTCTCTTGCCGCCGACTTTCCCGGCAACGAAGCTACTATTCAGCGTCTTGAGGTTGTGGGACCGAAAATAGGTGAAGACCTCACCAACAAGGCGCTTGAGGCCATGTATTACGCCACGCTGCTCATAGCGGTGTATATTTCCGGACGTTTTGAGCAGCGCTGGCTCATTGGCGCGCTTATGGCGGGGGCCTTGTGGGGCGGCATGTACCTGTTCAGTTTTACCGGTCTTGGCGCGGGCTTCAAGGTTTGCGCGGCGCTCGCTATAACCATGGGCATATGCTGGCGGCTAAAGCTCAATTTTGCGTTGGGCGCGGTGGTTGGGCTTCTACATGACGTGGCCATCACTATCGGGCTGCTGGCCTTGCTGGGCAAGGAAATAGACCTCAACGTAATGGCGGCCATCATGACCGTGGCCGGGTATTCTCTCAACGACACGATCATAGTTTATGACCGTATCAGAGAAAACCTGCGTAAAAAGGAAGAGCAGAAAAAACATATAGGTGATGTGGTCAACGATAGTGTGAACCAAACCTTGAGCCGCACCATACTCACCGGAGCCACCACACTCATGTCCACTCTGGCGCTTCTGATGCTGGGCGGCGGGGCCATACACGACTTTTCGCTCACCATGTTTATGGGCGTAATTGTGGGTACTTTCTCCTCTATTTATGTCTCCGCGCCGGTGCTTATGGCCCTTGGCGACACCAAGGACTATGTGAAGACGGATGTGGACTATGAGAAGCCGGGGGAACACGGCATAGTTTAAGACGTCAGTCTTAAACTATAATGCATAAACCAGCCTCAGGTATTTTGGCCGTATACTCAGGTGAGCAGGATTACGCCTGCAAAAAACAAGATGTACGACAACTGTGCAAAAAAATGTTGCATGGTTGTCGTACTGCTGTTAAAATAATCGACAATTGACGTCCGAAAAATGGTAAGTACTTCGCTCAAGATGTACGACAACTTTTTTGGGAAGCCGTGCTTTGCACGGATGCGGCGGGGCTTGGAGCCATGTGCCAATCAAAAATAATAAAGAACAATAAGCAGATGTAGCATAGACTACATTCTGGGATAAGATTATCGTGTATACTAAACAAATGAATATACAAAAAGCGCGGGCGTTTTTCTCTCGCGCCATTGCAGGGCTTGCCCTGATTCTGTTTTTTCCGTCCGCTGGGTTTTGCGGCGGGGCCACGCCGCAGCATGTGGCGCTGAACATGCAGCTTGGCATAGATAATTCTGATCCGGATCTTTTCGCGGCTCAGCTTGATTTTGCCTCAATAATGCGCGACGCCGTTGATTTTATGGTGCGCGAGTCCAAAAAACCGGAAAATGCGGCGGCCATGCCCCCGGCTATGGCTCTGGTTTTTTCATCCATAGGCGAAAGCCGCGAGGCCCGTGAGCGCATGGTGGGTCTGTTTACCTCGGAAACCAAGGAATTTGTACTTTACGGCGTGCGATCCGGGGCTTTCGCCGGCAAGACTCCGGCGGCCCAGACCCGCCCTGGCGGCTTTTTGGCTCCGCTTTTTTCCGACGCTTCCATGGGGCGCAAACAGATTACCATAAAAGGCCCGTCTTCGTCCCTGGCCGAGGGGCTTGTGAGTCTGCCGGTCAATGTTTATGATCATGAAAGCGGGTACAATTATCCCGTAACCCTTGTTCTGCGCAAATCGGCCGACGGCTGGATCGTGGAGCGCATAGCCAATCTTGATCAGCTTTCCCGGCAGATCAGGAAGGAGGCTTCTTCCGCGAGATAGCCGTGCGCCGTTTTTATCACCATTCAATCTAAAACTGCGAGAGCCCGAATGGATGCAATAAAAATCGCTAAAGAAGGCGACGCTTCCTTTATCCGCGAAGTGGAGAAAGACAGCGGCCAAAATGTTCTCAACTGCTATCAATGCGGCAATTGCACCGCCGGCTGCCCGGCAGCCATGGCTTACGATCTTCAGGCGCATCAGCTTATGCGCGGTGTGCAGCTGGGATTGAAAGAGCAGGTTCTTGGCTCAAAATCCATCTGGATGTGCCTGTCCTGCTCCACCTGTTCCCTGCGTTGCCCCAATTCCATTGATGTGGCAGCGGTTATGGAAAGCCTGCGCCACATGGCCCGCCGCGAAAAACGCTTTACCGTGCCCAAGGTGGACAAGTTCTGGCTATCCTTTCTGGAAACGGTCAGACATCTTGGCCGCGCCTATGAAATTGGCACGATGGCCCTGTTCATGCTGCGTTCCGGCAGATTGTGGACGGACGTTGACCTGGCCCCCGAAGCCCTTAAAAAGCAAAAACTTCCCTTTATTCCCCATACGATAAAGGGGGACGACGGAGCCGAAGCCGTGAGCCGCATTTTTGAACGCTACAAGGCCAGATGCGCCAAGGAGGCCGACAAACAATGAAAATGGCCTATTACCCCGGATGTTCGGCCCTGGGCACTTCGGCCGACTATGAAAAATCCACCAAATCGGTATGTTCAGCCCTAGGTGTGCAACTGGTCGAGATAACAGGCTGGAACTGCTGCGGTTCCACCCCGGCCCACGCTGTGAGCACCGAACTTTCCGCCGCGCTTTCGGCGCGCAATCTGCATTTGGCGGCAAAACAGGGGGCCGAAGCGCTGCTTACCCCCTGTCCGTCTTGTCTTTCCAATCTGCGCCATGCCGCGCACAATCTGGAAGATGCGGAATTCAAAGCAAGTGTGGATGAGCTTCTGGACGAACCTTGCGCCGCAAAGCTGCCGCCGACTTTTTCGGTAATGCAGGCTCTGGTGGACAATATTGGCCTTGAAGGCATAGCTCGCCGTGCCGGTTCGAAGCTTGAAGGTCTGCGCCTGGCCCCCTATTATGGTTGCCTGATGAGCCGCCCCCCGGAAGTCATGAACTTTGGCGACCCCGAAAATCCCACCATGATGGAAGACATCCTGCGGGCGCTCGGAGCCGATGTGATTGATTTTCCGGTGAAAACCGAGTGCTGCGGCGCTTCTTTCGGCATTCCCGAAAGAGAAATGACCGCCAGGCTTTCGGGGCGAATCTTGCAATTCGCCAAAAATTTCAAAGCCGACGCCGTTGTGGTGGCCTGTCCGCTCTGTCAGATGAACCTTGATTTGCGGCAGAAGCAGGCCGAAAAGGCGCTGGGCATGAAGTTCAATTTGCCTGTACTTTACTTCACCCAGCTGATGGGTCTGGCTTTTGGTCAGAAACCGTCCGAGTTGGGCCTGGAAAAACTGTGCGTCAGCGCCGACCCTCTGCTGGAAAAACTCAAGAAGGCCAAACTGGAAAAGGCGGCGGAGGTTAAATCATGAGAATAGGCGTATTCATCTGTCACTGCGGCAGCAATATCGCCGCCACCGTTGACTGCGCGGCCGTGGCCAAACAGGCCATGGCCTATCCCGACGTTGTATATTCCGAAGACATTATGTACGCCTGTGCCGAACCTGGGCAGGCCGCCATTGAAAAAAATATAGCCGACCACAATCTCGACGGCGTGGTCGTGGCTTCGTGCAGCCCGCGCATGCACGAGCCCACTTTCAGGCGCACGGTGGAGCGGGCCGGGTTGAACCGCTACATGTTTGAAATGGCCAATATCCGCGAGCATGTCTCATGGATCGGCAAAGATACGGAAGCCAACACCAATAAGGCCGCCGAGCTGGTGCTGATGGCCGTGGAAAAGTTGCGCCGCAACAATCCGCTTACGGCCAAGTCTTTCCCGGTTACCAAGAAGGTGTTGGTCATCGGCGGCGGGGTGGCCGGTATTCAGGCCGCGCTCGACTGCGCCGACGGCGGACTGCCTGTGGTCATGGTGGAGCGCGAAGCCACCATTGGCGGCAAGATGGCCAAACTGGACAAGACCTTTCCCACTGTGGACTGCTCAAGTTGCATTCTCGGCCCCAAAATGGTCGATGTGGCCCAGCATCCACTGATTGACCTGTACGCCTATTCCGAAATTGAGGAAATAAGCGGCTATGTGGGCAAGTTCACCGTAAAAATCCGTAAACGGGCCACCTATGTGGACTGGTCCAAGTGCACCGGCTGCGGTTCCTGTCTGGAAAAATGCCCCAGCAAGAAAACCCCGGACGCTTTCAATGAATTCACTGGAAACACTACGGCCATCAACATAGCCTTTCCCCAGGCCATACCCAAGCGCGCGGTAATCAACGCCGCCCACTGCCGCCAATTTATAAAGGGCAAGTGCGGGGTTTGCGCCAAGATTTGTCCCACCGGGGCTATTAACTATGAAATGACCGATGAAATCGTAACCGAGGAAGTGGGAGCTATTGTGGCCGCCACCGGCTATGATCTCATGGACTGGACCGTATACCAGGAGTATGGCGGCGGCCGCTATCCCGATATTATCACCGGCTTGCAATATGAGCGCCTGCTTTCCGCTTCCGGCCCTACTGAAGGGCATATAAAACGGCCTTCGGACGGTAGGGAACCCAAAAAGGTGGTCTTTATCCAGTGTGTGGGCTCGCGCGACAAAAGCGTCAATCGCCCCTACTGCTCGGGTTTCTGCTGTATGTACACGGCCAAGCAGGCCATTCTTACCAAGGATCACATTCCGGATTCCAAGTCCTATGTGTTCTATATGGACATACGCGCTCCGGGCAAGATGTATGACGAATTCACCCGCCGGGCCGTTGAGGAATATGGCACCGAATACATAAGGGGCCGCGTTTCTTCAGTTTATCCCGACGGCAATGGGAGTTATGTGGTGCGCGGGGTCGATACTCTGCTCGGTCAGCCGGTGGAGATCAATGCCGATCTTGTTGTGCTGGCCGTAGGCGGCGAATCGTCCAAGGGCGCGCCCCATCTGGCCGAAAAATTGCGTATTTCCTATGACGGTTACGGCTTCTTTGTGGAAAGCCATCCCAAGCTGCGCCCGGTGGAAACAAACACCGCCGGGGTGTTTCTGGCTGGCTCCTGCCAGGGGCTCAAGGACATTCCATCTTCGGTGTCCCAAGGCTCGGCGGCGGCAGCCAAGGCGCTGTCCATGCTCTCCAAGGATACTTTGAGCAGTGACCCCCAGATCGCTTCGGTGGACATCCGCCGCTGCGTGGGCTGCGGTAAGTGCATTGTCACCTGCCCCTTCGGAGCCATAAAGGAAGCCAATGTGCGCGGCGAAACCAAGGCTGAAGTTATTGAAACCGTATGTCAGGGCTGCGGGCTGTGCACCGCCACCTGCCCGCAGGGGGCCATACAGCTTTCGCACTTCACCGACAATCAGATTCTCGCGGAGGTAAATGCCCTATGCCGGTGCTGAAAGGTAAAGAATTGAGGATAGTGGGTTTCCTCTGCAACTGGTGTTCCTATGGCGGCGCGGATACCGCCGGGGTGGCCAGGGCCGGGCAGCCCACGGATCTGCGAATCATAAAAGTTCCCTGTTCCGGACGCGTGGACCCTCTTTTTGTGGTGCGCGCCCTGCTCAACGGGGCCGACGGCGTGCTGGTTTCCGGCTGCCATCCCCGCGACTGCCATTACTCCGCGGGCAATTTTTACGCCCGCAGGCGTTTGGAAGTGCTGAAAGAGTTCTTGCCGGTGTTGGGCATTGACGGCAACCGTTTTGAATACACCTGGGTTTCCGCTTCCGAAGGGCAGAAGTGGCGCGATGTGGTGACCATTTTCACCAATCGTATCCATGCCCTTGGACCGGCGCCGCAAATTGAAGACGCCGAGCCGCTTCTGCGCTTGGCCGAAACCGCCCTTACTCCGCTGCGCGAGCTCGCTCCCGCCCAGGATTCCGCCAACCTGGACAGCCTGAAAGCGGCCGTAAAGGAAAAACTGCCGCAGCTGGATTTTGTCATCGGTTGGAAGCAGGGCTATGACGTTGCCCATGCCGCGCCGCATTTCATGTATACGCCCGAGGATGTGGATCAGCTCGTTTTCGGCCCTTTCAGTGTGCAGAATCTGGCCATGTATCTACCTTCGTTCAAGGGGAAAAAGGTCGGTGTGGTGGTAAAAGGCTGCGATGCCCGCTCCATAACCGAGCTTATGCAGGAAAAACTCATCAACCGCGACGACATTACCGTTTTCGCCCTGCCTTGCATGGGCACTCTGGACATGAAGCGCGTGAACGAGGAGCTTGGGGAATACCAGGTTATCGACTGGGTGAAGGAAGACAAGAACAGCGTTGTGATCAGCGCCGACGGTAAGGAACACGTCTTTGCCATGGCTGACTACGCCCAGGGCAAATGCTGCTCCTGCCCCGGCGGCATTCCTAATCTGGCGGATATGAGCTTTGGTGAGGCCAAAACCGTGGAAGCTCAACCTCCAAGATATAAAGAATTAGAATTGCTTGATTCTATGAGCCTGGCCGAGCGTCGCTCTTTCTGGCGTGGGCACATGGAGCGTTGCATACGTTGCTATGCCTGCCGCAATGCTTGCCCCATGTGCGTTTGCCGCGACTTCTGCGTATCCGAATCGCGCGATCCGCACTGGATGACCCAGGAAGACACGGTTAAGGAAAAGCTGTTCTTCCAGCTTATCCACAGCATGCATCTGGCCGGGCGCTGCACCGAATGCGGTGAATGCCAGCGGGCCTGCCCCGTGTCCATTCCTATTTTGGCCCTGCGTCAGCAGATCAGCCGGGCCGTGGCCAAGCTGTTCGACGGCTACAGACCGGGCAAAGACCCCGAAGCCCTGCCTCCGCTGCTGGGCTATGAAGTGGAAGAAAAGAACATTCATGAGAGGGCCTGGAAATGAACGCATACCTGCCCCGGAAAGATTTGAACGGTTTCCTGGCTCTGCTTGCCAAAAACGCCCGCGTGACGGTGCCCGTGCGACAGGGCAAGGCGATTGTTTTCGCCCCCTACGCCGAAGGCACTGTACCGGAACTGAAAAGGTCCACGGTTTCGCCTAAATCCGTTGCACTGCCGCAGTGCGAAACCCTGGTCAGCTACAGTCGGGCCAAAGACCCGGAGAATCCCGGTCATGTGAGCCTGCGCCTTGAAGATCACAAGGACGCTTCACCTACAGTTGTATTCGGCTGCCGCCCCTGCGACGCCGCCGGTTTTGCCGTGCTTGACCGGCCCTATTTGCGCGGTCCGCACAAAGATCCCTATTATGCGGCCCGTCGCGCCAATCTGACGGTCATTACCCAAAGCTGCGACGCCGGTTGCGCCACCTGCTTCTGCAATTGGACCGGCGGCGGACCCGACAGCCCCACAGGCTCGGATATTCTGTTCACCGCCGTGGAAGACGGGTTCTGGCTTGAAGCCGTCAGCGCCAAGGGCGAGGCTCTGTTGAAGGCCGCCAATCTGGCCGACGGCAAGGACAAGGAAGCTGAAGCCCTGGCCAAACGCGAGTCCGGGCGCAATTCCATGCCCGAAGCGCCTGACCTGGGCAAGGCCGGAGAGCTGATCGCGGCCCGCTTCACCGATAATGAATTCTGGCAGAAAACTACCGCTCATTGCCTGGGCTGCGGGGCCTGTACTTATTTCTGCCCCACCTGCTATTGCTTCACCATTACCGATGAAGGCGAAGGACTGGGCGACATCCCCGGTCGACGCATGCGCTCGTGGGACACCTGCATGGGGTCGCAATTCACTCGTGAGGCCAGCGGCCATAACCCGCGCGGCCTTAAGGCCAATCGTATGCGCAACCGCGTTTCACACAAATTCAGTTTCTATCCTTCCGTGTGGGAAGGGGCTTTTTCCTGTAGCGGCTGCGGCCGCTGCATAGCCGGTTGCCCCGTGCATGTGGACATCAGGGCCATGGTTCTGGCAGCCATGAAGCCGCGCCAAGAGGGAGAATAATTTATGAGCGCCAAAAAGACCAAAGGCGGAAGCAAAACCGCCGCTCCGGCCGCAGCAGAAAAAGCCTCCGCCCCGGTGAAAGCGCAAAAGGCCGCGCCTCCGCAAGAAGTTGAAAAAGCCGCTCCGCCCGTTGTTGCGGAAAAGGCTGCCGCCCCGGCTAAAGCGGTAAAAGCGGCTCCGCCCGCTGTGGCCGAGAAAGCTGCCGCTCCGGCCGTGGCTGAAAAAGCTGCCGCCCCGGCTGTGGCCGAAAAGGCTGCCGCTCCGGCCGTGGCTGAAAAAGCCGCTCCCCCAATGGCACAGGCCGCCAAGACTTTGGCCACTGTGGCGGACATTCCCTCGAGCGCGGCGGAAAAGCGCAATCCTTACCTGCCTTACGTGGCCACTGTAATGGAAGTGATCCTGGAAACCCCCATGATCAAAACTTTGCGCGTGGTCCTGGATGACGCCGAAGTAATGCGTTCTTTCCATTTTGAACCGGGGCAGGTGGGCCAGCTCTCTGTCTTCGGCGTTGGGGAGGCCACCTTTGTGATTAATTCCCCGCCCCATCAGAAGGATTATTTGCAATTCTCTGTTATGAAGGCCGGGGAAGTAACCGCCGCCATCCACAAACTATCCGCCGGCGACAAGGTGGGCGTGCGCGCCCCCCTCGGAAACTCCTTCCCGGCCGAAGCCTGGAAGGGCAAAGATATATTCTTTGTGGGCGGCGGCATAGGCATGGCCCCCATTCGCACCATCATGCTGCACCTTCTGGAGCACAAGAAGGATTACGGTAAAATAAGCCTGCTCTATGGGGCCAGAACCCCACGCGACATGGCTTACAGTTACGAGCTCGACGGCTGGCTGCGCCACAAGGACCTGGCCACCACCCTTACCATTGACCAGCCCTTTGACGGCTGGGAATACCGCGTGGGGCTGATTCCCAATATCCTGTTGGAAATAAATCCCAAGCCCGAAAACTGCGTGGCAGTGCTCTGCGGGCCGCCGATCATGATTAAATTTACCGTGGAAGCTCTGAAAAAACTGAACTTCCCCGATGAGCAGATTATAACCACCCTGGAGCGGCGCATGAAATGCGGCATAGGCATCTGCGGCCGCTGCAACTTGGGGTCCAAGTATATATGCGTTGACGGCCCCGTCTTTAGTTGGGCGGAGTTGAAGGGCTTGCCCCCTGAATTGTAACAAGCGGCCGCGCGGGAAAAGCGACTTTTGCCCGTTGGCTTTGGCAAAAATGAAACCCGAAGCGGGGGTGAACCGCAAGAAGTTCTACCCCCGCTTCGGGTTTCATTTTTTTCGCGCCCGCGAACAAAATTCATCTTTTCCCGCGCGGCCCTCTTTAGAGCGTTTTGCGAATGAAATGAGCGAAATGCTCTGACGGCCCGTGCGTTGGTAGGGCCGTCAGAACGCGTAGCGTTCGTAACTTAGGCGGCGAAGTCGCCGTAATAACATGCGATTCCGAGCCGCCGGTGAAGGGCGGCGCAGGACAATCGGACTCGAGTTGAAAAAATCAGCTTTGAGTCATGGATAATTTCAAAAGCAAAATGCTATAAGGCGGGAAATAAAATTAATTTTCCATCAAAATATGTTTCTTTCTAAAAAGTATATTTATAATCGTAATTATAAGCTTAATTATAACAATAAATGTATATAAATCTTGTTTATAAGCTCAGCGGCACTGCCGTATATTGTGCTTGAACAGTTTGAAATTTCAATGTTAAACTGTTATCGTACTCTTTACGTATGATGAAACCGTCAACATGGGCTGCCCGTAAAAAAGGGTACACCCGATTAAAAACTATAAGGACGTAAAATGAAACGCATATCCTGCTTTTTACTGTTTGTGGCCCTTGCCGCGTTCCTTTCCGGTTGTCTGGAAAGCGGCCCCAAAAAAGCCCTGAATGAAATGGCCGACGCCCTTACCAAAAAAGACAGCCAGGCCTTTATGGCCAAAATGGACTCCACTCGTTACGCTGCCGCGCGCCTCGACTCCATGACCAAAGAAGATAAAGCCCTCTCCACAATTGACAATTTGGGCAAAATGTTCGGCGTGGGCGGCATATCTGATCTGGTAAACAGCGTCTATGACGTGCAGAAAGACATTGTGGACAAATTCAATCGCGGCGTGTCCACCGGTGAATTGCAAATGGAATGCCGCAATTCAACGCAACCCGACTGCCCCTTTGTTCCTGAATCGTTGCGCGCCGCCGAAGTCAAGGAACTCGGCCCCGACGCTGCCACGGCCCGTGTGACCACCCCCACAAATATCACCAGCTGGCTTTCTCTGGCTAAAGTAAACAACAATTGGTTGGTTGTGGGGCAGGCCCCCAGCGAAGCTCTTGCCGCTGCCTATGCCAAGGAAGCGCCCAAGGCCAAAAATTCTGCCGCCCCCAAGCAGCAGAGCCCGGCTCCGCAAAAACCCCAGGCCCCGCAAAAGCCTCAGGAACAGCAAAAGCCGCAGAGCATTTAAAATGAGCCAGAATCAGCCGGGCAACTCTTCAAAAATTGTAGGCATTAGTGACTACGGTCTGGTCTGGCTTTGCTATGTGCTGCATACGCTGTCTATTTTTTTCGGCGGAGTCACTTCTGTCATTTCAGTTTTCATAAACTATCTGAAACGCGACTCTGAAGACGAAATAGTGCGCAGTCATATGAACTGGCAGATAAAAACCTTCTGGATGGCCGTACTGTTCGCCGTAATTTTGGCCATAGGATCTTTTTTGCTTTATATGAGCATGGTTGGCGTATTCCTGGTATATCCTATGTGGCTGGGTTATGTGTTGTGGTTTGCCTACCGCCAGATCAAGGGAATGCTGGCGCTCAATAATGGAAGGACGGTGTAGGCGGAAAATCATCTCGTGACAACTCTGTCACTCTCAATGACAATTTACTCGGAAGGCAAGACTCATGCGTATGAAATCCGTCTTCTCCACAGCCGTGTTTTTCATGTCGGCAGCCGCTGTCTTCTCTTGCTCCAATGAAGTTCTAGCCTTGCCCGCAGGGTATCCGTCATTGGAAAAATTTGCCGAAGTGCGGGATATAGTCAGGGAAAAATGCATGGGCTGCCATACCCGCGACTATGATTTGCCGTTTTACGCCAAACTGCCTGGAATCCGATCGATCATTGAAAAGGACTACAAAGACGGTTTCAGAGCAATGAACTTGAACGCCGAGTTCGAGCCGGAGGTCATTTCCGGGCCGGTGAGCGAGGCCACTCTGGCCAAAGTGGAGTGGGGCGTGGCCAACGACGCCATGCCCCCGGCCAGATTTTGCGCCATATATTTGGCAAGCCGCATTTCCGCCAAAGAAAAACAAACAATGCTGAACTGGGTGCGGGCCACGCGTGAAGCCCATTACGCCACGGGCACAGCCGCCAAATCAAGGGCCAACGAGCCGCTCCAACCACTTCCGGAGATTATTCCCGTGAATTTGCGCAAGGCGGAGCTGGGGCAAAAACTTTTTAACGACAAGCGCCTTACCGGAGATGAAAGCGTTTCCTGCGCATCCTGCCATATCCCCGAAAGAGCTTTTTCCGACAATCAGCGCTTTCCCTCCGACACGCGCAAGCAAACAGGCGAGGTGAATACGCCCACTTTGCTGAACGCCGTGTTCAACATGAGGCAATTTTATAATGGGCGTGCCCTTGAACCGTGCGATATTACCACCACTCCGCCTTTCGCTCCGGCATCCATGGCTGGCAGAGACTGGGAGAAGATTGCTTCCAGGTTCAACAATGATGAAGAATTGCGCATGGAATTTGATGCGGTTTATTCTGAAGGATTCAGCGGCAAGGCTATTGCTTCCGCCATACTTGAATATGAAAAAACCCTTATTACCCCCGGCGGCCGGTTTGATCAATGGCTGAAGGGCAAAGATGAAGTTTTGAGCGATGTCGAACTCGAAGGCTACCAGCGCTTCAAAACCCACAAATGTGTCACATGTCATATGGGTAAATCCGTTGGTGGGCAATCTTTTGAATATATGGATCTTAAAGGAGGCTATTTTTCAGATCGGGGCTTTCCTCTTGGTTCAGACGAGGGGCTGAAATCTTTTACCGGAAAGCTTGAAGATCGCCACAAATTCAAGGTGCCCAATCTGCGCAATGTGGAACTGACCTGGCCCTATATGCACGACGGAACAGTAGTTACTTTGGACGAGGCCGTGCGCGTGATGGGCGTGTATCTTTGCGGAACGGAAATATCCGACACCGATCGCGGCCTGATTACGGCTTTTTTGCGCACACTTACCGGAACATTCCGGGGAGCGGCGGTCGAGGGAAAGCCTATAGCACGCTAGAGCCCCCTCCAAATGCGTCATTTATCCGCAGCACAACGCCGCATCGCATGCCGGCGGGCAAAGCCCGACCGGCGCGGCGTGGCGTCTCAAAGGCGCGGCATGCCGCGTGACTGCCGTCGGTTTTAAGTTTTTTGCTCCGGTCGAGTACCATAAGAGTAAAAGGCCCGCTTTCCTTGCCCTTGAATCAAAATCCGCTATCTGGAAACTGCTCCTGAACTCGACGGCAAATTGTTTTTTTACATTCTTCCCTTGGAGAGCAAGGGAAAACGTCCTGGTTTTCTAGAGATGCTATTGACGTTCCGGCGCTATTGGCATAGGCAGTAAGTTTACGCTGAACGTTATTCTGAACATATGTTCACTGCAGGAGAGTCCCGGTGGAAGACAGGGCGAAGAAGGGTAAAAAGGTTATTAAGCTTGGGGTCAAGTCCGCGCATGTTGATTATTTCATGCCCATGCTTGAAAGTTTTGCCGAACGCGACGATTTGAACGAAGTAGTCAAAAACCGCGTGGCCAAATCGTGTGAGCTCTTGGATGCCTCGGTACCTCTTTTTCCTAATGATTTCAGGAAAAAGAACGAGATTGCCTCAATTGCCTCCAAGTATGAGGCCTTTGGTGTGGAAGAGCTTCAGGACTGCGCCGACGAGTTCACTATTGCCGGCAGGGTTATGTCCCTGCGTTCTTTCGGCAAGGTAACCTTTTTCCATTTGATGGATCAGAGCGGGCGCATTCAGTGCTATGCCGCCAAAGAGACCCTTGGCGACGAGCAATATGCTTTTTTCAAAAAATACGACATAGGCGACATCCTGGGGGTCAGCGGCAAGCTTTTCCGTACCAAAACCGGCGAGCTTACCCTTTCCTGTTCCGAAGTGCGCTTGCTCACGCGTTCCATGCGACCCCTGCCCGAAAAATATCACGGGCTGAAAGATATGGAAACTCGTTATCGCCAGCGTTATGTGGACCTGCTGGTCACTCCCCGCACCAAGGACATTTTTTTGAAACGCAGCCAGATTGTGCGCGAGCTCCGTAATTTTATGGAGCTGAACGGCTTTCTGGAAGTTGAAACTCCAATGATGCAGGCCATGCCTGGCGGGGCTACGGCCAAACCCTTCATGACCCATCATAATGCCCTGGACATGCAGCTCTACATGCGTATCGCCCCGGAGTTGTATCTGAAGCGCCTGGTTGTTGGAGGGTTGGAAAAAGTCTTTGAGCTCAACCGAAATTTTCGTAACGAAGGCATCTCGGCGCGGCACAATCCGGAATTCACCATGTGCGAATTCTACTGGGCCTATGCCAATTTTGAAGACCTCATGGATTTGACCGAGCGTATTTTCGGACATATCGCCAAGGCTGTATGCGGTTCCACCACAATAACCTACCAGGGTAAAGAGGTGGATCTTTCCTCCGGTTGGAAGCGCGTAACTTTTTACGAGTCACTGGAAACCATTGGCGGGCACAGCCCGAGCTTTTACAGTGACTATGCCAAGGTGCAGTCGTATATCCGTGAACGCGGTGAAAAGGCTTCCAGCAAGGAAAGCCTGGCCAAGCTTCAAGCCAAGCTCTTTGACCTTGATGTGGAACCCAAACTTGTTCAACCGCATTTTATTTATCACTACCCCACGGAAATATCGCCTTTGTCGCGGCGGAACGACAAAAATCCCGAAGTGACTGATCGTTTTGAGCTTTTCATGACTGGTCGTGAAATGGCCAATGCCTTTTCCGAATTGAACGACCCTGTGGATCAGCGTCTGCGCTTTGAGGCGCAGGTGCGCGAAAAGGAAGCCGGAGACGACGAGGCTCACGGTATGGACGAAGATTATCTGCGCGCTCTGGAATACGGTATGCCGCCCACCGCCGGCGAGGGGATTGGCATAGACCGCATGGTAATGCTTTTGACTGATTCGCCCTCCATACGCGAAGTAATCCTGTTCCCCCTGCTCAAACCGGAAATATAACCGAGCGCAGGGTGAAGCAGCCTCAGGTTTAAAAATAGCTTCAGGTTTAAAAATAGCTTCAGGTTTAAAAATAGCTTCAGGTTTAAAAATAGCTTCAGGTTTAAAAATAGCTTCGGGTTTAAAAATAGCTTCAGATAATGGAGCATTTCAAGGGTGAAATGATCTGTTATGTGTTTTTGGAGTTGTGAAACAAATGGCCTTTATGCAATTTGAGCTGTTCATAGCCAGAAAATATTTGTTTTTTCGCGGTAAACAGACTTTTATTTACTTAATATCCATAATGTCCATTCTGGGGGTTGCCCTTGGAGTGGGAGCTTTGGTTGTCGTGCTAGGCGTATATAACGGCTTTTCCACGGATATCAGAGACAAAATATTGGGGGCCAATGCCCATGTCATTATCATGTCGCATATGGCCAGTGCCCTTGATCATCACAAAAATATCATGGATATTGCACGGCAAAGCCCTGGAGTGACTGCGGCCACCCCGTTTTTATATACTGAAGTGATGCTTTCCGGGGCGGCCGGGGTGAAGGGGCTGGTACTGCGCGGCATAGACCCCGAAACTGCTCCCGAGGTTATCACCATGCTGAACAAGCTCACCGAGGGCAGCATGGCCGGTTTAGCTGGCGGGCAGGACCCCCCCGGTCTTATTGTAGGGAACGAACTGGCCAAACGTCTGGGCCTGCGCGTGGGCAGTCAGGTTAACCTGCTTTCCCCCTCGGGGCAGAAGAGCACTTCGGGTTTTTCTCCGCGCATCAGGCCTTTTCAGGTTGCGGGTATTTTCAATACCGGAATGTTCGAGTATGATTCATCGTTGGGTTTTGTGAATCTTAATGCCGCACGTGACGTGCTGGGCCTTCCGCCCGGCAGAATTTCGGGCATTGAACTAACCGTGAGCGATGTGTACGAAGCCGACAAAATTTCGTCGCGCCTCACTTCCGAGCTTGGGCCGCCCTATTATGTGCGCAACTGGATGGACATGAACGCCAATTTGTTTGCGGCTCTGAAACTGGAAAAGTTCGGTATGTTCATTTTACTGGCCATGGTGGTGCTGATCGGCTCTTTTTCCATTGTCACCACTCTGGTTATGTTGGTAATGGAAAAGACGAGGGATATAGCCATTCTTATGTCCATGGGCGCCACCAGAGGCATGATCAGACGAATTTTCATGTTGCAAGGCGTGATTATAGGTGCGGTTGGCACTACTTTGGGCTATGTTCTGGGAATCGGGCTTGCAATTTTATTGAAAAAATATCAATTTATTAAACTGCCCAAGGGTGTTTACACGTTGGACCATCTGCCGGTCATTCTGACAGGGTCGGACCTGCTTATTGTTGGGGGAAGCGCCATGCTGCTGTGTTTTTTGGCAACCATCTATCCGGCGCGCCAGGCGGCCGGGCTTGAGCCGGCCAAAGCTCTGCGGTACGAATAAATGGCTCCTCTGTATGAATTACGCGATTTGGGAAAAACGTTTTCCATTCCCGGCGGCGAGCTTGAAATTTTTAATGGCATAAACCTGAATATTGAGCCGGGCGAATCCTTGGCCATAGTGGGGTCCTCAGGGTCGGGCAAATCCACTCTGCTGCACCTTATGGGCACTCTGGACAGTCCGTCCCGCGGGCAAGTGTTGTTCGAGGGGCGCGACATAGCCGAGATGTCTCCAGATGAAAAGGCCGCTTTGCGCAACAGAAAGATGGGCTTTGTCTTCCAATTTCATCATTTGCTGCCGGAGTTCAGTACTCTTGAAAATGTCGCCATGCAGGGTATAATATCCGGTATGCCCCAACGCGAGGCTTTTTCCCGCGCGCGTGATCTTCTGGACACAGTGGGTCTTGCCGGGCGACAGGATCATCAGGTGACCACCCTTTCCGGCGGCGAACGCCAACGGGCGGCCATTGCCAGAGCGGTGCTCATGGATCCCTTGGCGCTGTTGGCGGACGAACCAACTGGAAATCTTGACGAAAAAACAGGCGAAACCATAGGAGAGCTGCTTGCGCGGCTGAACCGAGAGATAGGAATGACTTTGATCGTTGTTTCCCATAACCGAGAACTGGCAGCGAGCATGAGCCGCCGCTTTGAACTTCGCTCAGGGGTTTTACATGAAATATCGGCAAATTAGCGGACTTTTTGCTTTTTTATTCCTTTTACTTTCGATTTGCCCGCAAGCTGAAGCGGCGCAACGGCGGCAGAGCCGCGCGGCTGCGCCTTCGGCCCCTTCGGTGGCTGTTTTCTCCTTTGGCGTTAATGCGGCCGACATGGCCGGAGTAAAGGAAGACTTGCCGAAGCTCATTGCCCAACGTCTGACCGTACGCGGCTTTAGAGCCAATGTGCAGCGCGGCGAAGCCCAAAGTTCTGCGGCGGCGCGCTCCAGAGCCGGCGGATCCGCGTATGCCCTGTATGGAAATTTCAATCAGCTCGGCGATGCTTTCACCCTTGACGGCTTTCTTGTTTCCGCGCGTGGCGGCGAAGAAAAGCATGTGGCGGTGCAAAAAAGCGGCCTGATTAACTTGCTGCCCGCTGTGGACGAACTTGTTGAGCGCCTGGTGGCCGAATTGCCTGCGCCCGGCGCATCCGCCGCCGGCGTGGAAGGGGAAGCGCCCAGGGTGCCCGGCGGTGGCCTTACCGACATACAAGTGCGCGGAACCAAGGTGCTTGACCCCGACGTGGTGCTCATGCGCCTTTCCATCCGCAAGGGCGACAATCCTGATGAAAAAGCCATAAACGACGAAGTGCGCCGCGTGTGGGACATGGGCTACTTCAGCGACGTGCACGCCAGCTTGGAGCAGGGCGGCAAGGTGCTGGTTTTTACTGTTCAGGAAAAGCCGCGCATCGACAATATTATTGTGGACGGTTCTGATAAGGTAAGCCGCGACGACATCATCGCGGCTATGAGCACCAAAACCGGTTCGGTACTCAACGAGAAAGTTTTGGCCGACGACATGCAGAAGGTTACCGAGCTTTATCGTAAGGAAGGCTACTATCTGGCCACGGTTAACCACAAGATCGAACAACGCCCCGGCGGTACAGGCTCGGTGCTCACTCTCAATGTGGTTGAAGGCAAGAAGCTTTACATCAAACGCGTTGACGTGGAAGGCCTGAAGGAGATCAAAAAGGGCGATCTTGAAGATTATATGGCTTTGCGCCCGCGCGGCATGCTTTCATTCTTCACCGGCACCGGCGTGTTGAAAGACGAATATCTCGACCGAGACTCCAACGCCATTGCCGCCTACGGCATGAACGAGGGCTTTATCGATATTCAGGTGTCCGCCCCCAAGGTTACCTACGACCCCGACGGGATTGTGATCACCTATACTGTGAACGAAGGACGCCGCTACAAGCTGGGTGAAATCGTCTTTGAAGGCGAACTCATCGATACTGAGGAGCGCCTCAAGCAGGTTATCAAACTGCCCGAGCACAAGAAAGAAAAGACCTATTTTTCTGTTAACGTGATGCAGGAAGACACCAAGCGCCTCACTCAATTCTACGGCGACTACGGCTATGCTTTTGCCGAGGTGGACAGCAAGGTGTTCAAGCCCGAGGGCGAAGATCCTGTTGTGAACGTGGCCTACATTATCAACAAGAAGCAGAAAGTCTTCATCCGCCGGGTGTCGGTGGAAGGCAATGCGAAAACACGCGACAACGTGATTTTGCGCGAAATGCGTCTGGCCGACGGTGATCAATACGACGGGGCCAAGCTGCGGCGCAGTAACGAACGCTTGACCAGACTACGCTATTTCAAGAGCGTGGACTCCGAACTGGTGCCCACCGACGTGCCTGACGAAGTTGACCTTAAAATGAAGGTAAAAGAGGACAATACCGGCTCAATCATGGGCGGCATCGGTTACTCTACCTTCTATGACGTGGGGGTAAGCGCCTCGATTATGGAGCGCAACCTTTTCGGCAAGGGCTATTGGGCCCAGTTGCAGGGCTTCTTCTCCTGGCGGCGCACTTCGGGCATATTCTCACTGACCAACCCCAGAGTGAATGACACGGAACTGCTGCTCGGCAACGATATGTACTATACCGTTGACCATTGGGACGACTTTACCAAGGAAACCGTGGGTGACACCATACGTGTGGCCTATCCCGTTGGCGAATACAGCACCGTCGGACTTTCCTACCGTCTGGAAAGATACAACCTCTACGACATATCTTCTTACGCTTCGCGTTCCATCTCCGACTACCAGGGCTACAACTGGACGAGCGCGGTGCGCGGCAGCTTTACCCGCGACACTACGGACAATCGCGAACGCCCCACCAAGGGCACCATAACCAGATTCTTCACCGAATACGGTGGCGGCGGCATCGGCGGCGACGATAACTTTGTCAAGGCAGTCGCCGACTGGCAGATGTTTTACAGCTTCTTGCCGGGGCACACCGCCCACGTGCGCGGTCGCCTTGGCGGTGTGTGGGAAAACGAACCCGGTACCCCTGTGCCCGTGTTTGAGCGTTTCTGGGTGGGCGGCATAGACACCATCCGCGGTTACAGCTACACTAATGCCTCGCCGCGCGATCCCAAATATTGGGACCACATCGGTGGCGACCGCATGGGCGTGGGCAACGTGGAATACATCTGGACCTTCCAGAAAGAGCTTGGCCTGGCCTTGGTACCCTTCACCGACTTTGGCTTCAACCTGGATTCGCGCTACATGGAATTGAACGACAGGCCGTTGCTCTGGTCGGCTGGTCTGGAACTACGCTGGCGCTCTCCTATGGGGGATTTGCGCATAGCTTATGGTGTGCCACTGACAGAAAACTACGACAAGGAATATACTGGCGGCCGCTTTGAATTTACTATGGGCCACTTTTTCTAGAATTTCAGAAAAATCGAGTTTGGAAATATTTTCCAACTGGTGTGAACGGAATGGATATACGTAAAGTTCGTGAAGAATTCGCACGGGTAAAACCCCATTATCTGCGTGGGGAAACATTGCGCGCTCTGGTGTGCGCTATAACTGCCTTCAAGGAAATGGGGGGCGTCGCTCCAACTACCTCGGAATTGCGCGGGTACATACGGGAGACGGTTCAGCTTTTGGCCCGCGATCCTCAGATAAAAGAGGCAGTCAAGACTCCTCTTGTCTACACTCCCGGGCAGGAAAAGCTGATCTACACGCAATTGATTATGGCGTATAAAGAGATCAAGGAAAAAGTCGATCAGGAAGCCCACGAGGAAATTCTTGCCCGCAAAATGCGTCTTGACCGTTGTTATAATGAGGGGCTGAGGCATCTGGCCCAGAACCGAGTTTCCGAGGCGGACGCCGCATTTACCGAGGCTTTGAGCAATTACAAGGATGAGCAGCGGCTTTTTTTCTTGATTGGACAGGCTCTGGCCGAAGCCGGCGAGGTGCGCCGCGCTTATCCCTATTTGAAGCGCGGCATGGAAGAAGCGCCGGATATGCAGGATATGGCCGAACTGTTTGAAGATGTGAGTAAAAAGCGCGAGGAGCTGAGCAAGAAGGACTGATCCGGATTGTCGGCGCAACGTGATTTTATCGGCTTATAATAAAAACCGCCTGCGGAATACTATCTCCCGCAGGCGGTTTATTTTGGAGCTTTAATCTTTTATTGGCGGCTGAAAAATGTTATTCTTCTTCCCGAGAAGAATGACGATTTCCCGCGAGCATCACCTGCCGCGCGGGTTTTTTTCCTGGCAACGGGCAATGGTGCATGCCCCTGTGGCCTTTTTTATATCTTCAAGGCTGCGTGCCCCAAGGGCTACTTGCTTCAGCACCTCCCCCTTGGTCACTCCGGAGCACCAACACACATTTTCCGTGTCCGGGGCCGTCAGGATATTCTCGCTGTAAATTTTCATCTTAATAACCTACCAGGAAAAAACATGATTAAAATGATAGTGTTCATTATTTTGGCCTGTATCGGCCTGGCTTTGGGCATAACATATTGTTCCACACCTCGCCAGGGAACCTTGACCATAAATCCGGCCGCTGATTTTCCGGCGGACAAAAAGAAAGAGCTAGGGCAGAGTGTGGCCCGCATCCTGCCTAAATGCCCCGGCCTGGGACGTTATGGAGAGCAGCTTGAATTCAAATCCCTCAGCACCGACGAACGCGGTCTGACCATAGTGTTCGATATTCCCGTGAAAGCCTCACTGCCCGCCGAATGGGGCCGCCCGGACAAGCCCTGTTCCTACCTCATCACTACCAATTATCTGGATATAGAAGGGGACTTCTGCCAGACCATGTGCCTGGGTAAGGCTCCGGAGAAGGCGGGGGAAAGGCTGGTCATAGAGTTGCCGGAAAAGAAATAGGAAGAGCGTGAACAATGGCTTCTTCAAACGCTTTTTTTGCTTAATGCGATAAAATCCGCTCATCTTGCAAAAAAAGCGTTTGCTGTGTCCTTGTCCACGCTCTCCCTATCTCTCGCAAAACGCTCTAATCCACAAAAATTATGTTGCGTTCGCCGCCGCTCAGGCATGAAGCGCCGTTGGCGGTAATTTCAAAGGTGTCTTCTACGCCGGTCAGGCCAAAGCCGGGCAGGAAAATTTTAGGCTCCAGGGCCACTGTCATGCCTTCTTCCAGAGGAGAGTCAAAACGTCTGGCAAAGGCCGGATATTCATCAATAGCCAAGCCTATGCCGTGTCCGATGAATTGCACCTTGTTGGCCCCGTGCCCCATGAAGGTGTCCTTGTATCCGGCCTGTTCGGCCATGGTCAGGGCTTTTTCATATATGGACGAGGGAACCGCGCCCGGCTTCAGGCTGCTTGCGGCCATATCCTGTACGCTCAGGCAAACCTCATGGGCACGGCGTACTTCATCCGGCAGGGAATCGGGCGAACCTGACCAGTAAATTCGGGTTTTGTCGGAATTGTAACCCTCAAGCACAAAGGAAAAATCTATGGCCAAGAGCTGTTTTTTTCCCCATATGCTTCCGGCATTGCCCATGAAAGGGGCGGCGGGGTGCACGCCCATAAGACCCATTACGCCGTCAAAATGACTGGGATAACCGGCATTGTCGCCAACAGCCATATGCCCCAGCACCAGCTCGTCACCCAGACCGGACAGCCGCGACACTCCGCTGTGCCCGGCCCGCAGAAGCATGGAGTAGGCTGTGTGCGACATTTCCAATTCGCTCATGCCCGGCTTGATGTGGGCGGCCAGCTCCTGATAAAAGGCGCTGTGTCTTTGTCCCGCCAGCCGCATCTTGGCCAGCTCCCAGGAGCTTTTAACCGCTCTGGTCCTGGTGATGGCCATATCTCCGGAAACAAACTCCAAATCTTTAAGCTTGCTCCGCAGCAGATTGCTCAGCGTCCATGACAGTCCGCCCATTTCAGCGGCTACTCGTCCGGATATAGGCGAGCCGCTGTCGGCGCAGATGCCGACTATATCTCCGTAAGAACGGAAGGGGACAATATTTTGCAGCGGGCTTTCCAGACGGCAACGTTCGTGCCCCCGGCGGACCATGAGCACCGGCTGACCCGAGAGAGGCAGCCATAGCATGCCCTGAGCGTAAGACCCGGTGAAATAGTAAAGATTCAGGCGCGAAAAAATGAGCAGACCCGAAACCTGTGGTTCCATGGCGGCCAGATGGGCCCGGCATACGTCAATGCGCCGCGCGGCTTCTTCGGTCGGCAGCGTTTCTGCGGCTTTATATTGCATTCGTTTTAAGTACCTTTTTGCTGTAAATCCAGTTCGGCGGAGCTGCGCCTTTGCAGGCGGTTTTTATAGGCCAGCACTCCTTCGGCAATACCTTCGGACACTTTTTGCCTGTAAATGGCGCTGAGCAGATTTTTGGCTTCCAGAGGATTTGTGCAATAGCCCACTTCCACCAGCACCGAAGGCATGGGAGCCCCTATGAGCACGTGGAAAGGCGCGCCTCGCACCCCGCCGTCGCGCACATTGTAGCCGGATTTCTTTATGCGCGAAACAGCGGAACGTTGCAAATCAAGGGCCAGACGGCGCGACTCTGATGATTTGGCATTAATCATTATTTTTGACACCACCGACTGCATGTCTCCAAGCTTGCGGTCGCTGGCGGCGTTTTCAAAAATAGCCACTCTGGATGCTTGCGGATTGCTGGCCAAGTCAAGGTAATAAGTTTCGAACCCTTCGGAATTTACATCTTTATGCGCATTCACATGAATGGAAAGAAAAAGGTCCACACGTTTCACGGTGGCCATGCGCGTGCGGCTGGTCAGGGCGATGTAAGAGTCAGTCTTGCGGCTGAATTCCACATTCAACCCGTTGTCGGCCAGTAGTCGGCCCACCCTTTTGGCAACGTCCAGGGCTATGTCGCGCTCAACAACATTGTTGTGTACGGCTCCGGGATCTTTACCGCCGTGGCCGGCGTCGATAAGCACGGTCTGCACGGTGAGGCCCAGTTGCTCGGCCAAATCTTCGGTGGCTACCACTTGCCTGACTTGCGACTTGCCCGGTTTACTGTCGGTTCTGGCCAGTTTGGGCTGGTAGTTCTGCAAATTTTTGGGCAGACCGTAGTACCTTTCCCGTTCATTTTTTTGCATGGCCCCTTCAGCAAAAATCATGATGACTATTCTGAAAGGTTGCTGTTCCAACTTGGCCGTGTAACGGCCGATTTTGGAAAAATCGAAAACCAGTCGGGCATCGCCACCCTTAATTTCGTCAACCGCCACCTTGCTGAGCATGCTGCCGGAAACCCTGGCCCCCGCCTTCATTTGCGGCAGTACCTTGGTATTATCGATATCAAGCTGGAGAGTGGCCGGAATCCGTTTGGCCGGATTGCCGTCTTTAACGCTGATTTTGTATGCGGCCGGACGATCAAGCTCAATAATGAGCTGTACCCTTTTTTTGTCCAGAGTGTTCCAGGAGATCTGACTGATCTCGGAAGCAGGTTTGGCTTTACTTTTGCTGGCTTGCGTTTTTTGCCCGGCTGGAGCTTTACGCTCCTCCGTGACTTTTTTTCCGCCCCTGGGTTCTTCCGCAGCCTTGCCTTTTTGAGGGGCCGGAGCTTTTTCGGCCTTGGCCGGCGGAGTTTTATCGGCGTCGCCCTCCAGCTCTGCCTCAAGGGCGATGGCCTTGGGGCGCATGTCACCCTTGGCGTACTGATTTTTTATACGCTTGATCAGGGCCAGAGCGCCTTTTTTGTCATTTAAAATTTTGCCGCGAATTACGGCCGCCCGGTACAGGCCGTCATCGGCGAGCCTGCTTGAAGCATGCTTGGTGGCCAGATTTTCAAAACGCTCGGCAGCATCTTTGAAATCATTTCGCGCGTGGGAGCGCTTGGCTAATTCCTCGGCGGCGGCCGCCGCCTGGAAAAGCGCGGCCGGTCTGTTGGCCCACTTGGGGTCCAGTTTGTATATTTCGTCAAATTCCTTGATTAACTCTGTCCAGCTTGCCCTGTATATATTGCGTTTGGCGTCGGATTTGAGCGCCTCAACTTCCGCCTTGGCCCGGGCATAACGCTGTTCCACCGGCGGCGGCGAGCCGTAGCCGGTGCCCAGGGCAATGCCCGTCAGCAGAAAAATGGCCGCAATGAAACACAGCGCCGGACGCAGCCTGCGCGTAATGGCCCTAGGGCCCGTATCGTATTTTGAAACAGACACCTTACCTTCCCCCCGATAACCACAAAGCGTAGCACAATTACAGATTATTGGCTATTGCTTTTTCGCCGCGTCTGGCATCAATATACTAATATAATTAAATAAAAAAAATATAATTTTTTTAGATTTATTTTTGTAAATTTCTTTATTATGAAATTTCCTTAAGCGGAGCCTGTTTTCCGCCATTGTCCGTAAACTCTGTAACTGCAATTTAGCGCGTATTTACGCCAATGGATATTAAAATGCGTAACCTGGTGATTTCTTTTTTGGGACGTGATTGCCCCGGAGTGGTTTTTGCCGTTTCAACTTTTCTGGAAAAATGGTCTTGCAATATTCTTGAAGCCAGCCAGACCATTTTAGCCGGGGAATTCGCGGCTCTTTTCATTGTGGAGGCGCCCGATGATGTGGATGCGGCCGCGCTTGGCCGAGGAATGACCGAAGAACTCGAAGGCAAGGTGGTGGATCTTTCCATTGTGGCCCGCCCCACCAGAGGGCAAGACTGGGAAGACGACAGCAATGCCGAGCCTTTTGTCATATGTGTGGACGGGCCGGATCGGCCTGGGCTGATCGCTTCGATCAGCGGAATATTCACCAGATACCGCGTCAACATCAAGCATATGAAAGGCACTCTGGAAAAGGAAGGGCAAAGACGCGCCATGTTCGTTTTCGAAGTGCTTGTTCCGGCCGGATGCGACCTGACGGGTTTGAAAACCGAGCTTGAAAAAAGAGGGCACGAACATGTGCAGCGCGTTACAGAACAGCAACACCACAAATTTGATTAAATAAAAATCATACAAACGGAATATAAGACT
>JAVBLG010000069.1:0-8399 GCA_031553655.1 Desulfovibrionaceae bacterium | reverse complement strand
TATTTAAAAATGGGGTTCCCCCCTTCCCCCATGCCCCCATCCCCCTTTACCAAAAACTTTTATTTAAAAATAGCTGTAGTTAAGGAAATGAGGGCGAATTTCATTCGTTAAATTTTGCGAAAGTTAAACTTTACGGATCATATTTAAAGGCATAACCTCATGGCCGCTTAAAAAGACATTATTTAAAGAATACCTATTCGGGGTAGTAGTAAAACCACCCGCGAAAAACCGAGGTAAAAACATGTTTGCCGGAACTATTCTCGCTATTCTCTCCGCCGTGATCTGGTCGGGCAATTTCATTCTGGCGCGTGGCCTGTCCCAGACCGTACCCCCGGTAACCCTGTGCACAGCCCGCTGGGTAATCGGCTTTTTGTGCGTGCTGCCCCTGGCCCTGCCCAAACTGCGGGAAGATTGGCCCATAATCCGCAAGCACTGGTTCTATCTGTCCATGCTGGGCCTCACCGGGATTACTCTGCTCAATACCTTCTATTATATCGGGGGTAAAACCACCGGCACCATCAACATGTCCATCATCGCCACATCGACTCCTATATACATAATGATTCTTTCCAGAATTTTCAACGGTGAACCTCTGGAAGGGCGGCGCATGTGCGGCTTGGCCGCCACCATGGCCGGAGTGCTCATTCTCATTTCCAAGGGGGACCTGGCGCATATAACCAACTTGCGCGTCACCGTGGGCGACCTGTGGGCTGTGGGCGGAGCCACCATGTTCGGAGTTTATTCCTATCTGGTGCGCGGCAAACCAAAAAATCTGTCCCCGGCCGGTTTTGTGGCCAGCACCTTCGCTCTGGGCACTATATTGCTGATTCCCCTGCAAATATGGGAATTATACAATGATTATAATTTTGTAATCAGCGGCCTCAGCAATCATAAAGTTTGGCTGGCCATACTTTATGCCGGGGTGTTTTGCTCTTTCATCTGCTTTTACATGTGGAACGAGGCCATAAGACGCATCGGCCCGGTGATGGCTTCCATAATCTACAACACGCTGCCGGTGTTCGCCGCCATAGGGGCCATGATTTTTCTGGATGAACAACTCAGCGCGGCCCAGGCCGCCGGCAGCGTATTGGTGATAGGCGGAATCCTGTTTGCGACAGTGCACCCCGAGACCCTGTTCCATCGCCCGAAGAAATAACTTGCCGATTGAAGCTGTTGACGAAATCAACAGCCGCAACTTACAAAGCAAGCGACCGAGTAATAAGCGTAAGGGCCAAAAAACGAAATTTTTTGGCCCTTTAAATTTATATTGTTACCCTTAAATTTCACGTCCTATACGTGAAACTTTTCGCAACGAAACCTGCCAACAATCCATCCCTCTCTATGTTTCAATAATATAAACTTTGATAAAACCCGCCTGTTGTTGCGCCAGAATTGATCAATTTGTTACATATGCAGCATCGCGCACCGGAAGAATGTGGTATAATACTGTAACGCAAAACCATTAACGAGGAACCATGTTGCGCCTGCGTGATAACTTGTTAGAATAAAATCAAATGGAGGCGGTATGCGCGTAAATCTGAACCAAATGTGCGTATTTTATCTTGCGGCCCGCCACAAAAGCATGGTGGCGGCGGCCAAGATTCTTTACGTCTCGCCGCCGGCCGTGACCATGCAGGTAAAAAAAATGGAAACCTGGCTGGGT
Organism: Desulfovibrionaceae bacterium; assembly: GCA_031553655.1. GTDB lineage: Bacteria > Desulfobacterota > Desulfovibrionia > Desulfovibrionales > Desulfovibrionaceae > JAVBLG01. Next base: position 6,736 of record JAVBLG010000069.1, on the reverse strand, counting down.
TTTTCCGTTTTTGAGCGCGGCCTGGGCGAGCTGCGCCTGACCCCGCGCGGGAAGGCGCTCTATGACATTGTCGCCCCCATGTTCGACGGCCTTGAAGAACTGGAGCGAAACATTCACGATCTTGTACAGGAGGAAGGCGGCGAACTCAGACTTGGCGCGCATCACCTTCCAGCCAACTATTTTATTCCCGACATGCTGGCCAAGGTACGTGAAAAATATCCTGCGCTAAAGGTGAGCCTTGAGCTGGGTACGCAAGACCGGCTTTTGGAAAAACTTTTTCAACAGCAACTTGATCTGGTTATAATTGTTGGAAATCCATCACCGGATGCCAAATGCCGGCTGGTGCATCTCTTTGACGAAGAGTGGCCTCTGGTAACCGCCGCCGGACATAACCTGGGAAAACTCGACTATGTTTCGGCGCAAGACCTAGGTTCAATACCTCTTATTCTCCAACAAAAAGGAACCGGGGCTCGTCAGGCTGTTTTGGGATTTCTGCGGCGTCACAATGTGCAACCAAATATTACGTTTGACAATCTCAGTTCCGATGTGATCAAACCGTTTCTGCAAAAAATGGAAGCTGTGGCCTTTATCGGACGTTCCATTGCGCAAAAAGCGCTAAACGAGGGGCTGCTTCATGAAATAAACATTGTTGAAGGCCCTCTTGTCTGCCATTTTCAACTCGCCTACATGGATAATCAATATATCCCCGTCAAAATATCCCAATTCCTCGCCGGCATAACCGGTTTTACGCCAAAAATTCCTGGCGCTTAGCTTCTTCAAGCAAGTTCCCTTTCCTCTCTTTTTAGTCCGTCCGGTTAAGTTTTGCTTAACCGGCGTTCACTTTAAATATTAACGCTTGCTATTGCCTGAGAGCATGATTCTTGTATTATACAGATGAAAAGTACTTTTTTCACAATCAACCCGAAATTTAACGCCGGCATGTTCCAAACATTTTCACCCCAGCCCGCATAAATGCGGAGCAAAAAAATTTTATGCAACCAACAAAAAATGAAGGAGCACGGGATAATGGCTGATTGCGGTACCCCTTCGGTGAAAAGCGTATGGTCGCAAGATCTCTGGTATTATGTCGCCTCGGCTATAGGCGTGGCGATTACATTCGGGTTCGGCTATCTGCCGCCCATTGCGCCCATTACGCCCATGGGCATGAAAGTGCTGGGCATTTTTATGGGAATGATCTTTCTATGGTCTTTTGTAAGCATTCTCTGGCCCAGCCTTTTGGGCATTGTGGCCTTGGTTATATGTGGCTATGCGCCCTTGAAGCAGGTTTTGTACGTGTCCTTCGGCGACACGGTGCCGGTGCTCATCTTGTTCGCCATGGTGCTTTTCGGCGCCATACAGCATGCCGGAGTAACCAAATACATCAGCCGCTGGTTTCTTACCCGCAAGATAATTAACGGCAAACCCGTGATTTTCAGTTTCATCTTCATGTATGCCACATATATTCTGGCGGCCCTGTCGGCCAACATTCTGCCCGCCCTGCTGTTCATGTGGGCCATTCTGTATGGTGTGCTCGAAGACGTTGGTTATAAAAAAGGTGACAAGTACGCCACCATCATGGTCATAGGCACCATGTTCGGCGCAATTTGCGGCCAGGCGGCCAAACCTTTCACTGGTTCGGCTCTGATGATCACCGGGGCTTACGAAAAAGCGGCCCAGGTTCAGCTTGACTATCTGCATTACATGCTTTTCGGCTTCATCATGTCGAGCATTCTGGTGTTCCTTTACGCTATGCTCATCAAATTTGTGTTCAAGCCCGATATGTCCAAAATCAAGAACATCAGTATCGAGCATTTCAACAAAGACAAGCTCCCGCCCATGAACGCGCGTCAGAAGATCATGACCTGCGCTCTGTTCGGCTATCTCATCATGGTGCTGCTGCCCAGTATTCTGCCCAAAAGTATCGCGGCCATAGCCCTGTTGGCCAAAATTGGTCCGCTCGGCGTGGTCATCCTGTTTGTGGTGGCTCTAAGCTTCATTAAAATGGATGACAAGCCGGTTCTTGATTTCAAGGAAGTGGCCGCCAAATCCGTGGTCTGGGATGTTTACTTCCTGGTATGCATGGCCATGGCCATTTCCACGGCCATGACCGCGCAAGGCACCGGCATCAATGAATTCCTGCGCGACACCCTGGCCCCGCTTCTTGGCGGGCACAGCTTGATAATGTTCGCGGCCATACTCGTAATTCTGTGCGTGGGCATAACCCAGTTCGCCAACAACGCGGTTATGGGCGTGCTGCTCATGCCTGTAATAAAAATATTCAGCGAACAGTGTGGGGCCAATTTTGAAGCAATAGCCGCCCTGATTACTTTTGCCCTGCATGTGGCCATTCTCACCCCGGCGGCCTCGCCTTACGCGGCAATTCTTTACGGCAACAAAGACTGGCTTACCCAGGCCGATGTGTTCAAATACGGCGTTGTGATCTGCCTGCTGGGCATATCCGTGTATGTTTTCCTTGGAGTGCCGCTTATCGGACTCATCTATTAGAGCGTGTAGTAACGAGGTCTTTTTTAAATCTTCCTCGGGAGGACACCCTCCGACAACCATCTTTCAACTGCTTACAAACATCTACAGAATAAAAGGAGAGCAAATTATGAGCGTGGAACTTAAAAAATTCACACATGTCATTGACGCGCAGAATGCGGCTGAAGAAAAAATGCTGCAAGAATGCAAAGAGGGCCAATACACTTTGGACGCGCCCTATGTGAAGGTCAACCCCTATCTCATAGCCCCGCTCACCGCCCTGGTTCACTTTAAAACCCAGGAAACCGTTGAAGCCTCCGTGCTGATCAAGGGCAAGGAAAAGGCCGGGGACCTGAATTTTACCTTCCCCAAGGGCACGGAGCACTATCTGCCCATCTTCGGCCTTTACCCCGGCTGTGACAATCAGGTGGAAATATCCCTGAGCAACGGAACCAAAAAAGAGCTGAGCATCCAGACGGACAAAGCTCCGGATTCATTGCACGCCCCGAGCAAAATTGAAACCTCCGTCGAATATATGGGCGCGAACATGATGTTCGTAAGCCCCACTTCGCCGGGCAATGTAGCCGCCTACGACTACAAGGGCGACGCCCGCTGGTACTGCACCCTCAACCTGGCCTTTGACATAAAGAGGGTTAAAAACGGCCGTCTGCTCACCGGAACACATCGCCTGCTCATGCCGCCATATCACACCACCGGACTTTTCGAGATGGGCATGATCGGCAAAATATACAAGGAATATCGCCTGCCCGGCGGCTATCACCACGACCAGATTGAAATGGAAGACGGCAATGTTCTGGTGCTCACCCAAGATCCCCCGCGCGGCACAGTGGAAGACATGTGCGTGCTTATAGACCGCAACACCGGCAACATTATCAAGTCCTGGGATTATCAGAAGTGCCTGCCCCAGAATGTGGGCGGCTCGGGCAGTCAGGACGCCCACGACTGGTTCCACAACAATTCCGTGTGGTACGACAAGAAAACCAACAGTCTCACCCTTTCCGGCCGTCATCAGGACGCGGTGATCAACATCGACTACGACAGCGGCAAACTCAACTGGGTAATAGGCGACCCCGAAGGCTGGCCCGAAGAAATCGTAAAGAAGTATTTCTTTACCCCGGTGGGCGATGTGAAAAACTTTGACTGGCAGTACGAGCAGCATGCCGCCGTTATGTTGCCCGACGGCGACGTGATGTGCTTCGACAACGGCCACTGGCGCGCCAAGGTAAAAGAAAAGTATGTTCCCGCCAAAGACAATTTCTCTCGCGGAGTGCGCTACAGGATTAACACCGATAAAATGGAAATCGAGCAAGTGTGGCAATACGGCAAAGAACGCGGCGCGGAATTCTTTTCAACCTATATCTGTAATGTGGAATTTTACGGCGAAGGCCACTACATGGTGCATTCCGGCGGCACCGGGACCTTCAAGGGCGAGGCCTGCAACAAACCGCCCGTGCAGTTCCGGGGCGAAGACGAAAAACATGTCCGTTTCAACTCCATCACAGTGGAAATCAAGGACAACAAAACCGTCTACGAAATGGAAATTCCGGCCAACTACTACCGCGCCGAAAAACTGCCTCTGTACTGCGCCGAAGACAAGCTTAGCTTCGAAAAAGGCCGGAGGCTGGGCACCCTCGGCGTTACCGAGGAATTTTTGACCATACCCGAAACCAAAGACAGCGGAATGCTGCCCGCCCAGTACAATCTCAAGCTGGCTCAGGAAGCCGACCGCCTGGTGATGAAGGGTACCTTTGAAAAGGGGCAGATGGTCATGCTTCTTCTCGAAGGCGAATCCACTCACGCCTACTTTGTGCCCACCACCAAACGGCCGTTCTTGGCCATGTGCGTGGGAACCTTCCTTGAAGCCGACGAGCGGGCGGTTGAATTCCCGGTGAGCTTTGAAAATCTCGCGGGAAAATTCAAAATTTCGCTCATTGTTGACGAATACAAGTATGAAACCGGCGTTGAGCTGAGCATCTAGCGCCACGGCGCTCCGGGCCGCCCCCAAAACGGCGTCCCGGAGCGCAAACCGGCGTAAAAACGCCCGCAAAGTTTGCGAGTGAACGGAAATAGGGGGGCGAGAGCCGTAATTCGACCTTGCCCTCCGAGCGCAAGCATCATTCTACGTTTAGAGCATATTTCAAAGTTAAAATGTGATAGAGGGGAATACAATGGACAATATTTACGACGTGGTGATTGTAGGGGCCGGACCGGCCGGAATGACCGCGTCCATATACGCCGTGCGCGCCAACATGCGCGTTTTGCTGCTGGATCGCCTCTCTCCCGGCGGGCAGATGATCAATACCAATGAAGTGGAAAATTACGCCGGAACGGGAAAGCTCAGCGGCGCGGAACTGGCCGTGAAAATGTTTGAGCAAACCCAGGAGCTTGGCGTTGAGTTTGACTATAAAACCGTTGTCAAAATCACTGATGAAGGAGCGCTAAAAACCATTGTTTGCGAAGAAGACAATGCCGTTTACAAGGCCCGTTCTGTAATTTTGGCCACAGGCACTGTTCCGCGCCGCCTGGGTGTTCCCGGTGAAGATCGCTGGGCCGGTAACGGCATAAGCTGGTGCGCTATATGCGACGGAGCCCAATATCGCGGCAAAAGAGTGGTGGTAATAGGCGGTGGTAATTCCGCCGTGGAAGAATCACTCTATCTTTCGGAAATCTGTACAGAACTCACCATTGTAACCATGCTTGACCTCACGGCCGACCCCAAGGCCTGCGATCTGCTGCGCTCTCGCCCCAATGTGGACATTCACATCTATCAGGAAGTTCTGGAGTTCACCGGCGAGGACCGTCTCACCGGAATTTCGTTCCGCTCCACAGGAGAAGACAAAACTCCGCGCCATGTGAGTTGCGACGGAGTTTTTGAATATATCGGCTTCCAGGCCTGCTGCGAAACTTTCAAGGATCTGGGCATCACCGATCGTTTCGGCTGTATCACCATCGATTCACACATGAAAACTTCTGTTCCGGGCATATTTGGTGCGGGAGACATCACCGCCAAGCATCTGCGGCAAATCGTCACTGCGTGTGCCGATGGGGCTGTAGCGGCCAACAGCGCCTCATCATATGTAAAATCCTTATAATATAATATTTTTTTAAGGTATCAACTAAAGGAACAAGCCATGATCAAGGAAATAACCCAACAAGAATACGACTCCATGGATCACTCCGGCCCCATGCTGGTTGAATTTTACTCCAAAACCTGCGGTCCGTGTAAAATGCTTGCTTTTGTGCTCAAAGATATCGACAAGAACATGCCCGATTTTCCCATTTATCAAATTGACTTTGACGTGAACATGGAACTCAAGGAACGCCTGGGGGTCAAGGGCTTTCCAACCATGCTCTTTTTCAAGAGTGGCGAAGAGGTTGAAAGAATGGAAGGTCTTAAGCAAAAGCCGGTAATCGTAAAGGCCATCGAAAATATCACCACCTGAGCGCTAGAGTTTTTTGCGAATGAAATGAGCAAAAAGCTATTGGGCCGGCAACGGCGAAATTTTCTCTGAATTTGCCTGTTTAAGTCACAAACTTCATTCCTCGGGGGAACAGAATGAAAAAGGTATTGACCTTGTTGCTGGCCGGAGGCCTTCTTTTCAGCTGCGCGGACCAGGCTTCGGCTATCGAATTCAAGGCCAAAGGCAGTTGGCAATTCGCCTTCGACTATATTAACGGCGGCGCTTTCATGAGCAAGGGCCGCACGGGCAAAAACATTTCCGGCCAGCAATGGGCAGCCGTGCGCCAGGGCCGGGACGAATTTGAAGCTGTGCAGCGTCTGCACCTGCAATTGCAGGCCATCGCTTCCGAAAGCCTTTCCGGCACGGTTTTCTTTGAAATAGGCGAGCAGCGCTGGGGCATGGGCTCGCAGGGCGGAGCGCTCGGGGCAGACGGCAATATGGTGAAGGTAAAGCAGGCCTTTGTGGATTGGACTGTTCCCGGCGCGTCTCTCAAGCTGCGTATGGGCATTCAGGGCGTAAAGCTGCCCGGATTCGCCATAGACAGCCCGGTGCTTCAGGACGACGTGGCGGGAATAGCCGCCACTTATACCTTCGACTCCTCGGTCAGCCTCACGGCCATGTGGATGCGGCCCTACAACGACAACTGGACGGGCACATCAGACTCACCGGCCAACTACATGGACAATATGGATCTTTTTGCCCTGATGCTGCCTCTGTCCTTTGACGGGGTAAAGGTTACGCCCTGGGCCATGGGCGGCAGCATGGGACCAAAT
>JAVBLG010000131.1:0-8674 GCA_031553655.1 Desulfovibrionaceae bacterium | reverse complement strand
TGTCTCGCCGAATGGATAATATTGGAGTGATGAGAGAGGAAGTAAATCACTGGCAGGCGCAAAGAAATACTGCGGGTGCCAAGATTGATTGGCAGTTTACGACCGCAGATGCCCGGATCAAGCTAAAACGGCTTTATCCGGCATTTGCTGAATGACATAACACTAGTCTTATTGCCGCTTTGCCTGATTCTGGCCTTTGTGGCGGCCTTTTTCATATTTTTCAAACCATCGGGCAACATACCGGTATTGCGCACGGATGTTGTGCTGCCTTCGCCGCCCGCACCGGCCACGGCAATGTCCGAGCCCGTGTTAAAGGTGGCCATCGGAGCCATGATCTCCCCCAAAGACACGGAGATTTACTACAAACGCCTGCTCAATTACCTGGGGCGGGCCATGGGCGCGCGCGTGGAGCTGGTGCAGAGAAAAACCTACGCGGAAATAAACGACCTGCTGGCTTCCGGCGAGATACAACTGGCCTTTATATGCTCCGGCCCCTATGTGCTGAGCGCAGGGAAACAGAAAGCCGTTCTTCTGGCCACCCCGGAAATCAAGGGACGCCACACCTATCAATCCTATTTGATTGTGCGCAAGGACAGCGACGAGCAAACCATGGAAGATCTGCGCGGCAAAACTTTCGCCTTTACCGATCCCGACTCCAATACCGGCTCCCTTGTGCCGCGCTTCTGGCTGGCCGGGCAAGGCGCGGTTCCGGAAAGCTATTTCAAGGAAACCATCTACACCTACAGCCATGACAATTCCATTTATGCCGTGGCCCGTGGCCTTGTGGACGGAGCGGCCGTTGACAGCCTGATCTGGGATTTTTACGAACACAACAAATCGGAAATCACCGCCAAAACCAGAGTCATCAAAAAATCGGAAGAATACGGCATTCCACCCTTTGTGGCATCTGCGGCTATGCCTGCTGAACGGCGCAAAGCCATCCAGACGGCCCTGTTTGACATGCACAAAAATCCGGAGGGCGCGGAAATATTGCATGCCCTGCTCATAGATCGCTTCATCGCGGCCGAAGACGCCTGGTACGGCTCCATTCGCGAGATGCAGCAAAATGTGCGGCAGGCTGAACGGCAATGAAATACGCGCAAAGCCTGAGAAGCAAACTCCTGATCACGGTGGGCGGACTGACCCTGCTGGGCTATCTGCTAATCGCCTTTCTGGTTTCAGGGCGCTATTCGCAAAGCCTGGAAGAAGCTCTTGAAGCCCAAGGCGGCACTCTGGCCCAGAGCCTGGCCGTTCACCTGAGCGATCTTGTACTGGTCAATGACGTGACCTCCATCCAGAAATTGTTGGATTCTCTTGTGGAGCAGCATAAACTTTCCTATGCCTTTGTGGAGCGTTCCTCCCATGTGCTGGCCCACACTTTTGAAAAAGGGCTGCCCATTGATCTGATCGATTTTAACGGGCCTAAAAGCGCAAATGGAGCCGCCTCATGCGGGGTAAAGCAATTCCGCTTTGCCAAATCCGATGAAACAATTCTGGATGTGGCTTGCCCCATTTACGAAGGAAAAGCCGGAACAGTGCATATCGGAGTGTCCGAAAACGATGCCGGGATGCGCCTGATGCGCCTTTGGAGCGAAACCGCCATTACCGCCGCGGCTGTTTTGCTGCTCACGCTCTCCGGGGTGTTTTTGCTGCTCAGACGGCTCACCCGCCCTCTGGAAACTCTGGCCGAAGTAAGCAGACAAGTGGGTGAAGGCGGAGAAAAAGAGGCGGAGCTTTTAAACCGGCTGCAAAATATAGCCGGGCAGCGCGAAATAGTTAATCTGGCCGATTCGTTCCGCGACATGCTGCGGCGGTTGGAGGAAAACAGGCGTAAAGTGGCCCGCTCCCATGAGCAACTGGCCACCTGCAACACGATCATTACCGGCGTGGCCGGGCGGCGCGACCTGCGCGCCATGGGGCAATTCCTGCTCAGCCAGTGCCGGGGCATTCTGCATTGCGCGGATGTGGCCCTGCTGTTTTTCGAGCGGGACGGGAATTCCCTTTTAAGCGTTTCCACGTACAATATTGAAAGAATATCCGGCCACGAGCTTGTGCGCGCCGCTTTGCAGGCCGCCGACGCCGTGGCCGAGTCCGGGCATCCGGAAACGCTGCCGCCTCCGCTGGTTCCCGAGAGGTTCGCGGCCTGCGCCGGTCAGGTTCATATTCCCATACGCCACGAAAACAAGGTGTGCGGGCTGTTCATTTCCGGCTGCGCTCCGGGCTGCCGTTGCGACAAAAGCGAAATTGCGTTGATTAACCTGGTTCTGGGCCAGGTGGCCGGTTGCCTTTGCCGGGCCATGGAATACGAGGACGCTATGAAAAAGCTGCGTGAGCGCTTCACGGATCAGGATCACTTTTACGGCCTGGTCGGGCATGACGACAAAATGCGCCTGCTTTACAAACGCATCGAAGACGTGTCGCCCAGCGAAGCGTCCGTGCTCATTCAGGGCGAAAGCGGCACCGGCAAGGAACTGGTGGCCAGGGCCGTTCACACCCTCAGCCCCAGACGCGACAAGCCCTTTATTGTAATCAATTGCGCGGCCTATCAGGACACGCTTTTGGAAAGCGAGCTTTTCGGCCATGAGAAAGGCGCGTTCACCGGGGCGGACAGGATGCGCCAGGGCCGTTTTGAACAGGCCGGGGGCGGCACGGTTTTTCTGGATGAAATAGGCGAAATATCGGCTTCGGCCCAGGTGAAGCTTTTGCGCGTTCTTCAGGAAAAGGTCATCGAAAGGGTGGGCGGCAATAAAAGCGTTCCGGTTGACGTGCGCGTGATCGCCGCCACCAACAGAATAATGGCCGAAGCGGTGAAAAGCGGGCGCTTCCGCGAAGACCTGTACTATCGCCTGGATGTGGTTTCCCTTTTTGTTCCGCCACTGCGGGAAAGGCCGGGCGACATAAACCTGTTGATCCGGTATTTTCTGGAGCGCTATGCCGCCGAATACGGCAAAGATTTGAGCATCAACAATGCCGCCCGCCAGATCCTGCTGCAATATCCCTGGCCCGGCAATGTGCGCGAACTGGAAAACTGCATAGCTCAGGCCGCCCTGCTGGCTCCGGACGGGCAGATTACCCCCGCCGAGCTTCCGGCCCGCGTCACCGGCATGCAGCCCTCGGCCGCTCTGGAACACAGCGAGCAGGAAGCCATCATCAATGCTCTGGCCAAGGCCGAAGGCAACAAAAAGCTCGCCGCCTCGCAGTTAGGCATCAGCAGAACAACACTTTACTCAAAAATGAAGAAATATAATATTCCCGGCGTGTAAGCCGTGTCCAGTTACGGGCTTGCGGGCGTCTTGTGTTCACAAAATGGACACGGATAACACTATAATATATTTACTTTATCTTAAAATATCCTTCCATTGTGTACAGCCGAGTGTTCAGCGGGAGCTGAACGCCGAATGCCGTACATATATAGCATGATGTTTTTACAGGAAAATTTGCAAATACAATTTGGATTTAACACGGGAATATTTTTTGCCCCTGTACCTGTATTCCAGGCGCATATCCGCGCCGGACATACCCAAGGAGCGTTTTATGGCCCACACATTACCCAAAGAAGATCCGCTGGAAAAAATGCGGGCGGATCTGAAAAAGGCCCTTTCCGATAAAAGCGCTGTGCGCTGGGGCATGGTGATCGACCAGAGCAAATGCGTGGGCTGCCACGCCTGCACCATAGCCTGCGTTTCCGAAAACACCCTGCCGCCCGGCGTTGTGTATCGTCCGGTCATCGAAACGGAAAAAGGCGTGTTCCCGCATGTGGCGCGTTCATTCCTGCCTCGGCCGTGCATGCAGTGCGCCAATCCCCCCTGCGTTCCGGTATGCCCGGTAACCGCCACCTGGAAAGACAAAAGCAATGGCGTGACCGTGATCGACTATGAGCGCTGCATCGGCTGCCGGGCCTGCCTCAAAGCCTGCCCCTACGGGGCCAGAACCTCGGACTTTGGCGAAACCTACACCGAATCCTGCCCGCAGGCCTCTGCCGTGATGGTAGGCAAAAGCCGCGCCAGAGAAGGCTATGAAAACATCACCGCCGCCGAATACGACAAAAATTGGGGCCAAAGGGGCCGCCGATCCCCGGTGGGCAATGCCCGCAAATGCCATTTCTGCCTGCACCGGCTGAAAAACGGCCTGCTTCCGGCCTGCGTGACCAGTTGTGTGGGCCGGGCCACAATTTTCGGCGATCTCAACGACAAAAATTCCACCGTTTCATTCTGTCGCCCAACCTGCAATCGCCCATGGCCTGGATGTTTTTCTTTTTCGCGGCCCTGCTGATCATTTATTGCCTCAAAATCGTTTCACTGTGCGGCAACAATCCGGAACGGGCGCACAAGCTCACGCTGTGGAGCATACCCGTGGCCCTGCTGTTCTATCTGACCAACGGCTATATTTTCGGTATGATTTCCTCCCAGCCTTTGTGGGGCGGGGCTTTCACCACGGTGTGGTTCCTGCTGGCCGCGCTTTTGAGCGGCGGGGCTCTCCTTGGGGTGCTCGGCTGGGCGCAAGGCTTTGATGACAATATCATGTTGGGCTATGGGCGCATGCTTTGCGTTCTGCTGGCCGCTTTCGCCGTATTCGAGGCCCTGTGGCTGCTGACCGGCGTTCAGGGCGGCGATGCCGAAACCGCCAGGGCGCTCAAAACCCTTTGTCCGGCTCCGGCGCTCTCCCATTCTGGGGGCTGCATGTGGCTGTGGGCCTTGCTGTGCCGTTTTTCCTGCTGTTCACCGCCAAAAACGCCTCGGGCGTGGGCCTTGGTTCGCTTATCGCCACGCTGGCCTTTGTTTCGGCCCGTTGGTGTTTTGTGGTGCCGCCGCAAAGCGCCGAACCGCTTGAAGGTCTGGCCAATGCCTTCCAACATGCGCGCCTGGCCCATGTTTACGCGCCGTCATCCGGCGAATGGCTTACCGCGTTTTTCGTGTTTTCGCTGTGCCTGGTGGCCTTGCTCATCGGGCCGCGCATAGCCCCGAATCTTTTCAGCAAGCAAGGAGAACGCCATGTCTAAGGCAAAAAGCATATTTTCCACCAACCGCCGCGACTTTTTGAAAAGCGCCGGTATAGCCGGTCTTGCCGCCGCGAGCACGCCCCCGGCCATTCTGGGGCTTGTCGGCCAGGCCGAGGCCGGTGGTTCCATAGACGGCCAGAACGCCTACACGAGCTGCAAGCCGGAACAGCAAATATATTCCGTATGCCAGCAGTGCAATACCAACTGCGGCATAAAAATCAAACTGCAAAACGGGCAGATCGCCAAGATTGAAGGCAATCCCTACAATCCCTGGAATATGACCTCGCAGATTCCCTACAACACTCCGCTGCGCGATGCCGCTACCATTGAAGGCGCGCTTTGCCCCAAGGGCTATGCCGGCATACAGACCATGTACGACCCGTACCGGATCAAAAGAGTGCTGAAACGGGCGGGCAAACGCGGCGAAAACAAATGGAAGTCCATTCCCTTTGAACAGGCCGTGAACGAAATAGTTGAAGGCGGGGATTTGTTCGGCGAAGGCAAGGTTGAAGGGCTTAAAGACATAATTACCCTGCGCGATCCCGCCGTTCTCGACGCCCTGAACAAGGACGCCAAGGCCGTAACGGACAAGAAGATGACCTTGGAGGAATTCAAGGCCAAGCACGCCGACAATCTGCATCATCTGATCGATCCGAATCATCCGGACTTCGGCCCGAAAAACAATCAGGTATGCTACAGTTGGGGCCGCCAGAAAGGCGGGCGCGGCGATTTCTGCACCCGTTTTTTCAAGGATAATGTCGGCACGGTAAATACGCACGGGCACACCACGGTTTGCCAGGGTTCGCTGTATTTTACCTGCAAGGCCATGTCCGACCAGTTTGTGGAAGGCAAATTCAGCGAAGGCAGCAAGTTCTACTGGCAGGCCGATACCAACAACTCCGAATTCATTATCTTCGTGGGGGCCAATCCCTACGAGGCCAACTACGGCCCGCCGCTGCGCGCCGGCAAGCTCAGCCAGAACATAGCTAACGGCGATCAGCGCATTGCCGTAGTTGATCCGCGCTTTTCCAAAACCGCCTCACGGGCCTGGAAGTGGGTGCCGGTGGAACCCAATGGCGTGGGCGCTCTGGCCCTGGGCATGATCCGCTGGATGCTTGAAAACGAGCGCTATGACGCCCGCTATCTGGCCCATTTGAACAAGGGCGCGGCCAAAGCCGACAATGAGCCCACCTGGAGCCAGGCGGCCTGGCTGGTCAAAATGCGTGAAGACGGCACCCCCGGCCCCTTCCTGCGCGGCTCGGACATGGGCATACCCGTGCAGAAGCTTCCCAAAAAGGGCGGTAAAGACGGCGAAACCTGGGACTTTGACGCTTTTGTGGCCATGGTTGGCGGCAAGCCCTCCGGCTTTGACCCCAACAGCGAAACCGCGCCACTGAACGGCGAACTTTTTGTGGACACCGCAATCAACGGGCAAAAGGTCAAGAGCGTTCTGCAAATATACAAGGAAGCCGCTCTTGCCAAAACCCTGGCCGAGTGGGCGGGCATAGCCGGTTGCGCGGAACAAGACATTGCGGAACAAGACATTGTGGAGCTGGCCCGCGAATTCACCAGCCACGGCAAAAAGGCCGTGGCCGACCTGCATCGCGGCGTATCGCAACAGACTTCCGGATTCTACAATGTGACTCTGTGGATGATGGTCAACATACTCATCGGCAACCACGACTGGAAGGGCGGTCTGGCCAAGGCCACCACTTATGATCAGTCCGGCAAGCGCGCCGAAGGGCCTTTCAACATCGGTGCTGGTAAAAAGCTGAAGCCCTGGGGCCTGTCCATCATCCGCCACGGCGCTTCCTATGAAAAGTCCAGCCTTTTCGCCGGATATCCGTCCAAAAGGATCTGGTATCCGTTCGCCAGCGACATTTATCAGGAAATAGTACCCAGCGCCGGCGATATGTACCCTTATCAGCTCAAGTGCATGTTCATTTATATGTCGGCTTCGGTCTATTCGCTGCCGTCCGGGCATGAACTGATTCCCATTTTGAGCGACCCCAAGAAAATACCGCTCATTGTGGGTTCGGATATTACGGTCGGGGAAACCACCATGTATGCCGACTATATCTTCACCGATGTCACTTATCTGGAGCGTTGGGAATTCTCCGGCTCGCATCCCTCGCAGGTTTGCAAGGTCGCGCCCTTCCGTCAGCCCGCCGTAGCCCCGCTGGTGGACACGGTGAAAGTGTTCGGCGAAGAAATGCCGCTTTCTCTTGAATCCATGTTGCTGGGCCTGGCCGAAAAGCTCAATCTGCCAGGATTCGGCCCGGACGGCTTCGGCAAAGGCCAGGCTTTTGTGCGCGACGAGGATTTGTATTTGCGCATGGTGGCCAACATCGCCTTTGGCGAGAAAAAGGACGGCTCGGACAAGGTTCCGGCGGCCTCAGCCGAGGAAATCGAACTTTTCCTCACGGCCCGCAAGCATCTGCCCAAGTCCGTTTTTGACGCCGAACGTTGGAAAAAGCTCATCGGCCCGGAACTCTGGCCTCATGCCGTTTATGTGATGAATCGCGGCGGCAGGTTCCAGGAATACGCCAAAGCCTACCAGGGCGAGCAACTTGCCAACAAGTACGGCAAAATGGTGAATATATACTACGACAACCTGGCCAGGGCCAAAAATTCCATGACCGGTAAGCCCTACAAGGCCCATGGCGACTATGTGCCCGGCCCGGTGGACTGCCTGGGCAATCAGTTGAAAGACCGCGAACAGGGCTATGAACTGACCTTGCTCACCTATAAGGCAGTAACCCAGACCAAGAGCCGCACCATAGGCAATTACTGGCTGGATGCGGTTATGCCGCAGAATCATGTGGAAATTGCCGCCGCCGACGCCAAAAGGCTGAACATCAAAGACGGCGATCTGGTCAAGGTGGTTTCGGCCAGCAACCCGGAAGGCGTCTGGAACTTCGGGCACGGCAAATCCCGCCCTATGGTCGGCAGAGCCAAGGTGCTTGAAGGCCTGCGGCCGGGCGTGGTGGCCTTTGCCCTGGGCTTCGGACATTGGGCCAACGGCGCTTCGGACATGATCATCGACGGAGTGAACATGCCGGGCGATCCGCGCCGGGCTGCGGGCATTCACGGCAACGCGGCCATGCGCACCGACCCGGTGCTTAAAAACACCTGCCTCACCGATACCGTGGGCGGCAGCGCGGTATTCTATCAGACCCTTGTGAAGATTGTTAAGGTATAACTTCAACTATGGGCCGGGCATTGGTTTCCAACTGATGCCCGGCTCATTTTTATGAATAATTCGGCATACTGGATATACAAAGCCAAAAGCCCAGCCTCTGGCGGCAAGCGCCTCCGCTGCAACTTAATGAGGAATTGACACTCTATCCTCGTCAAAATCGCCTTGCTCAGCCCCGGCATGGCAGGCAATGCAATTTTGCAAGCCGCCTACTGAAGCTTGGTTGAAGACGGCGGGGGCAATCTTTCTATGTTTTCGCTGGATATAAGGCTGCGTAGATATGCGCTCCGGGACGTCCCCATGGGAACGCTTCATAATCTTTCTGCCGATTTTGCCGCCGTTCCTGTCTGCCGCATTTGCAAGCAGATAGTCTGACACCTGCCGCTTTGCCTCCGCATCCAAGCTGATTGTAGCTCCAAAATGGTCATCCGGCGTATCAAGTATTTTGCGCCAGGACGCTTCGGGCAGCAGATAGG
>JAVBLG010000070.1:0-9448 GCA_031553655.1 Desulfovibrionaceae bacterium | reverse complement strand
CCCCCCCCCACCACCCCCTTTCCCCTTTTCCTAAACTTTTTAGCCGGGGCGGCGTAAAAAAGATACGCATGTGACTATAAAACTGGTTCATTCGATTGGCCTGACAGGCTAATTCCTTCATCTTGCCTTTTAGTTGTTTGAAACATATAATTCTTGGCTGCCGACAATGTCGGATCAAAGTAAAATTAATCAGACAAAAGGATAGACTATGTGCGGCATTTTGGGATACGCCGGTCATCGCCCGGCCGTTCCGGTGGTTGTGGAAGGTTTGCGCAGGCTCGAATATCGCGGCTATGACTCGGCCGGGGTGGCCTTTGTGCAGAGCGGCAAAATGGAAACCATCCGGGCCGAAGGCAAGCTGGCCACTCTGGAGAACAAACTTGCCGAACATCCCAATGTGTTGGCCACCTGCGGAATGGGGCACACCCGCTGGGCCACCCATGGCGTGCCTGCCGTGCGCAACGCCCATCCGCATATGGCCAATGACGGATCCATAGCCATAGTACACAACGGCATTATAGAAAATTATCAGGAAATAAAGGATGAGCTGCTGGCCAAAGGCTACGTTTTTCATTCCGAAACCGACACCGAGGTGCTGGTAAACCTTATTGCCGAATGCCGCAAGGGTGAACCCGATCTGCTCAAGGCCTTTGCCGCGGCCTTGCGTCTGGCCAAAGGCGCATATGCCGTATGCATGATGAGCGTGGACGACCCCTCCACCCTTTACGCTGTGCGCCATTCCGCGCCGTTGCTGCTTGGCGTGGGCACGGGCGAGAATTTTCTGGCTTCGGACATTCCGGCCTTTTTGCCCTATACCCGCGAAGTAGTCTTTCTGGAAGACGGCGAAATTGTACGCATGACCGCCCGCAAATATTCTCTGATGCGGCTTGATGATCTCAGTTCCATTTCCAGAGAAACTTCGCATATCAGCTGGGATATGCAATCTTCGCAAAAAGGCGGCTACAAGCACTTCATGCTCAAGGAAATTTTTGAGCAGCCCAAAGTTATATCCGACTGCATGGCGGGCAGAATTGACCACGAGCAGGGCAAGGTGATGCTGACCGAGCTTGACGCTCTGCCTGTTCCGCAACGGCTGCATATTGTAGCCTGTGGCACCTCATTCCATGCGGGCATGTGGGGCCGCCACCTCATTGAAGGTTTGGCCAAAATTCCCACCGATCTGGATATAGCCTCCGAATTTCGTTATCGCGATCCACTGGTAGGCCCCGGCGACATGGTTATGGTCATCAGCCAGAGCGGCGAAACCGCCGATACCCTGGCGGCCATGCGCATGGTCAAGGAAAAAGGCGGCACGGTCCTGGCCCTTTGCAATGTTCTGGGATCGTCCATCACACGCGAGGCCTCGGCTGTTATCTACACTCAGGCCGGGCCGGAGATAAGTGTGGCCTCCACCAAGGCCATGTGCAGCCAGATGTTGGTGATTACGCTCATCGCCCTTTCCTGGGCCGCCCGCAAAAACGTGCTGCCCGCTGAAGAGACGGCCAAATACCTCATGGGGCTGCGCGGCCTGTCTGTGGGGCTTGAAGCGGCTTTGCCCGCCATGTGCGACAAGGCCTCAATGCTTGCCCGCACATATTCCAAAGTCCACAACTTCTTTTTCCTGGGGCGCGGGCACTGCTATCCTCTGGCTCTGGAAGGCGCGCTCAAGCTCAAGGAAATATCCTATATACATGCCGAGGGTTACGCAGCCGGAGAAATGAAGCACGGCCCCATAGCCCTGATTGATCCTGATTTTCCCAGCTTTGTGCTGGCTCTGGACGACAAACTTTTTCCCAAGGTTAAGTCCAATATCGAAGAAGTACAGTCGCGGCGCGGCAAAATTATTGCTTTGGCCAACGAGGGGTTGACTTTGAATAATGTGGATCATGTGTGGAACGTGCCGAAAGCATACGGCCCCTTGGCCGCGTTCATGGCCCTTCCGGCCATGCAGCTTTTCAGCTATGAAATGGCCGACTATCTGGGCAAAGACGTGGATCAGCCGAGGAATTTGGCGAAGAGTGTAACGGTAGAATAGCTTTGCTATTCTACCGGCTGCCCGTGCGTTGATAGGGCAGCCCGAACGCGCAGCGTTCGTAAAGTAGGCGGGGAGCGTAGCGACCGCCGTATAATCATGCGATCCCGAGCCGCCGTTGAAAGGCGGCGGAGGGCAATCAGACTTAAGGCAAAAATCAGCTTACAGTTCCAGAATAGACAAATAAACCATAAAATCCGGTTCAAAATATGAGTGAAGTGCGCATTCTTACGGTAGAAACAGATTTGCATATGAAAATGTTCCTGGACGTGCCTCATGCCGTGCATGCGCGTCATCCACTGTGGGTCCCTAACCTCAAGTTCCAGGATCGCGCCATGCTCACTCCGGGCAAGCATCCGTTCTGGGAAAAGGCCGAAAGGAAGCTTTTCATTGCCATGCGCGGTGATACGCCTGTGGGACGCATCGCCGCCATATGCGATTACAATTACAATTCCTTCGCCGAGGATGATTGCGGGGCCTTTGGCTTTTTTGAGTGCGAAAACGATCAGGAAGCGGCGAACGCTTTATTTACGGCAACCTCCGAATGGCACAAAAATAAAAATTTGAGCTATATGCGCGGCCCGCTCAATCCTTCCACCAATTATACTTGCGGCATGCTGGTGGAGGGCTTTGATTTGCCGCCCTGCCTGATGATGCCCTGGAATCCTTCCTGGTATCCGTGCCTGCTGGAAAATTTCAATATGCGCAAAGAGCAGGATTTATATGCCTACCTCTTTCAGCGCGACAAAATGAACCTGCCCGACTGGCTCATGAACGAGCTGAAAATTGTCAGGGAACGGGGCGATTTTACCGTGCGTACCTCCAGCCGCCGCACCATTGATGCCGACATCAAAATATTGCTGGAAATTTACCAGGACAGCTGGTCCCAAAATTGGGGTTTCACCCCTATGTCCATAGCCGAGGCCGCGAGTCTGGCCGCCGAACTCAAGCCCATTGTGGACACCGATTTCTTCGCCCTGTTCTACTATAAGGACGAACCTGTGGCCAGCATGGTGGCAATACCCGACATGAACCCGCTTTTACGCAAGCTTGACGGTTCCATCGGCATTTCCGCGCCATGGCACTGGCTGCGAGCCCGAAACGAAATACGCTCGGGCTATCGGCTGCTGCTTTTCGGCATAAAAGAGCAATTCCGTATGATGGGCTTGCCCATGCTGATGTTGGACTTTATTTTTGAACAGGCCAAAGTCCATCAGCATCTGCAATGGGTGGAAGGTTCCTGGTCTCTGGAAGACAATGTGCTCATAAATGATCTGATCGAAGATTTCAGCGGAACGCTGTATAAGCGTTACCGTATCTACAGAAAGGACTGGTAACGGCTGATAGCGGTTCGGTTTGCCGTGATATTGCGTCAGACTGCACTTTTTCCTCGCTGCGAGGGCCAAAGAGCGCACTCGCTCGCAAAAGCTTGTCTTCCTTGTCTGACGGCAAACCGAACCGCTATCGTTCTTTTTTCCGTGTAATGTCTGTTACTAAATTGATAATGTAGTGAGTAAATTCAGGACAAGAAATGGATAACGGTCATCTTTATAAGAAAAAAATATTTGTCACCGGGGCCACCGGATTTGTGGGCCGTCATGTTGTCGCGGTCCTGCTTGAAGCCGGGGCCGAGGTTACCTGTCTGGCGCGGGCTTCGTCCGAAACCGGTCATCTGAACGGCTGCCGTCTGGTGCGAGGCGATCTGCGCACCGGGCAAGGACTGTCCGAAGCGGTGCGCGGGCAGGACATGGTTGTACATCTCGCAGCCCTGCTTTTCGGGCACGGTTGGCGGGATTATCTGGCGGGCAACGGCGGAGCGGCCGAAAATTTGGGTAGAGCCGTGAAAGAGTATGGCGAATCCATATCCCGCTTTCTTTTCGTGTCCAGCCTGTCGGCCACCGGGCCTTCGGCAGTCTCGCCCGGCGTGAACGATTTCACGCGGCCAAGTCCGGTTTCGGCCTATGGCTGGTCAAAATTTCTGGCCGAGAATATTCTGGGTCGGTACCTGGGCGACAGGCTGGTTACGCTGCGCCCGCCGATAATTTATGGCCCGCACGATCGCGGGCTGCTGCCCTATTTTAAATCCGCCAAGTTGGGGTTTGTGGCTTCGCCGGGGCTGATGCGGACTTTCCCCATTTCACTGGTGCATGTGGAAGACATGGCAAGGGCCGTGCTTCTGGGGCTTTTGCCCCAGGCCTCCGGGGTCTATCATCTCAATGACGGCCGGGAATACACCATGGCCTCTTTGGGCCGGGCCATTGCCCGCTCTTTAGGGCGTAAGGCCGTTATTTTCCCCGCGCCTTTGCCGATTATGGCCGTAAGCGCGGCTTTGTCCGGATTTTTCGGGCGTTTTTGCGCCCGCCAGAATTCATGGAACTACGACAAATATCTCGAAGCCAGGGAAAATGGCTGGTTGTGCGACTCCGGGCGCATTCAAAAAGAACTGGGCTATGTCCCGCGCGTTTTTTTGGAAGAGGGCATTGCCGGGGCGGTCAAGTTTTATACGGAAGCCGGGTGGCTGTAAAAAAGCGCGGTAATGATCGCGGGAGCTATTTGGGGTTTTCCGCATTCCGCCGGATAATTCCCATAAGATGATAAACCAGCTTGGCCGCTGTAAAATCCGCCGCGTGCCATCCGGGCATGGGCGCAAATTCCACCACGTCCAGGCCGATCACTTCGCGGCTGACCACAGCCCGACGAACCATTTCCAAAGCCTGATGCCAGAACAGCCCGCCGGGTGAAGGCGTGCCTGTGGCCGGCATCAGGCTCGAATCAAAAGCGTCCACATCAAAGGTGATATAAATTTTTTGCGGGAAGTCCGGAGGCAGCACAACCTCGGGTAGGCCGTTTACAGCCAGGTCCGCGGCATCATGGCGGATCACATTAAATTTTATCCGCGTTTCCGCCTCTTCCCGACAAAAATCGCGCACACCGGCCTGCGCCAGCCGCAGCCCCAGGTCGTCCACGGCACGGCGCATCACGCAGGCATGGGAAAATGGCGTGCCCTGATATTCATCGCGCAAGTCGGCATGGGCGTCGAATTGTAGCACGCCAAAATGTCCGTGGTGTTCTTTCAGCGCTCTTAACGCTCCCAATGTAACCGTATGTTCCCCGCCCAGCAGCACTGGCATGGCCTCGCAGTTTAAGGCTTGCCGAGTTGCATGCTCTATATTGCGCAGGGCATTTTCAGCGTCACCAGAACAATCGATGTTTTCACGTGTGAAAATTCCGGCTTCGCCCGGCTCGGAATAACCATCAAAAGCCTCGAGTTGGCCCGAGGCTTCAATTATGGCGTCCGGACCCAAGGCCGCGCCGCCGCCGAAGGAAACAGTTTTTTCATATGGGGCGGGCAATATATGGAAGAAGGCCTTTTCAGGCGCGCAGGGCTCAAATTCTGAATCCAGAAAGCCGCGAATGGCGGCAGGCGGGCATGAGACGTTGTGGGTGGACATTAAATTCATTCTCCTTAGGTATATATCCTGATTGCCGCCGGGTGGCTGAGACGAGGGAATCGGCATGAATCGAATTTGTCGACGCCATAATAGTACAGCCCGCTGGGGGGAGCGGGCTGTATATAATTAAGCTGTAAGCAAAGGAAAGGAAGGTACTTTAAATATAGCAATAAGGATGCCAAAACTTTTATTTGCGACCATTAAAATTTTATTGTGTTTTTTTAATATGTTATCTACGGTTACAAGCTGGGGATACACGTGGTGTTGTAAAATTTATTTTACCGCATCGGCCCATGTAGGCCAAAAAGCATAAAATCCTGTTCAATATTTTTTCTCTTTTTTCCCATTATGTAGTTTTGACTTGAACTCTTACCTGGGAAATTTTAATCGCTGAACACAAAATTAGTATTTTTTTGGCGTAACTTGTCGGTAGAGAAAAAAATATTATTATATTGTCTATATTGTGACTCCGGTCACAGATTTTGTTTCGACTATGCTTTAAAACGCGTCTAACAGGCAACAGAGTTCAAGTTTAAATCTTTGCCGAAGGAGTAAAAACATGTTTTGCAATCAATGTGAACAGACCGCCAAAGGCATAGGCTGCGATGTGCGCGGCGTTTGCGGTAAAACTGAAGATACGGCCAATGAACATGATATTTTGATCAAGGCCTTGCGCCTTCTTGCCAGAACCGCCTTGCTGGCACGCGAAAAAGGCATTGTGGACGATAGAATTGATCGCCTGGCCGTCAAGGGCCTTTTCAGCACGCTGACCAATGTGAATTTCGATACTCAGGCCATCAAGGACATAGCCGCCGAAGTTGTGTCCGCCCGTAAAGAGCTGGCCGCCCGCCTGGGGTGCTCGCCGGAGAATGGGCAAAAAGCGGTGCAAAAAATTTTGGATGAAATCGCGGCCGGTGAACCGGGCACCAACAAACTGCACTCCGATCCGGATATCCGCTCCGCCATGCAAATTCTTTTGTACGGATTGAAGGGAGTGGCCGCCTATGCCGATCACGCGGCCATTCTGGGCCAGAGCGACCCCGAGCTTTACGCCTTCATTTATGAAGCGCTGGCTGCCGGAATGCCCGACAAGGAAGGCAAGGTCAAGGAACTTGATCTTAACGGCTGGCTGGAACTGATTTTGCGCTGCGGCAAAATGAATCTGCGGGCCATGGAACTGCTTGAAGCGGGCAACACCGGAACTTACGGCCATCCCGTGCCGACGCAGGTGAGCCTGGGAGTGAAAGCCGGCAAGGCCATACTTGTTTCCGGCCACGACCTGAAGGATCTGCATGATCTGCTGGTTGCCACCGAGGGCAAGGGCATCAATATTTATACCCACGGTGAAATGCTGCCCACCCACGGCTACCCCGAGCTGAAAAAATTCGCGCATCTGGCCGGCCATTACGGTACCGCCTGGCAGAATCAGCACAAGGAATTCCCGGCCTTCCCCGGACCGGTTCTGTTTACCACCAACTGCATACAAGACCCCAAGGCTTACAGTGACAAAATTTTCACCACAGGCGTGGTGGGCTGGCCCGGGCTTGTGCACTGCAAAAACGGCGATTTTTCCGCTGTTATTGAAAAAGCTCTGCAACTGCCTGGTTTTGCCGCCGATGTTCCCGGCAAGGAAATCACCGTGGGCTTTGGCCGTCAAACTCTGCTGGGCGCGGCCGGAGCTGTGCTTGATGCGGTAAAGGCTGGGGCGATCAAGCATATTTTCCTGGTTGGCGGCTGCGACGGAGCCAAGCCTGGACGCAATTATTATACTGAATTTGTTGAAAAACTTCCCAAAGATACCGTTGTGCTCACCTTGGCTTGCGGCAAATTCCGCTTCTTTGACAAGGACCTCGGCAGTATTGGCGGACTGCCCCGCCTGATTGACGTGGGCCAGTGCAATGACGCTTATGCCGCCGTGCAGGTGGCTGTAGCTCTGGCCGAAGCCCTTAACTGCTCTGTGAATGATTTGCCGCTGTCCATGGTG
Organism: Desulfovibrionaceae bacterium; assembly: GCA_031553655.1. GTDB lineage: Bacteria > Desulfobacterota > Desulfovibrionia > Desulfovibrionales > Desulfovibrionaceae > JAVBLG01. The sequence goes on along the minus strand of JAVBLG010000070.1, from coordinate 1,980 downwards.
CTGTCATGGTATGAGCAGAAGGCCGTGTCCATTCTGTTGACCCTTTTGGCACTGGGGATCAAGAATATCCGTCTTGGACCGTCGTTGCCTGCTTTTGTCAGCCCGGCCATACTGGACGCGCTGGTCAAGGGTTGGAATATTGCGCCCATTACCACGCCGGACGAAGACATTAAGGCGATTTTGGGGTAAAATACTTTGTAAATGAAATGAGTTAAATGATCTGACGGCCCGAGTGTTGCCCAGGCCGTCAGTATTACGCTTGAACCGCTTCCGCGACATTCTTCCGATCATGCGGGGATGCCACAGGAGCGGTTCTTTTTTTCTTCGTCACATGGTTGCGCCGGGCCTCCGTGTTATAGCATTTTGCTTTTGAAATTATCCATTAGCTGAAACTGTTTTTTAAGAATTAAGGCTGATTGTCCTGCGCCGCCTTTCACCGGCGGCTCGGACTAGCATGTTATTACGGCGGCTTCGCCGCCTACGTTACGAACGCTACGTTCGGACGGCCCTAACCACGCACGGGCCGTCAGAGCATTTCGCAGACGAAACGCTCTAAGGTGCGTCATCTCCGCAAGATTCCGGCGCGCCTCTCTTAGACCCATGTAAAAAATGATACAGGGGCACCGCGGCCAGGGCTATCCCCGCCGTGAGCAGGTAAAGCCCTTTATACCCGGCGATGGGCGCTACAAATCCCAGCAGATAAGGGCCAAAACCTATACCCAAATCCAGAAAAATGAAAAATGTGGAGGTGGCCTGTCCAAAGCGCGTTCTGGGTACAATTTTTACTGATACCGCCTGGGCCGTGGACTGAAAATTGCCGTAACCTATGCCAAGAAGCGCTCCGGCCAGCAAAATTTCCCACTCCGCCGTGGCCACGGCCAGAAGCAGCAGGCTGCATGCGGTCAACAACAAGGCCGGGTATATGATGAGATTTTCACCCCTGGCATCAAGAAGCCTGCCGGTGAAAGGGCGGGAGCAAAAGGCCGTTATGGCGTAGAACAGAAAAAACAGGCTGGCCGCGGCCACCAATTCCGCTTCTCTGGCGTGGAAGGCAATGAAGGCCTGCACGCAGCCGTAGCACACCCCGCCCAGCAGAACTGTGGCCGATATGGGCACGGAGCGGTATTCAATATAATCGCTCAACCTGAAAGACCCGCCAGGGCCTTTTTTTAGTTCGATACTGGCGGATATGAGCATGGCGAGCAGGAACGCCACCGCCCCGAAAACGGAGCACAGGATGAAAATGCTCTGGTAACTTAGAAAATCCATGAGGAAAATTCCCATGAACGGTCCCAGAGCCAGAGCAATGAGCGTGCTCAGGGAAAAATAGCTGATGCCCAGGCCGAGCTGCCTTTGCGGGACAACATAGGCGATGAGCGCGCCGGTTACAGTGCCCACGCAGCCCACGCCTATGCCGCCGATGAGGCGATTTGCGATGAGCAGGGGCAGGTTGTCGGTTATCAGATATAGAAGCATGCTGCCCGTGTAGACGAACAGGCCGAAAAAGATCATTTTTTTGAAGCCGAAGCGGTCTATTATGCCGCCGGTCACAAAACGCCCGCTCAGGCACCCCAGAACCATGGCTCCGGCCACAAAACCGGCCGCGCTCGGCGTGGCGTGCAGCTTTTCGGCGGCATAAGGGCTGCTCACTACAAACAAAAGGTAGTAGGCCACCATTACCAGCAGGTTTACCGCCGAGGCTGCGATAAAGTTTATATTGAAAAATATTGATGTTTCTTTTGAGGCTTGCATTGCGATTACCCGGTTTTATATATTTGCGCGCGGCGACGAAAGATTTTGTATACCTGTGCCATGATACTGGCAATATGTTCTGACGGGTTGGAGTATTTTGAAATATCCTTGGCAGTGGCGGCAGTTTGGCGTCAGACGAGGAAGGCAAATTTTCCGCGAGGGGAGCGTACTCTTCTCGTACGGGACCCGAGCGGAAAATGCCGCCTGACGAAGTATCACGCCAAACTG
>JAVBLG010000122.1:0-12414 GCA_031553655.1 Desulfovibrionaceae bacterium | reverse complement strand
GAAAGGAACTTTTTTCAAAAAGTTCCTTTCCCCCTCCCCAACATAATAATTACCCGGCCCAGGCGGCTAATTCGCGCTCGAGCGCCGGACTTGGGGATACGTTGCATTCGTTCAGGGCCAGATGACATTGGCAGCCGTCGAGACACACAATGACGCGCACTTCCACCGAGCCGTTGTGCTTTTCCAGAATGGCTTTTAAGGCCAATATACTTGTTTCGTCAAGCTTTTCGCGGGGTATGAGTAAATCCAGCGGAGCCTGGCTTGAGGCGCAGGCTTCGGCCAGGCTATGCACGTTTTTGGCCAAAAATTTTAAGGTGCGCGGAGCGTCTTCCTCTTCTTCGTCACCGTTTCCGTAAGATTCGGTGTCGCGCCCGTCGAGGCGAGCCTCGATCATCAGGGGCTGGCCCGACTTGATCAATTCCTTTTTTTCCGCATAAAGCTCGGGGAAGAAGGTAATTTCAGCCTGGCCGGTGAGGTCTTCCAGGGTTACAAAGGCCATGCGTGTGCCTTTTTTGGTTTGCCATTCCTTACAGGCGGTAACCAGTACGGCTGCCTTGAACTCTGTATTGGGCGAAAATTCCAGCAATTCTTCAAACGGCACCAGACCCAGGCGATCCATGTGTCTTCTGTAGGGCTGCAAGGGATGGCTGGTGAGGTAGAAGCCCAAAGCTTCCTTTTCCATGGCCATTTTTTCTTCCGGTTCCATTTCAATTATTTTGCCCTCGGGGCAGTCGAAACCTATGCCGGAAGATACTGTGGGCGCGGCCGGGGTCATGGACAGCAACGATATCTGGCCCGAGCCTTTTTCTTTGGCTTTTTTCTGAGCTCTGGCCACCACCAGGTCCAGCGAGGCCAGCAGCGCGGCTCGGCTTACACTGAAGCAGTCGAGCGCCCCGCCTTTGATCAACGACTCGAAAACACGCTTGGTGACCTTGCGCAAATTCACGCGGCAGGCCAGATCCAGAAAGCTTGTGAATTCGCCGTCTTCTTCCCTGACCTTAACAATATCTTTGATGGCTTCATCGCCCACGTTCTTGATGCCGCCGAGGCCGAAAACCACCTTGCCTTCGCGGGCGCTGAACTCGCGCAAGCCTGCGTTTACCGAGGGCGGCTGCACCTCTATGTCCATATCCTTGCAGGCGGCCACATATTTGAGCAGCTTGTCCTGGTTGCTCATTTCCGAGGTGAGCAGGGCGGCCATGAATTCCACCTTATGGTGGCGCTTCAGATAGGCCGTATGATAGGAAATAAGGGCATAGGCGGCCGAATGCGACTTGTTGAAGCCGTATTCGGCGAATTTTTCCATCAAGTCGAAAACATCGTTGGCGTCTTTTTCCGCAGTGCCCCGTTCCGTAGCTCCGGAAACAAATTTGGAGCGTTCCTTGGCCATGGCTTCGGGGTTTTTCTTGCCCATGGCCCGGCGCAGCAGGTCGGCCCCGCCCAGAGTGTAGCCGGCGGCAATCTGGGCGATTTGCATCACCTGTTCCTGGTAGACGATTACTCCGTAGGTATCTTTGAGGCAGCTTTCCAGTGAGGGCAGGGGGTAGGTGACTTCGGTTTCGCCGTGTTTGCGCTTTATGAATTCGTCCACCATGCCCGATCCAAGGGGACCGGGACGGTACAGGGCCAGCATGGCTATGAGATCTTCAAAGCAATTGGGTTTGAGGCGGCGCAGATATTGGCGCATGCCCTGGCTTTCCACTTGAAAGATGCCGTCGGTGTCGCCCTTGGCGTACATTTCATAGGTGGCCGCGTCGGTAAGGGGCAGGGTGTCCAGATCCGGAGCGGTGAAACCCTGGCGGGTGATGGCGTCGAGGGTATCCTGAATCAGGGTCATGGTGCGCAGACCGAGAAAGTCGAATTTGACCAGCCCGACTTTTTCCACCATTTTCATGTCGAACTGGGTGACAATTTCGCCCCGTTTTCCCCTGTACAGCGGCAGGTACTCGTGCATGGCCTTGTCGGATATGACCACCCCGGCCGCGTGGGTGGAGGCGTGGCGCGAAAGCCCTTCCAGGCGCATGGAGGTATCAATGAGCCTCTTCACACGCAGGTCGTTCTGATACATTTCGTTCAGGGCCGGTTCTTCGGCCAGGGCCTTTTTCACGGTCATTTTCAGATCGGCCGGAACCAGCTTGGCAATGCGATCGACCTCGGACACGGAAAAGCCCAAGGCCCGCCCCACGTCGCGCACCACGGCTTTAGCCTTCATTTTTCCGAATGTAGTGATCTGGGCCACGGAATCTTCGCCGTATTTTTCCGTAACATACCTGATCACTTCAGTGCGGCGGCGTTCGCAGAAGTCCACGTCGATATCGGGCATGGACACGCGCTCGCTGTTCAAAAAGCGTTCGAAAAGCAGGTTGTAGGGCAGGGGGTCGAGGTTGGTTATGCGCAGGGCGTAGGCCACCAGGGAGCCGGCGGCCGAACCGCGTCCCGGCCCCACGGGAATACCGCTGTTTTTTGCCCAGTTGATAAAATCCTGCACGATGAGGAAATACCCCGCGAACCCCATGTTAACGATCATGGAAATTTCATTTTCCAGACGTTTTCTGTAGGCTCCCTGATCCATAGTTTCTTTTTCCGGATGATGCTCCAGGCGTTTGTCCAGGCCGTCTTCGGCTAAACGGCGAAATTCCGTGGCCAGGGTCATTTCCGGCGGCAGCTCGTAAACCGGGAAGTAGTTTTTGTCGAAATGCAGTTCCAGATTACATTCTTCGGCGATGCGCAGGCTGTTGGACAGTGCTTCGGGCACATGGCTGAAGCTGTCATACATTTCTTCCGGGCTTTTGTAGTAAAGCTCTCTGGTGTCGAAGCGGTAGCGCTTGGGGTCGTCTATGGTGGTCTGGGTCTGGATGCACAGCAGGATGTCGTGGGCGTCCACGTCGGAGGCTTCGAGATAATGGCAGTCGTTGGTGGCGATCAGGGGCAGGCCAGTGGCCTGGGCCAGCTCAAGCAGTCCGGCATTGGCTTCTTCCTGCTCTTTCAGGCCGTTGGACTGTATTTCCAGATAAAAATTACCCGGATATATGCTTTCGTATTCTCGGGCCAGTTCCAGGGCGCGGTCCATGCCCTCTTTGCGCAGAGCCCTGGGTATTTCGCCGGCTATGCAGGCCGAAAGGGCGATCAACCCTTCGGAATGGTCGCGCAGCATGGGCTTGTCCAAGCGCGGCTTGTAGTGAAAACCGTTCAGAAAACCCCGGCTCACCAGTTTGAGCAGATTGCGGTAGCCAATTTCATTTTTGGCCAGCAGTACCAAATGATGGCGCACTCTGGCCAGATCCGACTCGCGGTCGGTATGATCGGCGCAAACATAGACCTCACTGCCGATCAACGGCTTTATTCCGTAATCTTTGCAGTAGGAATAAAAATAGGCCGCGCCGAACATGTTGCCGTGGTCGGTTATGGCTGCCGCGGGCATGCCGTAATCTTTGGCTCTGGCGCAAAGATCCTTTATGCGTATGGCTCCGTCCAGCAGACTATATTCCGTATGGCAGTGCAGGTGCACAAACTCCGACATTTTTTCTCCGGTAACGGCTGAGTTTGCCGTGATACTGCGTCAGGCTTGTTTTTCCTCCGGGGGATGGCCCAAAGAGGCCTATCCCCCATCGTAAAAACTTCACCTTTCTTGTCTGACGGCAAACTGAGCCGTTACTTTGAAATGCGTTAAGAATATTTAATTTTCTATAGTGCCACGTTAAAAAAAGGCCGTAGTTTGTTTCTTGGCAAGGAAAACGGTCAATTTGGTCCAGGGATAGAACTCTTTGGTTCATCCCTGGACCAAATTGACCGTTTGACGCAGTCCAGGGAGCAAGCTACGGCCTTTTTTAAAAACCGGCGGGTTGGCCTTCAAGCACCTCCGCCATCTCACGGAGGATCTTCAGCGTTTCCTCGGCCTCGCCTTTGTCCACCTTGTGGATGGCGAAACCGGCATGTACAATGAGGTAGTCTCCCACCTGAACTTCTTCGGGCAGGAGCATTACAGAGGCGTTGAGGTAAGTCTGGCTTTCGCCAACGCGAACCCTGGCCATGCCTTCTTCCTTAAATTCCATTATTTGCGCGGGTATTGCCAGGCACATGATGTTTCCCCGATATCCGAATTATTTTTTACCGCCGGACGGCGGATAATTGTTTTGAACCGTACGGTTTCAATTTTGCGCGGCCGTAATGGCGGCGATCTCTTTGCGCGCCGCGTCCATATAGGCCGCGAAACGCTCCTGAAGCACGGGGGTCAGTCCCACGTTCCAAGTAGTATAATCATAAGGCTCAATGCCCACAACCACAAGCGACGGCTTCTTGCCGTATAAAAGCTCAGCCATACGTAAAGAGTCAATGAGGTCAATGTCATGCAGCGAAAGGCGCTGCTTTTCATTATCAACAAGAGCGCTTTCGTCCAGACGGTAAATGTCGCCCACCTTGCCCCCGGCGTGCAGCACGTCGAGAATCAGCACCGCGTCATACCCCTCAAACATGTAAAACACGTCATGGGTAAAGGTTCCGGCTTCCACAACCGTGACATTTTCCGGCAGATTTTCTTTCATGAGTTCCTGCGCGGCAAAAACCCCCACGCCCTCGTCGGACAGCAGCATGTTGCCTATGCCCATTACCAGGAGTTTCGACATTCATTGCTCCTTTTCAGGATAGAATATGAGACTATTTTTTATTTCAAAAACGTGTTTCTGATCCTGTCCATATCCATAGCATGTAAATAGCGTATGCGCCACATCAGACATAGCGACGCCATGCTCAGGGCCACCACATAAGACACCCAGAATCCGTGCGCGCCGTGCGGCCCACCCAGAAACGAAGTGCGGGCCAGGGCAAAGCCCAGTGGCAGGCCAACCAGAAAATAGGCGGTGAAGCACATGCCCGAAATCATTTTGGTGTCATTATATCCTCTTAATATACCAACAGAAATGCATTGTAGGGCATCTATAAATTGAAAAGCCGCCGCAAAAATCAGCAGTTGTGAAGCCAGGGCTACCACCGCTATTTCGTCATTGTACATCAGCACTATTTCACGGCGCAGAGCCACCACCCATATGGCGTTCACGCAGGCCGCGCACAACCCTATGACCAGAGCGGTACGAGCCACTCGTTGCGCCCCGCGTTGATCTCCAGCCCCCAATTTCTGCCCTACTCGTATAGTGGAGGTTATACCCAGAGACATGGGCACCATGAACAGCAAGGCTGAAAAATTGATGGCCACCTGATGCCCGGCAACTGTGGTAGTGCCCAGGGGAGCCAGCAAAATGGCGGTGAGGGCGAAAAGTGACACTTCAAAAACTATGGCCAAAGCCCCGGGAACCCCAACCTGAAGAATGCGCTTTATAATTTTCCAGTCGAAATGCATGGGATGGAAAAAGGGCCGCAAGTGTTTAAATTCGTTCGAATGTAACACATACCACAACATGCACACGGCCATCAGCCAGAAAATAACCGCCGTGACAATGCCGCAGCCTATGGCGCCAAATGCGGGCACACCCAATTTGCCGTAAATGAATACATAGTTCAGTGGAATCAGGGAGATCAGAGCCACGAGGCCTATAACCATGGCCGGACGGGTGCGGGCGTGGCCTTCCACTATGCCGCGCGACACAATGAAAATAAACAGGCCGGGCATGCCCCACATGATGCAGCGCAAAAAGCCGCCGCCAAGCTCGGCCAGATGCGGCTCCACTCCAAAAGCGCCAAGTTGGTGCGACACCCATTGCATGAACAGCATCAGAGGCACGCACAGCAGCATGGCCACCCATAGTCCCTGACGGAACAGCGCCGGAGTTTCCAGACTTCTGCCCGCGCCGACCAGCTGGGCGGTGAGCGGCGATATGGCCAGTAAACAGCCCAGGCCGAACAGACTAACCGGGTGCCATATAGACACGGCCAGAGCCACGGCGGCCATGTCGGCCGCGCTGTGATGGCCGGTCATAACAGTGTCGGTAACGGCCATGCCCGTTTGGGAAATCTGGGCCAGAAAAACAGGCCAGGTCAGCCTCCAGAGGTGCCTGGCCTCAGCTAAGTAAATTTTTATGGGACTCATTTTCTTCAGACTTATTATAGTATTTAGCTTTTTAAATTATCCATTACCTGAAACTGTTTTTTAAGAATTAAGGCTGATTGTCCTGCGCCGCCTTTCAGCGGAGGCTCGGAACAGTATGTTATTACGGCGGCTTCGCCGCCTAAGTTACGGACACTTTGTGTCCGGACGGCCCTAACAACGCACGGGCCGTCAGAGCATTTCGCTCATTTCATTCGTAAAACGCTCTAAATTTTTTTAACAAACTGTTCCTATACAGATTGCTGACAAGAAAAACTGTGCCTTTGGAGCGGGGATAGGCCTCTTTTGGGCCATCCCCGCGACAAAAATACAGTTTGACGCGGTTCAGGGGACAAAAGGCATTTTTTAGAGACAGCTCGTGCCCGTAAGAATTTCTATAGCTTTCCTGCCGTCTTCCCCCAGGCTCAGGCTGTATTGGTTAACAAAAGTTTTTATGTGCGCGGCAATAACCGGATCGGCCATTTCCTGGGCATGGGTTTTTATAAAATCCCTTCCGGCTTCGGGGTGAGCATTGGCATGTTCCAGGCTGGCTCTTATGGCCGAAGACACGGCGGCGATCATCTCCGCCCCCAGCTCACGCCGGGCCACAATCATGCCCAGCGGCAGGGGAACCTTGTAGGCAGTTTCCCACCATTCTCCGGTGTCCATAATTTTATGCAGGCCGTATTCGCCATAGGTAAAACGCCCCTCGTGGATGATGATACCGCAGTCGGCCTCGCCGGAAGCCACAGCCGGCATGATGCGGTCAAAGATCATTTCCTTGCGTTGGCCAGTGAAGCCGCCGTGCAGATCTATGAGCCGACAGGCCGTGGTCATGGAACCGGGATGAGCCAGCACGGCTTGGGAAAAAGCTTCGACGGGCAGATTTTCCCTGGCTACCAACAGCGGCCCGCAGCCGAAACCAAGGGCCGCGCCGGAATCGAGCGCAGCATAATTCTTCGCCACCACCGGCCACGCTCCCACTGAAATTTTGCTGATGTCCAATGCGCCGCGTTCCGCCATTTTGTTGAGCTCCTGCACGTCGGCCATGCGCAGGTCAATTTCAAAGGGAACGTCCACCAGCCCATGAATCATGGCGTGGAAAATGTAGGTGTCATTGGGGCAAGGAGAAATGCCCATGGTGAGTTTGTTCTTTGACATTGGACTACCTCAGGGTGTAGCACTGTTTGGGTAACGGCTGAATTTGCCGTGATACTGCGTCAGGCTTGTTTTTTTCCGGGGGATGGCCCCCAAAAAGCCTATCCCCCGGAAAAAAAATTTCGCCTTCCTTGTCTTACGGCAAATTGAGCCGTTACTATATAACAATTCCTGTTGAAATAATTTGAGGTTTACTATGCTGGATCGCAATCATTTCGCTATATTGGGCCTCGACGGCATCTACGGCAAGGTCATGAACGGCGAACGCTTGAGCTTTGAAGACGGCATGGCTCTTTTTGCCTGCCCGGATCATACGGCGGTTGGCGCTCTGGCCAATCATGCAAGAATAATAAAAAATGGTCAAAAGACATTTTACGTGGTCAACAGACATGTGAACTATACCAATGTTTGTGTAAACGATTGTCTCTTTTGCGCCTTCAAAAGAAAGTCGGCTGATTTGCCCGGAGCTTTCACCCTCAGTCGCGAAGAAGCGCTGGACAGGGTGCGCGCCGCTGCCACCGGCCCTCTGGGCATAGACGAACTGCATATTGTTGGCGGCTGCCACCCGGATCTGCCTCTGGCCTGGTTTGAGGATCTACTGAAATCCGCGCGGGCGATCAAGCCCGATCTGCTGATCAAGGCATTCACTCCGGTGGAAATAGCGCATTTTGCTAAAATGGAGAGCATTTCCACCCTGGACGTATTGAAGCGTCTGCAAAAAGCCGGGCTGGTAATGATGCCGGGCGGCGGCGCGGAAATTTTTGCCGATGAAATCCGCAAAAAAATATGCCCAATCAAGGCCGGAACCGAAGAATGGCTGCGCGTAAGCGGCGAAGCCCACAGCCTGGGCATTGCCACCAACGCCACCATGCTATACGGGCATATCGAGAGCTACGCTCATCGCGTGGATCATCTCTGCCGAATGCGTGAGCAGCAAGATCGCAGTGGCGGCTTCACCTGCTTCATTCCTCTGCCGTTCCTCACCGCCAACAGCGAACTGGAACTTGACGACAGTCAGCGTGGACCCCAGCGTGGCTTGGATCAGCTGCGCACCATAGCCGTGTCGCGCTTGATGCTGGATAACTTCGACCACATTAAGGCCTATTGGGTGATGATGGGGCCAAAAATGGCCCAGACCGCCCTGCACTACGGGGCGGATGATCTTGACGGAACTATTGTTGAAGAAAAAATAGGTCATATGGCCGGGGCCGACTCAAGCCAGGCCATGACCATAAGCGAACTGGAAAACATGATTCGCGGCTCGGGTTTTATTCCCGTGCGGCGCGGTGCAACATTCCAGGAATTGGAAACACCGTCCGGTCCTCCACCTGAATTTGGCGCTAACTCCGTTTGGCGCACGGAAAATTCGCCATCCTTCGACGGAGCCGAGCCGATCCGGCTTTGCCGGTCGGCATCCGATGCGGCGAGGGAGCGGATAGCGGATTCGGCTATGAACGAGGCCGCGCGCAAGGCCGAGTCCGGACAGCGCCTCTCCCGCGCCGATGCCGACGCCCTCTACCGCCACGCTCCGCTGCATCTACTGGCCTACCTGGCCCATAAATCCCGTCAAGCCCGCCATCATAACCCCGTGGTCACCTATGTTGGCGATAGAAACATAAACTATTCCAATATATGCGTGTGCGCCTGCCGCTTCTGCGCCTTTTTCCGCCCGCCGGATCACCCCGAAGGCTACCTGCTGAGCCGCGAAGAAATGGCCCAAAAAATTAACGAAACTCTGGCCCTTGGCGGAACGCAAATTCTGCTCCAGGGCGGGCATCATCCCGATCTGCCTCTTTCCTGGTATGAAGACCTGCTTGCATGGATACACGCCACCTGGCCCACCTTGCATATCCACGCTTTTTCCCCGCCTGAAATTGCCTTCTGGGCGGAAAAAGAAGGTATATCTACCTCGGAAGTGCTTAAACGTCTCCAGAACGCGGGTTTGGCCTCCTTGCCCGGTGGTGGAGCGGAAATTCTGCACGATGAAGTACGCTCCAAGGTTTCGCCCAACAAGTGTCCCGCGCCGGTCTGGCTCCAGGTGATGGCCGACGCCCACTCCCTGGGCCTGCGCACCACGGCCACCATGATGTTCGGGCATGAAGAAGAACCCCGGCATCGTCTGGATCACCTCTTTGCTCTGCGCGATCTTCAAGATCAAACCAGCGGCTTCACCGCCTTCATCCCCTGGACGTTCCAGCCCGCCAATACCAAAATTGACGTGCAAACCCAGCCCGCGCCCGCCTATCTGCGTCTTTTGGCTGTTTCGCGTCTTGTGCTGGACAATATCCCCAATATTCAATCTTCCTGGGTGACCATGGGGCCGCAGCTCGGGCAACTGGCCCTCTTCTACGGAGCCAATGATTTTGGCTCGCTCATGATCGAAGAAAATGTTGTGGCCGCCGCTGGTACCTCATTCAGCCTCAGCAGGGCGGATATACACAAGATAATTGAAGCTGCCGGCTTTGAACCCAGGCAGCGTAGTATGGATTATAGTTTTGTGTGAAAATTGGGGGAGGAAAGGGAAAATTTTGGAAACCATTGCTTCGAATGCAGTCATACCGCTGAATCGTTTCGAGCTTAAAATCATCGCAAAGGGAGCGTATATTATGAAAACCGAAACCCCACGCATGGGCCGCATAGGTTACCTGAACGTTCTGCCCATTTACCATCCCATCGAAGCAGGCATAATCCCCCACGAATACGAAATTATCTCCGGCCCGCCCGCTGTGCTCAACAACATGATGGCCAGGGGCGAACTGCACGTATCCTCCAACTCCTGTTTTGAATACGCCTGCCGCCCCGAACGCTACTATCTGGTGGAAGATCTTTCCATTGGCTCTCATGGCTCGGTAATGAGCGTGCTGCTGCTTTCCCGTAGGCCAGTGGAAAAGCTTGACGGCCAGACCATTCTGATCAGCGCCGAAACCCATACCTCGGTGGCTCTTTTAAAACTACTGCTGAGCGAAAAATACGGACTGAAAGTGCGCTACGAAACCGGCAATGTCAGCTCCGCCATAAACAGCGCCACGCAGCCCGAAGCCTTTTTGGCCATTGGCGACGAAGCGCTGCGCCTGCGCAACCACCCGGACTATCCCCACCGCCTCGACATGGCCGACGCCTGGTGCGACTGGACCGGGCTGCCATTTATTTTCGGGTTGTGGGTGGTAAGCCGCGAAGCGGCGGACAGAGGCCTTTTCAAGAGCGATCCTGGTGAGTTGCTGCGCCAGGGGAGAGACTGGGGGCTTCAGCACATGGAAACCATACTCGACCTCACTCAGCATGGTTGTCCGCTCTCCCGCGAAGAATTGCGCGTGTACTACGACAAGGGGCTGGTCTACAGCCTGGGAACGGAAGAAATCAACGGATTGACCCTCTTTTACAAAAAACTTCATAATGCCGGAATGATACCGAGTATTCCCAAATTGGATTTCTATTCTTTCAAATAAACAGGCGGCACTCGATGCGGCGCGGCGATTAATGTCTCATCCGGTCGCGTATTATTATCGCAACGGCATTCATGCCCAAAACCAACAGAATTAGCGTGACCGCCGTTCCGTATTGCAGGGGACGCGTAAGCTCAATGTCCGTACCTGATGTCGCCAAAGTGTAAATGTGGTTTGGCAGGGCCATAACCGGGCTGAAAATGGAACTTGGCAGATGCGGGGTGAAAAATACCGCCGCCGTGAACATTATCGCCGCTGTTTCCCCGGCGGCCCTGGCCAGCCCCAGAATGGCCCCGGTGAGCATGCCGGGCATGGCTGCCGGCAGCACAATGCGCAAAATTGTTTCGGCCTTGCCCGCCCCAAGGGCCAGTGAAGCCTCGCGCAAAGAGTCGGGCACCTGCGACAAGGCTTCTTCAGCCGTGCCGATAATGACCGGCAAGGTCAGAATGGCCAAGGTCAGACACCCGGCGGCCAAACTTACCCCAAGGCCGCAGAAAATTACAAAAAAAGTGAATCCGAACAGGCCAAAAACAACTGAAGGCACTCCGGCCAGGTTATTAACCCCTAGTCTGGCAAAACGCGCCAGAGCCGATCCTGTGGAATATTCGCGCAAATATACAGCCGAGAGCACTCCCAGCGGAAAAGCCAACATCATGGAGCCTACGGACAGAAGCACCGTGCCCACAATGCATGGCCAGATGCCCCCGGCGGTCATCATATTGGCGGGGAAATCCGTAAGGAAATCCCAGGTGATGGCCGGAAGGCCGTGCCAGAATAAAAATCCGCACATTCCGGCCAGAGCCAGAATATTAAATCCGGCCGCGCCTCTCAGCAGCGCGAAGATGCCTCTTTCAACCAATCCGCGCTTTCTCACGTTTTCCGGAAGGCAGAGTGGCGCGACCGGGGTCAGCCCACTCTGTTCCCGTTCCGCTTTGGCGGCGGATTTACCCTTGCCGCTTTTTTCTTTTTTCTTTCCGGTGAACGCCTGAGCCAGCAGGTTGAAGCCCAGCGTAAACAAAAACAGCACCAGACCTATGGCAAAAAGAGCGTGATAGTGATCACCGCCCACCGGGGCTTCGGCCATTTCCGCCGCTATGGCCGAAGTCATGGGCCGTATCGGATCGAAAATTGATTCCGGAATAATCCCGGCCCCACCAGCCACCATCAGCACCACCATTGTTTCGCCCATACTACGCGACATGCCCAACATCACGGCCGCGCCTATGCCCGATCTGGCCGCCGGAACGGATACCTTGCGCATGGTTTCCCACTTTGTGGCTCCAAGCGCCAATGAAGCTTCGCGCAATTCTCTGGGGACGGCATTAAGGGCGTCTTCGGCCACGGAACATATTGTGGGCACGCTCATAAAAGCCAGCATCAACGCGGCATTGCCCAGATTCAGCCCTACCGGCGCGCCGAAAAAATCCTCCAGCACCGGGGCCACCGCGGCCATGCCGAAAAAGCCTATGGCCACCGACGGCATGGCCGCCAGGAGTTCCACTCCCGGTTTCAAAATACGGCGAACGCGCTCCGAGGCCAGCTCACTGATATACAGGGCGGTCATCAAGCCTAAAGGCACGGCCAGCATAGCCGCCAGCAGGGTAACCGCCAGCGAGGCCGCCATAAATGGAAAAATGCCAAACTTCGGAGTGGCGTCCACCGGATACCAGTCCATCCCCAGCAGAAAATTCGTCAGGCTTGTATATTTAAGAACCGGTAGGCCTTCGGCGAAAAGAAAACCTACAATACCGGCCAGGGCCAGCAGCGAAAACAGCG
>JAVBLG010000128.1:0-17919 GCA_031553655.1 Desulfovibrionaceae bacterium | reverse complement strand
AACCAAGAGAAAGAAGATCAACGAGTTGATCAGTTAAAGCTGTTGTAACGTGGTTGCCGCCTTCAGGCGGCTCAAATATTCAAACCGCTTTGAGCGGTTCACTGCCTTTCAAGCCCCCGGCTTTGCCGGGGGTACATGACTGTTGAATAATTTCGTGTATGCGTACTTCGGAATTGCTCGGAAAGGGGGAATATATTTCCCACAATCAAGAGCTGATGAATGAGGAATGGAAAAAAAGCGGCCCCGAACAGTGCTTGCGACACCGTAAGGGGCCAAATTCATGCATCTTTGGCAAGAGTCTTATCCCGCCTGAAATTTAAATCTTAGGCAGCGGGCGAACATCTTTTTAAAATAACGAAAGTTTTTTTCCAACGCTTTTCACATTGCTTTTCAAAATGGACTGCCTGCAATGCTTTTCCAAAGGGGTAATAAATGGAGAAGGGGGCAGTTCACCGGTTATTCCCCATATTTTCCGCTTCGCGGCCAAGCTTAAAAACACGGCTTCAGCGGCGCGGGTAATGCCCACATTGAGCAGGCGGCGCTCTTCGGCGCAATCGGCGGCGCGTAGGCGTTGCAATGCCGTGTCACTTCCATCGGCCCGATTTTCGGGCAGCAGCAGAGCAAAGTCGAGGGGCAAGAGGCCGTTTTCCAGCCCGCAGACGAACACGGCGCGGAACTCCAACCCCTTACAGGCGTGTAAAGTCATGATCTGCACGCGCTCGGCCCTGGCTTTTACCTCGTCGAGATCGCTGCGGAAGCTCATTTCATTGAGAAGGCCGCGCCAGCCGCCCTCGGCGCGCCATAGGGCGCAAAGGGAGCCGAACGCCGTTGACTTCAGGAATATTTCGTCAAAAGATCCCTTCCCGGCGAGGATTTTTGCCAAACCGGCCGGGCCGTCTTGCCAGGCTTCGACTGGAATGTCGCGCCAGAGAATTTCTTCCGGATTTACCGTCCTGGCGTGGTTTTCCGCCGCCGGACCTTCGGGGTTTAGCTCGGTTTCGGATTTATCCGCAACTTCAATGCCATCCGGAGAGGCTCGGAACAGGGGCATGCTTTGAAGCAGGGCAGGGGAGGGTGACGGCCCGTCCGTAAAGCGGAGCGCCGCTTCGCGCAGAATGGCGGCAATGCGGGCATCGTGCCAGAAACCTTCCTCCTCGGGGGCCGCAAAAGGTATTCCGGCTTCGTCCATGGCGCGGGACAGTGATGGAATCTGGGCTTTCAGGCGCACCAGCACGGCCAGGTCGCCAGGGCTGCACGATCCCGGTTCGAGGTGCCCGCTGTCGGGAGTGAAACCGAAAAAATTCCTTACCGGGGCTTCGTTGGCCCTGGACAATGACGAACCGCCCAGCAGCAGGGCAAGGTGCGCCGTTACCCAGCGCGCCTCCATATCTTCATTCGGGGCGCGGAAAAGGCGCAAACTGGAAGGTAGAGCGCGAGCCGCCCGTAAATTCTGCCCCGGAAGCAGGCTGTCGGCCGCGTTCAGCACGCCGCTTGCCGAGCGATGGCTCACTGGTAGGCTTTTTACGCTCAAATCCGGCCAGAATTCTCTAAGCCGCGCGCCGACATCGGGCAGGACACCGCGAAAGGAATATATGGACTGATTGGGGTCGCCTATGCCGAAAAAACCTTGTCCGGAATCCGGGGCGATCTTGCGTGCCAGCGCCAGTTGCAGCGGCGTGAGATCCTGTATTTCGTCCACAAAAACGAAATCAAAACTTTGCGTTAGTCCTCTTTGTAGGCATTTTTCAAGTATGTCAGTGTGATCGGCCAGATTACGTTCTTCTTTCAATCGCGCATAGGCCGCGCACAGGCTTTTCAGTTCCGCCGGGGGCGGGACCAACCCCTCTCTGGCCAGACTGTCGGCCTCAAAAGCCGTTTTTACCTCGGACAAGGTCATTCCCTGTGCTTCGGGCAGCCCGGCGAAAAGCGCACGCAAGCTTTGCTCGGGCGGAAGCAGCGGAGGAGGAGGGCAGGCTTTTTCACCAGTCTCGAGTACTCTGTCCGTTTGTAGCGCATCGCCTTCCGGCCTGTTCGGGCTTTGGGGCGCGGCACGTTGATCGTTTTGAAGACTGCGCCAGGCCAGGGCATGCAAAGTGAGGCAATGCGGAAGCCGTCTGCCATTACCCAGAGTTTTTTCCAGGCGTGAAGCCATTTCTTCGGCAGCCCGCCGCGTAAAGGTGAGGGCCAGAATGCGGTCGGGGTTTTCCCCGTGTTCCATCAGGCGGCGTACTCCTTCCACCAGAGTTCTGGTTTTACCCGAACCCGGCCCGGCCACAATAAGCGTGGGGCCGCCCCCGGCCAGAGCTTCTTCCTGTTCCGGGGTAAGAATCACTTGCGGCTGCCCGGCTGCGCCGCTCAAAATCCCAACGCTCGCGGGTCGCGGGTCTTCGTCCTCAGAGTCCTGTTCCGCCGCGTCGCGCTTAGCTTTCTTTACTCCCCCTTTTTCCTGAGCTGGCGACAGCAGCGCCGGAGATTTTCCTCGCCCGCGCCGGACCGAGGCCTCATTTTTCTCCATGCCCAGCCCGGCCAAGGAGGCCATGGAGCGCCCGGCCGTCTTCAGCTCCTGGCGCTCGCGGGCGCTGAAAACCCGCACCACGCCATATTCTCCGTCATAGCCGCCCTGAAGTATTACCTCGCCCCGGCGCATCCTGGCCACGGCTTCGCCCAGAGCGTCCCAGTGGCGGCGCAGATCATCTTCGTCGGCTGAGCGTAAAATGTCCAGCTCCGCCCCGAATTTGCCCACGGCTTCGGCATAACGCGCCGCCACAGCCTTGCTTTTGGATCCGACGCCAAGTATTTCGCCTATTATTTCCGGCAGTGGAATAAGCGAGGAAAAACCCGGCCATACCCCGCCCTCCGGCAAGGAATGGCGATCCGCCAGCTCCATCACTCTGTTGAGCACCCCTATGGTCAGGGGTTTACCGCAAACCGGACAGATATTGCCGTGAGCCCTGCTTTCTTCCGGCTCCATAACCACCTGGCAGGCCCGGTGGCCGTCGAGATGATACTTGCCTTCCTCGGGGAAAAATTCCACGCTGCCCATATGTACGCAGGGCGAAGGACGACCGCGCAATGCATTGAAAATGCCGTTGTAAGACGGAGGTCCGCCAAACAAATTGCCCTCGCGGGCCAGATTTTCACCGGAATGAGCATCGGAATTTGATATGAGGCTGATGCGGTCAAGATGGCTCCATAGCCGGATCATGGACGGGTCGGACGACAATCCGGTTTCCATGGCAAAAATTTCCCCGGCCAGATCTCCGAAACATTCTTCCAAGCTGTCGAAACCGGATTTGGAACCGAAGATCGAAAACCAGGGGGTCCAGATATGCGCCGGAACCAGGGCCGCGTCGGGATGGCACTTGAGAACCATTTCCAAAAGTAGAGCTGAATCCAGCCCCAGAATGGGGCGGCCGTCGGCATTCAGATTGCCCACAGCCGAAAGCTGGCGGCAAAAACGCTCCGCCGCGTCAAAATCGGGCATGAAAACCAGATTGTGTACCTTGCGTACCCGGCCGTGCCTCTTGTATATGGAGCTTATTTCGGCCTGAAGCAGAAATAGCGGCCCGGTCCCGCCGTCCCTGAGCGCCGCCCCGAGCTGCCCGGGCAGTTCATCCTCCGGGTCATACCGCTTCTTCAGCCGGTACAAGCCGCTATATTCGTCCAACTCAAGGTTTTCTTTCATCTCGTCACGCCAGACCGGGTGAGTGAAATCACCGGTGCCCAGTACACCGATGCCCTTGACCCCGGCCCAGGCCGACAAGTGTGCGAGATTGAGCCTGGTGCTGGTGGCTCTTGAAAAACGCGAGTGAATATGTAAGTCTGCTATGAATGCGTCCAACATGTTTTGTTCCCGATTTTATGGGTAGCGGCGGTTTTCCCGTTCGTCCGGGGCGCTTAATTTTGCGCTCAAGAGGTAAAAATGAAATTCTCCCCCACCGGCCTTGAAGGTCTTTTAACTCTCACTCCCGTTGTTCACAAGGACCATCGCGGGTTTTTCCTGGAAACATTCAGGGAAGAAGCCTTTGCGGCTGAAAAAATTTCCTTTCGACCCGCGCAGGACAACCATGCGCGCTCTGAAGCCGCCGGTGTGGTGCGCGGCATGCACTTTCAGGCCCCGCCCCATGACCAGACCAAACTTATTTGGGCGATACGCGGCAGCATCTTTGATGTGGCCGTAGACATACGCCTGGGGTCGCCCACCTACGGGCGCTGGTTCGGCTGCGTTCTCAGCGCCGACAATTTTCAGCGCCTCTTTGTGCCCAAAGGTTTCGCCCACGGATACATGACCTTGGAGCCGGGTTCCGAAGTCTGCTACAAGGTGGATAACTATTACTGCCCGCAAGCCGAAGGCGGCTTGCGCTGGAACGATCTTGCCCTGAATATTGAATGGCCCGATCCCGGGCTGCCGCCCACAGTGGCCGAGCGTGATCAAAATTGGCCCGCGCTGGCTAAATTTATTTCGCCTTTTAAATATAACGGAAAGTGATTGAGAGCGTATAATTGGGGGAGGGAAGGGAAAATTTTGAAAACAAGTTCGTCCTGAGCAATGCGAAGGCGAACTATCCTGTAAAATCCCTTCCCTCCCCCAAGCCCCCTCCTATCCCTTCAAAACTTTTGTTTATCAATGAAAATAAAACTTACCACTTTTGAAGACACTGAACTTCTTGGCCGCGCCCTGGCCGGAATCTTTCGTGATTGCGTGAACCTGCGCGTAATGTTGCTGCGCGGCGATCTCGGCAGCGGAAAAACCACTCTGGTAAGCGCCATCGTACGCAATTTTGAAGGAGCGGAAACAGCCGAAGTGTGTAGTCCGAGCTTCACCATATGCAATATGTACGGCACCGAGCCACCCGTGGCCCACTGTGATCTCTACCGGACCGGCGGCATAACGGACGAAATATGGGATCTTCTGGAAGATCAAACTTGCGTGAAGATGATCGAATGGGCCGAATATCTGCCCGACGGCGCACTGCCCGTAGACTATATGGACATTCGAATGCAGTCGTGCGATACTGGCAAATTAACGGATATTAATGTGGTTGGCCGGCATAAAACCGAAGTTTTTGCCGTCCTGGGATCCGTTTTTTCCCCGGACAACAGGAAAGGGTAACTATGAAAATTCTGGTGCAAAAGTATGGCGGCACCTCCGTCGCCAACCTGGAACGTATGAAGAAAGTCATGGCCAAGGTTACGGCCGGCCTTGACCAGGGCTACAAAATGGTGATTATTCTCTCGGCCAGATCCGGAGAAACCAATGCCCTGCTGGCGCTGGCCGATGAATGGTCGCGCACCCCGGATCCTGCCGAGTGCGACAGCCTTGTCTCCACCGGAGAACAGGTTTCGGTTTCGCTCTTTACCATGCTGCTGAAAGATGCCGGAATCAAGGCGCGTTCCATGCTGGGTTTCCAAATTCCCGTTATTACCGACAACGCTTACGGCGGCGCGCGCATTCTGTCCATTGACGACAAGCTGCTCATGGGTGAACTTGAAAAGCACGACGTACTGGTTGTAGCCGGATTCCAGGGCTGCACCGACGAAAAGCGCATCACCACCCTGGGCCGGGGCGGCTCCGACACCTCGGCTGTGGCCATTGCGGCGGCCCTCGGCTCTGTGGAGTGCGAAATATATACGGATGTGGACGGCGTTTACACCACCGACCCCAATGTCTGCAACAAGGCGCGCAAAATGGAGCGCGTGTCGTACGACGAAATGCTGGAAATGTCCAGCATGGGCGCCAAGGTGTTGCATATACGTTCTGTGGAATTTGCCAAAAAATATAATGTGCCGGTGCGTGTGCGCTCCACTTTTACGGAGGATCGCGGCACCCTGGTAACTCAGGAGGATACAGAGATGGAAGCTGTGCTTGTTTCCGGCATCGCCTATGACAAGGATCAGGCCAGGGTTACCCTGCGTGGAGTGCCGGACAGGCCCGGTATTGCCTCGTCCATTTTCGGGCTTCTTTCGCGTGGCGGCGTGCTGGTGGATATGATTGTGCAAAACTCCAGCCGCGATGGCGTAACCGATATGACCTTCACCATATCGCGCAAGGATCTCCAAAAGACTTTGGAAATCATGAATCCGCTGACTAAGGAAATCGGTGCGCAGGAAATTCTGCACGACACCCAGGTGGCCAAAATTTCGGCCATCGGCGTCGGCATGCGCAACCATTCCGGCGTGGCCGCCAAAGCCTTTGAAGCCCTGCACAAGGAAAATATTAATATCCTGATGATCAGCACCTCGGAAATCAAGATTACCATTCTTATCGAAGAAAAATATGTGGAACTGGCTGTGCGCATCCTGCATGATGCCTTCGGTTTGGATTGGGATATTGGTGTTTAGGCGTCAGCCTAAACACCAATATCCCAATCCAAGCGACCGCCCGTGTTTTGTCAGGGCGGCCCGGATGCGCAGCATCCGTAGTTCTTCCTCTGCCGGGCCGTGCTTTAAAAGCGGCCCGGCAAATTTATAGCATTTCGCTCATTTCATTCGCAAAACGCTCTAAAATTATTTCCTGGTAACCAACTATGCGGAACATTCTGCTTTATGACACAACCCTGCGCGACGGCGCGCAAAGTGAAGACCTCAACCTCACAGTGCAGGACAAGCTTAAAATCGCTTTGCGCCTGGACGAGTTCGCCATTCACTACCTCGAAGGCGGCTGGCCCGGCTCCAACCCTGTGGATGACGCCTTTTTTCGGGAAATACGCAGTTATAACCTGAAAAATTCAAAAATATGCGCCTTTGGCAGCACACATCATCCTTCCTACACCCCTGACAACGATCCCAATCTCAAGGCTTTACTGGCCAGCGGCGCGGATGTGCTGACCATTTTCGGCAAATCGTGCGAACTGCATGCCAAAGAAGCCCTGCGCGTGACCCCGGAACGCAATCTGGAACTTGTTGAAGGGTCAGTGGCCCATCTGGCTTCGGGCGGGCGTGAAGTGTTTTTTGATGCCGAGCACTTTTTTGACGGCTTCAAACGCAACCGCGAATACGCTCTGGCCGCGCTCAAGGCCGCCGACTCGGGTGGGGCTAAAATTTTGGTGCTGTGCGATACCAACGGCGGCTCCATGCCCGATGAAATAGCCGCCATAGTAAAAGAGGCGCGCGAGTTTTTGCCCCATGTCCGACTGGGCATTCATGCCCATAACGACTGCGAGCTGGCCGTGGCCAATTCTGTGGCCGCCGTGCAAACTGGGGCCGAAATGGTACAGGGCACGATCAACGGCTTTGGCGAGCGTTGCGGCAATGCCAACCTGTGTTCGGTCATTCCGGTGCTCAGCCTGAAATGCGACGGATTCAGCTGTCTGCCCGCCGGCAAATTGGCCACCATTACCCAGGTTGCCGCCTATGTGGCGGAAATAGCTAATATAAGCCTTTTTAACCGGCAACCCTTTGTGGGTCGATCGGCTTTCGCCCACAAGGGCGGGGTGCATGTGAGCGCGGTAAACCGTAATTCCGCGCTGTATGAGCATATAGAGCCGGAAACCGTGGGCAACGGCCAGCGCATTCTGATTACCGAACTTGGCGGCCGCAGCAATATTGTATCCTTGGCCAAACGTTTCGGCTTCCATTTGGAAAAGGATGAGCCTGTGGTGCGGGGGCTGTATGCCGAACTGAACAAAAAAGCCAGCTTGGGCTACGATTATGCCTCAGCCGAAGCCAGTGTGGAATTGCTTTTGCTGCGCAAGCTGGGACGGCGCGGCGTGCGCGAATTCTTCCGGCTGCTGAAGTATAATGTTTCCGAACTGCGCATGGAGCATGATGAATATCCCTCGGTGGAGGCCACGGTAATGGTGGAAGTCGAGGGAGTGCAGGAACACACGGCGGCTACCGGCAATGGCCCGGTAAATGCTCTGGACAATGCCTTACGCAAAGCCATATCGCAATTTTATCCGCGCATCAGAGAAATGCGCCTTCTTGATTTCAAAGTGCGCGTTTTAAGCAGCAGAGACTGCGACGGCGGCACAGCATCGGTGGTGCGCGTGCTCATTGAATCGGGCGATGCCGACAGCACCTGGACCACGGTAGGCGTTTCGCCCGACGTAATTGAGGCCAGCTGGCAGGCTCTGGTGGATTCCATCGTGTATAAACTGTACAGAGATGAGTATAGCAGCCGCAATGGGACCGGCTCCAAATAATTCAATGCCGCGTTTTAAAACCCGTTTTATCGCCACATGCGCGCCTTTTTTACTCCGCCGCTGACTGTGGATTGAAATATCATTGCGTAAACCGGCATTCTCCGTTTACTATCATCGTAGCATAAAAATAAAGGGAACCGGAATGGCCGTTCCGGTTCCCCCGGCTGCCGGATACCGGCAACCCAGACGGGCGGGCGCGTGGGAGCATACGCGATTTGCCCGTCTTAATTTGTATAACGCGCTACTGGGCTTCGCCCTCCACCGCCTCCGCCGCGATATACTTGGCGTGATTTTTTTTGCTTAAGTGATAGCCGACAGCCAGTATGATGAACCATATCGGTGAGAGCATAAGCACATCGCGGGTATCTTTTTCAAATGCCAATATAACGATAATCCCGATAAAGAACAGTTGGGTGATGATTACCATCAGCTTGCCGCCGGGCATTTTAAATTTTGAGGCAGCGTGGCGTTCGGGAAATTTCTTTTCGTAGTTCAGGTAGGAAATGAGAATCAACGACCACACGAAGATAAAAAGAATGGAAGAAAGTGTGGTTATCGCCGTGAAAGCTTCCATTACGGTGGGCATGACAATAAGCGTGGCCGACCCCAGCAGCAGGCACAGGCAGGAAAAAAGCAGGCCGTTGGCGGGCACGTGATGGCTGGATAGCCAGCCGAAGGCCTTGGGGGCCACCCCCACCTGTGACAACCCGAAAAGCATGCGGCTTGTGGAATAAATGCCACTGTTGGCCGAGGAAGCCGCCGAAGTCAGAACCACAAAGTTGATCACCCCGGCCGCCGCAGGTATGCCTACAAGAGAGAATACGGTGACAAACGGGCTATTGCCCGGATCAAGCAGATTCCATGGCGTAATGCACATGATGGCGATAAGGGCGAACACATAGAAAAACACCACGCGTATGGGAATGGCGTTGATGGCTTTTGGCAGGTTCTTTTCGGGGTTGGCGGTTTCCGCCGCCGCGGTACCCACCAATTCAACGCCCACAAAGGCGAACAGGGCAATTTGGAACCCTGCCAGGCACCCCATTAGCCCTTTGGGGAAAAAGCCTCCATTGATCCACAAATTGGCCAGTTCAGCCTGATGACCGGCGGGCGAGGTAAAGCCAATGGATACAAAAACCAGTCCCACAAAAATAATGGCCAGAATGGCCAGAATTTTAATGGATGCAAACCAGAAGTCCAGTTCTCCGAACAGTTTTACCGAAACCAGATTTAGCGCCACAAGCAATAGCACAACGCCTATTGCCGGTATCCATGGTGAGACATTGGGAAACCAGAATGATATGTAGCCCGATATTGCGATAATGTCGGCCGTGCCTGTTACCACCCAGCAGAACCAGTAGGTCCAGCCGCAGAAAAAGCCGGCCCAAGGGCCTAAGAGATCCTCTGTGAAATCCATAAATGATTTATATTGCAGGTTGGAGAGCAGCAGCTCGCCCATGGCCCGCATCATGAAAAATATAAAAAAACCAATTGTGGCGTAGACCAGAATAATTGATGGACCAGCTACGCTGATGGTTTTGCCCGAACCCATGAACAGCCCTGTGCCGATAGCTCCCCCTATGGCAATAAGCTGAATGTGCCTGCTACTCAGGCCTCGTTGTAATTTTTTTTCCTGATTTTCTTCAGGATAAGTATGAGCGGCCATTTTGAAGCCTCTTTATGTTAAGCTGTTGCCACGCTACGCCCCAGTGCAATCTTTAATGGCGTAAAATTGCGTCAAATTTGGATGCGCGACGCTGAAGCATGCGCCCCGCGCAATGCTTGCATCACCGGCCGGCATACAACGGGGAGAGGGGGAGCGGATCAATATCCGGCCGTTTCGCCGTGGAATATTGGAAAATTAAGCTTGAAAGGAAAGGATATGCGGAGGTGGTATGCCGTGGTAGCGGCGTCCCAGAAGAACACTATGTAGTTGGGTGGCCACTGCCTCGGGAAGGAAAATGTGGAGTGCCAGCCTTACTGATGTAATTGGCGCCAGCGTGAGCGTCCATGGAAAAAAGGTCTTTATCTTTTTTTCAGGATCGCGCGGTATGTTGTTGCCCTGTGTCAGAAGGCACAGGCACAGGGATTTTTCGCGTATGTCAATCAGCAATTCCTGGGAAGCGGAATCCGTATGATAAGACAGCAGGGACTTGCCATAAACTGTCCCTTTACTGTTAAATCCGGCGGCATTTGCTTCAGCCACGGAAAAACATACGGCAATGGACACCAGCGCGCATATCACTGCCAGTGTTTTCAGGTAATTATTTATTCCGCTGAATCCCATCGCCTTATTGCTCCATGCGCTCGACCTTGCCCGAAAAGGGGTAGTGACGGCCGAATCTTCCAAACTATTTAAAACAGGAAATACAACAGCGGAGGCAAAAAGTAAAGGCAGTGTCGCACACTTTATCAGGGCCGGCGCGTTTAGTCCTGTGATGCCGACTGATCTGGAGTTGAACCTTAGCCCGCTGAGTCAGCCTTACGCCCTCTGTATTGGTTGTTCCGCCTGCGGAGCGCAAAAGTCCGCGATGCACGAAAGCAATTGGGCAGGGTCAAGCGGTTTGGTTATGTGGGCATTCATGCCTGCGGCCAAGCTTTTTTCACTATCGCCCACCATTGCGTGGGCGGTTACGGCTATAATGGGTAAGGAGCTTAATTTTTTATTCTTTCTTATTTCTCGGGCTGCGGTCAATCCGTCCATTTCCGGCATTTGAATGTCCATAAGTACTACGTCGAAAGCTTCTCTGGCCAAACTTTCCAGGCATTTAAGGCCATTATCGGCTATTGACACCTTTAGTCCCGCTTGGGTGAGCATTTCTCTGGCCATGATTTGGTTCATTTCATTGTCTTCCACCAGCAAAACGCGTTTTCCGCTCAGTAGAGGGTGATGGGCCGGGACATCGTAGTTTTGTGCCGCAATGCGCCTCGTTTTGGCGCGGGCCGCGAGGTCGGCAATGGAAATATTTGACCGCCCCGGCACGTAATCCGCCGCGGGCGCATCGCTGAACAGCTTAGTGAAGGGCAGAGTGAAGTGGAAGTTGGAGCCGATAAGAGGAATGCTGTCGCAACTGATGCTGCCGCCCATAAGTTCCACAAGCTGCTTGCACAGGGCCAAGCCCAGTCCGGTACCGCCATAACGCCGCGTATGCGACGAATCGGCCTGGGTAAAGGCTGTAAAAAGGGTTCCCATTTTATTGGGAGGTATGCCTATGCCGGTATCATGCACACTGAAATTCAGGCGTATTTGCCTCCGGTCGTTACCGGTAACGGAAACGCCGATTTTTACCTTGCCCTTTTCCGTGAATTTTATGGCATTGGTGGCCAGGTTCACAATAATCTGATTCAGACGCAACGGGTCGCCCATCAAGGTTGGTATGTCGCCGGGCACGTCAAATTCCAGGTTCAGCCTCTTTTCCGTGGCACGGTGCGAAACCAGGGTGTAGACATCGCGCATTACTTTTTCTACTTCAAATTCAACAGCTTCAATTTCTAATTTTCCGGCTTCTATTTTGGAAAAGTCGAGAATGTCGTTGATGATACGCAAAAGGGTGCGGGCCGAACTGTCAATTCTTTCGACCATGTCACGCTGGCGGTCGGTGAGCTCGGTTTGCCGCACCAGATTGGTAAAACCGATTACCGCGTTCATGGGCGTGCGTATTTCGTGGCTCATATTGGCAAGGAATTCGCCTTTGGCCACATTGGCGGTATTGGACTGCTGGGCCACTATGCGATAGCGGTTTTCCGACTCACGCAGGGCTTCGTTGATGCGGCGGTTGTGTATGGCGGTGCCGATCAGGGTTCCGGCCGCCCGCAGAATATTTTCTTCGGGTTTGCTCCATATGTGCTCGCAATGGCAGTCATCAAAACCGATAAAGCCCCACAGATGCCCATGAAACATTATGGGTGCGGTCATTATGGAAATTATACCCTGAGGGCTGAGTTGATCCTGCTCGGCTTGAGGCATGTTGCACACCAGGTTATTCACGCACTTGCCGGCCATGAACGTGCCGATCCATGTGGGTATGGCCTCGGAGACTGGGCGGTTCATGCAAATGGCCAAATCCTGCTGCGGCTCCGCGCCCAGCGACCATTCATAAAGCTGCGTGGTGTACAGTTCGGAGTCTTCTTCCGGCTTGTCGCCGGGGTGGATACTCCATACATAAACCCGGTCCGCGCCGCTGGCTTCGCCAAGCAGCGCCAGCACCTTCTGTATTGTTTCGTCAAAATCGTCAGCGTCGGAAAGCAGCATCTGCGCGGCCCGGCTGGTGCTTTGCAGTAAATTATCGCGTATGGCCAGATCTTTTTCAATATTTGACGAAGACGAAAGACGCCGGGATTCCGCGTCCTGCCGGGAATAACCGCCGGAAATCAACAAGAGGGCCAGACTATATTTTTCGTCAAAAAAGACTGTGCGCAACAAAATACGTATAGATTCGTCCTCTCCGCTTCTGGCCGCCAGATTCAGCCAAGGTTGCACGGCATCGCCCCCGCTTTCACGTAACGACTCATATTGTGAGGCGATTTTGCTCCATTCGGTGTCTGGAAGCAGGCGCGCCAGAGGCATGCCCTTGCGCCAGCCGTAGCGCTCGGTGAACAGGAAATTGCAGTCTGTCATTTCCCTCGACTTTATGTCCACCAAGATGGCGGGAAGGGAGGAATGTTCAAGGAATTCCCGTACAAGGGACGAGGAATGTCTTCTGCTCATAATGCCTCGGGAATGTGTGCTTTTTTGTGGAAAAATTCCACAGGCTTAAGATCGTACACCTTTTGTATTTATAGATCAATCAAGCAAAAGCTATACTCAGGGCTGACGCATCTTTTTTTTTAAACTATAGCTCAATTAAGCTAATCGTAACTAATTGCATTATTTTTTATTATATTTTGCGGCATGATAAAAAAACGTACTGGTAAGCTTGTGATTTTTATATTAAGCTATCACGCCTTTGGCCGATAATTTATACACCGTTCAGCTAAAAGGGCTGACTCAAGAGACTCGGGCCGTTTTGAATTTTAAGTTGAACCACAAGGCATTTGGAGATATTTTATGAAGATATTCGGCAAATTGCTTACGCTTGTTGGTGGTTCCATAGTCTGCCTGGTGGTGTCCTTCTGCCTGGCGGGTACCTATATCCTTTCCGATTTTGCCACAGAAATGGCCGAAAAGCGTGTGGCCAGCGCAGCCGGGGCCATGCGGGCCGAATTTGACGGCGACATGGATATGCAGAACGTTTTGTGCGAAATGTTCGCGCAGGACGGGGATATTGTCAAAGCTGTGGCT
Organism: Desulfovibrionaceae bacterium; assembly: GCA_031553655.1. Classification (GTDB taxonomy): domain Bacteria; phylum Desulfobacterota; class Desulfovibrionia; order Desulfovibrionales; family Desulfovibrionaceae; genus JAVBLG01. The sequence continues at coordinate 4,494 of JAVBLG010000128.1, read as the reverse complement.
GAAAAGAACGGCGCGGCCATACGCGCCGCATCCAAAGACATCATGTCGCGCTATAAAATGGACTTTGTCACTGTTTGCGACGCCGACGGCAAGGTGCTGGCGCGCGGCCATTCCGACAAGGCCGGCGACAATCTGGGGCCTGGACGTATCAGCGCCGTCGTGCCCCTTAGAGATGGAAAAAATATTTCCGGCATCGAGCCCGGCAATGTGGTCAAACTCACCTTGGCCGCCGGATCTCCGGTCAAGCATGGCGGCAAGGTTGTGGGTGCGGTTATTATGGGGCAGGATTTGTCGTCCGGCAGATTCGTCAATGATGTTAAACATAATCTTGGTGTGGAATGCACTATTTTTGTGGACGACGTGCGCCTGGCCACAACCGTGATGCGCGACGGAAAACCGGTTGTGGGCACTCCCCTGAATAACCAGGAAATTTATAACAATGTGGTGAGGGGCGGTAAAACCGTCATCACCAAAAATATGATCGCCGGAAAAGAATATGACACGGCCTATTGGCCTTGGAAGGACATGACCGGCAAAATAGGCGGTCTTCTTTTTGTGGGCATGTCCCGCGATGATATTGTAGTTTCGCAGAAAAGGGTCATTCTGTTTTTCAGCCTGACCGGGCTGATTTTGGGAGCGGCGTTGATGGGAGTTGGCGTTCTGATGGCCAGAGCCATAGTGCGCCCACTTCAGGCTGCCACCACCTATGCCGAAACCGTGGCCTCGGGCGATTTCCACAGTACAATTGAAGTAACGTCAAAAGATGAGGTGGGCCAGCTTACCGGCTCGTTGAAATCCATGGTAGGCCAGTTGAAAGAACGACTGGGCTTTGCCCAGGGTATAATGCGGGGCATTGTGGCTCCCTTTGTTGTGGCCGACACTTCAGGTAAATTCACCTATCTGAACCAGCAGGCTCTGGACTACTGGGGGTTGTCCGGCGCGCCGGCTGACTTCATCGGCCGCACTTCGGGCGAGTTTTTTCATCAAAACACCTCCAGCCGAACTCTGCTGGACGAGGTTATAGCCGATTCCAAACCGCGCCCCGGAGTGCCCGTGGCCATGGACAATGCCAGAGGCGAAAAGAAATATATGCGCATGACCGCCGCCCCTCTGTGGGATATGGACGGCAATCAACTGGGGGCCTGCCTGCTGATTATGGACGAAACGGAAATTAACGCCCAGCAGAGTGCAATTATGGCCATGAATGAACGCATCTCTGTTTCGGTGCGCGAAGCCTCCAAAATTTCCGAGCTTCAAGCCACCGCTTTCAATCGCCTTACTGCGCAGCTTGACAAAACCTCAATCGCTGCCCATGCCCAGGACAAGGCCTCGGAAAACACCATGGCAGGCATTGCCGAAATGAGCGAAACTCTGGAAATTTTGGCGGACAAGGCCAAAAAGACTACTGACGACACCATGGCCACCCGCATTGAGGCCGAAGACGGTGATCGGGTAGTGGGCGAAACCCTGAATTGCATCAGGCAAATGGCGGAGTATGCCGGCAACACCGAGCGCGGCATCGAGGCCCTGGGGCAGCGGGCGGCGGGCATCACCAATATAGTGGAATTGATTAAGGATGTGGCCGATCAAACCAACCTGCTGGCCCTGAATGCGGCTATTGAGGCGGCTCGCGCGGGCGATGCCGGGCGCGGCTTTGCCGTGGTGGCCGACGAGGTGCGTAAGCTGGCCGAAAAGACCATGCAGGCCACAAGCGAAGTCAATTCTTCGGTTTCCGAGCTGCAAGCCGAAGTTAAGCATACTATGGAGCTGACCAGCGAAACAGTGCGTCTTTCCAATACTTCCACGGAATTGGCCGGAAAATCAGGGGAGAGCTTAAAACGCATAGTGGCCATAGCCCAACATGCCGTGGGCGAAGTGTCGGCCATTGCCGGGGCCGCGGCCGAACAATCGCGGGCCGGGGCGGCCCTTTCCGACTCTATGAACGAGATAAGCTCCATGGCCAGGCAGTCGGTGGGGAATATGCGCGAATCCAACGAATCCGTGTCCGAGCTGACCGCATTGTCGAAGCAGCTCAGAGAGGTTGTGGATTCCATGAGCTCTGAGCGACGTTAACCCGCCGCGCCGTTATGATGCCTTGCAGCCAAACAGTATCGGCGCGGCCTGGTGGCTAAAAAGTGGGAGCTGCCCGCGATATTGTCGGCTTTAAGAAATATCCTGCCCAAGGTACGGGTTGAAATACCCGATGCGCAGATCGGGGTTGACCTTGCGCATCCGTTTCAGGAAATTGCCGAGGCCCATGGCCGGGCCGAAATTGAGATCGGCCATAAGTTCCAGATACATTTCCGGGTCCATATTGAGATTGCGCATTTGCAGCATATTGAACCCCGGCTCGCGCAACAGGGCGCACAGAGCTTCGGTTTCTTCCTCGGTATCGGTAATTCCGGGGAAATATAACAGGTTGAGCGACAGGAACATGCCTCCGGCCAGTGCCTGGCGCATGGATTCACGCACGTCGGCGAAGGTATAATCGACAGGTCGGTAGTAACGGGCGTAGACGTCTTCGCGGGCACTGTTCAGGCTTACGCGCAGCGAAGACAGCCCGGCTTTTGCCAGCGCGGCCACCTCTTCGGGCTTTGAGGCATTGGAGTTCAGGTTTACCGTTCCTTGCCCGCCTTTAGCGCGGAAAATTTCCAGGGCTTCGCGTATTATTTTTGCCTCGGTGAGCGGTTCGCCCTCACAGCCTTGCCCAAAGGAGCATATGGGGCGCTTTTTTTCCTTTGCGCAGTGATGCAGCATTACTTCGGCCACTTCCTGGGCGGTGGGGGTGAAGTTGAGGCGGTTTTGCGGAGTGGCGCAGATTTTTGAGCCCTTTTCCTGCTTGGATATGCAGCCCACGCAGCGGGCGTTGCAGGCCCGGGATATGGGCAAGGGGGCCTCATGGCGGCCAAGGGCCAGATTGCGGGCCGCCGGGCAGGCATAGCGCAGGGCGCAATTGCTCATAAGGTGCAACATCAGCCTGTTTTTGGGATAAGCCTTCAGTAGTGCTCCGGCGCATTTTTCCAGATGAGCGCGCGATATGTCCTTGAAAACTTGCCGTTGGTCCATGTCGGTGCGTTGCGCGCAGATATAAAAGCGCTCATCGGCCCAGCCCACCGCGCCATAAGCGAAAAGAGGCAGGGTAGGGGCGTCGGGCCTTGCGTGATAGGCCGGATGCCCTCCCAGAGTATAGCCCGGCGCGGCAAAAGCCGCCACCGCGAGAAATTCCTCGTCTTCTTCCAGTTCTCCGGTTTCCGGATCAAGACCGACGGCATTGCGCCCGGGCAGAAAAAATAATTCGCTCTCGTCAGGCATGGGAATTATCTCGTCCGGCCTTGGCAAGCCCCATTCCCGCCCTCTCCGGCAAACCATCAACAGATCGGGGTGTTCCTGAATGCGTCCGGACTTGTCGGCCACCAGCATATGTAGTGGTGAAATTTTATCTTTCATCAAAATTTCCTTTATAGCATTTTGCTTTTGAAATTATCCATTACCTGAAACTGCTTTTTTAAGAATTAAGGCTGATTGTCCTGCGCCGCCTTTTACCGGCGGCTTGGAATAGCATGTTATTACGGCGGTTTCGCCGCCTAAGTTACGGACACTTTGTGTCCGGGCGGCCCTGACAACGCACGGGCCGTCAGAGCATTTCGCTCATTTCATTCGCAAAACGCTCTATTGTCTAAAATATGCGCCTTGCGCCTATGTGTTTGAGAGTATATTACAGGTCATATTACATACGAGTACGGCATGAGGCCCAAATGCCGTAAAGGGGAAATTTGATGCCATTGTCGGTTATGAGTTTTATCTTTTTATGCTTTTTAGGAATAGTGGTAATTTTTTTCTTTGCCATGCGCGGTCTGGAAAAAATACATGCCGACATGCGCGATGATCACGCCCAATTGCGTGTGATGCTTCGGGCCATGGAATCGCGGCTCAGCCATCCCCCCATGGATTATGAGGCCCGTTCCGCTGCCGAATCACGACCTGCTTTCGAATCACGGCCAGTTCCCGAAACGCGTCCAGAGCCTGAAATGCGGCCTGCCCCTGAAGTACGCCCCACGATTGAAATACGCCCCACCGCCGAAATGCGTCCCGCTCCCGAAAGTCGCCAAGAGTCGTACGGCCCGCCCGAAAGCCTCAGCTTCGGCCCGTCCACCCAGCGCAAGACGGACAAGCAGAGTGGCGAATTACGAATTAATATTGATTAGAGCATTTCGCTTGCGAAATGCTCTAACGGCCCGTGCGTTGTCAGGGCCGTTCGGACACGAAGTGTCCGTAACTTAGGCGGAGAAGCTGCCGTAATAACATGCTATTCCGAGCCGCCGGTGAAAGGCGGCGCAGGACAATCAGCCTTAATTTAAAAAAAACAGTTTCAGGTAATGGATAATTTCAAAAGTGAAATACTATAATCGTATAGGCAGATCGTGTCGTCATGAGATAATTTTTCGCCATTTGACGGAGAAAAAGCGCTCGTGACGGCGCAGTCTACGACTTCGG
>JAVBLG010000116.1:0-34710 GCA_031553655.1 Desulfovibrionaceae bacterium | reverse complement strand
GAAGATCATCCGGGGGGCTACTCCGTATTTTTTCCGGCGGCGGCCTTTTTGGAAATGGCTTTGGCGGCGGGTGGTTGGGCCAAACCAGCTCGAACTACGGTGGAACTGGTCAATACCGCCATTTATCGGCCCATGATCTTCCGCAAGGATGCGCCGCTCAATCTGCGCGCGTCCGTGGGCGAAACTGACGGCGAGGTACGCCTGCTTTGTCGCCCGCATATGCGCGCCGAAGATTGGGTCACCTTTGCCAGGGGGCGCGCGGTTGAAAGTCACTCGCCGGTTCCCTCGCCGTTGCAGGAGGCGAGTTGCCCCGAAAGTTTTGGCGAAGAACAGAGCGCGGAAGAGCTTTACGCGCTCACGCGCTCTGCCAACATGCGTTACGGCCCGGCATTTCGTCCTGTGACGCGCATGTGGCGCAGAGGCAACAGCATCCTGGCCCGTCTCGCTCCTCCGGAGGAAGCAACCGCACAAGGCATGTTGATTCCACCGCCGCTGCTGGACGGCGGCTTGCAACTTATTTTTAAGCTTATAGAAGCGCAGGTGCGTGAGCATCCCGCGCCGCGTTTGCCTTACTGGTTTGAACGCTGCACGCTGTATCGCCCCGGTGTTCCCATTTTTGCTCTGGCTCGCCTGGAAAGAGCAGGGGAACGCACAGTTACCTGCTCGCTGGATCTGCTTGATGCCGACGGCAATGTTCTGTTGCGTCTGGCCAACGGCAGAGCGCGGCTGGCGGAACGTCTGGCGCCGCCGGCGAGTCCGTCGGTATATGTTTCGCGTCTTGTGCCCGCACCTAACGCGGCTATGGCTGCGGAATGCGCTGACCATCTTCCTGCGCCACAACATCTTGATATTATTTATCCTTCACTTGCTGAAAATGAGATTGCCCGCGAAGAGGAAATCCTGTCTCTGCGGCACACGGCTGTTCTGGCTATGGCCCTGGAGAGCATGGAAGAGCGGGCCGAAAACGGCTTGGTGCGGCCCGAAGCGATCGCGGCACAGGGACTGAGTCTGAAAAACGAGACTTTTCCACACTATCTGCTGGAACTTCTGGAACGCCACGGTCTTGCCCGCCGCCTGGAAGATGGGACAGCCACAGAGTTGCAAAGGCCAGAATATTTGCCTGACTTTGAAGATATATGGCGTACGCTGCTTACCGACGATCCCGCCGGGCAGGCGGAAATACAGATGCTGGCCCGCACGCGGGACTGGCTGCGCGGAAAGTTGCCGCCGTCCGAAAACGGCGGGAGCGCGACGGAGGAACAGTATTTCCGCCATTCTCCGGCCCTGCGCCGTAGCAATGCCGTTGTTGCCGAGACAGTGCGCGCCTGGCTTGAAGCTTGTCCGGAAGGACTGCTTCCCCGTATCATGGAAGTGGGCGCGGCCCCTGGAGGCTTGCTTAACGCGCTGCTGCCCCTGGTGAAAAAGCATGACTGTCGCTACATCGCAACCGACGGCAATGCCGAGGCTCTGGAGCGGATGCGCGGAGCTGTCAGCCCACCGCGCGGAAGCCGCTTATCCTTCCGCGTTCTGTCTCTGCCGGGCGACCCCGGCGAAAGCACGGAAGAACGCTGCCACTGCCTGTTGCTGGGTTACTGTCTGCATCAGGCGGACCATGCGGAATCTTTTCTGATCCGCTGCCGAGAGCTGCTTGTTCCCGGAGGGTTGTTGGCCCTGGCGGAACTTACGCCTGATCCACTGCTGGATGCCTTCTTCGGCCAGAACCAGCGCTGGTGGGCGCACTCGCCGTCACCCACGGAACCGGCTTCGCCAATCATGCCTCCCCAAGGATGGAGCACGGCTCTGCAACAAGCCGGATTTACAGATATACGCCTTGTTCAAGAGATAGATGGGGGAAAATGCGAAAGCTTTGTGTTGTTAGCCCGCGCTCCGGAAGCGCCTTTACAGACCGCATCGGTTATGCCTCCGCAAGCAACATCGGAAGCTCTGGCTGATGCGTTGTCTGAAAATTATTTGCCGGATACTCTGTTGCCTGAAACATCCCCGCTGGACATTCAGGAACAATCGGCAACACAAAAACAGGGAACGCGCTTTGTGCTGCTGGCCGATTCCCGCCCCTTGCCTGGGGCGGCGACTCTGCTGAATACTCTGCGCCAGGGCCTCGAAGATGCGGGTGGAACAGTTATGTCGCTGAGGCCCGGTAAGCTTTACCTTACAGGCCGGGAGCTGCGTTTGCGGCCTCACAGCGCGGAAGATTGGGCGGCTTTATGGCTGGCGCTTGCCGAAGAAAATACGCCTCTGGTTTGCGTTGACTGCTTGGGCCTGTGCGATAACGCGGCCCCTGAACATGAGGCCGTTCCCGAAGCTGAAGCCGTCCCTGGAAATGAAACTGTTCCGGACTACGAAGCGGCTTTGCGCCGCGTCACCGCGCTGACTCAATTGGCCAGAGGCTGGGACAAGGCCGGACGCCCGCCGTTGCAACTGCGAATTGTAACCGCCGGAGCGCAGCCTTTTGGTCTGGCCGCCCCATCCCAGAGCTGCGTTCTCGGCGCGGCGCGGGTGCTAATGAATGAAATGCCCGCTCTGGACGCGCGCTGCCTGGATGTGGACGGCATTACCGTTCCTAACCTGCCCTTGGCGCTGCTTCGCGAGCTTCTGCACCCCGACGCCGAACGCGAAGTACTTTTGCGCGGTTTGCGGCGTTACGCGCCGCGCGTGGGAAGCTGTGATGTTCCCTCTTGTGCGCCTGCTGATATTACCGCCGCCGCATCCGCCGATGCGCCGACCAGTGCGTCCGGAGGAATACGAGCCTTGCGCCTGCACTGCCGCGTGCCGGGGCATCTGGACACTCTGGCTTGGCAGCCGGTTTACACCGCCCCCCCTGGTCTTGGGGAAATACTGGTTCGCGTGAGCGCAACCGGGCTGAATTTCCGCGACGTGATGTGGGCTATGGGGCTTTTGCCTGAAGAGGCGCTGGAAAACGGCTTTTCCGGCGCGGGTCTCGGCATTGAATGCGCCGGAGAGGTGGAAGCCGTGGGGCCGGATGCGTCGGGCTTTTTCGTCGGCCAGCGTGTGGTATGCTTCGGGCCGCGCTGTTTTGCCTCGCATGTGCGCACCATGGCTTCAGCAGCGGCCCCCATGCCCGAAGGCTGGAGTTTTGCCCAGGCCGCTTCTGTGCCTGTGGCCTTTTTTACCGCCTGGTACGCTCTGAACCGGTTGGCCGGCCTGGAGCCCGGCGAGCGCATCCTTATACACGGCGCCGCGGGCGGCGTGGGCATGGCCGCCATACAAGTGGCGGCACATCTGGGCCTGGAGGTTTTTGCCACAGCCGGAACGGAAGACAAGCGTCGCCTGTTGCGCTTGTGCGGAGTGGATCATGTGCTTGATTCCCGTTCCTATGCCTTCCGCGAGCAAGTGATGGAACTTACCTCCGGGCAAGGTGTTGACGCCGTATTAAATTCACTGGCAGGTGAGGGCATTGCCCACAGCCTGGATACTCTGCGGCCCTTCGGGCGCTTTCTGGAACTGGGCAAACGGGATTTTTTTGCCGACAGCCCTCTGCGCCTGCGGCCCTTCCGAAACAATGTCAGCTTCTTCGGTATCGACGTAGATCAGCTCATGCGCGAGCGCCCCGCCCTTGGACAAAAGGTTTTCAGCGAAATGATGGAGCTTTTTTCCAGCGGGGTCTTCCGTCCGCTGCCTCACACGGTTTTTGCGGCCCATGAGGTGGAAGAGGCCTTCCGCGCCATGCAGCAATCCCGTCACATGGGCAAAATTGTGGTGGAAGCTCCCACACCGGAACCCTCAGTAAATGTAAATCCCATGCCTGTGCGCAAGGACGGCAGTTATATTGTCACCGGCGGCATGGGCGGCTTCGGCTTGGCCACGGCACAACGTCTGGCCGCTATGGGCGCGGGGGCACTGGTGCTGGTGGGACGCGGAGGACCACGCACGGACGAAGCGCGTGAGGCGCTGAACGGCATACGGGCAATGGGTTGCGCCGTGTGCGAAACGCGGGCCGACGTTGCCGCCAAGGACATTCTGTTCGCCGCGCTGGATGAAGCCTTGCGCGATTTGCCTCCTTTGCGTGGAATAGTCCATGCGGCGGCTGTGTTGGACGATGCCGTAGCCGCCAACATGACCCCGGCGCGGATCCGCCGGGTACTGAGTCCCAAGGTGGCCGGAGCCTTCAATCTGCACGAATACAGTCTGGGGCTTGATGGCAACAAGCTGGATTTTTTCGTCTTATATTCTTCAGCCACAACACTTGTAGGCAATCCCGGACAGGCCAATTACGTAGCCGCCAACTCGGCTCTGGAAGGATTGGCCGCCATGCGCCGCGCTCTTGGCCTGCCAGCTCTGGCAGTGGGCTGGGGAGCAGTGGCCGACGCGGGAATGCTGACGCGGGATCCTTCCGCGCTGCAATCGCTGCGTGCCGTGGGAGGCATCACGGCCATGAATGCTGAAGCAGCCTTACGTATGCTGCCCGCGCTGCACGGGGCGGATTTATGCTCGCCGGCCGTATTGACGGCGGACTGGAAAAAAATATGCCGACTTCCGATTGGGGCTGCCCCGCGCCTGGAAGAATTGCGCCCTGAAAACGATACGGCGGGGACAGGCGAAACAGCACAGTCATTGCGTGAACGCGTGGCCGGAAAAACTCCCGAAGAAGCGGTCGAAATCATCATTTCGGCCGTAACCGCTGCCGTGGCCTCGGTTTTGCGCGTGGCTCCGTCCGCCATACGTTCATCCGCACCCCTGGCGGACATGGGTATGGATTCGCTCATGGCTGTGGAATTGGGCCTGGCTCTGGAAGAAATGCTCGGGAGTCCGCCCCCGGCGGACAGCCTTGGGGCAGGGGCCAGTGTGCGCGATATGGCCGAATCGATTCATTCCTTTTTATGCGGCAACGGCGCGAGCGAAAACAGTTCTCTGCGCCGAGACCTGGAAAGCAGGCACGGCATCAGCGTCAACGACGATTTTGCCAGCGCGGTGCTGAAAAAAACGGAGAACCGCCCATGATCGCCATGTGCGATAACAGTATATTGATGTATTACTTGTTTACGAAGGAACACCAATGAGCGCGGAACGCAAAAAATTCGGTCTTGATCCCGAAGCACGGCAGAAGCTGCTGAGGGCCATGCGTCATGCTCCGGGTGATGCCGCGCCCGCGCGGCAACGCGTGGAAGATGCGCGGTTCAACCCCGCGCTCACTTCCTTTGAGGCTATGCCTGGCTACAAACAATTGAAAATACAGCAGGCGGTGGCCGAGCGGGCCGGGCTTGAGCAACCTTATTACCGTTGCCACGAGGGGCTGGCCAAGGCTGTAACCGTTATTAACGGGCGTGAATACCGTAACTTTGCCACCTACGACTATCTGGATCTTAACGGACATCCGGCTATAGCCGCCGCCGTGCAAAATGCCTTGGCCAGATACGGCACCTCGGCCTCGGCCAGTCGTCTCACCGCAGGGGAGCGCCCACCGCATCGCGATCTGGAAACGCGCCTGGCCGCCCTGTACGGCGCGGAAGACTGCATTGTCTTTGTAAGCGGCCATGCCACCAACGTGTCCGCGCTGGGCTGCCTTTTCGGCCCGCACGACGTGATTTTCCACGACGCCCTCAGCCACAACTCGCTGGTGCAGGGAGCCATGCTTTCCGGCGCGGCACGGCTGGCTTTTTCCGGAAACGACATGGCCGCTCTGGAGCGCCTGCTGCGGGAGCGGCGGCATCAATTTCAGCGCGCGATTATTGTCAGTGAAGGTCTTTTCGGCATGGACGGCTGTCTGTGCCCCTTGCCCGAACTGGTAGAACTGAAACGCCGCTTCGGCTGCTTTCTCATGGTAGACGAAGCCCACTCTCTGGGGGTGCTCGGGGCTACGGGCCGGGGCGTTTACGAGCATTACAGTCTGCCCGCCGACGTAGTGGACATATGGATGGGCACGCTCAGTAAAACACTGTGCGGTTGCGGCGGTTTTATCGCCGGTTCGGCCGCGCTGGTGGAATTTCTCAAGTTCAACGCGCCGGGCTTCGTTTATAGCGTGGGCATGCCGCCCATAATGGCGGCGGCCTCGGCCGCGGCCGCGGATCTTATGCTGGCCGAGCCTGGTCGAGTGCAATGTCTGCAGGATCGCAGCTCTTTTTTACTGCGCCATGCCCAAAAACTGGGCCTGGATACAGGACGGGCTCAAGGCTTTGCCGTGGTTCCCATTATGGTGGGAGATTCCCTTTCCACAACTTTTCTGGCTCAGGAACTTATGGGACGCGGAGTTCTGACCATGCCCATTATCTACCCTGGTGTGGAAGAAGGGTTGGCCCGGCTGCGTTTTTTCGTGTCCGCCGCGCACAGCGAGGATGATATACGTTCAGCCTTGGAGGCCACAGCCGATCTGCTGCCTGTGGCCAGGGAGAAAGCGGCCGCCTGTGTACGGTAGGGGCTATTTCCAATCACAAACAAACCCTCCTCTTTACCCTCGGTTAAAAATACGTTATTGGGAGGCAGCCACCGATAGCGGCAGCAACCCCGCAACGGCGCACACACAGTCAGTAATGCTGCTAACTATTTAAAATATAATTATTTTATATGACAACTAATATGCCTCAATATTGCGCGTCAACCAGGCGTTCCTTTCTTTTTCTACAGGGGCCGCTGAGCCCGTTTTTTCTCCGCCTCGGGCAGGCGCTGCGAAAATTGGGGCATGAGGCGCATAAAATCAACATGTGCGGGGGCGACGTATTCCACTGGCCCGGTTCCGGCGCGCTTTACTGGCGTGGCCGCCACGAATCGTGGCCTCAATGGGCCATAGATCGAATGGATGCCCTGAAGACCACAGATATGGTCCTGCTAGGCGACTGGCGGCCCCTGCATCGTGATGCGGTTCTACTGGCCCGCAAACGCGGCATACGCATATGGGTTTTCGAAGAAGGGTATCTGCGCCCCAATCATCTCACTCTGGAGGAAGGCGGCGTTAACGCCGCATCACCTCTGCCGCGCGACGCTGAAGGAATACGGGAGCTGGCGGCGCACTTGGCGCAAGCGCAGCCCGAACCTTCGTCCAAAGCGGAGAATCCCATGTGGCTGCGTGTGGCCATGACCGCCTGGAACCATGCGGGCAACGTGCTGCTGTGGCCCCTGTTCCACCGTTACCGTACCCATCGCCCCTACTGCATAGGCCGCGAAGTCGCCGGATGGCTGCCGCGCTGGATCATGAGCAGACGCCGCTACGCCGCTTCCCAGCGCGCATTGCGTAATTTTCAACGCCTGAATGCGCCATACTACTTCATGCCTCTGCAAGTGGACGCCGATTCGCAAATTCGCAGCCATTCTCCTTTTTCCGGGATACTTGAGTCCCTGGCCGTTGTCATTACCGACTTTGCGGCCAATGCTCCCAAAGATTCCTTTCTGCTGATCAAAAACCACCCGCTTGATAACGGCCTGATCGACTATAGTGATTATGTGCGCTCCATGGGGGCGGCCACGGGCTGTGCCGAGCGCCTGCTTTTTTTGGAGGGCGTCCAAACCAGAAGCCTCATACATCGCTGCCGCGCCGTGGTGCTGTGCAACAGTACTGTGGGGCTGTCGGCCCTGAAGGCCGGAAAGCCCGTATACTGCCTCGGCAATGCCGTATATGCCATGCCGGGTCTGGCCGCCTCCGGGCGCGACATGCAGCTGTCCCGTTTCTGGACGGAACCGCCCGCACCCGATGCCGCGCTGCTTAAGGATTTTCTGCATGTGCTGCGCATCACGGCGCTTATTCCCGGAAATTTCTATTCCCGCGCGGGAATTAACGACGCTGTAGCCGCGGCTTTGCGGCGCATGGAGGCATAAACGCGGCCATGAACGAAAATTTGCACCTGCGCCCGGCTCTGGCCGATGATGTGGAATTTCTGGCCGAACGCATTTACGCTGTTTCAGCCGGGGTGGCCCCGTTGCTGTTGGACGGCCTTCTGCCGGGTATAAAAGCTACGGAGTTGTTGTGCATGGCTTTGCGCGATGAACGCTCGCACTACAGCCATAAAAACTGCGTGCTGGCCGAGGTGGACGGAATACTTTCTGGTCTGCTGTTCTCTTATGACTCCGCACTGCAACACATTCCGTCGCTGGTGGAACGCGTGGTACCCGCGCGCAGAATGAACCAGGTGCGTGACATTCTAACCATATCCATACCCGGCTCACTGTACATAAACACACTGTGGGTGGCCGACGATATGCGCGGCCTGGGCCTGGCCGATGTTTTGCTGGATTGTGCCGCGGCCATGGCCGAAGATGTGGGCCTGCGCGCCCTGAGCCTATTTGCGTGGCACGACAATGAGCGCGCCCGCGCCTTTTATGAACGCAAAGGCTTTCGCCCTATAAAAACCATTCCCGCATCCGGAGATTTGTGCAAGCAACACCCCGAGGGAGGATATGTATACCTGCTAGATTTAGCAGGCTGGGAGGACAAATAAAAACCATGACCATTCTTTGCGCGGCGGTATGCATTTTTCTGGCCGTATTATTCCATCGCCGCGCCGCCGGATGGAAACTGGCGGTGCGGCCCTGTTTCGGAGATTTTATCGCGGGCGGCGCGGCTCTGTGGATATTCGCTCTGTTTCTTCTGCTTGTCCGGCGGCCGCTGTTGTCCGCTCTGATCTGCTTCATATGCATTCTTGGTTTGTGGGCCTGCAATGAAGCCAAAAAAAAATCCCTGCGCGGCGAACCGCTGGTTTTCAGTGACGTAACCCTGCTAATCCAGGCATGCCGTTTTCCGTCGCTGTATCTGCCGTTTCTTCCCGTGGCCAAAATGTTGGCCGCTCTGGCGGCCGGTTGCGCGGCAGGCCTTGCGCTGTGGAAATGGGAAGCGCCGGTTTACCCCGTCTTATGGCAACTGGTGCTTGCCGTTCCCGCAGGCATCGCGCTTATTCCGCTCATTCGCCACAGCGCGTATATTTCCGCCTGGCTGGCAGCTCGCCTGAACCTGACCTTCAATCCCGCCACTGACGCTTTTCGCTACGGTCCTCTGGGCGCGGCCGCGCTGCATTTTTGCTGGCATATGGCCTTGAGCGGCAATTGGGGTAAAGGGGTGATTCACACCAGGCATTCGCCCCATCCGTTTTTGGCCTGGAAACGCGAGGCGCTGCCGACCATGTCGGCCAATGCCGAAAGCCCGGACATATTTCTTGTGCAGGCCGAATCATTCTGCGATCCTCGCGGCAACCTTGATGTGCCGGAAGATATTCTGGCCAACTACGATGCTGTATGCCGCGAAGCCACTTACGGCACGCTGGTCACCAACGCCTTTGGAGCCTATACCATGCGTACGGAATTTTCCGTACTCACGGGTATTCCCCCCAAAGCGCTCGGCAGTGACGCCTTTAATCCCTACCTAGCTGCCAGCCGCGCCCCTCTGTGGTCGCTGGCCCGATGCCTTGGCGATGCGGGCTATCGCACCGTATGCATACATCCGTTCGCGCCGAGTTTTTTTCTGCGCCACAAGGCAATTCCCAATATGGGATTCGACCATTTCATAACCAGCGAAAACATGCCCGCGCCGGAAACATTCGGCCCCTATACGGCGGATGCCTTTGTAGCGCGGATGATGCTGGACGCACGGGAAAAAAGCGAAAAACCGCTATTCTGCTTCGCCATTACCATGGAAGCGCACGGTCCGTGGCACAAACAGCGCTTTTCCGACAAGGAAGCCATGCGTGGCCTGCGTTTTTCCCCCGAGCTTTCCGATCAGGAATTCCGCTACCTCACCCATTTGAAAAATGCGGACAACATGATCGGCGCGTTGCTTAACGGCATACGCACCGAAAAACGCTCGACCGTGCTGGGCTGGTACGGCGATCACCTCCCGGGCCTGCCGCGCCTTGCGCAACAAAAAACGCCTGGCACGCCATACTTCGTATGGAGCGACAGCAAATGTGAAACATCACAGCAGGACATACGACCGGAGCACTTGGGAGAAATGTTGCTGACTGCGGCCGGATAAACCATAAAGAGCAGATTCCGTGGACCATCGCGAAGGACGTTGAGAGTTTTATAATAGCTTCATCAGAATTTCCTTAGAAAAGAGCATTTGTCTGGTGTACGTAGATCTAAAAGAAGAAACCCTTTGGCGCTTGCCAAAGGGTTTCTTCTTTTAGATCTATATCGCCTTGTGGGGGATACTTACTTAACTTCCACCACCGCACCGGCTTCGGTGAGCTGCTTCTTGGCTTCTTCGGCCTCTTCCTTGGAAACGCCTTCCTTGATGGTGGAGGGAGTTCCGTCAACCTTGTCTTTGGCTTCCTTGAGACCCAAGCTGGTCAGGGCGCGCACGACCTTGATGACACCGATCTTGTTGGCGCCGGCTTCTTTGAGCACAACGTCAAATTCGGTCTTTTCTTCCACTTCGGCGGCGGCTTCAGCGGGGGCAGCCACGGCCACGGCGGCAACCGGAGCGGCGGCGGACACGCCAAACTTTTCTTCCAGTTCTTTGATGAACTCAGAAAGTTCAAGCACGGTCATATTGGCGATAAAATCAACAACCTGTTCTTTGGTAACAGACATGGAAAACTCCTGTAGTCTTTGGCTTTTTAAACGTTATGCTTTTAATTGCAAGTATACTGCCGAATAGCTTGATTCCGCTGAAGCTTTTTAGCTGGCTGAAGCTTTTTTCTCTTCCACTGCCTTGAGGGCGTAGAGCAGACCGCGCAGTATATTGCCGAAAAGCGAAACAAAGTTGGTGGGCACGGCGTTCATGGTGCCAAGAACCTGAGCAAGCAAAACTTCTCTGCTGGGCAGCTTGGCCAGGTTTTCCACCTGTTCGGCCGTCATGGCCTTGCCTTGCAGGCTGCCGTGGCGAACCTTGAAGAGTTTGCTGGTTTTGGCGAATTCATTGAGCGCCTTTGCCACAGCCACCGGGTCTTTAAAACCAAGGGCGATGGCGCAGTTCTCCTTAAACCTGTCTTTAATGGAGTCGTGCGATGTGCCGGTAAAAGCGATACGCGCCAGAGTATTTTTTACGACGTAATATTCGCCGCCCGCTTCACGCAGTTTAACTCTGAGACGCGTCAGCTCTTCCACCGTCATCCCCTTGAACTCGGTCACCACCGCTATGGAAGACGCTTCGGCGCGGGCCTTGACGGCTTCGATTATAGTGGCTTTTTCAGACCTTATCACGTGATTCTCCTCACGTTTGGGGTTTCTGTGGTGGAATGCCGAGCCTCAAGACTTTTTCAGTCTCAGCAGGTTATTAAGGCTTGACGCCACCTGCTTTCTTCGACCCGTATTCCCATGCCTTAGCCGATAGTTACAGTAGGAATGATTTCCAACCGCAAAAAATTTTATCTTTAAAAAATGAAACTCTAAAATGACGAAGTTTGTTCCCCGGTAAGGAAAACGGCAAATCCGCTCCAAGGATAGTATTTCGCCATACAGTCCTGGAGCGGATTTGCCGTTTAACGCAGCCAGGGGGCAAAATCCGCCATTTTAGCTCGTGGGGCCTTCAAGGAACTTCTTGATCTGGGTGACGTCAACTTTCACACCGGGGCCCATAGTGGTGGAAATAGCCATGGCCTGCATATATGTGCCTTTGGCAGCGGTGGGGCGCAGACGGTTGACAGTCTCAAGCAGAGCCTTGAGGTTACCGAGAATTTTTTCCGAACCAAAAGACACCTTGCCAAGAGGTGCGTGCAGCACGCCGGCTTTGTCAACTTTAAATTCCACTCGCCCGGCCTTGAGCTCGCGTACCGCGTTGGCCACATCAAAAGTAACCGAACCGGTCTTGGCATTGGGCATAAGACCACGGGGGCCGAGCAAACGGCCGATCTGGCCGACCAAGGCCATCACATCAGGGGTGGCCACAGCGGCGTCGAAGTCAAGCCAGCCGCCCTTAATCTTGGCTACCAATTCTTCAGCGCCGGCAATGTCAGCACCGGCTTCACGGGCTTCGGTTTCTTTTTCGCCTTTGCAGAAAACGGCAACACGCACGGTTTTACCAAGGCCGTTGGGCAGGGTAACGGCACCACGCACCATTTGATCGGAATACTTGGGGTCAACGCCGAGGCAGAGAGCCATGTCAACAGTTTCGTCAAATTTGGCGAAAGAAGCGGCCAGCGATTTTTCCACAGCATCTTCCAAGCTGTACTTTTGCTGCGCATCTATGCCTTCGAGCGATTTTTTAAATTTTTTGCCGTGTCTGGGCATTGTTTACATCCTTATGTTTGCATCTCCTGCCGCGGAACATGTGCCATGCGCCCCGGCAGTACAGTTGATTTCATCCCACCGTCCGTGAACGGCGAGACATTACGGCAAAGATTTACTTTACTTCTATGCCCATGCTTCTGGCCGTGCCTGAAATGCTTTTTATGGCCGCGTCAAGTGAAGCCGCATTGAGATCCGGCATTTTGAGCTTGGCAATTTCTTCGATTTGCGTTGGAGTCACCGACCCAACCTTGTTACGGTTGGGTTCGCCTGAACCCTTTTCCAACTTGGCCGCTTTGAGCAGCAGCACGGGGGCGGGCGGAGTCTTGGTGATGAAGGTAAAGGAACGATCCGCGTATACAGTGATGATCACCGGGGTTATCATACCCTTTTGATCCATTGTCTTGGCGTTGAATTCCTTGCAAAAGGCCATAATATTCAAACCATGCTGGCCAAGAGCCGGTCCCACTGGAGGGGAGGGGTTGGCCGCGCCGGCGGGAATTTGCAATTTTATTTTGGCGACTTCTTTTTTGGCCATGGTCTGTCTGTCCTTGATGCTATAACTTTTATTTTGGAGCGCTCTTTATCGGTTTGATCCGACAAAAAAACGGCCGCGTCAGAATGACGCGCCTTATGAGCGTGGATCAGCTTTTGGAAACCTGGACAAAATCAAGCTCAACCGGGGTTTGGCGTCCGAAAATGGATACGGAAACCCTAAGCTTGCCTTTGTCAAAATTTACATCTTCCACAACACCGTTAAATCCGCCGAAAGGCCCATCTATAACCCGAACTTCGTCTCCCCGATCAAAATTGAACTTGGGACGCGGAGTTTCCTGGCGGGTTTCCATCAGCGCCAAAATGCGCTGTGCTTCGGAATCGCGCATTGGAGTGGGGCGATTTTTGCCGCCCACAAAACCTGTCACTTTGGGAATAGACTGCACGAGATGCCAAGAAAAATCGGTCATGATCATACGCACCATCACATAACCGGGATAAAATTTGCGTGTAGTGGTGCGTTTTTCTCCACCTTTGGCTAATTCGATCACTCTTTCGGTAGGCACAACCACTTCTTCGATTAGCCCGTTGTCCTGTTGGGTACGGATCATCTCATTAATGGTTTGCTGCACGCGCTGTTCAAATCCGGAATAGGTATGAACTATATACCAACGAGCCTTCCTGGCGGATTCATTGCCCTCAAAAAGAGGATCTTTGCTGAGATCGTCCATGGTTACCGTCAGGAAAGAATAAGCTGTATAATTTTAGAAAAACCTAAATCCACAAGGCCAAGAAAAATAGCCATGACCACCACAAAGCCAAGTACGACCAAAGTTGTGGCCTTGGTTTCCTTGGCTGTAGGCCAAGTAACCTTGCGCAACTCGGCCTTGGAATCTTCCACATAAGTGAGCAATCGCTGAACCTGATTGACGGACGTGCCTTCTTTAGGTTCAGGAGCGCCGCTTTGCTTTTTGGCCATATACCCACCTTGTTGGACAAAGCTGTTTTTTGACAATAAAAATGGCAGGGCAGGAGGGATTCGAACCCCCAACTTGCGGTTTTGGAGACCGCCGCTCTAACCGTTGGAGCTACTGCCCTGCGTGTTCCGTTCGGGCCGGGCTTAAACCGGCCCAAAACGGAAAATTATCTTGTTTCTTTATGAAGGGTATGTTTTTTATCCCAGGGGCAATATTTTTTCATTTCTATGCGCCCGGTATCATTTTTCTTGTTCTTTCTCGTAGAATAATTGCGCCTTTTGCACTCGGTGCAGGCCAGAAGAACATTGACTCGCATATTTTTATCCTATTCGTGAGACACTATTCAATGATCTCGCTGACAACCCCGGAGCCAACGGTACGGCCACCTTCACGGATGGCGAAACGCAGGCCGGTTTCCATGGCGATGGGGTTAATCAGTTCAACAATAAATTGAGAGTTGTCGCCGGGCATAACCATTTCCACGCCTTCGGGCAGAGCGATAACGCCGGTAACGTCAGTGGTACGGAAATAGAACTGGGGACGATAACCGCTGAAGAAGGGAGTGTGACGGCCGCCTTCTTCCTTGGAGAGCACATACACTTCCGACTTGAACTTCTTGTGCGGGGTGATGGACTTGGGAGCGGCAAGAACCTGACCGCGTTCCACGTCGTCGCGCTTCACGCCACGCAGCAGGGCGCCAACGTTGTCGCCGGCCTGCCCCTGGTCGAGCAGCTTGCGGAACATTTCCACGCCCGTGCAGGTGCTCTTGACGGTAGGCTTTATGCCTACGATTTCAACTTCGTCGCCGACCTTAATGATACCGCGTTCCACACGACCGGTAACGACGGTGCCGCGGCCGGAGATGGAGAATACGTCTTCAATGGGCATAAGGAAGGGCTTGTCAATGTCGCGCTGCGGTTCAGGAATAAAGTTGTCACAAGCGTCGAGCAGGTCAAGGATGCACTTGGCGGCGGGATCATCGGCTTTGTCGCATTCCAGAGCCTTAAGGGCCGAACCACGGATAACCGGAACGTCTTCGCCGGGGAAATCGTAGCTGGAAAGCAGTTCGCGCACTTCGAGTTCGACGAGTTCAAGCAATTCTTCGTCGTCAACCATGTCGCACTTGTTGAGGAACACCACAAGGTAGGGCACACCCACCTGACGGGCGAGCAGAATGTGCTCACGGGTCTGGGGCATGGGGCCGTCGGTAGCGGCCACCACTATGATACCGCCGTCCATCTGGGCAGCGCCGGTGATCATGTTCTTGATGTAGTCAGCGTGGCCGGGGCAGTCAACGTGGGCATAGTGGCGCTTGGCGGATTCATATTCCACATGCGAAGTGGCGATGGTAATGCCGCGTTCTTTTTCTTCCGGGGCTTTGTCAATGTCATCATAGGAGATGAACTTGCCCTGGCCCTTCAAACCGGCGATCTTGGTGATGGCGGCGGTAAGGGTAGTCTTGCCATGGTCAATGTGACCGATGGTGCCGATGTTTACGTGCGGCTTTTTACGCTGAAATTTTTCCTTGCCCATAGTGCTTTCTCCCTGGGAGTGTTTTAATTTGCGGTGTGTTTACTATAATTAAAAAACGCCTGCTATGCTCGCGTCCTGTGTCCAGGGAGATCGCGTATCGGCAGGAGGCTGTGTGAGGGAGGACAAGCAGGAATGGAGCGGGAAACGGGACTCGAACCCGCAACCCTCAGCTTGGAAGGCTGATGCTCTAGCCATTGAGCTATTCCCGCACTCCGCCGTAGTTCCCCGACAGGCAGCCTGTCTCCTACAGCAAGGCAGATTTTTATGTTCCGCTCGCGCCTGTCGGCGACTTTTCTACCCCGCGCCGCATATTTTGTAACTTGTGCGCTAAGGCTGGAAAGGCGGTGGTGGTGGGGGGTGGATTTGAACCACCGAAGTCTCACGACGACAGATTTACAGTCTGTTCCCTTTGGCCACTCGGGAACCCCACCATTCATACTAAAAAACCTAAAATATAACTACCGATGTAGTGGAGCTGGCGATGGGACTCGAACCCGCAACCTGCTGATTACAAATCAGCTGCTCTGCCAGTTGAGCTACGCCAGCGTCGAATTCAAGTTTTTACACATGCTCGGCCAAATATGCAAGCAAAATTTTCATATTTTGCAAATTATTTTTTTCGAACCACACAGAGGCGTTCGTGGCCGGCAAAATCCACCAAGGTCTCGGCATGGTCCCATTGCTTGTAAGCGTTGAAAATATCGCGAACAGAGCGTCCTTGGGCATAACCATGTTCCACAAAAATAAAACCTCCGCCTTTGAGTACGGTCGGGGCTGAGGCAGCCAGAGTTCTGATGTGCTCAAGGCCGTCATGCCCGGAAACCAGCGCTACTTTAGGTTCAAAATTGCGCACTTCGCGGCTCAGGGATTGATATTCTTCTTCCGTGACATAGGGCGGGTTACTGACAATAAAATCGAGGCATGACGGAGCCATAAACTGTCTGGTCATGTCGGCGCAAAGTGCGAAGAGTCGTCCGCCGGTTTTGTGCCGTGAAGCATTGACAACGGCCGTTTTCAGCGTATCAGCGCTTATGTCGGCCATTATGCCGCGCCATTTTTGGCGCTCGCAGGCCAGAGTGATGGCTATGCATCCGCTTCCGGCGCCGAGATCAGCAAATGTTGCCGGAGAATCGCCAAAGCGGGAAAGAACGGCGTCAATCATAAGTTCTGTTTCCGGACGAGGAACCAGAGTTGCCGCTGATACCGTGAAGAACCGTCCGTAAAATTCCTTGCCGCCAATAATCATGGCTGCCGGCTCGCCTGAAAGGCGCCTAGAAAGTGCCGTCTCAAGCCTGGTTTCTTCTAAGGGCGACAGTTCTTGCTCAGCTCTTAGCAGCAAATCAAGCCTGGTCAGGCTGAGCACGTGACAGGTTATAACTTCGGCCGAGAGACGCGGCGAATCTATGTCGCGTTCCTTCAGTTGCGAGGCGGATAGGTTAAGAAACTGTCGTATGGTCATGGCAAGTCTATGTATATATTTTTGCAGGCTTGTTTGAAAGACGTATTGTGTCTTTAAATCTTTTGCATCTTGCCCTGTTATAAAAATTAAGTCAAATACAATTGATTATCGATAAGCACTCTTTATCATAGCTTATTATAAGCACATATGTTTATAATAGACTGTATTTTTTGCAGCTAAAAATATATCTTAGCAAAATGCTATTAAGGTGTAAGAAATGCGGATTTTGTTTTTTGGCAAGGCAAACGCCGTTTTCGTTTCAGGGCCGTACAGGAAGAACCTATTCCCGAATCGAAAACGGCGTTTAACGTAGCTATGGACAAAAAACGTTGGGGACAACCCTTGTTAGCCGCAGCGAGTGTAGCCGCAAGCTTGACAAATATGGCAGCCTTCCTGATATACCAGATCTTCGCCGCAATCGGGACACTGATTCCTTTCCAAGCCGTTGCCGTTGCCTACTTCAACTTTCTGACCTCTGAGGTAGCGACGTTCCAGCACCCAGGCTATGGCGTCGGGTATGGACAATAGCAGGCCTTTTTTCTGGAAAACAGGGTGCTCGCCGCCAATTCCTTTGATTTGACTCACGATATCACGCACTTCAACGCCTGAGCGCAGTGCCAGAGATACCAGGCGGCCTATGGCTTCGGCCTTGGCGGTGATGGAACGCCCGGACTTGCCTATTGTGGCGAAAACTTCAAATGGTTTGCCGTCAACTTCGTTTACAGTGAGATACATGTCGCCGAGGCCGGTTTGTATTTTCTGGGTAAAACCCTGCACGATATCCGGGCGTTTGCGTACCACGCCTTTGGGCGTTTCCGCCGAACCGTTCTTTTCATCCTGCTTTTTTTGTGCTTCGCCTGTGGCCAGCACCTGCACCGACTTGCAGCCGTCACGGTATACGGTAACGCCCTTGCAGTCTTCCTTATATGCCGACATATATATATTATGTATATCTTCGATGGTGGCCGAGTGGGGCAGGTTAACCGTTTTGGAGACGGCATTGTCGGTGTGGCGCTGAAAAACGGACTGCATCCTCAAATGCCATATGGGATCTATGTCCATGGCTGTAACGAAAACGCGGCGCAGTTCCTCGGGCAGAAAATCCATATGTTTTATGGAGCCTTTGGCCACAATGCTTTCCATAAGTTCAGGGCTGCCCGCACCTGTGAACTTAAGCGCGGATTCGAAGTGGGGGTTGATTTCCACCAACTTTTCCCCGTCCAGAATATTGCGAGTGAAGCACAGGGCAAAAAGCGGCTCAATACCGGAAGAGCAGCCCGCTATAATCGACAGTGTTCCGGTGGGCGCAATGGTTGTCACTGTAGCGTTGCGGTATGGCCCCTGCTGTTTTTCAGCATAAGTGGAATCGGAGAAAGAAGGGAAGGCTCCACGTTCTTCGGCCAACTTTTGCGAAGCCAGATGAGCCTGATCGTTGACAAAAGCCATGAGCTTTTCTCCCAGCTCAAGCCCCTGTTCGGAATTATAAGGTACTTTGAGCTGGTAGAGCAGATCGGCGAAGCCCATTACCCCGAGGCCTATTTTGCGGTTTTGATGCACCACTTCACTGATGCGATCCAGAGGAAATTGCGAGGCGTCGATTACATTGTCCAGAAAGCGCACCGCCAGATGCACTGTTTTGCCCAGATCTTCCCAATTGACATCTTTGGTCGGGTCGGAATCCGATATGTTGCGCCCCGGTTTGTGGAAGGCGGACAGATTAATCGAACCCAAGTTGCAGGCTTCATAAGGCAGCAGGGGCTGCTCGCCACAGGGATTGGTGGATTCTATTTCACCTTGTTTGGGGGTGGGGTTATCCTTGTTGATGCGATCCAGGAAAACAATGCCTGGATCGCCCGATTCCCAGGCTTTGCGCACAAGCAGATCAAAAACATCCTTGGCGCGCAGACGGCCTTTTTCCTTTTTGCTGGCCGGGTTTATGAGAGCGTATTCCTCGTCGGCTTCCACAGCCTGCATGAAGGCTTCAGTAATACCCACTGACAGGTTGAAGTTGTTGAACTCGCCTTCTTTTTCCTTTGCGCGGATGAAGTCGATAATGTCGGGATGATCAACGCGCAAAATACCCATGTTGGCCCCGCGCCTGGTGCCGCCCTGCTTGATCTGCTCGGTGGCCGTATTGAAAATGCGCAAGAACGAAACCGGCCCCGAGGCCACCCCGCCGGTGGAACCCACGCGGCTTTCGCGCGGGCGCAGGCGTGAAAAAGAAAAGCCGGTGCCGCCGCCACTTTTATGGATCATGGCCGCGTATTTCACGGCGTCGAAAATTTCCTCAATGGAGTCGCCGATAGGCAAGACAAAGCAGGCCGAAAGCTGCCCCAGATTCGTGCCTGCATTCATAAGAGTGGGGGAGTTTGGCAGAAATTTCCAGGAAGTCATGATATTGTAGAATTCCACAGCCAGATCCGGCGCGGACCAGGGTGAGGCGGAATACTTTGTTTCCTGCTCGGCTATGGCCGAAGCTACTCGCCAGAACATAGAGCGGGCGTCTTCCAGATTTTTTCCGTCTCCGTCTTTGCGATAATAGCGTTTCTTGAGCACGACTTCTGTATTGGAGGTCAAGGCCAAAGGAGGCAGTTTTTTGGGCATGGTAAGCATAGCGGTTCTGTTCTCGTATAATGTTTTGTATTTCCGGCAAAAATCCGGGTTAAAATTAATAATCGTTGACCTCAATTGATTGATGGGGGGCAACCGGAGAGAGCTATAATAGCGCGCACCTGATGAAAAAGTCCACACCTTGTAAAACCGCATGGCTTCGTTAACGAGTAGAGATAATTTAGAAAAAAGCTTGCCTGCGCGCGGATGTTTTTCCGGGAAAAGGTTAATCTGTTTTTTTTGTTCAATATATTTTTGAAGTTATAAGACCGTGCAAACGTGGGCGGATGAGAGAGAAAATTTCTTGTCTGATGCTGGTGAATTAAATAACAAGCCGCCTGCCGACATTGTTATTTAATTCCCATTATTATCATCATAATAGTTTGACTGTTTTTTAAAAATTGACTAATAATGGCTATATGGTAAATTTTTTGCGCCTGTGCGGCTTAAGGGCGAAATGCCTGGTTTATTTATTTCCAGGTTCCTATCATGCTGTACTTGCTGTTGCACTTGAACACTGTTCAAGCTGATTCCTATCGCAAATTTTAACCGCAACATTCTAGGAGGCTTCATGGAAGGCATTATTTCCCCAAAGACTCTGGCCAGAAGCAATCTGCCCGGGCGTCTGGATTTTTTCCAGGCCGTGTCCGGCGTGCTTCTCATCCTGTTTCTATGGGCTCACCTGATCATGGTGAGCAGTGTGGTTATCAGCCCGGCGCTCATGAACGCTCTGGGCTGGTTTTTTGAGGCCACTTACATGGCCCAGATCGGCGGGCCGCTCATCTTCCTGCTCATGCTGGCCCATTTTGTTATTGCCGCCCGGAAAATGCCTTTCCGCGCCGGCGAGCTGATCACCTTCTGGAAGCATTCGCAACTTCTCAAACACAAAGACACCTGGATGTGGTTGGTGCAGGTGGGCACGGCCCTGGTGGTTCTGGTGCTCGGCAGCATTCATATGTATCAGGTGCTCACCACCCTGCCCATTACCGCGGCCAAGAGCGCGGCCAGGGTACAGGACGGCTGGCTGGCTTTTTATCTGGTTCTCCTGCCCATGGCCGAATTGCATGTGGGCATCGGTTTTTACCGCCTGGGCGTCAAGTACGGCTATATAACCAAGTCCAACCGCGCCGTGTGGCAGTGCCGTGAAAACGGCATGATGATCGCATTCGTCGCCATAGGCCTTTTGACCCTGCTGCGTCTCTGGCTCTTAGCCGTCTAGCCCTTTAAGGAGTGAACCATGCGTGTATTTCAAACCGATGTTTTGTGCATGGGCGCGGGACTGGCCGGAGAACGGGTAGCCGTTGAAGCCGCCCAGGCCGGTTTCGACGTCATCTGTCTTTCCATTGTTCCCCCCCGGCGTTCGCATTCTTCAGCGGCCCAGGGCGGCATGCAGGCCGCCCTCGGCAACTCCATTATGGGCGAAGGCGACACCCCCGACGTACACTTCACCGACACAGTTAAAGGCTCCGACTGGGGCTGCGACCAGGAAGTGGCCCGCCTTTTCGCCGACACCGCACCCATAGCCATGCGTGAAATGGCTCACTACGGGGTGCCGTGGAACCGCATAGTTCCCGGCGAAGCCACCTACTATAAAGGCGGCAAACCTTTCCAGGCCGTGGAAAAAGATGAAAATCGCGGGCTCATCCACTCCCGTGCCTTCGGCGGCACAGCCAAGTGGCGCACCTGCTACACCGCGGACGGTACCGGGCACTCCGTGCTCTTCACCCTGGACAACCGCGTGCTTGAGTTGGGCGTGGCCGTGCATGACCGCACCCAGGCCGAAGCTCTGATCCACGACGGCGTGAACTGCTACGGCTGCATCGCCCGCTGCCTGCGCACCGGCGAGCTGGTGGCCTATTTCGCTAAAGCCACTCTTATTGCCACAGGCGGCTACGGGCGCATCTATCGCGCCACCACCAACGCGGTAATCTGCGACGGCGGCGGCCAGATCACCGCCATTGAGACCGGTGTGGTGCCGCTCGGCAACCCCGAGGCCGTGCAGTTCCACCCCACCGGCACCGTGCCCACCGACATTCTGGTGACCGAAGGCTGCCGCGGCGACGGTGGTACTCTCCTGGATGTCAACAACTACCGCTTCATGCCCGACTATGAGCCGGAAAAGGCCGAACTGGCCTCACGCGACGTTGTTTCACGGCGCATGATGGAGCATATCCGCAAAGGCCTCGGCGTTAAGTCTCCATATGGCGATCACCTCTGGCTCGACATCCGTCACCTGGGCGAAAAGCACATTACCACCAACCTGCGCGAAGTTTATGACATCAGCCGCAACTTCCTTGGTGTTGACCCCATTTATCAGCTCATTCCGGTTCGTCCCACCCAGCACTATTCCATGGGTGGCGTGCGTACCGACAAAGACGGCGCGGCTTACGGGCTCAAAGGCCTGTTCAGCGCCGGCGAAGCGGCCTGCTGGGATATGCACGGCTTCAACCGCCTGGGCGGTAACTCGCTCAGCGAAACCGTTGTTGCCGGGCGCATTGTGGGCAAGAAAATCGTGGAATTCCTCGCGGGCAATGAAGTGTCCTTCTCCACTGCCGCCCTGCGCGATGCCGCCAAAATGGTGCAGACCCGCATCGACAATATTGTGTATGGCCGCAAGGGCACGGAAAATTGTTTCGAGCTGCGCAACATCATGCAGGACATCATGATGGAATACGTTGGCATTTTCCGTAACGGCAAAGACTTGCAAACCGGCGTGGACAAGCTTCAGGAGCTTTTGCTGCGCACTGAAAAAATCGGCCTGCAGGGCCGCGGAACGCACGGGCATTCGCCTGAGCTGGCCATGGCGCTGCGTATCCCGGGCATGGTCAAACTGGCTATATGCACCGCTTATGGCGCTCTTATGCGTACTGAAAGCCGCGGCGCCCACGCCCGTGAGGACTTCCCCGAGCGCAACGACCGCGACTGGCTCAACCGCACCCTGGCCTATTGGAAGGAAGGGCAGACTCTGCCGGAGCTCAAGTACGAAACTGTCACCCCGTATTATGAAATTCCCCCGGGAGAACGCGGTTACGGTGGAGGCAAAATCATCAACGCCGAAATTCCCGCCGGGCAGATTCGCCCCTTCGGCGGGGCCAAGGGATAGGGGGAAATATATATGGGACGCAAACTTACTCTGGAAATATTCCGCTATAATCCGCTCGATCCGGAATCCAAGCCTCATATGCGGGAATATTCGCTGGAAGAATACCCCAGCATGACTCTTTTTCTGGCCCTGACCCAGATCCGCGAAACCATGGACCCCTCCCTGCAGTTCGACTTCTGCTGCCGCGCCGGCATCTGCGGCTCGTGCGGCATGGTTATCAACGGCCGCCCCGGCCTGGCCTGCAATACGCAAACCGTGGATCTGCCCGAGCACATCACTCTGCATCCGCTGCCGGTGTTCAAGCTCATCGGCGACCTGTCGGTGGACACC
The DNA here is from genome assembly GCA_031553655.1 of Desulfovibrionaceae bacterium. Taxonomy (GTDB): domain Bacteria; phylum Desulfobacterota; class Desulfovibrionia; order Desulfovibrionales; family Desulfovibrionaceae; genus JAVBLG01. Next base: position 12,077 of record JAVBLG010000116.1, on the reverse strand, counting down.
GGCTCCTGGTTCCGCAATGTGGGTACAAGAATTGAATCGTGGATTCACACCACCAAGACGTTTGACGAAACCGCTCCTGAAGAGCGTATGGAAAACGATCTGGCTAATGAAATTTTCGAGCTTGACCGCTGCATAGAATGCGGCTGCTGTGTGGCGGCCTGCGGCACGGCCAGAATGCGCGAAGATTTTGTTGGGGCTACCAGTGTTAACCGCGTGGCTCGCTTCCACATCGACCCCCGCGACAATCGCACCCCGCGCGATTTCTATGATCTTATTGGTGACGACAGCGGCATTTTCGGCTGCATGGGCCTGCTGGCTTGCGAAGACGTGTGCCCCAAGAGCATTCCGCTTCAGGATCAGCTGGGAATTATGCGCCGCATGCTGTCCACCGAATCGGTGAAGGGCATTATACCCCGGCCTTTGCTCAACCTGATCAATAAAAAGTGCTGCTGCCACGAGAAAAAATAACTTTGTCTTTGAACAGGATTTTTACCTGGATAATGGTTTTGAAACATTAAAAAACCAGAGAAGAGTAGTTTATGAAAACAATCAAAGCCTCAGACATTCACAGTAAGGTTGTGGACATGATCCTGACGGCCAACCGCATCCTTGAGCCGGGTGTGCGGGCGGCTATGGAAAAGGCCATGAAAGAGGAAACCACCGACTCAGCCAAGGAAATCTTGGGGCAGCTGCTGGAAAACGCCGACTATGCCAAAACTTCCGGTCTTCCGCTTTGCCAGGATTGTGGCTTGGCCGTGTTTTTTGTGGAGTACGGCGAAGATGTCCACATTGAAGGCGGCACCCTCAATGACACTCTCAACAAAGCCATGATTGAAGCCTATCAGAAAGGTTTCCTGCGTAAATCCGCCTGCGATCCGCTCACCCGCAAAAACACCGGCGACAACAGCCCGGCCATGATTCATACCGACGTGGTGCCCGGCGACGGCCTGCGCATTCGCTATATGGCCAAGGGCGGAGGCTCGGAAAACATGAGCCGCTGCACCATGCTCACCCCTTCGCAGGGTTGGGCCGGTATAAAAGATTTTGTGGTGCGCCGCATGGCCGAGGCCGGCCCCAACCCCTGCCCCCCCACCATAGTGGGGGTGGGCATTGGCGGAACCTTTGACTATGCCCCGGTTTTGGCCAAAACGGCTCTGTTCCGCCCTCTGGATCAGAAACACCCTGACCCGGCTATTGCCGCGCTTGAGGACGAGCTTACGAAAGCGGTCAACGATCTCGGCATCGGACCCATGGGACTTGGCGGCAAAACCACTACTTTCGCCGTCAAAATTGAAACCGCTCCCTGCCACATTGCCAGCCTGCCGCTGGCGGTGAACGTGCAGTGCCATTCCTCAAGGCATCAGGAGGTGAAGTTCTAATGGCTACCTACAATTTGAGCACACCGCTGAAAAAAGAAGACTTGGCCAAGTTGAAAATAGGCGACATAGTTATCCTCAACGGGATAATATATTCCGCCCGCGACGCGGCCCACAAGAAAATCGTTGCCGCCCTGGACGAAGGCAAGGAACTGCCTTTCGACCTTAAAGGCGCGGCCATTTATTATATGGGGCCCGCTCCGGCTCCCGAAGGCTATGCCATAGGCTCGGCCGGGCCCACCACTTCCGGGCGCATGGATACCTATGCTCCGCGCCTCTATTCCCTGGGACTCGGGGCCACCATAGGCAAGGGCAAACGCACTAAAGAAGTGCGCGATGCCATGAAAGAGCATACCGGCGTTTACCTCGGAGCCACCGGGGGCGCTGGAGCCCTGATTTCCAAATGTATCACCGCCAGCGAAGTTGTGGCCTATGAAGACCTGGGGGCCGAAGCCGTGCGCAAGCTCACGGTGAAAGACTTCCCCCTTGTGGTCATTAATGACTCGCACGGCGAAGAATTGTTCGCGGTTCCCAATTTTAAGTTCTAAGCGAGCATTTTTTATGGAATGTCGAGTGTGTACTTTAGTAACAGTCATTCCGTAAGAAGAATAAATTATAATTACCACCCGGTTGCGCTAAAATGGAGTTTCCGTCGCGCGCCCGGGCGGTAATTATTTTTTTCACCAATACTCCAAACCATGTTGGCAAATGTATTTTTCGATGATATGATCGCAGCATTCAAAACTATAGTATTTACTTGAATGTAAACTGCTATAGGGTATTCCATCTAAAATTAAGGGGAACTATATGGCCTTGTACACCAAAGAAGAAGCTCTTGCTTATCATGAATTTCCGCGTAGAGGTAAGGTTGAAGTTTTGCCCACAAAGGAATGCGCCACCCAGAAAGATTTGGCCATGGCCTATTCTCCCGGTGTTGCCGAAGCCTGCCGGGCCATTCACGCCAATGAGGCCGAAGTGGACCGTTACACCGGCCGCGCCAACCTGGTAGCCGTGGTTTCCAACGGTACCGCCGTTCTTGGCCTGGGCAACATCGGCCCTAAAGCCGGTAAACCGGTCATGGAAGGCAAGGGCGTGCTCTTCAAGATGTTTGCCGATGTTGACGTGTATGACATCAACCTGGCCGAAAACGATCCCAAAAAGATTGTGGCCATTGTGAAAACTCTGGAGCCCACCTTTGGCGGGATCAACCTGGAAGACATCAAAGCCCCTGAATGCTTTTATATTGAAGAAAAACTGAAACGTGAAATGGGTATCCCCGTTTTCCACGACGACCAGCACGGCACCGCCGTTATTTCCGGCGCCGGTATTATCAATGCCTGTGAAATCACCGGCCGTAAAATTAAAAACTGCAAGGTGGTTATTTCCGGAGCCGGCGCGGCCGCCATTGCCTGCGCCAATTTCTACATTGCTCTCGGCGTGCAGCGCCGCAGTGTGTTCATGTTTGACTCGCGCGGGCTGATCCACAAGGGCCGCAACGATCTCAACAAGTACAAAGCCAAGTTTGCCCAGTCCGAGAACTTGAGCATGGCTGAAGCCATGAAAGACGCCGACGTGTTCCTTGGTCTCTCCACCAAGGGCGTGATCAATCAGGATATGATCAAGAGCATGGCTAAAGATCCCATCATTTTCGCCATGGCCAACCCCGATCCGGAAATCAGCTACCCCGAAGCTAAAGAAGCCTCGCCCAATTGCATCATGGGAACCGGGCGCACCGACTATCCCAACCAGGTCAACAACGTTTCCGGCTTCCCCTTCCTCTTCCGCGGCGCGCTCGACGTGGGCGCCAAGGAAATTAACGAAGCCATGAAGCTGGCTGCGGCCAAGTCCCTGGCCGCCCTGGCCAAAGAACCCGTGCCGGACTCGGTATCGCAGGCTTATGGTGGACAGAAATTTACCTTCGGACGCGACTATGTCATTCCGAAGCCGCTTGATCCGCGCATTATTGAATGGGAAACCATTGCCGTGGTCAAGGCGGCCATGGAAAGCGGCGTGGCTACCAAACCCATAGACGATCTGGAAGCCTATCGCAAAAGCTTGGTGGAGCGCGTTAATGCTTGCAGGGCCAGGGCCGAAACTCTCGCCAAGAGTTACAAACAGGGCTAGTAGCGGTCGGTTTTCCGTGATACTGCGTCAGACCGCACTTTTTCTTGTTACGTGCACCGAAGAGTGCACTCACTCGCAAAAGTTTATCTTCCTTGTCTGACGACAAACCAACCGGCTACTTGGTCGTCAGGTTGATCAGCTACTTGGATTAAGGTATATTACAGAACAGGATGGGGGGTGAGGCTATAACGCCTTGCCCCCATTTTTATTTTATCATACCATGTTTTTAAGTATGTTTTGTAACTTTGACTTTAACTTTTAAATTGGAAAATATTATGTTTGATATAACTCTGGGCGCATTTCCCGCCATTCTCGTTTTTGTGGTTCTGGCCCTTGTTTTTGCGGCTTCTACCATTAAATCCGTTCCCCAGGGCTTTCAATGGACGGTGGAGCGCTTCGGCCGTTTCACCCGCATTCTCACGCCAGGTCTCAACTTTATTGTGCCTTTTGTGGACCGCATCGGACACAAGGTGAACATGATGGAGCAGGTTATCGACATTCCCCGCCAGGAGGTCATATCGCGCGACAACGCCAATGTGACCATTGACGCGGTATGCTTCATCCAAATTATAAGTCCGGCCCAGGCCGCCTATGAGGTGAGCGATCTTATTTCGGCTATAATCAATCTGACCATGACCAATATCCGTACGGTATTGGGCGAAATGGAACTGGATGAGATGCTTTCCAAGCGCGAGCGCATTAATGCCAAGCTGCTGGAAGTTATTGATCTCGCCACCAACCCCTGGGGGGTTAAGGTTACGCGTATTGAAATACGCGACGTGCGCCCGCCCGAAGCCCTGATCGCGGCCATGAACGCTCAAATGAAGGCTGAACGCACCAAGCGCGCTACCATTCTGGAGGCCGAAGGCGAAAAGGCCGCGGCCATTCTGGTAGCCGAAGGCAAGAAAGAAGCCGAGATTCGCGAGGCCGAAGGCAAGAAGCAGGCTGAAATACTGCGGGCCGAAGCACGTGAGCGCGCCGCCGAAGCCGAAGCCAGGGCCACTCACGTTGTGTCGCAAGCCATAGCCGAGGGCGATGTGAAGGCTGTGCAATATTTTGTAGCCCTCAAATATACCGAGGCCATGCAAAAGATCGGTACTTCGGAGAATAGCAAGGTGCTAATGATGCCAGTGGAAGCCTCGGGCCTTATAAGTTCCGTGGCCGGGGTGGCGGAGTTGCTGAAAACACGTTGACGAAACTAAAGGCGCAAGCTGCCTTCAGGTTGCCCATATGGAAACTATCGCTTCCGTGTCCCCTTTTTGGCTATGGCTGGCTTTGGCCGGTTTACTGCTGATTATTGAGCTTATGCTCGTACCCACCGGTTTTCTGCTTATTGCGGCTGGGGCGGCGGCTTGTGTATCCGGGCTGGCTTTTATGGCCCCGGCTTCTCATATGTGGCAAGGGGCCGCCTTTGCCGCTCTTACTTTGGTGTCTACTCTGGTCTGGCGGCGTGTTATCCGCAGGCAGGAAAAGAAAGGTGGAGTGGAGCAGCCCGGCGTAAACGAACGGGCCGCGCAGCTTGTGGGGCATACCGCTATTTTGACCGAAGGCGTTTTCGGGGGCCGGGGCCGGTTGAAAATAAATGACTCAAGCTGGCCCGTGGAGGCCGATACCGATTACCCTGCCGGGACAATGGTGGAGGTGGTGAAGGTCAGGGGAATCACCCTGGTGGTGAAATCCATGGCGAGCGGCGGCAATTCCTGAATAATAATTCCACACAATACACGCGGAGTGGAAGTTGTTTTTTTGCGGGCCTGAAGTTTTTTATCTACGGCGCTGAGGCAAATTCTGCCCCAGCGCCGTTTTGACAATTTATTAGCGGTGTGCCTTTTACCATGACCAAGCACCGGTGCCGCTTTTACGGTTAGTTAATTCGAATTAATTATGAATTAATTCATAAGTGGCTACAAAAGGTTCATTGCCGGGCGACACTTGCGTTTTGGTATTTACGTCTTTTTCGTCTTCTTCTTCAAAAACCAGATCGCGGGTTGCGCGGCGCTTGGTTTCATGCCCGGAAATCTGCCCGGCTATGATGCCTGAAGCTTCTTCCCCCTTGCCTTGAGCGGCCAGTTGCACGGCATTGTCTAAATTGGCCACTTTGGATGGTGAAACAAAACATACCAGGGTTTCTGTCCCTTTTTTGTCATCAAATCTCCATGCTCCCTTCATAGGCACAGTATATTCTTTATTTTTGGTTATACTGTTGTCCATTCCCGTCTTGGCGCTTGGAAATAGCACCTGATAGCTGCCAGAAGTGCCTTTGGCTACCCAATAGACATATCCGTCGCGATTACTTGAGAAGAGCAGGCGCACCTTGTCGCCGCTTTTGAATTCTTCCGAAGGCAGAACTGTGGAGGTTTTTCCGTCGCGGTTTAATTCTACAGTGGCCTTTACCGCGATGGTTTCACCTTTAGGCTTTTCGGCGGAAGTGGCCGGCGCTTTGTCGTCATCGTCAAACACCAAATCGCGGGTGCGACGGGTGCTGTCAGCTACCAGGGCGTTGGGCGCGGTCTGTGTTGCCGCGGCAGGGGCTGTAGCAACGTTGGCTTTTTCTGGTATCCCCACAGAAACGGACACGCCAGGCTGCGCGCCGGAATACATTGTCAGCGCCGGTCCATCGCCGTAGCGGGCAAAGGACGGTTCAAAACCTTGGCGCATGCGCACTCCGTAGGGGCCGGGGTAGACCACATAGGAATTGTAGCGGGCCAGTTGGCTATGTGTCCAGGTGTGCCGATAGCCGTTGCTCCAGGTGAGAGAAATGTTCCAATAGCGCTGATCACCGTAAAAGTTTGGACCGATATACAGGCGAGTGCCAGGGTCGAGGTTGGTTTTGAGCAAATTGTTGCTCTGGTAGTTGGAGTAGTAGGTAGGCGCGATTCGCACATCAGTGATGTGCATGCCGGAAAGATTGGTCAGCATGAAATTGAGGCGTCCGGCGGCCTGAGCTCCGGAGGCTGTGAACAAAAATAAAGCGGTCAACAGTAGGATGGAGGCATGGCGTTTTTTCATTTTTTTCTCCGTTTCCGCCGCGTAAAAGCGGCGAGTGGAAATTGTATTTTCAGTCGATTTTCATATCCGACGCTTCCGCGTTCTTTATCGCCCATTCTTCCGCGATTTGCGTTTCGTTCTTTTGAGCGTAACGGTAAAATTCTTCACGCACGCGAGCTTTGTCTCCTGAAGGCATTTGCTTCCATGAATTGATGGACTTGTCCTGAAAGTCAGTGTCTTCATCCCAAAATACATGCAGGCGTTCGTGGCGCAGATTTCGTGCAAAGTCACGCCTTTTGCCGGGAGCCGCCGCCAGAACGTGCCCGGCTTTGCCTGTGGGAATAAAAGAGCCGTTTTTCACGGTTATAATTCCGTCAGCCAGCAGATAGCCAAGCAATACACCATCATCAAGTACAAAACCGGTTTTGAAGCTGAAAAGGTCATTGGCGAAAGAGCAGATCTGACCGATGGAGTAATGAAAGCCAAGTACTCCGGCCACAAAGGTTTCCGGCTTCAAAGAAGGATCGATATCTCCGCTGTGCAGAGCCAGCCCGTAGGCTGTTCGGGCCAGCTCTCCGGGGTTGTCAAAATGTAGTTCGTAGGTGGACATTCTGTATTTCCACATGGACCTGAAATCCGCTTCCCGTTCCGGAGAAGGTTTGCCCATGAGCCTGCCCGGAGGCAAGGTGCGAGGCTTTTGAGCATCTTCCTGTCCTCTGTCGATAGCGGGGATTTGCGGAGTGTATTTGTTCCATATACCTTCTATTATATCGGCCCGGCAAAGGGCGGACGGTAAAAGAAGGCCTAGAATAAGCGGGAAGAACAATTTTTTCATATGGCAGCTTGTTTTTTGCCTCCCGGCAACCGGCGCGCTCAGTGGTGAGCCAGTTGCCACGCTGGGCGCTCAGGAGGGATTTCTAAGAAATTACAGCGAGGAAATATCGCTAATCATGCCCTGCACGTTGCTGCCCATGCCCTTCACAAGGCTCAGCAGGGATTGCAGGGGGCTGAGCAGGGCGGTGGCTCCGCTGGACATGGAACCGGAAGTGGCGGCCTGTCTTGCGCATCCGCCCATCATGGCCGAAGGCGACATGCCCACTTGATCCTTCACTTGGGAGAGAAGGCTCATAATATCGCCGGCCGTACCGGCGAGGTTTCCGCCCACGCGTTGCAGGGTGGGGATGAGGGCAGCCTTCATGGCCGCGCGATCCTGTTCAGACACGTCGGTTTTGGCCAGATCATAGTATTCTTTTTGAGCCTGACGCAAAGTATCTTGCTGGCTGTTATAGTCGTCGATTTTGGAGGCATCTATATCGCTGAAGGCCATTTCCGCGCTCTTGATGCGGCTGGCCCCGGCTTCGCGGATCATTTTGGCGCGCACCGGTTCCTGCGTGGCCGCATATTCTTCGCTGGCGGCCTGGAATTTGCGGGCGGCGGCCATGCCGGCATTGTAAGTTTTCTGCGAAACCTTGCCGGAACTGTCAATTTCGGATTGAGCCTTTTTAAGTGCGACGCGATAAGCCGAATCGGCTTGCTTTACCTTATTGTGGGCGGCGGTGGCTTTGGAAACAGGTTTTTTACCTTCTTTCACGCTGGGTTTAACAGAATCAATGGAGGCCATTTCCATATCGGCGGCGTTGGCGCCGGCATCGGCGGCCTTTTTGTTGGATTGTCCGAGCAAATCCGCTCCGGCCCACACCAAGCCGGCGATGAGGGTCATGGTCAGAGCCCACAGCAGAATCTTACGAAGTTTAGGCGACATTATGCATTCCTCTGTTAAAGGTTTTTAAGCCATGTACATTTTTCGCGCTCTGCCTGTATAGAGGCGCGGTGCATAAATTGCGGGATTGGCGCCTTGATTATTTGCCGAAAATAGTTCCTCCCGCCCATAGATATGGTTGGAGTGGCTGGGAATAGGAATTACCCAGGGGTTTGTTTCCATTTTTGCACTCCGCTATATAACGGCGCAATATTTCGGAATATGTTCCGGCCACATCCTCTCCCTTGCGTTCTTTGAGAAGCGCGGCAAAGGAAGACATAAGGTGGCTGGAAGACGTGTCGTTCACAAACCACAAAGTGCCATACACATTGTTGACTTTACGGCGCATAAAAATATCCACAAAACTCACCTGATCCACTCCCGGGATCCAACCGGCTTTGCGCAATTCTTTTTCCATTTCAGCGGAATTGAATGCTTGTTCTGTGGCGGAATCGGAGTCTTGTGCCTTCGTTTTCAGCGTTTTGGGGGCAAAAGTTACGCCGGTATTGCAGGCGGAGAGAATTACGCAGCGTGTATTGGCAAAGGATTTATCATCAAGCTCCGTAATTTTTTTGATTGTCAGCAAGCCGCTTTCGTCGGTGCCGTCCTGAGCGGCCAGATACAGGTAGCCGTTGAGTGGTGATAGTGTCGGCAGATGTCGGTTGATCAGCTCCACTTCCCTGTTGATCTCCTCGTCGCTGTGCCCTTTGTTTTTTAGGCTGTTGCGGAAGGCGTTTATTTTGAGTTTATAGGTGTAATAAATTTCTGAATAAGGAACCCCGTGTGTGGCGAAATATAAATATTCGTAGCTGTGCTGGCCGAGTTTTTCCAAGAACCACGACTCCGTGGCTTCACGTTCCAATCGGGAATCGCGGATTTGTGGATTTTCCGCCACATTGGCGCCGACTTTTTCCAATTCCTGCTTTGTTCCGGGCAGTTCCGGCAGAGAAATGATGTATTTATTATTGGGATTGGCCACAGCCAAGAGGGTTTTCACGGATTTTTTGGCGACATTCTTTGTAAGAGCCGTTATGAACGAAGGGCGAATATTAGAAATGTCAAATCTTTCCACAAGGAAAACAGGATGTTCGTCTTTGTCCTTGCCGATGACCAACGCGCTGAAGGGAATTTGGGCCAGAAAACCGTCGGCCACGAAATATACGCGTTTTTTCCCCTCCATCTTTTCCAATACAGGAGCAATAAGCCATTTGCCCATTTGGCCCAGAGCAGTGATTGCCATGTTGTAATAACGTTTTTCATCTTCCTGCGTGGGGCTGCCCATATGGCCGTATTTTTCGGTGTAAGATACTAAAAATCGCTTGAAAAAATTGTTAAATTCCTTTTGCCCCACATCGGCCGTCACACAATCGACCTTGTTGGCGCTTACAGCCATAATCAGCAGCTTATCAGGCAGAGCCACATATTGAATCAGAACTTGATCCGGTTTCAGAGCTTTTTGCACAGCCGGAATATCAACCCTGGCGGACGATTCAAAAATCATGGCATCGTCTGGATAGTCTTTTTTCCACTGGGCCAACAGTTTCTGATAGTCCTGATCCAGTTTTTGCACTGCCGCTTTCTGTTTGGCCGACTCCTCGCTTTTGAGCTTTTGCGCGGCCTTGTCGTTTTCACCGGCATTGGCGGGTAGGGCGGGTACAGCAGGAATTGCCGCTTCAGCCTGGCCTTGACGGCGGCCGAGCTGCATCAGATTATTATAGAGCGCTTGCTTTTTGGTATCGGCGAAATTAAGTTGCACCAAAGCCGCACTGGCCTTTTGCACCTCGTTGCGCAAAGTTTCGGAAAAGCGCATCTGTAGGTTTAGATATTTGTAATCTTTGGTTTTTTCATATAATTGCGCGCAAAGAGCCATGGCTTCTTCGTATAAATCTTCTTTACCGGCCATAAATTCGCCGAGTAGTTCGGCATTAGCCAGGCTGACGCGCAGGGAAGTGACCATATCTATCGCTTTAACATATTCGGCGAAACCTTCTTCCAACCTACCCATGAGGGCTGTCGCAAAGCCTATGCCCTGCCGGGCGGACCAGATCATTTCTTTAAGAACCATGGGTTCGGCCAAGGCCAGAGCGCTGGAGTATGCGGCAAGGCATTCTTTCAGTGCGTCGGCTTTATTCATTTTTGGCACGGTTGGTTCATCATCGAAAACAAGATCGCGGCTGGCGCGGCCCGGCAGAGCTGTTTTTTTGAGCACGCCGCCTATTTGCAGCAGGGCTTCAGCCTGGCCGCGCGGCAGAGACAGAGCGGTATAAATATTCAGGGCTTCACGGTAATTGCTCAGGGCTGTTTCCAGATCCCTGTCTTCCCGTTCAGCTATTTTCCCTATGCCCATCAATGCTCCAGCCTGTCCTTCCTTGAAGCCCGCTTCCTTGTAAAGAGCCATGGCCGCGCGGTAGTCGGCGCGGGCGTCGTTCAAATTGCCGCCGATTCGGTTTAAGAGGGCGCGGTTGGAAAGAGCTATGCCTTCATCCTTCTTGTTGCCTGTTTCTCTGGCTATGGCCAGGGCCTGTTCAAAAAAGTCCATGGCCTCCTTGAAACGCCCCATGCTTTTATAAACCAGGCCCATGTTGTTGAGATCCGCGCCTTCATTATTGCGCAGGGCATTTTTTTTCTCAATTTCCAGGGAAGATTGGAGCCGGGCTATAGCCTTGATGTAATCGCCGCGTTCCCAATGCAATACACCCAAATTGCTGTCTGACTCGGCCATAGTAAGGGCGATGCCGGAGGTTTCGGCTATTTTTTTAGCCTGTTCCAGGCTTTGGGCGGCCTTGGCGAAATCGCCAAGGTTGCCTTGACAGAGGCCCTTGGCCGTCAGCAGCCGGGCACGGTCTTTGGGCTCGGCGGTTTGCGGCAGAAAAGATGCAGCCTTGTCATAATAATTCTCAGCCCGTCCGTACAGTTCCATGCCTCGGCAAGCATCGCCCAGGCTGGCGTAAAGCTTGGAGAGATCGGCCGGTGGCAGCTTGGGAAAAGTTTTCAGCATGCGCTCCATGGTTTGAACGGCCAAGGCGTTATTGCCCAGGCCACGCTGGGCCAGAACCAATCTGTAGTACGAAGCCAGCAGGATTTCCGGCGCGGCCTTGCCCGGAATTTGTATGGCTTTTGTGGCGGCCTGCCCGGCAGCCTCGTAATTTTCGGCCCTGATATATGCGAGGGCAGCATTATTGAGCAGCAAGCGGGCTTTGTCCGGTTCTTTGGACTTGAGCAGAATGTCGGACATTTCCGTGAATACAACTGCCGCCTCTTCATTTTTGCCCTCTTTTAAGGAGGCTTGGGCTTTTGCATTAAGTTCGCCGAAATCCGCCGCCAGAGCGTGAGGCGCTGCCAGCAATATAGTAATGACCATGGCCAGAAGTTTTCCGAACATGCCGTTCTCCATTCCCGGCCAGGCCCGGAGCATCGCGTAGAGGAGAATGGAATCGCCTGGTAGCGAATGCTCCGGCAGCGCGGGCATTTTTTATACTCTTAAGGACTGTTAAGGCTATCGAGGGTCACCTTCAGCAACGTTTGACTCCGTTATCCAGCGGAATTAAGTGGGTATTTGTCGGTGGAGTTAGGGGTACCGAGGTGGCGGTAGCCCGAGGAGCTGACAGATGTTAATTGTGCTTTAGGACGTAGTGGGCGATCATGGGTTGACCTTTGGCAGCGGTTTGTTTTTGGGCATTCACGTCGCCTGTGTCCTCGTCATCAAAGACCAGATCACGAGTAGCACGTTTGGCGGAGGCGTTTTTTTCCAATTCGGCCACAACTGCTTCGCCCTTGCCGTCAAACTTTTGCGACACGGAATGGGTCAGGGCGTTTTCCAGCTCAGGCAG
>JAVBLG010000025.1:0-68693 GCA_031553655.1 Desulfovibrionaceae bacterium | reverse complement strand
TTGTGCGCTTGCGCATGCCGTATTCGATGTCGCTCAAACTGGGACGTTTCATGCTTTTCTCCTTAAAATGATGAAAAAATTTAACACAAAACTATCCTTTTGACGATCCCTTCAGGGGACATTAAATCAGCGCTTCCTTAGAATAAGAGTACAGTTTTTGCCGCCGCCATAAGGGGTGTCTCCAAATAGCGTATTTTGATTCAAGGGCGAGAAAAGCGGGCCTTTTTGCGTAGCGAGTGTACTCTTATGGTACTCGACCGGAGCAAAAAGGCCCGCTTGACGCAGCCATTGGACAAAAGGCGCATTTGGAGACAACCCTTAATCCTGGCCGCCCAAGTAGGCCTCGCGCACACTGGGGTTGGCCAGCAGGGCGGCGGCGTTGTCTTCCATCACCACATGCCCCACTTCAAGCACATAGCCGCGCGTGGCCAGCTTCAGCGCGGCTCTGGCATTCTGTTCCACCAGAACCACGGTTACGCCGCTTTTGTTAATTTCTTGTATGGTTTCAAATATGGAGCGCACCAGCAACGGGGCCAGACCCAGCGAAGGCTCGTCCAGCAGCAGCACTTTGGGCTGGCTCATCAGGGCGCGGCCTATGGCCAGCATTTGCTGTTCACCGCCGGAAAGGGTGCCGGCGAGCTGTTTGCTTCTCTCCTTGAGGCGGGGGAAGAGGGTGTATATCCATTCCAACGATTCGGCTATGCGCTTATTGTCGTCAATGATAAAAGCGCCAAGCAGCAAATTGCGCCTTACGGAAAGGGTGCCGAACACCCGGCGTCCTTCTGGGGATTGGGTAATGCCCAGACGCACAATTTCATGGCTGGGCATCTGATGCAGGGGACGGCCCTGGAACAGAATTTCGCCCTTTGCCGGGCGTACCAGCCCGCTTATGCTCATGAGAGTGGTGCTCTTGCCCGCGCCGTTGGCTCCGAGCACAGCGACGATTTCACCCTCGCGCACCTGCAAATCAATGCCGTGCAGGGCTTCTACGCCTCCGTAATTGACATGTACGCCGCGCAGTTCCAAAAATGACATCAGTTCCAATCCTTATTTCAATCCCAAATAGAAACCATATCTATTTATAGTATTTCAATTTTGAAATATTACATCTACCTGAAATTACTTTTTTAGCTTGAGTCTCATTGGCCTGCGCCGCCTTTCAACGGCGGCTCGGCATCGGATTTTGTACGGCGGCCGCTGGCGCTACCGCCTACGTTACGGATGCTGCGCAGCCGGGCTGCCCTAACAACGCACGGGCAGCCGACTGGTAATTCCGGTTTCATATAAAAATTGCGCGCAATTTTTATATGAAACCGGAATTACCAGTCAGTATCAGAGCCAAGATAAGCCTCTATCACCGCTGGATTCTTGCGCACGGACTCGGGAGAACCGGAGGCGATCTTTATGCCGTTCTCAAGCACTATCAGTTTTTCGCACAGGCGCATAACCAGGCGCATGTCGTGCTCTATGAGCAGAACGGTTATACCTCGCCCGCGTATGGATTGTATGGTGTCGGTAAGGGCGGCCGTTTCTTGTTCGTTCATGCCGCCTGCGGGTTCGTCCAGAATGAGCAGGCTGGGCTCGGAGGCCAGCGCCCTGGCAATTTCCAGCAAGCGTTGATTGCCGTAGGAAAGCCCCCCGGCGCGTTCTTCGCGGCGGGCGGTCAGCCCTACAAATTCCAGCTCGCGCATGGCCAGTTCCAGAGATTCACTTTCTTCGCGGCGCTGGGTTTTACTGTGGAACATGGAGGCCACAAGCCCGGACTTAAGGCGGCAGTGCCGCCCAGCCAGAACATTTTCAATTACCGGCAGATTGGGAAAAAGCCTTATACTCTGAAAAGTACGGGCAATCCCCAATTTTACCACGGCATGAGGAGGCTTACCGGTTATGGCTGCGCCACGAAAAAGAATTTTTCCGGACCGCGGGGGATAGTTGCCGGTAATGCAGTTGAAAACTGTGGTTTTGCCCGCTCCGTTGGGGCCAATCAGCCCCACAATGCTGTTCTCTTCCACGGTGAAGCTGACTTCGTTCACCGCCACCAGCCCGCCAAAGGCCATGACCACGTCCTGAAGTTCGAGAAGGTCGCTCACGCCCGGCCTCCCGCGTCCGTGGTTTGCGCCTGGGCGCTGTTTTCCGCTGTTTCTTCCCCAGCCTTGCCTGTTCCGTCCGGCGCAGACATTTTATACTTACGCGGACCAGGGGGCATAATCCCCTGAGGCCGCCACACCATCATAATCATCATGGCCAAGCCAAATACCAGCATACGCGCGCTGGAAAGCTCGCGCAGCACTTCCGGCAGGCCGATGAAAAGAAATGTGCTTACCAATACTCCAAGCTGGCTGCCACCGCTCAGAATAACCACTGCGAAAATGATTACCGATTCCAAAAAGCTGAAAGACTCCGGGGCGATTATAGTCATTTTTGCCGCATACAGATTTCCGGCCATGCCCGCCCACACAGCCCCGATTACAAAGGCCATCAGCTTGTAATGGGAGGTATCCACCCCGCAACCCGAGGCGGCGGTTTCGTCTTCCTTGATGTAGCTCAGGGCCCGCCCGAAACGCGAATGGGCAAGCATTCTGAAAAGCATGATGCTCAGGGCGGCGAAGCCCCAAATCAGATAATAGAATTGCCAGCCCTTGCTGATTTTAAAACCGAAAATTACCGGACGTGATATGCCGAAAATGCCGTTGGAGCCGCCGGTGAGTCCGCCCGGATCATTGATCAGGGCGATGCGCACTATTTCCACAATGCCTATGGTGACAATAAGCAGATAGTCACCGCGCAGGTGAATTATGGGGCGGGCCACAATCATGGCGAAAAGTCCGGCCGCCATGCCCGAAACCGGCAGCAGCCACAGCACGGGAATTTGGAACTGGGTGTTGAGAATGGCCGTGGCATAAGCCCCTATGGCGTAAAAGGCGGCATGCCCCATATGGAATATGCCGGCCTGCCCCAGAATGACATTGAGTGACAGGGCCAGAAGGGCGTAAAGTCCGATACTCACCCCAAGGTCTACCCAATAGGCGTCGAGAAACAGCGGAAGAACCGCCAGTAGGGCGAAAATTCCGGTATAAAGCAACGGCCGCCCGTTCATAGTTTGTCGGCCACCCTCTCGCCGAGTATGCCGGTTGGACGCACAATGAGGATGACGATCAGCACCAGAAAAGCGATGGCGTCTTTCCAGGCCATGGCAATATAGGCCGCGCTCATGGCTTCGATAACGCCGAGCAGCAGGCCGCCGAGCATGGCCCCCGGTATGTTCCCGATGCCGCCTAAAATGGCGGCGGTAAATGCTTTAAGGCCGTAAGACCAGCCCATGGTGAAATCCACCTGGCCATAGTACAGCCCCACCAGAACCCCGGCCGCGCCGCCGAGCCCGGGGCCGATCATAAATACTATGGAAATGACCCGATCGACGTTTATGCCCATGAGTTTGGCCGCGCCCTGATCAATGGCCGAGGCGCGTATTGCCCCGCCCATGCGGGTGTGGTGAATAAAAGAGTAGAGTGCCAGCATGAGCAGAATGCTCACGCCTATTACCAGCACGCGCATTCCCGGCACCTCCAGACCCAGAAGATTCAGGGTGAAGGAGGGGCGCAGTTCGCTGGGGTATACGAATGGGCGCGCGCCATAAATGAGCATCACGGCATTCTGGAAGAAAATTGAAGCCCCCAGGGCGGAAACAACGGCCGACAGGCGGCCGGCCTGGCGCAGCGGGCGATAGGCCACCCGCTCCAGTACAAAGCCCAGTACGGCCACCAGCCCGGCCACCATCACAAAAACCAGCAGCAGGGCCACGGACGGGGGAACATGCCCGGCCAGGCCGGTTCCCAGCAGCAGGGTCATACCAAGATAAGCGCCTATGGTGAACAAGTCTCCGTGGGCGAAGTTGATGAGCTTCAGCACCCCGTAGACCATGGTGTAGCCCAAGGCCACCAAGGCATACACTCCACCTACGGCCAAGCCGTTTATAAGCTGTTGCAGGAATTCTTCCATGCCTGTTCCGGAACCTCTTGTGCGTTTGGTCCGTCCAAAAATTTTGGACGGACCAGACAATTAATTGAAAGATAAACCGGACTTTTGCTCCGGAACCGTATTTCCGGTAAAGCTCTATTTACTCAGCTGGAACTCGCCCTTGTCATTGACCGTATACACTTTATACAGGTCGCCGATGCGGTCGCCTTTTTTGTCGAAGCTGATCGCGCCGGACAGGCCCGGGTAGTTCTTGAGCGAGGTCTTCAGCCATTCAGCTATGGCCGCCGGGGTGGTTTTGCCGTTTTTTACCGCGTCGCCAAGCACATTGAAGGCGTCGCCGGCCACAACTGCCCACACCGACACCGGCATGGACTTATACTTTTCCTGATAGCTCTTAAGGAAGGCGGCGGCTTCGGGAGTGTTCAGATCCTGGGGCATGGGCGGGCTTACGAAGAAATAACCCTTGGCCGCGTCTTTGCCGGCTATTTTTACCAGATCCAGGTGATTGGCGGCGTCGCCGCCCATCATGGGCACGTTCCAGCCCATTTCGGCCTTCTGGCGCAGCAGCATGCCGGTTTCAGGATAGTAGCCGGTGAAGAAGATCAAATCGGGGTTGGCGGCCTTGAGTTTGGTGAGAATGGCCGTGTAATCACGCTCATTGGGGGTGAGGGCGTCGTAGAACGCCACTTTTACGCCTTCCTTGCCGAGCAGGGCGCGGGTTTCGTCGGCCAGCCCTTTGGCATAGGAGGAATTGTCATGCAAAATGGCCACGGCCTTGTAGTTGCCGTCTTTTATAACTTTGGCGGCCACTCTTCCCTGCTCGTCGTCGCGCGGGCAGGTGCGGAAGAAATATTTATAGCCCTTTTCGGTGAGGCGCACACTGGTGGAGCCGGTGGCTATCTGCACAACGTCGGCTTCATTGATGATGTTCTGGCTGGCTTCGGTTACGGCCGAGCCATATGTGCCGATTACGGCCACCACGCCGGAAGAAATCAGCTTTTGCGCGGCCAGGGCCGCTGTGCGCGGATCGCCGGCGTCATCCTGAAAAACAAGTTTGACGCTGTTGCCCTTCAGGCTGCCGCTTTTATTGAGCTGATCAGCCAGCAAGTTGGTGATGTTCTGCATGTCCAGGCCTTCCGAGGCCCATTTCCCGGTCAGGGGGCACATCACGCCGATTTTTATCTCGGCAGCCAGGGCTGAACCGGCCCAGAAAACGGTAAACAGGGCCAGAATAATTACAGCCTTAATATTTTTCATTGCAACCCTCCCAAAATTTTGTCGTCTCACGCTGAGTATTCACAATATTTAACGTGTTTTTGTGTAAATTGGAAGCCCTGTCAACAATTTTATAAGCATTTGGAAATACAATCATGGCAAACCAAAATTTTTCGCATTATATTATAATTAATTATGGCAAAATAAATATAAATGTGAAAATAAGTTCAAATAAATGTGAATTTTATCGCAATGTTATAATAAAATTTATCTGGATTGAAACGATCAAATGCATTATACTGAGTAATCCGTAATTTTAAAACGCTCACCTGCTGGAGGGTGGTATGACGCAGCCATATGAACAGATTGACAAAGACCTGGAAGACAAGGTCGTTGCCAGGGGAAAAGAGTTTTTCAGAAGCATCAGCGGCGAAGCTCCGATGATCTTCAACAAGAGCTGGTGGACTGGAAAAGTCATGGACTGGGCCATGCGCAACGAAGATTTCAAGGTTCAGCTTTTCCGTTTTGTGGATGTGATTCCTTATCTCAATACTACCGATTCTCTGGTGCGGCACATCAAGGAATATTTCGGCGGTGACACCGACGTGCCCAAGGTGCTCAAGTGGGGCGCGGGCGCGGCCGGGCTGGGCGGCGGGCTCACCGGCATGCTCATGGGCAAGGCCATTCGCTCCAATATAGAGAACATGGCCCGGCAATTCATTATCGGCGAAAATGCTTCCGAAGCGGTGAAGGGGCTTGTGAAGCTGCGCAAGGACAAGTTCACCTTCACGCTGGATCTGTTGGGTGAGGCGACGGTGAGCGAAGAGGAGTGCGACGCCTATGCCGCCGGTTATCACGAAATCCTCGACAGCCTGGCCGCTCAGGTTAAATCCTGGCAACCTTTGCCGGGGTCGGGCCCGCAAAAAGATCTGGATTGGGGCTGCACCCCTTTGGTCAATGTATCGATAAAGCCTTCGGCTCTTTATTCTCAGGCCAAGCCTGCCGATGTGGAGGGCTCTGTTGAAGGCATCTTGCGCCGCCTGAAACCCATTTACCGCAAAATAGCGGCTATGGGCGGGGCTTTGTGCATAGACATGGAACAGCTTAAATATCGGGAAATAACCATTGAGTTGTTCAAGCGCCTCAGAACCGATCCGGAATTTATCCATTACCCCCATCTGGGGCTGGTGCTCCAAGCCTATCTTAAAGATTGCCGCAAAGATGTGGAAGATGTGATCGCCTTCGCCCGCGAGCGCAAGCTGCCCTTTGGCCTGCGCCTGGTGAAAGGCGCGTATTGGGATACGGAAACGGCCATGGCCAAACAGAATATATGGGAAGTCCCGGTGTGGACCAACAAGGCCGAGTCGGACATGGCCTATGAGTCTTTGGCCGGGCTTATTCTGCAAAATCATGATTTGGTGTATTTTTTCTGCGCTTCGCACAATGTGCGCACCATTTCCACCGTGCTTGAAAAGGCCAGATCCTTGGGCGTTCCCGAATATCGCTATGAATTTCAGGTGCTTTACGGCATGGCCGAGCCGGTGCGCAAGGGGCTGCTGAATGTGGCCGGACGGGTGCGTCTGTATTGCCCCTATGGCGAGCTTATTCCCGGCATGGGCTATCTGGTGCGCCGTCTTTTGGAAAATACAGCCAACGAATCCTTCTTACGCCAGAGCTTTGCCGAAGGCGCGGAACTGGAACGCCTGCTGGAAAATCCCATTATGACCATGCAGCGGGGTGTTGATAAGGGCGAACCGCGGTCGGAAGCGAACTTGCCTTCTTCGAGCGAAAAAGTGGAAGGGCGAGTGCCGCCTTTTATCAATGAGCCCATGCTTGATCTCAGTCTGGCGGCCAACCGGCAGGGCTTTGTGAGCGGCCTGCAAACCGTGCGCGCCACGAACGGCCGAGTTTTGCCACTTTTCATCGGCGGACGCGACGTGAGCACCGATGATATGATCCCCACCACCAACCCGGCCAATCCGGACGAAGTTCTTGCCAAAGTATGTCAGGCCGGAACAGCGGAAATAGATCAGGCCCTGGCCGCTGCCGGATCGGCCTTTACCGCCTGGAAAAACACCAGCCCTGCGGATCGGGCCATGTATATGCGCCGGGCTGCCGCCATTGCCAGACGGCGCATGTTCGAGCTGTCGGCCCTTCAAGTTCTTGAAGTGGGCAAGCAGTGGGATCAGGCTTATCACGATGTGGGTGAAGGCATAGACTTTTTGGAGTACTACGCCAGGGAAATGCTGCGTCTGGGCATGCCTCGGCGCATGGGCCGCGCCCCCGGCGAGTTGAACCATCTATTTTACCAGCCCAAGGGCATAGCGGCGGTAATAGCGCCGTGGAACTTCCCCTTTGCCATTGCAATAGGCATGGCTTCGGCGGCCATGGTTACGGGCAATCCGGTCATTTTCAAACCTTCGTCCATTTCCTCGGCCATTGGCTATTCATTGGCGGAAATATTCAAAGAAGCCGGTTTGCCGGACGGCGTGTTCAACTATTGCCCCGGACGCGGCTCGGTCATGGGTGACTATCTGGTGGAGCATCCGGCCGTTTCCTTGATATGCTTCACTGGCTCCATGGAAGTAGGGTTGCGCATTGTGGAGCGGGCCGCCAAAACCCGACCCGGACAGACGCAGGTGAAGCGGGTTATCGCCGAAATGGGCGGCAAGAACGCCATTATTATTGACGACGACGCCGATTTGGATGAGGCCGTGATTCAGGTGCTTTATTCATCCTTTGGCTTCCAGGGGCAGAAATGCTCGGCCTGCTCGCGGGTTATTGTTTTGAACGCCATCTACGATCGCTTTATGGAGCGGTTGACCAAGGCGGCCCAATCGATCGCTATAGGCCCGGCCGAAAACCCGGCCAACTACATGGGGCCGTTGGCCGATGCCTCACAGCAGAAAAACGTAATGCGCTATGTTGAGCTTGCGGCTCAAGAGGGCAAAGTTTTGGTGCGCCGCGACGATGTGCCGGAAAAGGGCTGCTATGTACCCCTGGTGATTGTGGAAGGCATAAAGCCGGAACATCGTCTGGCCCAGGAAGAAGTTTTTGGACCGGTGCTGGCCGTGATGCGGGCCAAGGATTTTGGCGAAGCCCTGGATATGGCCAACAGCACGCCCTTTGCCTTGACAGGCGGCGTTTTTTCGCGCAGCCCGGAAAATTTGGAGAAAGCCCGTGCCGAGTTCAATGTGGGCAATTTGTACCTCAATCGGGGCAGCACCGGGGCCATGGTGGAACGCCAGCCTTTCGGCGGTTATAAAATGTCCGGCGTCGGCTCCAAAACTGGCGGCCCCGACTATCTTCTGCAATTTATGGATCCGCGTTGCGTAACTGAAAATACCATGCGGCGGGGCTTTGCCCCGATTCAGGACGATGATGACTGGGTTTAATAATCGGCTTATATAAAATTGCGAAGGCCCGGGTTTGAATCCGGGCCTTCGAGTTTTTGTAAGGGTGGAGGCGGAAAGATTTTTTCGAACTTGAGGGCCGAACACATCACTCACTGCGTTCGCCAAATTCTCTAGTAATGTTAATCTGATGCATCATCGCGCCGAGCACTCCTTCAATATCAAGGTTGGAGGTGTCGATTATGAAGGCATCTTTGGCTGGTTTAAGCGGGGCTATGGCGCGGTGGCGGTCCAGGGAGTCGCGTTTGCGTATCTGTTCGGTAATAGCGGTCAGCTCCGGTTTTTCATCCTTTTGCTTCAGTTCCAGGTAACGGCGGTAGGCGCGCACCTCCGGGGTTGCATCCAGAAAAAATTTGAAGTTGGCTTCGGGAAAGACCACAGTGCCCATGTCGCGCCCTTCGGCCACCAGGGCTGTGGATTTGCCCAGATCGCGCTGCGCTTTCAGCAAAATTTCACGCACTTCCGGTATAGCGGCCAGTCTGGCGGCCATCATCCCTACTTTTTCGGTACGTATTTCATCGCCAATGGGCTTGCCGTTGCATAACAGGGCCGACTTGCGCCCGCCGCCGGTAAGCTCGAATTTCACTTCGGAGCCGCGCGCGCTTATTTCTTCCGGCGGCAACTCTTTCTCACCAAGGTACAGGGCCAGGCAACGGAACATCGCGCCGGTGTCCATGAACGGTATCTGTAGGATGTCGGCCATGGTTCTGGCCAGAGTGCTTTTGCCCACACCAGCTGGACCGTCTATAGTTATTAAAGGATATGGCCTGCTCATCAAAGTTTCCTTTATGATCTGAAATCTCCCCCTTCAGGGGGAAAATGTGATTGACAAAACTACGAAGTCGAGGAAATCCTTTTTGTAACCCCTTCCTTCAGGGAGGGGCAATCCGCACGGCTCCTATCCGCCGCGACGGAGTCAGTCGGCGGAGGAAGCTGACTGTGGATTGAAACATGAAGTTATTTCCGATTTGATAAGCGCACCGCACGCGGCTAGAAAGCTTTTATTTTCCGCTTCTGAACCAATGCTCACCCGAAGCAGATGGGGTAGGCCGTAACTTTTGAGCGGGCGCACAATTATGCCCGCATCAAGAAGTTTTTCAAACATACCTGAAGCTTCCACAGGTTTAGGGGGGGCAAACATTATAAAGTTGGCCATGCTCGGATACACCCTGCAGCCCAGTTTGGCCAGCTCGGCGGATAAATCGGCGCGGCCTTCACGCACCACTTTGAGCGTGGTTTCCCTGAAGGCCTCGTCCGCAAGCGCGGCAATGCCCGCCTCTTCGGCCAGAATATTAACAGAAAAAGGCAGCCGCACCCGCATGAGATATTCGGCCAGGCGCGGAGGTAAGATGCCGTAGCCCAGACGCAGCCCGGCCAGACCGAAGCTTTTAGAAAATGTGCGCAGTATAGCCACATTGGGGAAGTCGTCCAGGCGCTTCACAAGCGAGGCCTTGTCTTCGTCGTCAGTAAAATCCATGTAGGCTTCATCAATCACCAGCAGGCAGCCTGCGGGCAGCGAGGCGGCAAAACTCGCCATTTCTTCCACTCCGGGGCAGAAGCCCGAAGGGTTGTCGGGTGTGGTAATGAACACCAGGGCCGTATTTTCATCTACCAGCGCGGACAGCCCGGCAAAGTTGAAGGAAAAGTCTTCGTTAAGCGGGCATTGGCGCAGCTCGAGACCGCACAAGCGAGCTTGCAGATAATATATGCTGAAACTGGGCTTGAAAATAACTACATTGTGCCGCCCCGGCACGGCTCTGGAGCGCAGCAAAAGGTCGATAATTTCGTCCGATCCGTTGCCGGGCACAATCCGGGACGGATCAATCCCGTGATGCGCGGCAATGGCTTTTATCAGACGCGGACTGCCGCTTTGCGGGTAGCGAAAGGCCAGACCGGCATTTTTGCTCAGAACTTCCTGCACCAGGGGTGAAGTGCCCAGCGGGTTTTCATTGCTGGCCATTTTAATAATATTGGCCAGGCCCCGGCTTTGCCGTATTTCTTCAATGGAAAGGCCCGGCACATAAGGAGAGGCGCTTTCGACCTCGGGGCGAACGGAGTCATATTTCCAGGTGGTGCTCATGAATTTATCCCGATTTACATACTAAAAGCTGTTTCCGGGGCCGTTAAAAGCCCTGGAAACAGCTTTGGTTTTGGAGTTGGCAGGCGCTCTTATTCGGCGGGGGCCTTGGGCCTGATGGTAAGAACCGGTTGCTTGGCGTTTTTTACCACCTTTTCAGCCACGGAACCGAAAAGAATGCGGTCGATGCCCTTGCGGCCGTGGGTGCCCATGATGACCATGTCGGCTTTTTCCTCTTCGGCCCGGTTGAGTATTTCCTCGGCGGCGTAACCCACCAGAATCTGGCCCTTGGCCTCCACACCGGGGAAATTTTCGGCTATAAATGCGTCCATGGATTTTTCCGCACCGGAAACTATTTCGCCTACGAAGTTTTCAATGGTGTTGGGCGGCACGTGGAAACCTACATACTGGCTCAAGGAAGGCGCGGTATAAACCACGGTTATGCTCGCTCCGGTGGCTTGGGCGAGGCTTGTCGCGTATGAGGCCACCATTTTGCTGTGTTCGGAAAGGTCTACCGCACAAAGGATCTTCTTTATTTCCGGCATGGTTCTGCTCCTCGCTAAATTTTCTGTTTTGGCGATCATGTCCGCTGTGCTTCAAATATAAGTCATTTTTTTGATGTATACAAGATCACGTTTAGATAGTATATGATTTCCTGGCGGCAAAAATTCCGTTAATGCCCGGTAAATGTGGACGGCATTTTTAATATATTTTCCTGCTCGGCCGACTTGTTCCGGCAAATATCCGCATTGTCGGTGCGGCGGATATTGACATGAGCGCACGCTGAGGATAAAAACTATCGGCTTACGGTCTGTTGACGGAATCAACGCCAGAAGCTTGCGAGGTTTTGTTATAGATGAACGGCAATAAATTTTCTCTGGACAATATGCCCGCCGAGGGGCTGAATGCCGTTTTTGACGAGCAGTCCGTATGGGAAGGCCCCATTGCGGAATTCAAGATGGGCGTTCGCGTGGTGGAACCGCTCAAGCTGGAAGTTTTTATCCTGCCGGGAGGCGACGGATACCTTTTGCGCGGTCGTTTGCACGGTAAGGTGGCCTTGCCATGCGATCGTTGCGCGGAAGAAGCCGTAGTGAATATCAACCACGATTTTGAAAATTTTGAGCCTACGCCCGAGCTTGCCGCTGACGGCAAATACGCAGCGGAATCGGACGCCGGGCTGATATCGGCCGAAGACGGCTCGCTTGTTCTTGACACGGGCGCGCTGGGCTGGGAAGAATTTATTCTGTCCCTGCCGGTGAAGCCGCTATGCGGAGCCGATTGCCGGGGGCTTTGCCCGATATGTGGGGCAAATCTTAATAATGTGGCTTGCAATTGCAAAAAGCGCGAGGAAGATCCACGCCTTGCCCCTTTGCGCGGGGTAATTGTAAAGCACTAGAAAAAGTAAATATTTTAGTAATTAAAAATATCCGGGCAGCGGCGACGGTTTTGCGTCGGACATTTACCCGCTGCTCGAAAGTCGAGCTTCGCGGCCCGGCATAAATCAGGAGAATGAAATGGCTGTTCAACAAACCAAAAAATCCCGCTCCAGAAAGGGCATGCGCAGGTCGCACGATCGCGTGGCTCTGCCCACCATAGTCAACTGCAGCTGCGGCGAGCCCACTGTGCCGCACAGCGTTTGCCCCTCCTGCGGCGAATACAAGGGCCGCAAGATTGTGATCAAGGCTGCTGAAGAGGAAAAATGATTCCGTGCCCGCCGATTGCCCCATTATAGCCGTAGACGCCATGGGCGGAGACTTCGGTCCCGCCGTGGTGGTGCCGGGAGCCATCAAGGCCGCCCGCGAGCGTAATATCAAGGTTCTGCTGGTTGGCGACAAGCCCAAAGTTGAAGAGGTGCTTTTCACCCTCAATCTTGAAGGAGCCGACTACAGCATTGTTCATGCGCCCGAGGTGGTGCATATGAACGAAAAGCCTTCGGACATTCTGCGCCGTAAGAAAAACTCTTCCATACAGGTGGCCTGCCGCCTGGTAAAAGAGGGGGCGGCCGACGGAGTGGTGAGCGCTGGGCATTCCGGGGCTTCGGTGGCTTGTGGTATGTTCATTATGGGGCGTATAGCCGGTGTGGAGCGCCCCACGCTTGCCGCTTTGCTGCCTACCGAACGCAACCCCGTGGTTATTGTGGACTCCGGGGCCAATGTGGATTGCCGTCCTTATCACCTGTTTCAGTTCGGGTTGATGGGTTCGGCCTTTGCCCGCGATCTGCTGGGTTATCCCTCTCCCAGAGTGAGCCTTTTGAGCATTGGCGAAGAAGAAGGCAAAGGCAACAATCAGGTAAAGGAAGCCTACGAGCTTCTTAAGATGGCCAAAAACGTCAACTTTGTGGGCAATGCCGAAGGCCGCGACATTTTCACCGGAGAGGTGGATGTTGTGGTTTGTGACGGTTTTGTGGGCAATGTTGTTGTAAAAATGAGCGAAGGCCTTTCCAGCGCCCTGATCAGAATATTGAAAAAAGAAATTTACACCGATATTCTGTATCAACTTGGCGGCATTCTGCTTAAAGGGGCTTTCAGGCGTCTGGCCAAAACAGTGGACTATGCCGAAATCGGCGGCGCGCCGCTTTTGGGCATTGAGGGATTGGTCATTGTCTGCCACGGCCGTTCCAATTCCAAGGCCATGTGTAATGCCGTGCTCATGGGCGCTTCCTTTGTGGAAAAAGGCACCAATAACTTCCTTAGGGAATCCATTATCGCCAACGAAGAACTCACTCGCTTCAGCCGGGCGGTTTAGCGTCTCCCGGAAAATAATCCTTAACCCCTGCGTCTGGCGCATTAGTTTTTTGTGGTGGGGTTTGCCAATAATTTGGGTGATGCAACAATGAAGAGTTCCTGCCGCATAAAAGCTCTGGGCGCTTATTCGCCCCCTGGAATCCTGAGCAATGACGATCTGTCTTCAATGGTGGACACCAGCGATGAATGGATCGTTTCCAGAACGGGTATAAGGCGTCGCCACATCCTGGCGCCGGGAGAAAACAACTCTGATATCGCCTTTGAGGCCGCGCGCCGGGCTATCGACGAGTCTGGTTTTGCCCCTGAGTCTTTTACCCATGTGCTTACCGGCACCTGCACCGGCGACTATCTTTGCCCGTCGGTGTCGGCCATGATTGCGGGCAGGCTGGGCATGGGTCCGGTTATGGCCTTTGACTTCAATGCCGCCTGCTCCGGCTTTTTATACGGGCTCAAGCTGGCCCAGGCCCTTCTGACCGGCGATGAAGATGCGCGTATTCTGCTGGTTTGCTCCGAGGCCCTTTCCCGGCGCATAAACTGGAAAGACAGAAATACCTGTGTGCTTTTCGGCGATGGGGCCGGAGCCGCGGTTATTGACGGACGCGCCGAAGCTGGCAAAGCAGCGCTGCTTGATGTTATCTGCAAAAGCGACGGTTCTTTCAACCAGCTTATTACTATCGGCGGCGGAACCTTACGTGCTTATGAACCCGGCTCAGCAGTGGGGGAAGATTTTTTCGTCCATATGCAGGGGCAGGAAGTATATCGTCAGGCAGTGCGCTGTATGACGGCTTCTTGCCGCGAAGTTTTGGAACGTCGCTCCCTTGCCGTTGCCGATGTGGATCTTTTTGTGCCCCATCAGGCTAATTCGCGCATTATTGAAGCCGTGGGCCAGCGTCTGGGCTTTGGTAGCGATAAAATTTTTATGAATGTGGGCGATCACGGCAATACTTCTTCGGCCTCGGTGCCCATTGCCCTGGTTGACGCCATGGCTCAAGGCCGCATTGCGCCGGGCACGAAAGCGCTTGTTGTCGCTGTTGGCGGCGGTTTGACCTGGGGAGCGGGTTTGTTGCAATTTTGATGTTATAAAGATATAAATAAAGATTGTGAGCTTACAATGAATCAATCCAGCCAATTACCGGCAGCTTTGGTTACCGGGGCCTCACGGGGCATAGGAAAATGCACTGCTCTGGCTCTGGCCAGAGACGGTTTTGAGGTTTTGCTTACCTATGTCAGCCGCCCGGAAGAGGCCATGGGCGTTGTGGCCGAAATTGAAAAATCCGGAGGCCGAGCCAGGGCTTTTAAGCTCGATGTAGGTGACGGCGAAGCCATAAGCTCTTTTTTTGCTTCGGAAATAAAGGATAAATTCGATCTGGCCGTTCTGGTCAACAATGCCGGAATCACCAAAGACGGCCTTATTTTGCGGATGAAAGACTCGGATTTTGACGACGTGATCAGGGTGAACCTGCGCGGGTCCTTCATATGCCTGCGCGAAGCCGCCAAAATTATGATAAAGCGCCGCCAGGGCCGCATCATCAACATATCTTCGGTGGTGGGACAAATGGGCAATGCCGGTCAGGCCAATTACAGCGCTGCTAAGGCCGGTCTGTTGGGGCTGACCAAAAGCGCGGCCAAAGAATTGGCCGGACGCGGAATTACAGTAAATGCCGTAACCCCCGGCTTTGTGGAAACGGACATGACTGCCGCTCTGCCCGCGGATGTTCTTAAGGCTTATCTGGAGGCCATCCCCCTGAAGCGCGCCGCCCGGCCGGAAGATGTGGCCGAAACAGTGGCTTTTCTGGCCTCGGAAAGAGCCGCGTATATTACGGGGCAGGTTATTGCCGTTAATGGCGGCATGTACTGTTGAAATGCGGACTCTTTTTCCGTCTGGCGGCGTTGGAAGCGCTTTTTTACTCAAGTCGAGTATGATAAGAATACACTCCTATCGTAAAAAAGCTTTCCGCCTTGCCAGACAAAAAAATATCCCGCATTTCTTCGGTCGGCATTGAGGTCCTTTTGTCCTCTGCCTGCGTCAGAAAGTTTTTTTGCTCAAATTTTTTTCAATCGACGTTTTTTGAGGAAGCCTTTACGGCAAAAGCGGAAATATCTCCGTCAAAAAAAAGTGAACATTTTTACAGTGGTTATATAATTGGAGGGATTATGTCTGTTGAGGAAAAAGTAAAGAATATTATTGTGGAACAGCTTGGCGTGTCTGCCGACGAAGTGGTGGGCGACGCTTCTTTTGTGGAAGATCTTGGCGCCGACTCCCTGGATCTTACCGAACTGATCATGGCCATGGAAGAAGAATTTAATATTGAAATAGCCGATGACGACGCCCAGAAGATTCTCAAAGTTAAAGACGCCGTCAGCTATATTGAAACTCACAAGAAATAGTTCACAATTTTACGATTTGGCGCTGCGCTCCCTTGCGGGCGGGCTCTGAATCCGAACTGTGCGGCGCTCCGGGCGAAAGACGTGCTCTTTTTGCCCGGAGACCGCCGGTACAGCAAGAATTCATAGAGAGAAGAGGAGGCAGGGCATGCCCCGGAAGCGCGTTGTTATTACTGGTATTTCCGCTATAAGCCCTTTGGGCAAAACTGTAGAATCCACTTGGTCAGCTTTGATTGCCGGGAAATCGGGTATTGGCCCGATAACGCTCTTTGACGCTGAAAAATTTGACGCCCGCATAGCCGGTGAAATCAAAAATTTCGATCCGGAAGATTTTATGAGCGCCAAGCAGGCCAAACGCATGGATCGTTTCGCTCAGATCTCCGTGGCTGCGGCCAAGGAGTTGCTGGACTCCTGCGGTTATGAAATCAATGATGAAACTACTTGGCGTACCGGCGTTTTTCTCGGCATAGGCCTTGGCGGTCTCTCCACTATTGAATTCTATCATGCCAAACTGCTTGAAGCGGGCCCGGCCAGGGTATCTCCTTTTCTGGTTCCCATGCTTATTTCCAACATGGGGCCGGGCCAGATTTCTATTTTCAATAAAATCAAGGGGCCGAATATTGTCAGCACTTCGGCCTGCGCTTCGGGCTGCCATGCGATAGGCTCTGCTGTGGGCGAAATTCAGCTTGGACGTTGCGACGCCATGGTCAGTGGCGGCATTGAAGCCACCATAACTCCTCTGGCTGTGGCCGGTTTTGCCTCACTCAAGGCTTTGAGCGCCACCCACAATGATTTGCCGGAAAAAGCCTCGCGTCCCTTTGATAAAAACAGGGACGGCTTTGTCATCGGCGAAGGCGGCGGCATGCTCTTCCTGGAAAGCCTGGAAGGGGCACAAAGGCGCGGCGCAAAAATTTACGCGGAAATTGTGGGTTATGGGGCTACGGCCGACGCCTATCATATGACCGCTCCGCATGAAAGCGGCGAAGGCATGGCCATGGCCATGAAAAATGCCCTTGATGACGCCGGCGTGGCTCCCGAGGAAGTGGAGCATATCAACGCTCACGGTACGTCAACGCCCATGAATGATCTTTGTGAAACAAGGGCGATAAAGACCGTTTTCAAAAATCATGCGAAAAATTTGAAAATTTCCGCTACCAAATCCATGACCGGCCATCTGCTTGGCGGGGCCGGAGGGCTTGAGAGCGTATTTTCCGTATTGGCGCTTCACGAAGGCGTGTTGCCGGGTACTATTAATCTCGAAAATCCCGATCCCGAATGTGATCTCGACTATCTTTCCGGGGGGTCCGTGAGCCTTAAATGTCAATATGCCCTGTGCAACTCGTTTGGCTTTGGCGGAACCAACGCGAGTATTTTATTCAAGCGTTGGGACGGTTAACACCCCCATTTTAGCCCCTTATAAAAGGAGCAAATTCTCATGCATGAGCTCACTCTTCAGGATCCGGAAGTCGCAAGGGCAATCAGGCTCGAGGCCGGGCGCCAGACCGGCAAGCTTGAACTCATAGCCTCGGAAAATTTTGTATCCCCGGCGGTGCGCGAAGCCCTGGGGTCCATTCTCACCCACAAATATGCCGAAGGTTATCCGGGCAAACGCTATTATGGCGGTTGCGAATATGTGGACATAGCGGAAAACCTGGCCATTGACCGCGCTAAAGAACTGTTTGGTTGCGATTATGTGAACGTGCAGCCCCATTCCGGCTCACAGGCCAATATGGCCGCGTACTTCGCCTGCCTCAAACCGGGTGACACCATCTTGGGCATGAACCTTTCCCATGGCGGGCATTTGACCCACGGCAGCCCGGTGAACTTCTCGGGGCGGCTGTACAATATCGTGCCATACGGCGTGGTAAAGGAAACCGGGCGCATCGACTATGATGAAGTTGAAGCCCTGGCCAAAAAGCACAAGCCTGCGGCTATTGTGGCCGGGGCCAGTGCCTATGCCCGCATAATCGATTTTGATCGCTTTAAAAAAGTCGCCGACGAAGTCGGGGCTAAATTCATCGTGGATATGGCCCACATAGCCGGTCTTGTGGCCGCAGGCGTGCATCCCACACCGGTAGGTCTGGCCGACATAATCACCACCACCACGCATAAAACTCTGCGCGGTCCGCGCGGCGGCATGATCTTAGCCGGAGAAGAAATGAGCAAGACCCTGAACAGCCAGATTTTCCCCGGCATTCAGGGGGGCCCGCTGATTCACGCCATTGCGGCCAAAGCTGTGTCTTTTGGCGAAGCTCTGCGCCCGCTGTTCAAGAGTTATCAGAAGCAGGTGCTCAAAAACGCCGCCTCCCTGGCCAACCATCTGGTTGACGCCGGTTTCGACCTGGTGTCAGGCGGCACCGACAACCATCTGATGCTTGTTGACCTGACCAAGCAGGACATTACCGGCAAGGACGCCGAGCATGCTCTGGATCTGGCCGGCATTACAGTGAACAAGAACACTGTTCCCTTTGAAACCCGCTCGCCCTTTGTAACCTCGGGCGTCAGGATCGGCACAGCCGCCCTGACCACCAGAGGCATGAAGGAAGTGGAAATGGAAAAGGTGGCCGGGTGGATAATAGATGCCCTGAAGAACTACAAGAACGAAACGCGTCTGGCCGAAATCAGCGCGGACGTGCAAAAGTTTGCGGTGCAGTATCCGCTTTTCGCCAATTGTAATTAAATAGAAGACGCCTTTAATCGGCGTTAAAGGTAATCAAGGGCCGCTTGCGGGCCGGGTTTGTACAGAGTTACTGTTCCCCGGTTAGCAAGCGGCCCCCTTTCACTTATAGTATTTAGCTTTCTAAATTATTCATTGCCGTCAGAGCATTTATCCCAATTTGATTCTTAAAATGCTCTAAGGGAATAAATCGAAGAAATCAGCCCCAGCGTCAACCCCCGCCCTCAGCATTTTTCGGAACACCCGTTCATTGATTACCAGTATGCCCCGTTTGCGCAGCAGGGCGGTGGTCAGGCCCTGCCCCGAAATAATACGCCCGCTGAAGCTGCCGTCATAAACTGTGGTGCTGCCGCATGAAGGGCTTTTTTCTTTCAATATGGCCAAGCGCACGGATTTTTCACTGGCCAGCTTTAAAATTTTTTCCGCACCGGCAAGCAGAGCGTCTGTAACATCCACTCCATCGCGGGTTATGGCGCGACCATTTATCAATTCGCAGGGGATGCGTGGCGTGGGCAGGCCTCCGGCTGTTTCCGGGCAAACCGGCAAGGCTATGCCCTTTTTGTAAAGTTCCGCCAGGTAGGGCACAGTTTGAGTTTTGCCGTCATAGCGGCATGAAATTCCGCATAGGCATGCGCTGACTATGAAGTGTTGGCCAAGGCTAGGAGGAAAAGAACTCATAAACAACCTACAAGATGAGTCTCGCGTCAATTTTGACCGGGACTTTTTTACGCAAAAAAAGCTTGTGCAAAAAAGGACATGCGCTAATCACGGCAAAATGATTGCCCCAAAACTAACTTTAAGCTTAAATGCTTTGATTTTGCAACTTATTTATCCTCAAGGCTATATCAATGGGTGGAAAAAAAGCTATTCTAGATATGTGACAACAAGTTTTGGAGAGCTTTGGTTATGGAAGAGGCCTTGGCGAAACAATTAGGATTACGAATCAAAATTTTACGAAAAAAAGCCAACTTGTCCCAAGAACAGATGGCGGAAATGATCGGGTCCCATCCTGTACATTTAAGCAAGATAGAACGGGGCGTTACAAATATGGGGCTTGATCTGCTGGAAAAAACAGCTTTTGCTTTTGGCATGACCCCCTCCAGATTACTCAGTATCCCCGACGAACCGGAACCGATCGATACTCGGCGAGAAATCGACGCCATGCTCGACCGGGCTAACGATAAGGATCTGAAGTTGATTTTCAGGATTGTGGACATGATTGTCAACTAAATATTTTATTAATTATCAAATAGTTGTCATATGTAATACGTATAGGCAAAAATTCCACTGCGCCTGAACCGATCTTTAGGGGTGAAAGAGATATAAAAAACGGCCGGGATCACATGCTGTAACGGCATGCGTTCCCGGCCGGTCACACGTTAAAAATTATTTATTATATTTATCCCTGAAGCCTCTGCATGATGCTTTTCAATTCCTGAGCTGTGTGGGCCAGATCCTGCACAGCGGAGGACGCCTGGGTCATGCCGTCGGCTGTTTCATTCACGATGCGGCTGATTTCTTCCAGGGCGGTGTTTATTTCTTCTGAGGTGGCGCTTTGCTCCTCCGCCGCAGTGGCAATGGAAGCCACCACCGAAGAACTCGACCCGGCCAGGGCAACTATTTCTCCCAGGGCCTGGCCGGAAGTGTCGGCCAGTTCCGTGGCCTCATTAATATTCTTCACCGCATTGATAACTTCGTTGATATTGGTGTGGGCCGATTGCTGGATGGCCTGAATGCTGGCTCCCACTTCCTGAGTGGCTTGCATGGTTTTTTCAGCCAGCTTGCGCACTTCGTCGGCGACTACGGCAAAGCCGCGTCCGGCTTCTCCGGCTCTGGCCGCCTCAATGGCGGCGTTAAGAGCCAGCAGGTTGGTTTGGTCGGCAATATCCGAAATGACGTTCATCACCCCACCGATGCTTTCGGCCTGCTTGCCCAGTTCCTGCATATTGTCCTGAAGGCCCAGGGCCACGGTGTTGACGCCGTTGATCGACTTGACCATCCGATCCATAAGCTGGGCGCCGCCGTCGGCCTTTTTGCGCGTGTCTTCGCTTTGTTCCGAGGCATTGCCGGCATTGCGGGCCACTTCAAGCACGGTGGCGTTCATTTCGTTCATGGCCGTGGCCGTGCTTTCCACGCGCGAGCGCTGCATTTCCGCGCCCCGGCTCACCTGTTCCACCTGGGCCGAAAGCTGCTCGGAAGCGGCGGCCACGCGGTCGGCGCTGGCCATGGCCTGCCTGGCCACTTCAACTATCTTGCGTTCAGTATCTTTAATCTTGGTAAGGTCTATAATCAATTGCAGAACAGAAGCCAGCTTGCCCTGGGCGTCGTTGAGCGGAATGGCCGTATAGCTTATGTCCATTCTGCTGCCACGCGGATGGGCCACTGTTTCGCCGGAAGCGGGACGACCGCTGCGCGTCGCATTGGTCAGGCCGCAAGAGGACGAGCCAAAATCTTCGCGGGCGAACAGCTCCTTGCATGTCTTGCCCTGGTAGTCGGTACCAGCCACATCCTGGCCCGCCCTGTTCATATAGTGGGCCTGCATATCGCTGCCAAGCATGACCATGGGCGAGGGCAGGCTGTTGAAGATCAAGGCCATACGCTTCAGAATATTGTTGGTTCCCTGCACAAGATTGGCGAATTCTCCGGAGAACTTGCCCGTGTCGCCCTGAATATCCAGATAACCCTCTTCAATGCGCTTTTCCAGGCGATTGTATTCAGCCGTCATTTCATTAAGCGTAACCGGTATGGCGGCTACTGACCTTGCCATAACCCCGATTTCTCCGCCTTCTTTGACATTAAGTATGGCATGGAAATTGCCTTTGGCCACTTCGCCGGCAAAAGCCGCCACATTAGTCAGCACCCGCACCACTCCGAAAATGATCCAGGCTGCGAAAATCAGGCCCAGGATCACCCCGGCCACACTGCCCATGGTCATGGCGTTCTGGGCATTGTCATTGCTTTCACGAGTGGCGGTTCCAAGGGTCTGCATATTCTTCAGGGCCTGATCGGTGTATCCGTCAAAGAACTTGGACACGGAGTTGGCGGTGTCGTCAAACTGCTTTCTAGCCTTGAGGCTGTCCTTGATTATAACGTCAACTTCCTTGAAGGTGTCGAGGTAAGCCTTATAGCCCCCCACCAGCACTCCATATATTTTGCGCACTTCGGGCTGGGTGATGGCCTTGTCTATAGCCGCCATTACCCCGGTGAATTTGTCCAGAAATTTGTAGGCCTTTACCGCGTCTTCAGGGTTGTAGGTGGAATTGTATATGCGAACTTCCACGCGAAAATCGGCATAGGTGCTGTAAGCGTCGTCAAGGGCGTTCAAAAGAGGTACGTTGTTGATTCTGGTGGCCGCATTGTGCAGGTCGGTGAGCATGTTGTTAATCTGGTCAGCCGCCGGGGTGAGCTTTTCCTGCACATATTTTTCGGCCAGGAGCAGTTCATTCTGTAATTCCCTGGAAAGGTCGATCATCTTTCTGATCTGACCAGAGGCGGCGTCGAGCCTGGAGCGGTTTTCAGCGTCGCCTTCATTGTCTTTAGTTTCCTGTATGTACTTGATGCAGGCTTCCAAATCCTTGCGGGCCTGCTCCATCATTGAAGGATCTAGAGATATGATAAATTTGCTGACCTTGTCTTTGGCTTCGCGCATCAGCGCGTCGGACCAGTTGGCATAAACGCCGGTACGGGCTTCGGAGCGGTAGCTGTCAAAGCCTCTGGACGAGTCGGCCAGACGCAGCCAGGCAAAAACTGACAGCCCGGCGGCCAGCAACACCATGAACACAAACCCAGCGATAATCTTGTACTTGGTAGTCATGCGGGACTCCTGCAAAAAACAGCTCTATATTAAAAGTGATACGCACCGCCCAAACAGGCGGCTCCAGACGCAAAGCGAAAAAAGAGGATAGGGACGTAGAAAAAATTTCCGGCCGGAAAATTTTATTCCCTCAGGTTTACTGCTAGAATAGGGGGAGTGCAGACAAACGCGGAATGAGTGGACAGTTTTTTCTGCCTGCCGTCTTCGGGTTTCCATATTCCGGAAGTGGCCAGCAAAAAATAGGCTACAATGTCCAAAGATCGGGCCGCATGGATCTGATAGCGTTCGTCGCAGGGCACAGATATGGCGTAGTCGTAGTCATCACTGATATCAATGGTATTTTGCCCGGCCGCATATAAAATGGGCAGGGGCACGCAAACCACAAGCGCAGCGATGAGTAGAATTCTGGTGAAACTTGAACCGGCCATATCAACCTCTGGTCGTTGATACC
This sequence comes from Desulfovibrionaceae bacterium, assembly GCA_031553655.1. Classification (GTDB taxonomy): domain Bacteria; phylum Desulfobacterota; class Desulfovibrionia; order Desulfovibrionales; family Desulfovibrionaceae; genus JAVBLG01. The sequence continues at coordinate 45,939 of JAVBLG010000025.1, read as the reverse complement.
AAGGCGGAATGGATGCTGACGCAACATTCAGCCCTATTGTTTTTTTACTATCGGCAAAAATAAAAACTTCTTTAGCCATGACGGCTTGTTATGGGTATTATCATGTTATGGCATTTTTCTCAAAAAAATAAAATTATCTGTTAATTTAATGTGATCCTGGTGTATAATTAGATTTTTTTGGTATAAATAAGTTTCTTAATCATTTTATTTTTGCCGTATTGCATAGTGTAAATGCATACCGGCTACGAAAGCTGACGGAAATGCCTCGGGCCTCCGCGCTGAGGCGCGTCAGCCCCGCGTATCACGGTTTGACTTCCTTACAACATACATATACATGTATAAAAAAGCATATTTACACTCAAAGATAAGGAGTATGGCATGCGTTTATTCCCAATTTGTCTTCTGGCTCTGTCTTTTGCTGTTTCCGTCTTTTGCGCCCCGGTCCTGGCGGCCCCGGCCGAAATACGCTTGTCGAGCACAATAGGTCCCATTGACGCAGGCATAGTACCACTTTTGGCCAAAAAATATGAGAAAAAAACCGGGGTGAAGGTGAAATTTGAAGGTGCGGGCACAGGAGCCACGCTGAAAAAAGCCCAGACTGGCGATTTCGACTTGGTGATGGTGCACGCGCGCAAGCTTGAAGACGCCTTTGTGGCCGAAGGCTATGGCATTGACCGCCGTGACGTGATGTATAACGATTTTGTCATTCTCGGCCCCAAGGACGACCCGGCCAAAATCAAGGGGATGAAAAGCGCGGCCGAGGCGTTCAAGCGCATTGCCGCGGCTTCAGCGCCCTTTGTGACCAGGGGAGACATGTCCGGTACTCATGTGAAGGAGATGGAAGTGTGGGAAAAGGCCGGAGTAAAGCCCGCCGGTGATTGGTACATTCTTTTCGCCGACGGTAAATTGGGCAACAAGGCCACTACTGAATATACCGATGCCAAAAAAGCCTATACACTAATGGATAGAGCCACCTATCTTACCATGAAAAAGGAAATAGCTTTGGTTCCTCTGGTGGAAGGCGACGAAGTGCTGCTTAACTTCATAGCTGTGATTGCCGTTAATCCCGCCAAATTCCCCAAGGTGAACGCCGCCGGGGCCAAGGCGTTTATTGATTGGCTCACCGGACCGGAAGCCCAAGGCATTATCAAAACTTTCGGTGTTGACGTTTACGGCGAGCCGCTGTTCTTCCCCAATGCCGCCAAATAGGCCATGTTGCAAACGTAGAGAGCAAACGAAATCAATCGGGGCCGTCGGAAAACCGGCGGCCCCGTTATTTATTGCATCAATTGGGCAGTTGTTTGATGCTTTGTAACTTTTTGTTCATTTTATACGCAAAAAGTTTTAGGCCGTGCCCCTTGTTCTTATAAAGTCGCCATTCATTCCGCCGCGCTCAAGGCGTATGATCCGTACATTATAGCTGCCGTGCTTCGAACATAACGGACAGCCTTCAGTAATCAACAAACATTGAGAGTCGAGTTCTCCCGGTTCTACTCCGGCTATGCGCAGAATTTCCGTGGAACGCCCTTTTTCCCACAATACAGGGCTGCCGCATACGGCGCATTCCACAAAAAGCAGCTCCGGATCAAAGCCCAATCGCGTAGCTCCGGGAACCGGCAACGGTTCCGTATTCATCTCTTTGTGCTTTTCCATGGTCTGCTCCTCGATCTTTATCCGGCGCGCCAGGGCAATAAACCTGAAAGAGCGCGTATCAGTCATGTAGGCCGCGCGCGCCATATTTCTCCCTAATATAAGCCTCCAAAACATCTTGGCAACTCCCCTCTTTAAGAGATAAAATGCCTTATGAACAAAACCATCAAATTACTTCCTCCGGAATTGCGTAATCAAATTGCCGCCGGAGAGGTTGTGGAACGGCCTTCCAGTGTGGTCAAGGAATTAGTTGAAAATAGTCTTGACGCCAATGCTTCATCTGTGGAAGTTACGCTTGAATCTGGAGGGCAGAGCCTGATTCGGGTCAGGGACGACGGCGAAGGAATAAGTGCCGAAGAATTGGAACTGGCCGTTACCCGTCACGCCACCAGCAAGATAAGTGATCTTGCCGGGCTTATGGCTATTTCCAGCTATGGTTTTCGCGGTGAAGCTCTGCCCAGCATAGCCTCGGTGTCGCGTTTTACCGTAACCTCGCGGCGGCTTGATGCGCGCGGTGAAGAAAACTCTTCGTCCATTACTGTGGAATACGGGCGCATGACAGCCCGTGGACCGGCTTCGCTGCACAAGGGCACCATTGTTGAAGTCAGGGATCTGTTTACCAATATTCCGGCCCGGCTCAAGTTTCTCAAAACTCCGGCCACCGAATTCAAACGCGCCCAGGAATGGTTGGTGCGTCTGGCACTGGCCAGAACTGACGTGTCTTTTACGCTTATGGCCGGGGAACGAGAAGTTCTGCATTTCCCCTCCGGTCAAAGCCTGACGGAGCGTCTCAGTTATTCATGGCCTTTATCCGACGAGAGTGCCATGATAAATTTTGATGCGTCACGTCACGGCATAAGGGTTCACGGGCTTGCTTCCCGCCCGGAATATAGTCAGACCAAAGCCGATCGTATGCTGTTTTATGTGAACGGGCGCTCTGTATCTGATCGCCGTCTGGCCGCCGCCGTGCGCGAAGCTTATAAAAACCGCATCATCAGCCGCGAGAACCCCCAACTAGTCCTTTTCGTGGAAATTGACCAGCATGAGGTGGATGTTAATGTGCATCCGGCCAAGATCGAGGTGCGTTTCAGAGATGAAAGCGCGGCGTTTTCCGCTGTGCTTTCCGCTGTGCGCCAGGCGCTCGACGCCTCGGTAATTCAAGTTCCCGCCAAAGTGGAGGTCGCTCCGCCCGCGCGGGACGTAATTTTTGATCTGACCAGCCGCGCGGATAATCAGGCCCCGCGCCCCACAAATTTCTGGGGTGATGCCGGCGACCCTTTTGGCCCTCACAGACGCTTTTATCGCGAAAATTCCGTTCCCGCCGAGGATACAGTGGTGCTGTGGGGGCGCAATGACGGCACAGCCTCAGTTAATGGCGGTGAGGCTGACGGCACAGCCGACCAAACGGAGAACGAACACAATTTCGCGGGCATTGGCAATGGAGAAGGGGACGTGCCTGTCCGGGCTGCCGCTGATGGTGAGCGTCCATCTGCCGCTCCAGCTTCCGATGAAAAACCGAGTGGTGGAGCTTCGGCCATGATTTATATGGGGCAGGCGGCTGCCACTTATCTTGTGCTGGGCGATGCCGCGGGAAATTTACTGCTTCTGGATCAACATGCCGCCCATGAGCGCATTTTGTACGAAAATTTGCTGCGTGGTGGGCGGCGCGGCCAGGGTCAGGCCCTGGTTCTACCTCTGGAATTGCCCATACATCCGGCGGAAAAGGAAAGGTTTCAGGAGTTGCGTCCGGATTTGGCCTCCCTTGGTTTTAGCCTGGAATTGCGAGATAATGTGCTTGGCTGCTCATCCATTCCCGCTATTTTGAGCCGGGGCGAGGCCGTGGAGTTCTTGCGTGAAGTTCTTGGTGGTCGCCGCGACGGCTTGGAAAACCTTTTTATTTCTATGGCCTGTAAGGGCGCGATCAAAGCCGGGCAACAGCTCAGCCGTGATGAGGCCTACGCTCTTTTGGAGCAGTGGTTGCGCTTGCCGCCGGAGGTGCGGGATTTTTGTCCGCATGGCAGGCCCACAGTGTTGGTGCTGGGTGATAAAGAACTGGAGAAAATGTTCAAAAGGCGATGAGGCTTTTAGTTTGCTTTTTGTCAGTAGAGGGCCGCCGAGCGGCCCTCTTGTCCATACTATATAATAATCTTTCTACGGAAGTGCTGCCATCACCTTTCGACACATTTCCGCCGCATCCTCCGAAAAAAAGATCAGAATAACCTCCTTGATCACCTCATTTCGATCCAGGAATTCACTCACAACCCGCAAGGCGACCTTGGCAGCCTCTTCTCTAGGGTAGCCGTAAACTCCGGTGGAAATGGCCGGAAAGGCCATTGTGGCGGCCCCTATGCGCGCGGCTTCGGCCAGAGAGTTGCGGTAAGCCGCAGCCAGCAGCTGCGGTTCATCATTGCTTCCGCCGCGCCATATCGGCCCGACAGTGTGGATAACCCATCTGGCCGGAAGGTTGTAACCTTTGGTAACCCGCGCCTCGCCGGTGGGGCAGGGGGCCAGAGTGCGCGATTCGGCTACAAGCTCGGGCCCGGCGGCGCGATGGATGGCCCCGTCAACGCCGCCCCCACCCAGAAGCGAGTTGTTGGCGGCATTGACAATGGCGTCCACTTCAAGTTTGGTGATGTCGCCGGCAATTATGCGAATACGGCTATCGGCCATATATATCTCAACTTTGCAACGTTGTATTTCCCAGATAGTGTTGTCATGAAGATGATTTTTGTTATCCGCCAAGGAAAAAAACTTTTTTATGGAGGGAGTGTACTTTTCTGGTACTCGACCGGAATAAAAAAGTTTTTTGACGCAGGCGGGGACAAAAAGCGCCTCGTGACAATGCTCTCTATTTTTTGGGAGGATTCCACACGCCCCTGGTCTTCTCCAGGCGCAGGGCCAGCAGCCTCTGTTCATGGACCAGCTCTTCGGGCAGTCTGCCTATTTGGGCAAATTGATCAAGATAGGCCTTCTGCCCCTCAGCTTCCTTTTGCCCCGCGGCCACGTCGACAGCCAGCAGACTGTTGAATTCCTCGCGGCTGAACTTCATGCCCTTCCAGGTAATGTCCTCATAATAAGGCATCAGCCCCAGCGGGCTTTCCACCGCCCCGGCCCGGCCATGCACCCTGTCCACTATCCATTTGAGCACGCGCAGGTTTTCGCCATATCCGGGCCACAGGAAATGCCCTTCCTCGTCCTTACGGAACCAGTTCACGCGAAAAATGGGTGGGGGCTTGGGCAGGGAACGGCCCATGCGCAGCCAGTGGGCAAAATAATCGCCCATATTGTAGCCGCAGAAAGGCAGCATGGCCATGGGGTCGTAGCGTATGGCGGCTTGGCCTTCGGCGGCGGCGGTTTTTTCCGAGCCTATGGTAGCGCCGAGATATACGCCGTGGCTCCAGTTGAAGGCCTCGTACACCAGCGGGGCGTTTTTGCTGAGCCTGCCGCCAAAGATGAAGGCGCTTATGGGCACCCCGGCCGGATTGTCCCAGGCCGGATCAACACTGGGGCATTGCGCAATGGGCGCGGTAAAGCGCGAATTGGGGTGGGCCGCGTCGCGCCCGCAGCCCGGCGTCCAGTCGCGGCCCTGCCAGTCGATAAGATGTGCCGGGGCCTCTTTGCTCAAACGTTCCCACCATATGTCGCCGTCGTCGGTAAGGGCCACGTTGGTGAAAATGGTTTCGGCCCGGCAAGTTGCCAGGGCGCTTTCATTTGTCTGGTTGGACGTGCCCGGAGCCACGCCGAAAAATCCGGCTTCGGCATTCACCGCATAGAGCCGACCGTCTTTGCCGGGCTTGATCCAGGCGATGTCGTCGCCCACAGTGTGGACCTTCCAGCCCTTGAAGGCGTTGGGCGGACTGAGCATGCCCAGGTTGGTTTTGCCGCAGGAACTGGGAAAGGCCGCCGCCACATAGGTTTTTTCACCTTCCGGGCTTTCAAGGCCGACAATGAGCATGTGTTCGGCCAACCACCCTTCGTCGCGAGCCATAACCGAAGCTATGCGCAAAGCCAGGCATTTTTTGCCCAGAAGCGAATTTCCGCCATAGCCGCTGCCGTAAGACCATATTTCGCGGCTTTCGGGAAAATGGACAACATGTACGTTTTCAGGATCGCACGGCCATACTTCGTCCTGCGGGCCGGGATTTTTGCCTGCGCCCACTGAATGGGCGCAGGGCACAAATTCACCCTCGGGACCAAGGGCATTCAAAACCTTCTGCCCCATGCGGGTGAGAATGCGTTTGCTCACCACCACATAGGGTGAATCGGTTATTTCCACACCTATGCGCGCAATGGCCGAACCCACCGGCCCCATGCTGAAGGGCACCACATACATGATGCGGCCGCGCATACAGCCTTTGAACAGGTCGTTCAAGGTTTCGCGCATTTTTGCCGGGTCGGCCCAATTATTGCTGGGTCCGGCGTCAATTTCTTTTTCCGGGCAGATAAAGGTGCGATGCTCCACTCTGGCCACGTCGCCCGGGTGGGAGCGGGCCAGAAAGCTGCCCGGCCGTTTATTTTCATTGAGCGGAATGAATACGCCGCTTTTAACCAGCAGTTCATTAAGGGAATTTTTTTCTTTTTCGGAACCATCGCACCAGTAAATGGATTCCGGCTCACACAAGGCGGCCATTTTGTCCACCCAGGCTATCAACTTGGCGTTGGAGGTTTTTTTCGAGGTCAGATTCGTTTTCACGGCAAGTATCCTCACGGATGCGGTTCAGGTGGATGAAGAAAGTATAACTATTCAAAAACACAAATGATATGTTCTACTATATTTTAGCTTCATTTTATCTGAACACGTCGGCTGAGGCAATACTTGCGTTTTCAATTCCTTTATATTGTTTTTATATATTTACGTAAAACTCCCCACAAATCCACAGCCTTGAAGGGTTTGGTCATGTGATCGTCCATGCCTGCTTCCAGACTGTTTTCCCTATCTTCGCTCATGGCATTGGCAGTCATGGCTATTATAGGCGTTTTGCAGCCCATTTCCCGCAGGGCGCGCGTGGCGGTGATGCCGTCCATTGCCAGCAGCTGCACATCCATAAAGATCAGGTCGAAAGACTCTCCTTTCAGCATCTGCTCCTTGACCAGTTCCACTCCTTTTTTGCCGTTGGCAACAACCACCGCATTGATGCCCACCCTGGTCAGATGTTCTCTGATTACTTGCTGGCTTATGGAATTATCTTCAAAAATAAGAACATTGCCGGAGAAGCGCGGCCTTTTGTATTCTTCGGGAAGCCCGGCTTCGTCATCAATTTCTCTTTCCGGGGCGTCGATGGTTTCAAACTTGAGGGTAAAGCTGAACTTGCTGCCTACTCCGGTCAGGCTTTCGGCAATCAAGTTTCCGCCCATCAGTTCCACAAGGGCCTTGGTTATGCCGAGACCGAAGCCGGTGCCGCCGAACTTGCTGGTGGTACCCTTTTCTTTGTTGAGTGAGGGGTCAAATATATTGTCGAGCTGTTCCGAAGGAATGCCCACGCCGCTGTCGCGCACCGAAAACACTATGGTAACGGTGCCTCCCTCCGATTCTCTGGCAATGGCCGTGAGCTTGACTATGCCGTGTTCCGTAAATTTTATGGCGTTAGAGAGCAGATTGAGCAGCACCTGGCGCAGCTTGACCTGATCCCCAAGCAAAATCCTGCCTCCCAGGGATTCGAAGTACACGCTGAGGTTCAATCCTTTTTCCGCGGCCCGCGCGCTGCTGACCGTTTCGCAGTGGCTGAGCACTTCCCGCAGGTCAAAAGGTATGGTTTCCAAGGCTATTTTGCCCGCTTCCAACCTGGAAATGTCCAGAATGTCGTTGATGACTTGAAGCACACCTTCGGCGCTGAATTTTATTTTTTCCAGATATTCCCTGGCCTTTTCCGAAACAATTTCATCGTCAAGAGCCAAAGCGACAAAACCGATTACCCCGTTAAGCGGGGCCCGTACTTCATGGCTGAGGTTGGCCAGGAAAACGGACTTCATCCGTGAGGCCTCTTCCGCCGCCAGAACCGTTTTACGCAGTGCTTCCTCGCGCACGTTGCGTTCCGTGAGATCCAGGCAGTAAATGGCAATGGCGTCTTGCTCGCGGTAAACAAGCGGCTGGGAAATGATCTCCACGTCAATGAAGGTGCCGTCCATCTTAAGCATGCTCAGGTTGAGATGTCTGGCCTTACGCAGCTTGTCGATGAGCGATTCGGGGCTCTTAGGGGTGTTGAGGCGAAAAAAACTGCTCACCGGAGCCTTGTAGGCGTCGTCCGGGTTCTTCAGCGAACATAGTCTGGCAAACGCGGGATTGCTGCCCAGAATGCGCCCTTCACCGTTGCTGATTACGCATATGGGGGCGGGGTTGGCGTCAAGCACTGTTTCCAGATCTTTATAGGCTTTTCGTAGTCCGGCCTCTATTCCAGCCTGGGTGGCCATGTCGTCGCCGTGCGTCTCAGCGCTTCTGGAAGACGCCTCATGCCATATAACCACCACGCTGTCTTTGTACCGTGAGCAGTTGAAAGAAAATGTTCTGGGCGGGCCGCCGCTGAAGGAAAGGCGCAGGCTTTTGCGCGGATTGCGGCCTGTTTCGGCTACCTTGGCCAACATGGCGAAAAATTCCATGCCTGTTCCGGCCTTGGCCGCGGCCCGCAAAAAAGCTCGCAGGGGCAGACGTCCCGCTTCTCTGTTTTCGTACAGCACGTCAAAGCGGATAATATTATTGCTTTTATCTCTGACAGGTCTGTAAACCCCAAAACCGGAGCGCATCGAGTTGATGGTTCCGCGTAGAAAATCAACGTCAAGTTCCATGGCACATCGTTATAATATGTTACTTTGACAAAAGGCCGCATGAATATGCAATATATTCATGCGGCCACGTTTTTATTCGTGTTCAGCTTCAGGAATTATTGCGCCGGTGCGGAACGCTCAACCTGCTTTTCCTTGCGCAAGGAAGCGGCAAAGGGTTGGCAGGTTGCGCGACCGGAAAATATTTCCTCAGAGCTGGCCGCCAGGGCCTCAGGCAGTACCTCGTCAACATGCTCCACGAAGACAATGGCAAGATCTTTGAGTATTTCTTCGGGAACTTCCTTCAAATCCTTCTCATTGTCGCGCGGCATAATCACCTTGGTTATGCCGCTGCGCCGCGCCGCAAGCAGTTTTTCGCGCAGGCCGCCTATGGGCAGTACTCGCCCGCGCAACGATATTTCGCCGGTCATGGCCACGTCGTTACGCACCGGAATGCCCAACAGGGCGGATGTGATTGACGTTGCAATAGTTATTCCAGCCGAAGGTCCGTCTTTGGGCGTGGCCCCTGAAGGCACATGCACATGTATGTCCACCTTGCGGTGGAAGCGCGGGTCAAGCCCGAGCAGCTCGGCTCTGGAACGCACATAGGTAAGGGCGGCTTTTGCCGATTCAGTCATTACTTCGCCCAACTGGCCAGTGGTGGATACATGCCCGCCCCCCGGCATGAGCGAGGTTTCGACCATAAGAATTTCGCCGCCGCGCTGGTTATAGGCCAGTCCGGTGCAAACCCCGATCTGCGGCTCAGCCTCACGCTCGTCGAGACGGTATTTTTTCACCCCAAGGAAGGAGTTTAGGTTCTGCTGTGTTACGCTGACACATTTTTCCAGATCATTCTCTTCCACCAGCTTGATGGCGGTTTTGCGGCACAACGAGGCTATTTCGCGCTCCATGTTGCGCACTCCGGCCTCGCGGGTATAGTGACGGATTAATTCGTTGAGGGCATTGTCCGAAATTTTGATATTTTCGGGTTTAAGCCCGTGCATTTCAACTTGCTTGGGCAACAGGAACTGGCGAGCGATACGCCGTTTTTCCGTTTCCAGATAGCTTGAAAGCTCAATGATCTCCAGACGGTCCTGCAGAGCTGGCGGTATGGTGTGCAGCGAGTTGGCTGTGGTTATGAAGAATATCTTGGACAGATCATATTCCAGATCGAGATAGTGATCCATGAAGGTATTGTTCTGCTCGGGGTCGAGTACTTCAAGCAGGGCCGAAGCCGGATCGCCGCGGAAGTCGGCGCTCATCTTGTCTATTTCATCAAGGCAGAACAGTGGATTGTTAAATTTCACCCGGCGCAGCGACTGAATGATTTTGCCCGGCAGAGCGCCTACATAGGTGCGCCTGTGTCCGCGCACCTCAGCTTCGTCGCGCACTCCGCCCAAGGAAAGACGCACAAAATCGCGCCCGGTGGCCTTGGCCACAGATTTGGCCAGAGACGTTTTTCCCACACCGGGCGGGCCCACAAAGCACAAAATTGGGCCGCGCAAGCCCTTGGAGAGCTTTTGCACCGCCAGATATTCGAGTATGCGCTCTTTCGGCTTTTCCAGGCCGTAATGGTCGTTGTCCAGAATTTTTCTGGCGCTGTCGATCTCTATATCTATTTCTTTCAGCGTGTTCCAGGGCAGATCAAGAATCCAGTCAATATAGTTGCGCACAACGGTGTATTCCGCCGACGAAGTAGGCATGGTGCGCAATTTTTTTACTTCACGCAGGCCTTTTTCCCTGGCCTCGTCGGGCATGTCACGGTCTTTGAGGCGCTGCTCAAGCTCCGCGGCTTCGGCCTGGGGGTCGTCATCGCGCCCCATTTCTTTATGAATGGCCTTCATCTGCTCGTTCAGATAGTATTCGCGCTGATTGCGCTCCATCTGGCTTTTTACGCGGCCCTTGATATTTTTTTCCAGAGAGGAAACAGCGATTTCGCCGCGCAAAAGCTCATACACCAAATTGAGGCGTTCCGGCACCGAAGATATTTCCAGAACTTCCTGCTTCTTGCGATAGTCCAGCTTGAGGTGGGGCATAATGGCGTCGGCCAGATGTCCGGGGTCCTGCAGGGCCATAATGGCCAATAACGCTTCCTGAGGCAGGCGCTTGTTGGTCTTGCTGTATTCTTCCAGCGCCTCATGCACGGCACGGGTCATGGCCTCAATTTCGGGTGAAGGGATATTTTCCTCGGGGATCTGTGTTATCAGCACCCTGGGGAAAGAGGCGTCAGTGTAGTTGTCGGCAGCGGGCGTCCCATCCCATCTGGCCCGGTACAGCCCTTCGAAAAGGGCCTTGATCGTGCCGTCGGGCAGGCGCATGAGCTGCAAAATTTTGCATACCACGCCCACTTCGTACAAATCTTCGGAACCGGGTTTTTCCATGTCCGGCTCTTTTTGGGCCACCAGGAAAATTCTTTTGCCATAGCTGGCCATGCCGGCCTCTATGGCCCTTATCGAAGCGTCGCGACCCACAAAAAGCGGCATGATCGAACGAGGAAACATAACCACTTCCCGCAGAGACATGCGCGGCAGCTCAAGAGTGCCCGCTCCGCCGGATATAACAAAGTCGGCCATTAATTATACTCCTTGAATCCTCAAAAAAACAAAATATAACTCTATATAAAAATATGCGCGATTTACGTTACATTGCAATTAGATGATTTATCGTCTAGCTTGCCGCCCGCTCTTCGTCCGTTTCAAAAATAAGCAACGGCTCTTTGCCATGTTCAATTACAGCGCGGTTGATCACGCATTCTTTCACGCCCTTGATTGACGGCAGGCGATACATGATGTCCAGCATCATTTTTTCCATAACATTGCGCAGCCCGCGCGCTCCGGTTTTGCGCTCTATGGCCTTGGCCGCGATGCTCTTCAAGGCATTGGTGGTAAAGCGCAGGCCTATTTTATCCATTTCAAAAAGTTTTTGATACTGGCGGACCAAGGCATTTTTGGGTTCGGTGAGAATGCGGATCAAGTCTTCTTCACTAAGCTCGTCCACATGGGTAATCACCGGCACGCGGCCCACAAATTCGGGGATAAGCCCAAACTGAACCAGATCCGCCGGGTGTACCTTGTCGAGCAGCTCAGTAAGGGACATATCCTTGCTTGATCGCACATTGGCCCCAAAACCCATGGATCCGCCGCGTACGCGCTGCTCCACAATTTTATCCAGTCCGATAAAGGCCCCGCCCACAATGAACAGAATATTGCCCGTATCCATGCGGATAAATTCCTGCTGCGGGTGCTTTCGGCCACCCTTGGGCGGAATGTTGGCCTCGGTGCCCTCAATGATCTTGAGCAGGGCCTGTTGCACGCCTTCGCCGGAAACGTCGCGAGTTATGGACGGGCCGTCGCCCTTACGCGATATTTTGTCTATCTCATCAATATAAATAATGCCCTTGCTGGCGCTGGCAAGGTCATAGTCGGCGTTTTGCAACAGCTGTACCAGAATATTTTCAACATCTTCGCCCACATACCCGGCTTCGGTGAGGGTTGTCGCGTCGGCTATGGCAAAAGGCACCTTGAGCACCCTGGCCAGGGTTTTGGCCAGCAGGGTTTTACCGCTGCCGCTGGGGCCCACAAGCATGATATTGCTCTTTTCCAGTTCCACGTCGGTGGGGCCGGAACTGTACAAAATGCGCTTGTAGTGATTGTGCACGGCCACGGCCAGAATTTTTTTGGCCTCATTTTGTCCGATCACATATTCATCAAGCCGCTCTTTGAGTTCTTGCGGGGTGAGCAGCCGCTCGATTTCTTCCTTTTTGCCGTTCAGGGATTCCTGGGCGATAATCTCGTTGCAGGCTTTTACGCATGTATCGCAGATATAGGCGTTGTCCTTGACAATGAGATGATTGACTTCAAATTCGCCCTTTCCGCAGAAAGAGCAGCGTACGGAATTGTCGTTCTTATTTTTCATTTTGCTCATAATGGGCTATCTTAGGTTTCAGACCATAAAGGAAAATTTGATAAAATTATTTTTTGCCGGGGCTTTCCATGTCGCGCCTGGAAACCAGGATGCGGTCAATCAGCCCGTAATTTTTGGCTTCTTCCGCCGTCATAAAATTGTCGCGTTCCGTGTCGGTGGTAATCCGCTCAATGCTCTGGCCAGTGTGCTCGGACATGAGCTCGTTGAGACGCTTTTTCAAGCGCAGCACTTCGCGCGCCTGTATGTCGATGTCGGAAGCCTGACCTCTGAATCCGCCCGAAGGCTGATGGATCATTATCTGGCTATTAGGTAATGCAAAGCGCATACCAGGTTCGCCGGCCGAGAGCAGAAACGCGCCCATGCTGGCGGCGCGGCCCATGCACAGGGTGGAAACCGGCGAGGTTATGTAGCGCATGGTGTCATATATAGCCAGACCGTCAGTTACCGAGCCGCCGGGCGAATTGATGTAGAAACTGATTTCCTTTTCCGGATCCTGCGATTCCAGAAAAAGCAGCTGGGCGCAAATCAATGAAGATACATACTCGTTAACTTCGGTGGTAAGGAGAATGATCCGGTCTTTGAGCAGCCTTGAATATATGTCGTAGGCGCGCTCGCTGCGGCCGGTTGTTTCTATTACTATAGGCACTGAAGGCATGTGGGGGAACTCCTTGTAAGTTATGCGAAAGAAGACACGCTTTTCGTAAAATAAGGCGGTTGCGGCAATTGACAATAGCGGCGGGCCGAAAATACCGCGAGATTGGTGAGCGTGGAGCAGCAACTCGGGAGGAAACTCTGGCCGGCAGCCTGCTTCGCAAGCTCCGGTTGTTGGCTTCGCCAACTGTTTACCAGCCCTGAGGGCCTGTCGACGTCAACGGCAAAAAAGCGCAACGCAGACAGGCCCCAAGTGCCGGAAAAATTATTCCAAGTGGAGAGGGACCAGGCTTTATTCGGCCTTTTCCGCCTCTTCGGTCTTTTCCTCAGGCTTTTTGGCCTCCACCATGGTTACATTGGCCTTGTCATAAATGGTGTCCATGGCCTTGTCGGCCAAAATGCTGTCGCGAATATGGAAAATAACCCCGGATCTGACCAAAGAATCCTTAAAATCCCGGAAATTTTCGCCCTGCTGGCTGGCCATGCGCATAACACGCTGGTTTACTTCGTCTTCCGAAGCATCAATATTTTCTTTTTTGGCTACGCAAAGCAGAAATACCTGAGATCTGGCCATGGATTCGGCCCTGGGCCTCAGCTCTTCCCTGATTTCTTCCATGCTTTTGCCGGTGGAAGCAAGGCTTTTGCCCTGGCGTTCAAGGCGTTCGCGCATATCTACCATCAGGCTTTTCATGCACACGTCAACGGTGGCGTCGGGCAGGGGAAAATCAGCCATTTTGAGCAGACGATCAAGAAGATCCTTCTGCGCGGAAGCCTTGTAGAGATTTTCACGGCTCTTTACCGAAGATTGTCTGATGGCGTCGCTCAATTTATCCGCGCTTTCAAAGCCGAGACCTTTGGCGAATTCGTCATTCACCTCGGGCAGCACCCGATCTTTTATGGCATGCACCCTTACCTTCATGGTAACGGTCTGGCCGGCCACGTCTTTGGCGATGAAATCTTCGGGGAAAGTGACTTCCCCTTCGGTTTCCTGACCGATGGGCGCGGTCTTCACCAGATTTTCAAATTCTTCCAGAGCCTGCTTTTCGCCCACGCTGAGTTGGAAATTCTGCGCGGAAATGCCTTCCATGGGCTGGCCGTCTTTGTAAGCGGAAAAATCAAGCTCCGCCACCTGGCCGTCAACAGCCGGCCCCATGCCTTCGGCCGGTTCAAGCTTTGCCGCGTTGCGGCGGATGCGGCCGAGCACTTCTTCCACTTCAGCCTCGTTTTCCTCGGCTTTTTCCTGCTCCACTTCCATGCCCTCGTAGCTGGGCACTTCAAATGTGGGCAACACCTCAAAGCTTATGCTGTAGGCATAGGGCTCGCCACGCACAAAATCGTTTCCGTCAAAATCTATGCCGGAAAGCGGGGTGGCCTTAAGTTCTCCCAGAACGTCGTTGATATGCACATTCACGAGATCCTGCTTGGCTTCCTGGTAGATCTTGTCCTTGAAGCGAGATTCGATCACCGACAGCGGAGCCTTGCCTTTACGGAATCCGTCGAGCTGTACGGATGTGCGGTACATGGCCGCCGTGGCCATTATGGACGCTTCCACTTCCTCTGTGGGGACGGTGATCAGGACTTTCGTTCTGGTGGGAGAAATGTTCTCTATGCTGTATTCCACTATATGCTCCTTCAGTCTCATGGCAATGAGATGGCTTTATGCTTGTACCGGTGTAGTTTTGGCATAACTTTGTCTCATTGTCCATTGAATTGTAGCGCGTTGTTTTACCTTGCCGCAAATGTGGCCGCGTCAACCTGTTGAATCGGGGCTGACGCGACCCGGCGCGGATAATCGAGCTACCCTCTAAATTATGTTGTGCGCCATAGCCGGGGCTGGTATAGAAAATTCGCTGCATAAGAATTACAAACCTGATCACAAACACATACGGTAAAAATGCGCGCCAATATTACAGTAGTTACCTGCAATCGTCTGAAATTGACCAGAATATGCCTGGAATCGCTGTTTACGAAAACGGAAGGGGAATTTTTCGTCAACATAATCGACAACGGCAGTCATGACGGCAGTGTGGAGTATCTTCGGCATTTTGTTGAAGGACGAGGCAATGCTCGGCTTGTGGAGTTGGAACGCAACATGGGGGTGGCCATTGCCGCCAACATGGGCTGGGCGCTCACCGATGCCGATCATTATATAAAGCTGGACAATGACATCGAAATTCTCGACGGGCGCTGGCTTGCCAATCTTGCCCGTTTGGCCGAACGGTACCATCGCGTAGGGCAGGCGGGCTATCTTTATGGCGATTGGCAATACAAGCATGAGCTGATCATGCTTGATGGCGAAGAGCCCTTCATTTCTTCTTCCGGGCTGTGCAATGGCGGCTGCGTGCTGATACCAAGGCGCATACACGAGGAATTCGGCTTTTGGAACGAAGATTACGGCAAGTACGGCTTCGAGGATTTGGACTATAGCGTCAGGCTGTTGCGCCACGGATATGTTGTGGGATATGCCCCGGACAACCTGATCCGGCACCTGGGGCGCGAGCGGCATTATCTGAACCCTGAGAATGAGGCCACCAAAAGTTTTGCCGTGCAAAAAACTGATGCCGAACGCATTTATGTTCTCAATCAATTCTTGTATGATCATGGAATACTTGGTAAATATGTGGAGCGACGCCACCTTGAGGAAATACGCGACGGCAGGTTCAGATTTTTTTTGAATAAAAACTATTTGCCCATCATCAAATTGCAACACGAATATATGAAAAAAATATCCTATGATTGCGGAAGCGACTCTGTGGCCGTTGATCTTACCGGGCTGAAATTCTAAAGTCAGCAATATGTAAGTACCTACGCGTAATGTATGGTAAATAAATATATGCATACACGTAAACGGCAACCAGATTAAATCTGTTTGGCTAACCTGAAAAGCGTCATTTGAGACGTTCCTGAATTATAGCGGCCCAAACGCCCATTGCCAGCGCAAAAACGTAATGTTACAGTATTTTCATGAATGACACTTTTCTAACTATAACCCCTCTTGGCGGCCTTGGAGAGATCGGGCTTAACTGCCAATTGTGGGCCACTCCAGCCGGGGTGGTCATGATTGACTGTGGGCTGATGTTTCCCGATGATTATCATCTGGGCATAGACGTTATCATTCCCGATTTTGAAGAAGTTCATAAGGTGAAGGACAAGCTGCTGGGCATAGTTCTTACCCACGGACATGAAGACCATATCGGGGCGTTGCCTTGGCTGGTGCCTCTGGTAAAAGGGGTAAAAATTTACGGCTCCTCCTTTACTCTGGCCCTTGTGGAGCATAAGCTGCGCGAAAACGGCGTGCTTGATTATGCGGAACTTCTGCCGGTGAGCGGGGGCGACGTGGTGGAGCTGGGCGACCTTTCTTGTCGCTTCTTCCCTGTGTGTCATTCCATCCCTGAAGGGTTCGCCCTTGGTTTCGACACCCCTGTGGGGCGCATCATACACAGCGGTGACTTCAAAATAGATCCCGACCCTCTGGCCGGGCCCGGCACCGACATGAACATGTTCGAGGAATTCGCCGGAGAGCGCGGGGTGCGTCTGCTGCTTTCTGATTCCACTAATATTGAGCGCGAGGGCCATTCGCTTTCCGAGCGCCAAGTTATGGAATCTTTGGACAATCTTTTCGCTAATGCGCCGGGGCGCATTATCATAACTCTTTTTTCCAGCCATATTCATCGCATTCAGGAAGTTTTCGATCTTTCGCGCAAGTATGGTCGCACAGTGGTCATAAGCGGCAAATCATTGGCCAACAACATTGAAAAAGCGCGGGATCTCGGATTTTTGCGCCTGCCGCCCGATTTTCACAATGCCTATAACGGCGTGCCGGATATTCCACAGGAAAAAACCGTTCTGCTGGTAACCGGAGCCCAGGGCGAGCCGCTTTCCGCCCTCTCGCGCATGGTTATGGGCGGGCATCGCCAGCTGTCTATTATGCCGGGCGATACTGTGGCCATGTCTTCGCGCATCATACCGGGCAATGCCAAGGCCATAGGCCGCATCATAAATGAGGTTTTTCGCAGCGGCGGGGAAGTTTTCAATGAAAGTATGGGGGCCATACATGCCTCCGGCCACGCCCACAAAGAAGAGCTGCAGGCCATGATCAAGGCGGTCAGACCGCGTCTTTTCGTACCCATACACGGAGAATACCGGCATTTGGTCAAGCATGCCCGCCTGGCTGTGAACTGCGGCGTACCTTCGGAATGCGCCATTCTGCTATCCGACGGCGAGCCTCTTACCCTGCTGCCGTTGGGCATACGCCGCGAAGAACGAATCAATACCGACAAAATTATGGTTGACGGCAAGGGCGTGGGCGACGTAGGCCACAGCGTGCTTAAAGAACGCCATATCTTGGGCGGCGAAGGTCTGGTTGTGGTGGTGCTGGTGATTGACTCGGCCACCGGCTCAATTTTGCACGGGCCGCAAATGATTTCCAAGGGCTTTGTCTTCGAGCAGATTTATGATCACCTGCTCGAAGATGCCAAATGCCTGGTGCTGGATCAGATCGAGGAATATGACGGTGACGTCAACAGGCTTAAAGAAGGTATTCGCCTTTCCCTGCGGCGGTTTTTCCGTCAGGTTCTGGAGCGGGACCCCATCATCGTTCCCGCCGTATCTTCTGTGTAGTTGAGGGGACCTCCCCAATGCCGGAAAGCGTGGTGTTGACCGCCTCAAGCTCGGTGGCATCCAGATACAAAGCGGCTTAATTATCCGATTACCCGCCAATCACCTGCAAAGCCATCTTGGGCAATGAATTGGCCTGGGCCAGCATTGCCGTTGCGGCCTGGGTCAATATCTGGCTTTTGGTGAATGTCGTCATTTCCGTGGCCACATCCACGTCGGAAATGCGCGATTCGGCCATTTGCAAGTTTTCGGCCTGAATATTCAAATTGGAAATGGTATTTTCAAGACGGTTTTGCAAGGCCCCGAGGTGAGCGCGGATTTTGTCTTTTTTTATTATGGCGTCTTCGGTTTTTTCCAGCATCTTTTGGGCATTGTCCTGAGTGCGGATGTTGAAATCGGCCTTATGCACAGGGAAGTCGAAGGTCTTGGAGTAAAGCTCCAAGCCGTGCGCGTATGTCACAGTAAAGCCGTTTTCTTTGTCCGCAGAAACAATGGGATAATACGGCCACCCAGATATACCGTCTATTTTGAACTCGCTGTCAAAAGCTGTGCCGTCGGCATTGAAAATCTGCCCATATACATCATAGGTTCCATTTCCCTGGCGATCCCATTCGCCCCAAACGGCCACCAGATGCCCGGAGGGTAAAATTGTAAGGGATTGATCTGGCCAAGAAACGGACGGTTGGCCGTTAACCGGTGTTTGAGAGCGTATGGTTCCGTCGGAATTAAAGATACTGATGGAGTCATCTGCAAAAATCGCAAATCCGTTGCTGCCGTCCTGAAGAGCCACAGAGCTACTCCTCCCCGACCACCCCCAGCCATGTGAAATTGCTTGCATAGGCACAGGATTGGTTATGCCGTCACCGTCCGTGATAATGCCATGGATATATAAATTATCGGAATAGAAACGCGCCAGTCTGCCGTCAGCAAGGCTGATTACATCGGAATACCCCATGTTTGAAACCACAGGCGTTGTGGTAACAGTGCCGGATTTATCCACAACGTACATATACGAGTTATGATTCACCGCGCTGACCTCTTCACTTACGGCAATGGCAAAGCTTCCATCAGGCTGATACGAAACTGTAGGGTTATAGAGCGCATTAGACGAAGACGCGATCAAAATGGGGGAAGCATCAAGTGGATAGCCTGCATTATCAAATCGTTGTGCGTACAAAGTGCTGTTTGAAGTTGCTCTGTCAAGTTCCACCCAGGCCGCGACACAGCCGTTGCCTGAAATAAATATTTGGTAATCAAAAAGATCATAACCAGGGGCTGTGGAGATTGCATATGAATTGATTTGAGCTCCGGTAATGGGATCTGCAAATATTACTGCTCCGCTGTTCGGGCTGTCAGCATATATATATGCCAGTGTGCCGTTGCCCAAAATCGTCGAGTCCACGTATCCCCCCCAAACGGTTCCCGACTCCAGCAGCACATCTCCGGTCACGGCTGTGAGCGGGCCGACACTCTCAATTTGCCCACTTGCGTCAACATTAAAGAGATCTTCCACGCGCGCGCTTTGCACTTCCACATAATAGTAGTCTTCCGCGCTGTCATTGCCGGTGCCGAAATGCACCTTGAGCGCGCCGGTGGAATTCAAGCCGGAGCCGTCATGAGATCCCGAAAGATTGCCGTTGAGCAGATGTATGCCGTTGAATTCCGTGGAATTGGCGATGCGGTTTATTTCGGCGGCCATGGCCTGAAATTCGCTGTCGATCATCAGGCGCTGGGTGGAATCATAGGTGCCGGTGGCGGCCTGTTCGGCAAGCTCTTTCATGCGGATGAGCTTCTCGTCGATAATCGCCAAAGCTCCGTCCGCCGTCTGAATGAGCGATATGGCGTCGTTGGCGTTTCTGGTTCCTTGCTGAAGCGTTCTGATGTCGGCCCGTTGCAATTCTCTGATGGCCAGCCCGGCGGCATCGTCGGAAGAGGAATTTATGCGCAGCCCGGAGGACAAACGGCGGGTGGAATCGCTGAAGGAGGCATAATGCGTGTTGAGATTTTTGGCGGCATTGGCGGCCATCATGTTATGATTGATAACCAATGACATTTGTTGCCTCCCGCATTATGTGATGGCGAATATAGCAACAAGCGGGCCAAAATATAAATGTTGAATAATTACATGTATGCGTATTTCGGAAATGACCGGAAAGAGGGAATATATTCCCCCCCAATCAAGAGCTGATGAATGATAGAAGCGGCAGGCGGTATCGTGTGCCGCTGTGTGCCGTGTTGACAATCAAAGATAAATGGGCAAAATGCAATTGCCTCAGATGAGGCGAACGGGGCCTCCCTTGACCGTAGGCGCGGGCAGAGAAGGAGGCAGGATTGAAAGAAAGACAGGTGAAAAATCTTGTCTGGACGGCAATCAGAGCGGCCCTGTTGGGCGCTGTCACCCGTCTGGCGTACTGGCTCGTAGATAGAATTCTGCGATAAAAGGAAGCCCGATGGAAAAGAAG
Organism: Desulfovibrionaceae bacterium; assembly: GCA_031553655.1. Taxonomy (GTDB): domain Bacteria; phylum Desulfobacterota; class Desulfovibrionia; order Desulfovibrionales; family Desulfovibrionaceae; genus JAVBLG01. The sequence goes on along the minus strand of JAVBLG010000025.1, from coordinate 25,879 downwards.
CGGCCCCGAACAGTGCTCGAACACCGTAAGGGGCCAAATCCATCGGGTAAAGGCGTCACAACCCTTTAACCGGTCGGGGAGGCCCAAAAAATACCTGTCCCGTGCCGGGGAGCGGAGTGTTAGTCGCACTTCGCTCCTTTCGTTTTACATAACGCCTTACAGCAGCTTTAGCAAGAGGCTTATCTCGTTTGAACAGGGCTTGCGACACCATATTTTACCTTCAGCCTCAGTTTTAAAAACAGTTTCAGGTAATGGATAATTTCAAAAATCGAGAACCAAACCTCCCTCCGGCGTAATCACCCGCACAGTCGGGACAATATCCGCGCCCGCGCGTTCGATGGCTTTGGCCGTAAGCGCGGCCATGCCCCGGCAGCAGGGTACCGACATGTGCAGTACGGTAATGTCGGTTATGCCGTTTGCTTTGATAATATCGGCCAGTTTGTCCACATAGGCCTCGGCATTGTCCAGTTTGGGGCAGCCGATGAGCAGTATGCGGCCGGACATGAACGATTCGTGCAGGCGGCTAAGGGCAAAGCCCACGCAGTCGGCGGCCACCAGTAGGCGGGCGTTTTTGAGATAGGGCGCATTAACCGGAACCAGAGCCAGTTGTATGGGCCAATTGCCCAACGCCGACGGACCGGAAACAAAGACGTCTCCACCCGTCCCGGCGTTTGATGAAGGCGAAGCTCCACCCAACCCGGCCACGTTTTTCACGCCAGGCATGTTACCCAGGGGCTCAAGCTTCCTGGCCATGCTTCCGGGGCAGCCATGGGCTTGCGGCTCCAGTTTGCGGGCCATGCTTCCAGGACAACCGTGAGGCTGGGGTTTGGCTTTTCCTGCCGTTCCGGCGGAATTTTCCACACCCTCCCGTTCCTCTTTGGCTTTCATGGCCGCTTCCTCGTCAAATTCCGGCGCGTCCCTTTTTATTATGCGCAAAGCCCCTTCCGGGCATGCGCCAAGGCAGGCCCCCAGCCCGTCGCAATAAACGTCACTTACCAGCTTGGCCTTGCCGTCCACAATGGCCAGCGCGCCTTCGGCGCAATCTTTAATGCAAAGTCCACATCCAGTACATTTTTCTTCATCTATTTCTATGATGTCGCGTGCCATTTTTTATTCTCCAGACCTTTCGGCTTGTAAGCGTGATTTTTGTTGTTCGTCCCTGCACGGGTCGTTAGAGCATTTTACAAGCGGCGTGCTCTAAACAAATATAATATGAAAAGAGGGCCTGTCCATTGGAGCAAGCCCTCTTGTATCGAAAGTTAAACTTTATTTTAAATTACATTTTTCTTTCTGCGGCAGGCGCCTCAACCGTATTTCCGGTTATCGGGGCGTCCGCAGTCGTTGCGGTCTCTTCAATCACAGGAGAACTTTCGGCCGTTGGGGCATCTTCTCCGTCGTTTTCTTCACTGGTCAAGTTTTCGAGCGCGGAAGGGTTGCCCTTTTTTCGAGATTCTTCGCTTGCGGCCACGGTTTCGCCTTCAGTGGGCAGAGAATCGGTCTTCTTGGCAAAGGCCGCGTTCTTTTTAGCATCCACCTCGTCATTCAGATATTTCCTGCTCGGGCGACTGTCATCGGCCTGGGGAACCTGAAGGCCAACTCGATCCTCATGATTAATCAGAATGGGGCCGGTGAGGTTGAGGGAGGCCTCTTCAGGTTTGCCCGGAGGAATGGAAACGGTGACCAGCACCGCCACCTGCCTGGGGCTGGTTACTTGAAGAAGGGTCTGCTCGGCGTCGCCTATTTTTATCTGATAATCATCCATAAAGCTGTACGGATCGGCCACCATCAGCCCCAGCGAAGCTTCTTCCATGCTTTGCAAAATAAGAAACGGGGATTCAGGACGAATCTGCAGCAGGGTAAACTCATGCTTGTCTTCAAAACCGGCAAGACCGCGCGGAAAGTGCAATATCTTGTCTGTGTTGATGCGCCGTTTACCCAGACGGGTATTGATAATTAATTCTTGATTTCTTGCCATATCTGTGTCGCCATCAGTAGGTCTTCATTGCTGGCTTCAAGCGCCAGACGGTTTTCTTCCATTACCCGTATGTAAACTTCTTCCCGGTATACGGTCATATCGTCCGGGACTTCCAGCCCTATCTTTATTTGCTTGCCTTGTAAACTCAAAATAGTGATTTTGATGTTTTCGCCAAGGTGCAGGCTTTCTCCAGGGCGACGCGTTAGTATAAGCATAACATTTGCTCAATGGTATTAGTTCTCTACACTTTTTACACAAACTTGGTCAAATTCAGCTGCATGATCATTGAAGATGACTTCAGAACAGTATTGTACGCCAGTTCCTGTTGGGCCATGCGCGTCAGCAGCTCGGTAAGGTCAACATCCTCAGTATAACTCAAACGTTCCTCCTGGTCCAGCTTTTGGAAGCTGAGCACGTCCTTGGCCAGAGTAAGGCGGTTTTCCCGTCCGCCCACGCTGGCGGCTGCGGTCAAAATAACCTTTTGCGCTTCTCCAAGATCGGCGACGCATTGCGATATGCCATCCTGATTGTTGGTTTCGCACCAGCCGATGAGCTTGCCCACAATCTCGAACAAATTGCGTTCTTGATGGTCGTCGAATACGGGCCTGGCGACGGTATCGCCGAATTCCTGATACATGCCGCCGAAAATATCCTTGCCCACGTTGGTTACAGAAACATAGCTGCCGCTCATTATTTCATACTTAAGATCGGCCTCGTGGGGGCGGATTACAAATTGTTGGCCGTCGCTCACAGCCTCTTTCACGTCAAGGTAGCCGCCGGGGACCAGGAAGCGCGTGGGGGCCGAGGTGGCATCGGTGGTGGTGGCCTTTACCCAGGTGGTTCCATTGTCCATGCTGTAGGAATATTCGCCCTTGGCAGCGTCAGTGACACGAATTTGCGCCTTGCCGGCGAAGGAACCCTTTGCGCTCGCATTGGCGGAGTTGGACAAAGGCGGAGAGGATTCCACCGTTGGCGGTGGGTCATTGTCGTCGCCTTGATAATAGGTGGTCGGACGAATGTAGATTGCTGTGCCGTTGTCTTCGGAACTGGTATTTTCCGGATCGGTATAGGCGGTGATTACCGTTGACTTGCCGGTATTTTTGGGGTCGTTGTGGGCTATCTTCAGCTGTACGCCGTTCATGTCCACCACGGTGTTGTTGCCGTCAACAGTAGTGGTTCCGCCCTTGTTCCAGGTATCTCCGCCGTTGTCGGTCCACTCGTAATTCAATCCAGCCTGCGGGCCGCCTGTAAGGTCCGCGCTGTCGGAAAAACGCAGCATTATGGTTTTGTCTGAATTGCCTTCAATCTTATATTCAGTGCTTTCATTATAAAAGTCTTCGTCCAGGCAGCTAAGGCCAAGGCCCAGCTCATAGGCGTTATTGGAATACTTGTGCCCGGCAAAAATGCTTTTGCCTTCAAATTCGGTATTGGACAAGCTGAGGAGCTGGCCGAAAAGCTCGCGGAGCTGCGTGGCGACCTGATTGCGGTTTTCCGCTGTCATGGTGCTGGTGGCGGCCTGCTCGGCAAGAGTCTTGATCTCGGTTATGGTGGCGCTTACCTGGTTAAGAGTGCTGTCGGCCAGGGTTAGCCAGCCTTGAGCTGTATCCAAATTGCGCTGCAACTGTTCAGTATTGCCTATGGTGTTGCGATAGTTGAGAACCAGAGCCATGCCCGCCGGATCATCCGAGGGACGGTTGATCTTCTTTTGGCTTGAGCCCTGTATGTTCGACTCCATATATGCACCCAGATTGCCTTGCATCTGGTTGATGAACTGATTGTACATCGTACGTTGGGTTACTCTTAAGCTCATGTCTGGCCTCCCTGCGACGGTTGAATTTGCCGTGATACTGCGTCAGACTCGTTTTTTCTCCGTGGGATGGACCAAAGAGTCCTATCCCTCGGAGAAAAAGTTTCGTCTTCCTTGTCTGACGGCAAATTGAGCCGTCGCTTAATATGCAAAAAATTCCTCTGAAAAATCTATTCAAGTTTGATGCAATTAGCGTGCCTAAACTTCTTATAATTTTGAGGAGAATTTATGAAATTGGGCTAAATTGCGGCTCTGTTTGCCGTCAGACGAGGAAGAAAGAATTTTCCCCCTGGGGATAGGCCTCTTCGGGCCATCCTCAGGGGGAAAATTCTTCTCTGACGAAGCATTACGGCAGCAGAGCCACAATGTTTTATTGCTTGAGGCCAAGAATCGTCTGTATCATCTGGTCGGCGGTGGTAATAAGCTTGGCCGCCGCAGTGTAGGAATGCTGAAACTTTATGAGGTTGCTCATTTCTTCGTCCAGGCTCACCCCCGACACGGCCGAGGCGCGGTCATCCAGATCCTGTGAAAGCGCGGTGTTGTATTCAGAGTTGAGCTTGCACGCGCGAGTATCCGCTCCCACCACAGCCACTGTATTATTGTAGTAGGTGTTGAGACTGAGCCCCTTGCTTGTCTTCCAGGTTGTGGAGATACGCACGGCTTGCTCAGCCAGAGCGGCAATGGCCTGGGCGGTGGTATTGTCGCCGTCGTTTACCTGCTGCTGCCCGTCCACACTGGCGGCTGCCAGGCGGGTGAGGTCGTTGCGCACGTCGTCGCTGACCGCGATGTCTTCAGCCTTGGAGCCGGCGAAAAAAGTATTGATGCCGAGGGCCGCCATAAGGCCGCTGGTGTCGGAGCCGCAGGCAAAGGTTGTGTCCTTGGCGGCGGTAAGCACCAGTTGCTGGTCTATGATGTCAGCCTGCAACTTGCCTCCATAGGTATTGTTTATGGCGTCGCGAACGTCCGCGAGGCTGTGCCTTTCGGGATCAAAATTGGAGTCGTTTCCGGCAGGAGTGCCCAGCCCGGTGAAATCGATAGGTTTTTCAATAAGGAGCTCACCCTTGTCGTCATAAACAAAGAGGTTCACATTGCCCGATTCCAGACGATCCCAATAGGGCAGACCGCTCTGCGCCATGCCCAGGGGGATGTCTCTGCCGTCCACCGGGTAGTTGCCCTGAGCGTAGGTGAGATTGGACGTGCCCACGCCCTGGCTATGCAGGCGGTTCACTTCCCATATCAGGCTGTTGCTTACGGCGTCGAGCTCGTCTATGTAGCGGCCGCAATTGTCGTCGCGCACATTGTAATAAGCAGCCAGCTTGCCGCCATGCACGCGGCTGGTGTTGTCGGTGCCGTCAAAATAAATTTGGGGCGTGATGTTCTGAGGCCCCTTGCTGGGCGAAATCCAGTACAGACCTTCCTTGGGCACCACGGTAAAGCGGTCGCCGGCAGGGTTGGACGGGTCATTACGAGTGGGATCGTTGTCTGCCTGCCCGGCCAAATTTTGAGCGCTGGTGAAAGAAATCTTCAGATTTTTCACCTGCACGGGGTCGGTTTCCCCGTCAGTGCCGGCGGCTCCGCTGTAGGTTACTTCATAATTGAGCTCATTACCGTCGTCATCCTTGAGCCAGGTCTTGCCGCCGTCGAGCGACACGCGGAAAGTGGGATTGTTGGGGTCGCCGGCCTTTCCGGCCGTGCCGCCCTTCACCATTTCCACGGTGTATTCATGCGAATCCGTACCCTGGAACTTAATCTCTCCCTTAAAGTCCGAGCCGGTGGTGAGATTGCTTTCACTGTACGAAGGCATAACTTCAATGCTGTAAGTTTTGTTCCCCTCCAACAGAGGCATACCGTTGGCAGTGGAAATGCTGTAGTCGCCGCCGCCGCGATCCTGCACTTCAATATCAAGGCATTCGGCCAACTGGCGAGTGAGGCTGTCGCGTTTGTCCATGAGCGAGTTGGGGTTGCTCATGCCTGCTATGGTATTGGCTTCGATCTGGGCATTGACTTCAGCTATGCTGGTGACAAGCTCATTGGTCTTTTTTACCTGATCATCAATAGCGGTGTTCATATCCCGCTGAATATTTTTGATTGCGGCTACGCTGTCGCGCATCAACAGGGCGAGGCTGTCGGCCTGGGAAATAAGGTCGGTTCTGGTGGCCGTGTCTTCCGGGCGCAGGGAAAGATCCTGCCAGCCTTTGAAAAATGTGTTCATCTGCGAGCTTATGCCGGTACGGTTGGCTTCGTTGAAAATATTTTCAACGCTCTGCATAACTGTGCTTTGCTCGCTCCAGCGTGAGGTAAGGCTGGACTGCTGTACGTAGGATTTTTCCAGAAAGGAGCTGAACCGGCGCATAATTTCTTGAGCCTTGACGCCCTGGCCCTGTTGGCCGGGACGCATGGTCAATGCCGCCGCGTCGGTCTGCACCACATACTGGCGGCTGTAACCCTCGGTGTTGACGTTGGCAATGTTATTGCCTGTAACCGTGATTGACGCCTGGCTCGCGGTGAGAGCGGTATTGCCTATGTTCAGCAGACTGTTGATAGCCATTACATTCTCCCGGAAAGATAAGAGGCCTGGGGTCTGAGCTGGGTCATGCAGCCGCGCCGGCCATAAGTTTGCGCGATGCGGGGAGCTACATAACCGTGCAATTCCTTTAGAGTGCGCTGGCTGTGGTCAAGCAGCATCAGAGAAAGCTCGGCATTGCGCGAAGCCTGGCGCGAGCAAATCTGCTCGTAGTCATCTATGGCATTGTAAAGTTCCATGATGAGCTCGCCTTGTTCCTCGGGCAACAACTCGGCATAATGCCGCACCTTGCCGCCGTCGAGCAGCCTGATGATCAATATCTTTTCATTGCCGACCTGGCGCAACAGTTCGTGTATGGAAAATTCCTGAGCTACCACGGCGTCGGTGTCGCGCGAGAGCAAAAGCTGATATTCTTCCCGCAAAAGTTCGTGCAAAAGCTGTAGTGCCTTGTTCTGGCGTTCAAGCCCGCTGTGGATTATGTTGTACATTTTTCGCGCTCCGGTGTTTTTCCGGCTGATGTGGCAAAATATGCCGCTGTCTGCCCGGATTTGAATCTTTGTTTCTGTTTATGCAAGCAGTGTGCCGACGTTGAATTAAACTTCCGGTATCACGGGGCCGCTTACATTGGACTTGAAAATATCACGCTTGCCCTGGCGAATTACCGATGTCTTCTGCACCTGAGGCGCTGGCGGAACCATGGCCTGCGGAGCTGCCGGAACATTGGGGGCCATTGGTGAACCGGGAGCCGTGGGCATGTTGGGGGGCATGGTTCCTTGAGGCATAGTTGTCGCATAAGGAGCAACAGGCTGCGCTACGCCCTGAGGCGCGGCCATGGCCTGCGGCCCGAAGGGCGCGCCAGGGGACGTTGTTTGAGAGGGCGCGGATTGAGTCATGCCCTGAGGCGCATTTTGGGGAGTGGCATACGGCGCAAATTGCGCGCCCTGCGCCGCTCCTGGTTGCATAGCCTCTGCTTGTTGTGCCGCTCCAAACTGTTGCATAGCTCCAGCCTGTTGCATAGCTCCAGCCTGTTGCACCGCCCCAACCTGTTGTGCCGCCCCAACCTGTTGTGCCGCCCCGGCTTTCTGCGCGGCATTATTATTTCCGTCGGAGTTCAATACTCTGATGGACGGAATGGCCGGGTTTCTACCGGCTACATCCCCCTTGCTCTGCCTGGGGCTGGTGACGCGTCGTCCGCTGGCGGGCTTGGGAGGAATGTTGGTGGTAAAAGTGGTTTTTACCGGGCCGCCCTGCGTTGCATCCATTCCGGCAGCCTGCTGATTAGTTGTTCCCGCCATATGATTGATTCCGGCCTGCTGGTAAGCCGCTCCTGGAGCCGGGTTATTTCCCGACGGCTGATAAGCCGCGCCAGGGGCCATATTATTTACCGCCGGTTGGTAAGCCGCGCCAGGGGGCATGTTGTTTGTCATCGGCTGGTAAGCCGCACCCGGGGTCATGTTGTTTGCTGTATGCTGGTAAGCCGTGCCCGGGGTCTGGTTATTTACCAACGGCTGATAGGCCGCGCCGGGGGCCATGTTGTTTGCCGTCGGCTGGTAGGCCGCGCCCGGGGCCATGTTGTTTGCCGTCGGCTGGTAGGCCGCGCCGGGAACCTGGTTGGCCGCAGTCATGAAATTGGCCGTGGGCTGGCCGTTGGCCGCATATGCCGCGGCTCCGGCCGTCGGGGCTGTGGCTGTAAAGAGCGGTGAAGTGCCGGCCAGCGCGTGGTTTTTGGCGCGTAAGTCATCAAGCGCCTTCTGCACTTCCGGAGGGGTGCCGTTGGCTTCGTCCGAGGCCTTGTAGGCATCGACATTGTTTACCGTAACCGGAGTATTTGTCGCGTGCCGGTTATAAGGCCTGGAGTCGGCGGATGCGGCTTCAGGGGCTTTGGCTTCTTCATACAGCCCTGCCGCGCCCAGCTTGTCGGCGGATGCAACAGACTTTTGTGCCTTACCCGAGGGCTTTTCCATAAGGGAAATGGGCGCGGGCGAAAAGGCTTTCCCGTTGCTTTCCAAATTCTGCTGGGAAATGGCGGACGCGGTGGTGCGGCTGGCCGACACCAGATTGCGCGAGAGCTGCTCGTACATCATGTCGGCTATGCCTATGCCGCCGGCCGACGTCATTTTTTTGGCCAGCTCCTGGTCGAACATATTCTGCCAATGCTGTTCTTCCTTGCCCTGCAAAAGTCCACCCTTGGGCACAGTGGCGCGCATCTGTTCCCACATTTTCTGAATGAAGATGGATTCAAAGCCTTCGCAGGCTTCGCGCAGCTTCTTTTCCTTGTCCACTTCCGGCCTGAGGCTCTTTTTCAGCGAATCGATCTGCCTGCTGCGTTCCTGCATTTCCTTGACATTATTGTCCTGGCGAACCGTGTTCTGGTTTACGGTATTGGCAATGGCGTTCATTTACATGACCTCCAGTTCCGCATGCAGCGCGCCGGAACTCTTGAGCGAGCGAAGTATGGATATAAGGTCGCGCGGGGTAGCTCCTATGGCGTTAAGCCCGTCCACCAGCTCTTGCAAAGTGGCCCCTTCCACAACCATCAGGCGACGTTGTTCCTCGCGGGTATTGATGTCTGTGGTAGGCGTAACCACGGTCTGCCCGGACGAGAACGGGCCAGGCTGCGAAACCTGCTGTGATTCCTGAACCGTTATCTGCAAATTGCCGTGGGCCACAGCCGCGCGGGAAATGCGCACATCCTTGCCCAAAACCACAGTGCCGGTTCTTTCGTTGATTACCACCTTGGCTGCGGTGTCCGGGGATATCTCCAAGTTTTCCACCGAAGCCATCAGCGGAACCAGGTTACCCCTATATTGCGGCGGCACGGACATGGAAACAGAAGTTGCGTCGATGGCTCTGGCGAAGCGCCCGCCCATGGTGGAATTGAGCCTTTCGGCTATCTGCTGAGCTGTGGAGAAGTCGGCCGTGGAAAGATTGAGGGTAAGATTATCTTGATCATTGAAATTAAAGGGAATAGCCCTTTCCACAATCAGGCCGCCGGGCACGTTGCCCACGGTAGCCACGTTTTTGGAGGTAGTGGCCGCCTGGCCGGTGGCCGAAAAACCGCCGATGACCATGGGGCCCTGGGCCAGACCGTAAATTTTGCCGTCCACGCCCTTTAGAGCGGTTTGCAACAGCACACCGCCGTAAAGGCTGGTGGAGTCGCCAACCGACGAAACCGTGACGTCAAGCTTGGTTCCGGGCTTGGCCGAAACAGGCATGCGCGCCGTAACCATAACCGAAGCCACGTTTTTTACCTTGACCTTATTGGCGTCTACGCCTACACCCATGCGATCCATCATGTTAACTATGGAACTTGTGGTGAAAAGGGAATCCTTTTTATCGCCGGTGCCAGAAAGGCCGATAACCAGCCCGTAACCGATGAGCTGGTTGTCGCGCACCCCGGAAAAAGTCGCGATGTCCTTGATGCGCACGGCATGCGCTGTTGAAGACCAGAGCATGACGAAGATAAAAATCATCGCCTTGGCGCACAGCATTTCCCTTTTGGTCAAATTCATGACATTTTCTCCTTGTCTGGAATCATCTGGACAGTGTTATTGCACTTTTCGTACCTATAAAATATTTTTTTAAGGAAAACATTATGATAGTTCCAATAGGCCCCTTGGTTAACGCTGCCGCGGTGATTGGCGGAGGTGTTATCGGCATGTTGCTCGGGGCCAGGCTGCCCGAACGAGTAAGGCAAATTGTTTTTCAGGGGCTTGGCTTGTGCGTTTTGCTGCTGGGCATTCAGTCGGCCCTGAAAACCGGCAATCCGCTGATCCTGATTTTCAGCGTTTTGACCGGGTCCATAGCAGGAGAACTGCTGCATCTGGAAAACGGCATAGAAAGCCTGGGCAACAAGTTGAAAACGCGCCTCAAGTCTTCTAATCCGCGTTTTACCGAAGGGTTTGTCACGGGTTCGGTTATTTTTTGTATCGGGGCAATGGCCATTCTGGGATCTATTGAGGAAGGGCTGCAAGGCGAGCGCAATATTGTTTACACCAAGTCCATTCTGGACGGCTTCGCCAGCATAGCCCTGGCCTCGGCCATGGGGCTGGGCGTGGCCTGCGCGTCCATTGCCGTTTTTGTATATCAGGGCGCGCTGCTTTTTGGCGCTTCCATGCTCCAATCCATGCTCACCCCAACCATGATTAACGAGCTTTCCGCCACCGGAGGCATTCTTATTATGGGTATCGGGCTGAATTTACTTGAGCTTGTGCGTATACCACTGGCCAATATGCTGCCTTCGCTGGTAGTGGTTGTCATTCTTGTTTCCGTGTTTATGTAGTACAATGCAACAAACGAATAAATTATAACCATATATAGTTGTGCCATACAGGTAATATAGAATGAGCAAATCCTGCATCCATATAGAAGGCGCGCGCCAGCACAATCTCAAAGGTTTCAACCTCGACATTCCCCGCGACGAACTGGTGGTGGTTTGCGGGCCATCCGGCTCAGGCAAATCCACCTTGGCTTTTGACATTGTCTACGCTGAAGGCCAGCGTCGATATGTGGAATCTCTTTCGGCCTACGCCCGTCAATTTTTGCCCAAAATGGACAAACCTGATGTGGAAAAAATCGAGGGGTTGTCCCCGGCCATTTCTCTGGAGCAGCAGGGCCATGCCCGAAATCCTCGTTCCACAGTGGGCACGGTTACGGAAATACACGATTTTCTGCGCGTATTTTTTGCCAGACTGGGGCGCATGCACTGCCCGGTGTGCGGCAAACCCATAGATGCCCGTTCCGTTGACGAAATTATCGCTGACATCCTGGCCATGCCCGAAGGCACCAAGTGTCTGTTAATGGCTCCATTAGTGGAAAGACAGAAGGGCACGCATCAGGATCGGGCCAAAAAGCTCAAGGGCGAGGGCTTTGCCAGGGTGCGGGTGAATGGAGCCGTTTTCAATCTGGACGAATTCCCGGAGCTGGACAAGAACAAGAAGCACGATATCGACCTGGTGGTGGATCGGCTGATTATTAAAGAAGGCATTCGCTCGCGTCTGGCCGATTCGCTTGAACTGGCACTGACCCGGGGCGAGGGACGCATCATTTTACAGGTGTTGGACGGCCCGCTGACCGGAGATATTGTGCATTCCACCCTTTCGGCCTGCTCTGACTGCCGAGTGAGCCTGCCGGAGCTTTCGCCGCAGCTTTTTTCCTTCAACGGCCCGCAAGGGGCTTGCCCGCGCTGCCTGGGCCTCGGCAGTGTGGACTATTTCGAGCCGGGGTTGATTGCCCCCAACAAGGGGCTTTCCATCCGCCAGGGCGCGTTGCTGCCTTGGTCAGGCAAAATAAAGGAACGTTATTTCGACGCCCTGGAGGCTCTTGGCACGCGCCACGGATTTAACCTGGACACGCCGCTGACTTTTTTTTCCAAGGACAGCTGGATGCTGCTCTTTTACGGTGAAGACGAAAAAGGCAACCCGCTTCCGCCGGAAGACAGCGGACTGAAGCGCAACTGGATGGGCGGATCGGTGCCGGTGGATGCAGCCCAGTCCCGAAATGTGGCCGTAAGCGAACAACGCTGGCCCGGTGTGGTCAATCTGTTGGAACAGGGCATGAATTATGGCGAAGCCTGGCGCGATATGCTTTCGCGCTTCAGGCAGTCCACCGAATGCCCTGATTGCCGGGGGGCGCGTCTCAAGCCCGAGGCCCTGGCCGTGAAAGTGCAGGGCAAAAGTATCCATGACTTTTGCTCGCTTTCCGTCGGCCGCGCCCTGGACTGGCTGCAAAAATTGGAATTCAAGGGACGGCATACCTTGATTGCCGAGCCGCTTTTGAAAGAACTGCGGCACCGCATGTCGTTTATGCGCGACGTTGGGCTGGACTATATTTCCCTTGGGCGCACCATGTCCACTCTCTCGGGCGGCGAGGCTCAGCGCATCCGCCTGGCTTCGCAGCTCGGTTCCGGGCTGGTGGGAGTTACCTATGTGCTTGACGAGCCGTCCATAGGTTTGCACCCTAAGGACAATGTGCGCCTGATCTCCACATTACGCGGCCTGCAACGGCGGGGTAACACCGTGTTGGTGGTGGAGCACGACGAAGCCACCATTCGCGAGGCCGACACGGTAATTGAACTGGGGCCGGGCTCCGGCATGCTCGGCGGCGAAATCATGTTCTCCGGGCCGGTGAAAAAGCTTCTACAATCGGCCGACACGCTCACGGCGCGCTATCTGCGCGGCGACGAGTTCATTCCCGTGCCTTCGGAGCGTCGCAAAGCCAAAGGCGAGCTTACACTAAAAGGCATTACCACCAACAATCTGCAAAATATTGACTGCCGCATTCCGCTGGGCGTGCTCACCTGTGTAACCGGGGTTTCCGGCTCGGGCAAAAGCTCGCTGGTGGTAGACACTCTCTACAAACATCTGGCCCTGTATCACGGTATCAAGGTGGAGCATCCGGGCAGCATAATGGGCATTGAGGGCATTCAGGCCGTGGAGCGCATTGTATCCATTGATCAGACCCCTATCGGGCGCACGCCGAGATCCAACCCGGCCACCTATACCAAGGTGTTTGACGAAATCAGAAATATTTTTGCCATGACTCAGGATGCGCGTAAAAAAGGTTATGCCCCCGGCAGGTTTAGCTTCAACGTTAGCGGCGGCCGCTGCGAAGCCTGTAGCGGTGACGGGCAAATCAAGGTGGAAATGCACTTCCTGCCCGACGTACACGTAACCTGCGACATATGCCATGGCCGCCGTTACAATCATGAAACTCTGGAAGTGCATTACAAAGGCCTTAACATTGCCGAAGTGTTGGATCTGTCCGTAGCCGAAGCCCGTAAATTTTTCTCCAATTATCCGGTTCTGGAACGCCGTCTGGCCATATTGGAAGATGTGGGCCTGGAATACCTGCGCTTGGGGCAACCGGCCACCACTCTTTCCGGAGGCGAAGCCCAACGCATCAAAATTTCACGAGAACTGGGTAAAAGAACCTTGCCGGGCACGGTGTACATTCTGGACGAACCCACAACCGGCCTGCACATGCACGAGGTAGGTAAGCTGATCAGCGTGCTTAATCAACTGGTGGACAAAGGCGCCAGCGTGGTGGTAATTGAACATAATACTGATGTGATCATGGCCTCGGACCATGTGATCGACCTTGGACCCGGCGGCGGAGAAAGCGGCGGATTGATTGTGTCGCAAGGCACGCCGGAAGCGATTATTCGCGATCCGCATTCGGTTACCGGAAAGTTTTTTGACAAGTAAGCGAGCTTGGGGGAGGGAGGGAAAAATTTTGAAAAATTTTTCACTCCCTCCCCCAAACCCCCTCCCATCCTTTCAAAACTTTTATTTGCTAAACTGGAGCGTTGGATGCGCAAGCTGGATCAAATTGATATTGAGATTTTATCTATACTGCAAAAGGACGGGAAGACAACAAATGTCTCTCTGGCCAAGCAGGTGGGCCTGAGCGCCACGCCCTGTCTTGAGCGCGTCAAAGCTTTGGAGAGCGAAGGTTTTATTAGCGGTTATTCCGCCAATTTGTCGGCGTCGCGTCTGGGCCTTGGACTGACGGTTTTTGTGTGGGTTCTTCTTGATCGCATCACTGAAGAATCGCTTGAAAACTTTGAGGCGTCAGTTATGAATATCAAAGAAATTCAAGAATGCCATATGGTTACTGGAGGGTATGATTATCTTTTGAAAGTCCGTGTGGCGGATATGGCTACTTATCGTGATTTTCTCGGGCGCGTTCTTTCCCAGATTTCGGGCATCAAGCAGACCCACAGTTATCCCGCCATGGAAGAAATTAAAGATTCTTCACTGCTTAGTTTGGAGCATTTACGCTCATAATTTTTGATTATGCTTAGCTGTTCAAGAGAGTCGCTAAAAAAAGCTCCCCATGCGTTTGCACAAGGAGCTTGCCGTAGAAATGGTTACTTATAGAATTTCGCTCGCGAAATGCTATAACGGCCCGTGTTTCGATAGGACCATAATGTATTTTTTTATCTGGACAGTTCTCTGTCCCTGGCCTCGGCCGTCATTATGGCATCAACGATTATCCCGCGCAGGGCGTGGCGATCCATGTAATTAACGGCGGCGATGGTTATTCCGCCGGGCGAGCATACCTGATCCACCAGATCCGAAAGCGAATGCTCGGAAATGGCGGCCATGCGCGCCGAACCAGCGAACAGGCTGTCAACCATGGCTTTTGCTTCCTTGCGGGTAAAGCCCAAAGTTACGGCGGACTGCACAATCGCGTCCATTATTTTGAATACATAAGCCGGTCCGGAGCCCACAACAGCGGTAAAAGCCCCAAATTTTTGCTCGGGTATTTCCAGGGGAGTGCCTATGGCCGCGAAAATGCTTGTGACCAATTTTTTGTCATCTTCGGTAAGCATGGGGTCTTCAAGGCACATGGCATACACGCCCGCCCCCACCAGAGCCGTGGTGTTGGGCATTACCCGCACCACAGGACACATTCCGTCCACAGCGTCACGCACCGCATCCAAAGATATGCCTGCCGCCACAGAAATCAGTATTTTGTCCTTGGTCAGATAGGGGGCGGCTTGACGCAGCACGCTATCCATGACCGCAGGTTTAACCGCCACTATAATTACGCGGTTGCCTCGCACCAACGAGGCCATGTCGGCCATGGACTTCACCCCTTTGGCCATAAGCGGACGCATACGCTCACGGGAACGGTTGAAGCCGCTCAGCAAATACTCCGGTTTTTCCGCCAGGCCGAACATAATGGCTCCGCCCATATTTCCGCAGCCGATGCAGCCTATACCTATGGGTTTCGTCTGGCTCATCAGCCGACCACCTCCAGATCACTGAAGAAATATTTCATTTCAAAAGCCGCTGTTTCCACCGCGTCGGAGCCGTGTACCGAATTAGCCTCAAGGCTTACGGCGTACTTTTTGCGTATGGTGCCCTCGGCGGCATTGGCTGGGTTGGTGGCCCCCATCAATTCGCGGTAGCGGGCAACGGCGTTTTCTCCCTCAAGAATGCAGCAGACCACCGGGCCGGAACTCATGTAGTCGGTAAGGCTGCAAAAAAACGGCCTTTCCTTGTGTACGGCATAAAAGCCTTCAGCCTGGCCTTTGCTGAGGTGGATCATTTTCATGGCCACAACTTTCAGCCCGGCACTCTGGATCATAGCCAGAACCTCTCCGCTCAATTCGCGCTTGACGGCATCGGGCTTGATAATGGCAAAGGTGCGTTGGATCATGCTGCTCTCCAATGTATTTGAGAAAAAGCGAGGTTGATGAATATAAAGGCCGCCTTGCGGCGGCCCTTTGTTTATGGTCGCTTTAGTTGCGAATTTCGCGCATTTTGGGAAGATTCTTCACGAATTGCAACGCCATGCGCAACTGGTTGTCTTTCTGCAACTGCTCCGCCACGTCGCCGGTTTTGGACGATTTGTCGTCGGTGGCAACCGAGGAGCCGGTGGATTTTTCCAAGGATTTTTCCTGCGGTTTTTCCACCGGGCTTTTGCTGTCTTTGGACACGGCCGTGGATTCCAGGTGGCGGTTAAGATCTTTTTCGCGCATCATCAGGCGCGAATTCTTTTTGTCTTCGGCCTTCACCGGTTCGAACGGCACTTCAATGTCGGGCACAATGCCTTCGGCCTGTATGGAGCTGCCGTTGGGCGTGTAGTAAAGAGCCACAGTTATCTTAAGCCCGGAACCGTCGGATAAGGCAATTATATTTTGCACTGACCCCTTGCCGAAGGTGCGCTCGCCGATAATCAAGGCACGCTTCTGGTCGCGCAGGGCGCCGGCCACAATTTCCGAGGCCGAGGCTGAACCGGCGTTAACCAGCACCACCATGGGGGCATGCACATCAGTTTTTTGATCTTTGGCCTTATATTCGCGGGCCGAGCTTTCTTGCTTGCCGCGCATGGAAACGATCACTCCATCCTTGAGGAACATGTCGGACACGCTCACGGCCTGATCGAGCAAGCCACCGGGGTTGTTGCGCAAATCAAGCACAATACCCTTGATGTTACCTTTCTTGTTGGCTTCTTTCACGGCGTCGGCAAGCTCGTTCGTGGTACGTTCGGAGAAGCGGGTGAGGCGTATCCAGTAATAACCGTCTTCAAGCTGGCGCGACTTCACGCTGATCAGCGGAATGGCATCGCGCACTATGCGCACGGTCTGAGGGCTTTTGGATTCGGAGTGCATGATCAGCAGTTCCACTTCAGTGCCCTTGGGGCCGCGAATGCGCGAAACCACATCTTGCAAAGAAAGTTCCTGGGTGGACTGCCCGTTAATCGACAAAATGATGTCGCCGGATTTCAGGCCGGCGCGAAAAGCCGGGGTGTCCTCAATGGGGGTTACCACTGTGACCTGATTGTTCTCCATGGAAATTTCTATACCCACTCCGAAAAACTCGCCGGAGGTGGTCTCCTGCATGTCTTTGTATTCTTCGGGGGTCATAAAGGTGGAGTGGGGGTCAAGGCCTTGAAGCATGCCTTTGATGGCCCCGTTGATCAGATCCTTGCGCGGGGTGTCACGCACATAAAAACGCTCGACAAGGTCGAGCACCTGGCTGAATCTTTTCAGCGAGTCGAACTTGCTGTCGTCGCTGGTGGCCGCTATGCCGCCTACCGACAAGGCGATCACCAGAACCAAAGCCAGAATAATTATCCTTTTTGCCGCTGCCATTGGAAAGCTCTCCTGCAATATATACTCCCGCCAACGTAAGTCCTTTCCGTAAAAAAGACCAGCGCTTTTTTTGTAAAAAAAGGACTGGCGCGAAAAGCCGTAAGGTTTTCCAGGTCATGATGCGCTTTAGCGTGCTTGACCCCGCCTATCTGGTCGACTCAGTAGAGGCGCGCCATACCAGGTATGAATATTGAGCGGAACCAAGGATATTACAGGCGGCGCTTTTTCAATATGCGGGCCATTTCTTCCATAATTCGTATTGCGGCATCTTTTTCCTCGTGATCAAACTCGCGAATTATTTCAAGCAGACGCAGGGATTTTTCATCATAGTAATCTTCTCCGCAATGATGTTGCTGTGTTTCGCTGTGAAAAAGGTCGGTCACCCGGCAATTTAAGGCAGAAGCTATATCTTGAAGGCGTTCAAATTTTGGGGCGATGCCTCCTCGCTCCATACGCGACATGGCCTGTTGACCTATCCCCAGAATTTCGGCCAGACCAGCCTGGGTGAGCCCCATCCTTTTTCGGAGCGTTTGAACATTTTTACCTACTATCGCGGTCAGTGCCTTGGAACCATTAGGCATTCAAAACCTCCGATTACGCTTATGCGGCATAATCGCATTGATAGGCTATATCAAAAGACACTAATAAGCGTATTGACTAACACTAAAAATTGTAATAAATAAATTTATCGAGGCTATTGGCTGGTGATTTGTGGCCAGCCTCATTCAGGGTGTTGGGAAACCGGCATGCCATTTAATGATGATTGAGAAAAAATACGCACTTTAAATTTTTTTTCTTAATGGGTTAAAAACTGGCTGTTATTGTTGCTGTTATGAGCGGATATACCAGAAAATCCGGTTTGTCGTCTCCTGCGCGGATTCATCTCTTTCCCGCAGCTCAACGTTTTTTCCGCCCATCTACGGAACTTCGCCGCCTGATGCTTTTACGTCTTCTGGAGATTTCTCCTTTGCAGTCGCAAGCGCAGCTGGGCAGGTCATGCGGACTGACCCCGGCTATTGTCAATCGCTACATTGACGGCCTGCATGCCGAGGGGTTGATAAAAATCGAACCCGTAAACAAGCGCGATTTAAGCTATGAGCTTACGGACAGAGGACGCGAGCTTTCCAGGGAACTTCTTGATGAATTCAGTTCGGAGGTTTCACGTTCTTATACATTTATGCGCTCGGTTTTGGAAAGACGGTTAAGTACACTCCTTGAGGGTAGGAGTGTGCGCGTGGCCCTGTTCGGGTCCGGAGCGACTTGCGAAATTTTGATTATGTCTTTGATCGGATTTCCCAATGCCCAATTGGTGGCCATTGTGGATTACGATCAAAATAAAATAGGCAAGCCGCTGTTCACATACATGGTTTCTTCTCCCGCAGTGCTGTCGGCCGTGCTTCCCGACATGATTATAGTCGCGTCATGGAGCATGAAGAGACAAATACTCGAAACAATATCCTCCCTTTCTCTTCCTTCGCACATCAAGGTGACAACATTGTGACGCCTTTGCGCGGCGCGTCAGCCGTGCTTTTGTACGGCAAAATGTGCCGACAATTATGGTATACGATATAAGTACATAATAACTTGTGTCAAAACCGCGAACGGCCGGAACACTCAAGAGCGTTCCGGCCGTGTACTGCTTTAAGGGCAGGTCCTGCTTCCAATATGGAGGTGGCGGAGAGTCAGAGACGGGTTGGTTTTAATCAACCGCAAAAAAGGCTACTTTGCCGGCTCCGCATACGGGGCACTTATCGCAAGGGCCTTCGTGGGTGTAGCCGCAGACTTTGCAAACATAGAAATCCACACCTTTAAAGGAATCGGGGGCATCAATGGCTTTCTGATAAAGTTTGGCATGCACCTGTTCCACGGCATTGGCATAACCGAAGTAGCGCGCGGCAGTGGCATTGCCTTCGGCTTCGGCTTCTTTGATCATGGGCGGGTACATGCTCTGAAATTCATATGTTTCGCCTTCCAGGGCCGCTTTAAGATTAGCGGCGGTGTCGCCTATATGCCCGGCATTTTTCAGATGGGCGTGGGCATGGATGGTCTCGGCTTCGGCCGCGGCGCGGAAGACTTTGGCGATATGGGGTTTGCCTTCTTCTTCGGCAACTTTGGCAAAGGCGAGATATTTGCGGTTGGCCTGGGATTCTCCGGCGAAAGCGTTCATCAGATTGTCATGCGTCTTGCTCATACTATAACTCCTTATAGAGATTTTTATTTAACAGGAATGATTATTATTAACAGAGCCAAAGACTTTTGTAAAGTATATTTGTTAGAACTCCACGCCAAGTTATTAACCATACGGGAGTATTCGGTATTGAACCTATAAATATACCAGTAGTTATAAGCTTTGGCTGGTGAATAAAAGTTTTGAAAGGATAGGAGGGGGCTTGGGGGAGGGAAGGAAAAATTTTTCAAAATTTTTACTTCCCTCCCCCAACTAGTTAAAATTACTTCAAAACATCCAGAGTGGTCCGAGCAATCTGCAACTCTTCATTGGTGGGAATTACCAGCACTTTAACCTTGGAGTCGGGGGCGCTGATTTCGCGTATGCCGGGCTTGCGACCGGCATTGGCGGCTGGGTTGAACTTGATGCCGAAGGCTTCAAGGCCGCTGCACGCGGCTTCGCGCACAAGGTCGTCGTTTTCGCCGATACCGGCGGTGAATACAAGGGCGTCCACGCGGCCAAGTTCGGCCATGTAAGCGCCGATGTATTTTTTTAGGCGATGGCAGAGCATATCAAAGGCCAGTTGGGCTTTGGCGTCGCCTTTTTCGCGGTTGGCATGCACGTCGCGCATGTCGTTGGTGCCGCAAATGCCGAGGAGGCCGGACTTCTTATTCATAAGAGCGTCCATTTCTTTGGCGGTGAGGCCTCGCTTTTCCATGACAAAGGGCACAATGGCCGGGTCCATGTCACCGCAGCGGGTGCCCATGATCAGCCCTTCGAGGGGGGAGAGTCCCATGCTGGTGTCGATACACTTGCCGCCGCGCACGGCTGTCATGGAGCTGCCGTTGCCGAGGTGGCAGGTGATGTTGTTCACTTCCGAGGCGGGCTTGCCCAGATACTCGGCCACTTTGGCGGCGATGTATTTGTGCGAGGTGCCGTGGAAGCCGTAGCGGCGCACTTTGAGGTCTTCGTACAGTTCATAGGGCAGAGCATACATGAAGGCCGGGGCTTCCATGGAGGCGGAGAATTCGGTGTCGAACACGCCCACGTTGGGCACGCCGGGGAACAGGGTTTCGGCCACTTCAATGCCGGTGAGGTTGGCCGGGTTGTGCAGCGGGCCAAGGGCAAAGTTATCTTTGATTATTTGCTTCACGTGGGCGTCAATGCGCACCGGGGCGGTGATCTGCTCGCCGCCATGCACCACGCGGTGGCCGATAGCCCCGATTTCCTTCTTGTCTTTAACCACACCCTTGGCCGCGTCGGTGAGCACGGCCACCACCTTGTTCATGGCTTCGGTGTGATTGGGGAAGGGTTGTTCAAAGATAATTTTTTCTTCCTTGTCCGAGTCGGGGGCGATTTTATGGGTGAGCTTGCCCTGAGCTTCGCCAATGCGTTCCACAAGGCCGGAACACAGCACGGTTTCGTTGTCCATTTCGAAGAGTTGGTACTTGCAGGAGGAGGAACCGGCATTGATTACGAGAACTTTCATTTTAAGTTACCTTTTTATATCAAAAAAATTAAGCGTTAATCTTTATATATTTTATAGGGCGCGATGCTGAAAAGGTGTTTGTTCCCCGGCGAGACGTTTGACGTGGCCGAGGGGAAAAATATGTTTTTTAACTACGCGCCTTATTCTTCTCCGCGGCGGCCTGGATCGCGGTTATGGCCACAGTGTTAACGATATCCGGCACGGTGCAGCCTCTGGAGAGGTCGTTAACGGGCTTGTTGAGTCCCTGGAGCACCGGGCCTATGGCCACGGCCCCGGCGGCGCGCTGCACGGCCTTGTAGGTATTGTTGCCGGTGTTAAGGTCGGGGAAGATGAACACGGTGGCCTTGCCTGCCACTTTGCTGTTGGGCAGCTTGGTTCTGGCAACGTCGGGGTCAATGGCCGCGTCGTATTGGATGGGGCCTTCGAGCAGCAGTTCCGGGGCTTTTTCCTGAGCCATCTTTGTGGCTTCAATTACGATGTCCACGTCCGCGCCCTTGCCCGAATCGCCGGTGGAGTAGGAAAGCATGGCCACCTTGGGCTCAATGCCGAACACCGAGGCGGTGTGAGCCGAGCTGATGGCTATTTCCGAAAGCTGCGGGGCGGTGGGGTTGGGGTTTACCGCGCAGTCGCCGAAAACCAGAACGCGATCCTTGAGGCACATCAGGAACACGGAAGAGACAATGGAGAAGTCTTTCTTGGTTTTGATGAACTCGAAGGCCGGGCGCAGGGTGTGGGCGGTGGTGTTGATGGAGCCGGAAACCATGCCGTCGGCGTCGTCTTTGTGCACCATCATGGTGGCGAAATAGGTGGGGTCGAACATGCGGTCGCGGGCCTGTTCTTCGGTAACGCCCTTGGCTTTGCGCAGCTCAAAGTAGGTTTTTACATAATCGTCGAACGAGGGCGAAAGATCGGGCTGGATTATGCGCACTTTGTGCATGTCGAGTCCCAGATCGGATATTTTGCGGCCGATTATGTCGGCATTGCCGATGAGAATTATTTCCGCCACGTCGCGGCGCAGCAGGATATCCGAAGCGCGCAGAATTCTTTCTTCCTCGCCTTCGGCCAGCACTATGCGCATTTTGTTCTGCCGAGCCCTTTGGATTAGTTCGAATTCGAACATCAGCGGGGTTACGCGGCTGGTTTTACTGTCCACTATGCGCTTGGCTATTTCCTTGCCGTTGACATGGTGATCGAAGCTGCCGAGGGCGGTATTGATCTTGCGCTGATCGCCTGGTTCGATGCGACCGTAAAGGCGGCTCAGGGTTTGCACGGTTTTGTAAGTGTGATCTTCGGTGAGCAGAATGGGCAGAGGCATTCCGGCCCAGTTGTCGATGAGCTGATGCATATTTTTGCCCGGACGCAGCCCGCCGGTGAGCAGAATGCCCGCAATGTCGGGATAGGCTGTGGACAGGCGCGAGGCAATGCTGCCCAGGATGATGTCGGCCCGGTCGCCGGGGGTGATCACCAGGTTGCCTTCTCTGAGATATTCGAGGAAGTTGTCCGCCTGCATGGCGGCTATGAGGTAATCGTCCACCAGATTTTCCAGGCGCCCGGCCCCATAAAGCACTTCGGCATCAAGCCATTTGCGCACATCGGCCATGGTGGCCTTGCCCAGGTTGGGGTTGTCGGGAATGGAGTAGACCAGGGGCGAGGTGGAGCACGACTTGCAAATCAGCTTTTTGCGCAATTCGTCTTTTTCCGACTCGGTTAGATCGGCGCGGTTGACGATTACGCTGACGATTTCAATGCCTTTTTCTTCCATCTGGTCGATGATCAGCTGGCTGGATTCCTCTATTTCCTCGGCATTTTTCTGAAAGCCGTTGGCTATGACCACAACCGGGCAACCCAGGTTGGAGGCGATGTCGGCATTCAGTTCGAATTCGAAGGAGGCTTCTTTGCCCAGAAAGTCGGTGCCTTCGCATAGAACGAAGTCATATTTTTCGGCAATGCTTTTGTATTTGAAAAGAATATTCTCAATGAGCGAATTGCGCTGGCCGCTGTTGATGAGCTGGCGGGCTTCGTCCAAGGTATAGGCGAAGGTTTCCTTGTAGGGGATTTCGAGATTGAAATATTTGAGCATCAGGCTGATATCGTGATCCTGCTCATCAAGAACCGGCTCGTTGATAATGGGCCGAAAAATAGCCACCTTACGCATATTTCCCAGCAGCAGGTTCATCATGCCGAGCACAATGGCCGACTTGCCTGATCTGCTTTCAATGGCGGTAATATATAAACTGTTTTTCATCAAAATTTCCTTTATGGTCTGAAACCTTATTTGCCCTATAAAAAGCACAGGGGAGCGGCATCTATTGAGATAGACGCCGCCCCCCTCGCTTATTCATTAACTATAAGGCTCCGTTACGCCCTAGTTCTCTTCTATGCCGGGCAGCTCGGAAAGCTGCTTCAGATAGGCGTAGCGTTTCTTGTAGGACTTTTCCAGGTTGGCCTTGAGCACCTTGGAGTCTTCGGGAGCTATCTTGTCAAGGGCGGCGTAACGCACTTCGCCCTTGAGGAAGTCCTGCAGGCTGCCGTCGGGTTCCTTGGATTCAAGGGTGAACGGATTTTTGCCTTCCAGAGCAAGGTCGGGATTGTAGCGGTACAGGGGCCAGTAGCCGCTCTTTACCGCGTTTTTGGCTTCTTCCATGGACTTGCCCATGCCGGCCTTCAGACCCTGGTTGATGCAGGGGGCGTAGGCAATGACAATGGACGGGCCCTTGTAGGCTTCGGCTTCGCGCAGAGCTTTCAGGGTCTGCTGCTTGTCCGCGCCCATGGATACGGAAGCCACATAAATGTAGCCGTAGGCCATGGAGATAAGCCCCAGGTCCTTTTTGCCGATACGCTTGCCGGCGGCGGCGAATTTGGCGATTGAGCCGAGCGGGGTGGCCTTGGAGGCCTGCCCGCCGGTGTTGGAGTACACTTCGGTATCCAGCACCAGAATGTTCACGTCTTCGCCGGAAGCCAGCACGTGGTCGAGGCCGCCGTAGCCGATGTCATAAGCCCAGCCGTCGCCGCCGATGATCCACATGCTCTTCTTGGTGAAGAGGTCGTCCATGCGCCAGATTTCTTCGGCCAGGTGGTGGTTGAGTCCGCTAAGGGCTTCGAGCACTTCGCGGCCGTGCTTTTCAGAGAGGTCGGCGTCGTTCATGTTGTCGAGCCAGCTCTGAGCTGCCGTTTTGAAGCCTTCGGGAGCGCCTTCCACAGCCATGGCTTCGCGCAGCAGATTGGCCAGACGCGCGCGGCGCTGGCTATAAGCCATATTGATGCCGTAGCCGAATTCGGCGGCGTCTTCAAACAGCGAGTTGCCCCAGGCCGGGCCGTGGCCGTCGGCATTGACGGTATACGGGCAGGTGGGGGAAGAGGCGCCCCAGATGGAGGAGCAGCCTGTGGCGTTGGCAATGAGCATGCGCTCGCCGAAGAGCTGGGTAACCAGTTTCACATAAGGGGTTTCGCCGCAACCGGCGCAAGCGCCGGAGAATTCCAGCAGCGGGGTTTGCAACTGTGAACCCTTGAGGCTGTCGCGGGCCAACAGATTGTCTTTGGGCGCGATGTGCGATTCGGCGTAATTCAGGTTGGCGATCTGCTCGTCGAGCTGGGTTTCGATGGGCTTCATCACCAGGGCCTTTTCCTTGGCCGGGCACACTTCGGCGCACGAGCCGCAGCCCTGGCAGTCTTCGGCGTAAACCTGCAGGCGAACCTTCAGGCCCTTGAGTTCCTTACCGTTGGCGTCTTTAGCGGCGAAAGAGGCCGGAGCTTCGGCCATTTCATCGGCGTCGGCCAGCACCGGGCGGATGGCCGCGTGCGGGCAGACAAAGGAGCACTGGAAGCACTGAATGCAATTGTTGACCTGCCATTCGGGCACGTCAATGGCCACGCGGCGTTTTTCGCAGGCGGCGGTGCCCAGCGGCACGATACCGGCCGGATCCATGAGCGACACGGGCAGTTTGTCGCCCTGCTGCGCAAGGATGGGACGCACAACTTGTTCAATATATTCGCCGTCGCAGCAGCAGGCGGTGCAAGGCTCGCCGCTGGCCAGCGCCCAGGAATCGGGGTATTTCACTTCCTGAAGGGCGTCCAGGGCCTTGTCCACGGCGGAGATGTTCATGTTGACAATCTTGTCGCCCTTGGAACCGTAGGTCTTTTTGATGGAATCCTTCAGCAGGCCCACAGCTTTTTCAAAATCGAGCACATTGGCCAGCTTGAAGAAGGCGGTCTGCATGATCATGTTGATGCGCCCGCCCAGGCCCACTTCGGTGGCCAGCTTGACCGCGTCGACATTGTAGAATTTCAGCTTTTTCTTGGCGATGGTTCTCTTCATGGCGCCGGGAAGATTCTTTTCCATATCTTCCAGGGTCCAGTGCGAGTTGAGCACGAACACGCCGCCTTCTTTGATGCCGTCGAGAATGTCATACTGCTGCACATAGGCGGACTTGTGGCAGGCCACATAGTCGGCGCTGGTGATCAGATAGGAAGACTTGATGGGCTTTTTGCCGAAGCGCAGATGCGAAACGGTGAAGCCGCCGGACTTTTTGGAGTCGTAGGCAAAATAAGCCTGGGCATAGAGATCGGTATTGTCGCCAATGATCTTGATGGCCTGCTTGTTGGCGCCAACGGTGCCGTCAGCCCCGAGGCCGAAGAATTTGCACTGCACGGTGCCTTCGGGCACGGTGACAACTTCTTCTTCCACGTCAAGGGAGGTGAAGGACACGTCGTCGTTGATGCCCACGGTAAAGTGATTTTTGGGGGCGGCGGCGAACATGTTGTCGTACACGGCTTTGGCCATGCCGGGGGTGAAGTCTTTGGAGCCGAGGCCGAAGCGGCCGCCTATCACGGCCGGGTAACTGCCTTTAAACCAGCCGTTTTCCATCGCCTCGCCCAGCGCCGTGCGGATGAGCTGGTAGAGCGGCTCGCCCGCGTTCCCCGGCTCTTTGGTGCGGTCCAGCACCGCGATACGCTTAATATTCGCAGGCAATGTCTTTGCAAACGTTTCCGACGGGAAGGGCATGAACAGGCGTATCTTTATCAGCCCGTATTTTTTGCCCTGCTTATTCAGAGTATCTATCGTTTCTTCCGTCACATCGGCGGCGGAACCCAGCACGACTATCACATCTTCCGCGTCCGGCGCGCCGTAGTACTCTATGGTGCGGTACCGGCGCCCGGTGAGCCCGGCAAATTTATCCATCTCCTCCTGCGTGATCCGCGCAACCTCGTTGTAAAGGTTATTTACGGACTCCCGCCCCTGGAAGTACACGTCCGGGTTCTGGGAAGTCCCCTTAATAGCCGGGCGGTCCGGCGAAAGGGCGCGGGCGCGGTG
>JAVBLG010000014.1:0-13429 GCA_031553655.1 Desulfovibrionaceae bacterium | reverse complement strand
ATGCGGATTGCAGCATATTGGAGTCCACTACCGGTATACGGCCAATAATTCCAGAACCGCGCCACGGTTGCCACCATCACAACTGATAAAACGCTGAACATTAAATGTGAGAATTTTGGCGCTTGAATATAAACTGCGCGTCATTTCCGTATCATGGTTGCTCAGGATAACCGGAATACCTTTTTGCCGGGCCGCTTCCGCCAGATTGGCCAAATCCTTTTGATCTTGCTCGGTGAAGGCGTTTCCGGCATAGGCCGTGAAAGAAGATGTCGTTGAGAGAGGTACATATGGCGGATCGCAGTAGATCACATCCCCGGGGTGCAATTCGGCAAAGATAGAACGAAAATCTTTATCCACAAATTCCGTATCCGTCATTCGCATTTTATTCAGAAAAGCCCGCAGTTCTTCGAGTGGAAAATAAGGCTTTTTATATTGCCCAAAAGGCACGTTGAAGCCACCTTTGGAGTTATAACGCACAAGCCCGTTGAAAGCGTGCCGGTTCAGGTAAAGCAAAAGAGCGCCGCGCTCTCTGGCATCTTCGGTATTGTTAAATTTCGCTCGGAGTGCGAGATAAATATCTCTCGTATTATTTTCAGGGCTAAAAAAGCTCCGGCAGTATTGAATAAACTCTTCGCCCTCCCGCTGAATGTGCAGATAAAGGCTTATGAGATCTTTATTAATGTCGCAAACAAGCGCTTTTTCAAAAGGCGCGTTAAGATAAACCGCGCCTGAGCCGGCAAACGGCTCCACAAAACGTGAACCAGGCGGAAGCTCCGCCAGAATTCTGTCCAGAATTCTGTATTTTCCTCCGGCCCACTTCAAAAATGGCTTGACCATTTAAAATACCTTATATTTTTTAGCTGCTATGGACAGATTACGCCATGTTTCAATCCATAGTCAGCTTACGGCTTGAGCATAAAGCGGAGAATAAGCGCGATAAGGCCAAGCTGCCCGGCCATGAGGCCGATTGTCCACTTGATGAGGTCTATTTTTACCTGGCCCATCTTGCTCTCAAGGTCGCTCTTGACCGAATTGATTTTGGCTTCGAGCCGCATTTCGGCTTTTTCCAGGTCACCCTTGGTGGCAAGCTCCAGTTTCTGTTTTTCGTCATACCTCTCAAAAGTTTCAACAATGACCCTGGCGGCCTCTTCGCCCACGGCCTTCTCAAGCTTTTTGGCATCGTTAAACAGTAACATGGCGGCCTCCGTAAATACATAATAGCAATTCGCCGGGGCCGTGGCAAGGCGGTTTTCCTGGACACTCAAATGGGCTATAGTGGCCCTATAAGGAATCCAATAAACCCTACATCGATCCAATGAGACAAATACGGACGGACACAAAATGTTGTCATCGCACTCGCTCAAAACCGGAAAAGAAGGTTTTTATAACATTACGCCCACCGTCAGGGAGGCAATCGCTAAAAGCCACGTATCGCACGGCATCTGCGTTGTCTATTGCCCGCACACAACGGCGGGCATCACAATTAACGAGAATGCCGACCCGGATGTCGTCAAAGACCTGCTCCACGGGCTTGATAAGGCCTTTCCCGACAGAGCGGAATTTCGCCATTCCGAAGGCAACAGCGCGGCGCACCTGAAAGCGGGCTGCATCGGTTCAAGCGTGAGCCTGATTGTGGAAAACGGCTCCCCGTTGCTCGGCACCTGGCAGGGCATATATTTTTGCGAATTTGACGGCCCTCGCGAACGCAAGTACCACATTAAAGTTATGGCGGGGTGATACTACCAGCGAGACATGCCGCCCTCCATAAATACAGAACAGCAATTCGCCAAGATTGTCGCCACCTCTGGCATGATTTATCCAGCAACTTATACATGCAACAGACAATTTCGCCTTGGCAAGAGAGCAAAACCCGCCTGGAGAATTTTTAGTGACAAAGGCTTATCCGCCATACAGCATCACCAGCACTGCTCTCAAACTTGTAGCGGCTATCAGTGAGCAACTTGCAACGCTTTCCGCTACCGGTGCATTGACGGCCGAAAGCCTTTCGCCGCAACTGCGGCGGGAGAACCGCATCCGCACGATCCACGCTTCACTTGCCATTGAAAACAATACACTCAGTTTGAAGCAAGTAACCGACATCATCGACGGCAAACCTGTCATCGGCCCGCCTCGTGATATTCAAGAGGTGCGCGGAGCGGTCGCTGCATATGAAAAGCTGGATAGCTGGAAGCCGCACAACCTGAAAGACCTGCTAGCGGCCCACGCGTTGCTTATGCACGACCTTGTGGACAATCCAGGTAAGCTCCGTACCGGCGGTGTTGGAGTCTTTCAGGGCAGTAAAGTTATCCACATGGCCCCACCAGCCAATCTGGTGCATGGGCATTTGGAAAATCTGCTCCAATGGATGAAAAACACCGACGAGCATCCCCTCATTACAAGCTGCGTTTTCCACTACGGGTTTGAGTTCATTCATCCCTTTGACGACGGCAACGGACGCATGGGGCGGCTCTGGCAGACTTTGATCTTGAGCAAATGGAAACCGGTGCTGGCCTACATGCCGGTAGAAACTATCGTCCGTAATCGCCAGGCTGAATATTATGCCAGTTTGGGGCAGGCGGACGCGCAAGGTGAAGCTACAAAGTTCATAGAGTTCATGCTTCAAGCTCTAGCTGATACTCTGACCGAGATCTGTGCGACCACCCAAGTAACGACACAAGAAGACACCCAAGTAAGTCCCCAGGTCAAGCGGTTATTGCTGGCCTTGGAAAAAGGCGAGCAAAGCGCCGGAGAGCTTATGCAGGTTTTGGGTTTGAAAAGCACGAAGAATTTCCGCGCAACCTCTTTGACGCCAGCCTTGGATGCCGGGCTTGTGGAAAGAACGCAGCCGGACTCGCCGCGCAGCCCGACGCAGCGATATAGGCTGACTGTATTAGGAAAAAGGGTCAATGCGAAAGTTAGATGATGCTGTTACTTCCAATTTTGCCAACGCCGTTGGCAAAATTGGCTTTTGGGGTGGCCAACCAAGAAATGGAAGCATTATCAATACATCGGCTAAGATTTTGGAAAAACGTCAGGGAAAATATATACACAGTTAAAGGTGATACTGCATGAGCGATATTAAGCTATTTCGTTTTTCCAAAGACGCCGCCGAAGAATTTGCGGGGCGCTCTGCTCTGGTGGAGCGCGAACTATACGACCTGGATGAAACAGGATAAACACAATGACTAATGTCTAGTTGCCAAGGTCGGCGGAAAGTTTGGGCAGGGCTATTGACTTTTGTAGCCCATAGGCTACATTGAAATCATGAACACGGTAAATGTCCTTCACGAAACAGACCTGTATGCGGAGTGGTTCAGTAAGCTCCGAGACATAAAAGGGCGGGCCAGAATTGCGGCCCGCGTTGAATCAGCTAAAGCCGGAAACTTCGGAGTTTATAAGGTGCTGGATGATGGCGTGTGTGAAATGAAAATTGATTTCGGCCCTGGCTATCGCGTGTACTATGCTCAAGAGGGCTTAAATATTTATCTCTTGCTTGTCGGTGGGGATAAGTCCACGCAAAATAGAGATATATCCAAAGCAAAGGAATTATGGCGGAGAATAAAGGAGGAACGGCAATGAAAAAAGTCGCTATCCGTGAATACGAAACGGCAAGATACCTTGATAGTGAAGAAATGATTACTGAATATCTCGCCGCTTGCCTTGAAGACCCCAACCCGGACGTATTCCTTTCCGCTCTTGGAGAGGTAGCAAAAGCGCGTGGTGTCGCACAACTGGCCAAAGATACCGGATTAAGCAGGGAAAGCCTTTACAAGACTTTTTCCCCTGGCACAAAACCCCGCTTTGAAACAATTCTCAAAATAACAAAAGCCCTTGGCGTTCCCCTCGGCATGAAGCAAGGCGGGGAGGCGGCGCACTTGTAATGCTGTGTTTCTTTGAGATTTAGTCGGGTTTCTCCCTATAAGTCCAAGGGCGGCAAAAGCGAGCATGGGATTATCACCGGCCTTCGATTCAAGGCAGAAACGGGGATCAAAACGGAAAGCATCAAGAGCGTCCATGATGTCTTTTCCTTTCGTCGTCATGGTCGATTGGGAAATTCCAAAATGCTTCGCTATGACCTCGGAACGGAGATGCGGGTCGCTCGCCGGGTCGTTAAGAAAATTGATGACTCCGGCCGCATAAACAAATCCGGCGGCCCAGCTTTGCACCTTGCCGCGCGAAATATCAAGCCTGGCATGCACGGCTTCTTCAAGCAAGGCATTGCAGACATCCGCATATTCCGCATTAAGGGATTTGTTGCAAAAGTCGGCGGTCTGTTGTCTGATTTCGTCTATCCGCGCTTGCAGTTTCGGAGAAATTTCCATTTCCGCGCCGGAAAGTTCTTCATTCTCTTCCCAGTCAACATATTGTGGCGGGCTTTCGCCCCGTTTTTCCACAATGAGCGGATAATCTTTTTTTTCTTTTTTGTAAACGGCTCCACGGAGAGCAGCGTGACGGAATGCCACCAGTCGTCGCCAAAATCGAACCAGTAGAACATGGTTTGCCGGTCTTTTAGTCCCAACGAGTCAATGCGCGTAGACGTGGAGTCGCGCACGCGCGAATCAACATTCCCCCCCGCTCTCCCCCCCCTAAAGCTCCATCTGTCTGGCGTCGTTTTCGCGTTTGCGTCCGGCGGCGATATAGTCGTAGATGGAATGTACGCCCCTGATCATGGGGTATATAGCTGAACGAACGCATGGGCCGCGGACGAATAAAAAAGCGCACTCGTTATAAATCTGTATCATTGACATCACACTATGTGGGACATATAAAAGAGTTACACCGAGTGTGACTACCACGAGGTTTTATGAGAATTTTTAAAACAGCATGGTTCGCACGTTTTGCGACAAAAGAATGCATGGATGACGTTTCCTTGAAAGACGCCGTTGTCATGCTTGAAGCAGGACAGTTTGACGCCGACTTGGGCGGCGGGGTGTACAAACAACGATTGGCGAGGCCAGGACAAGGAAAATCTGGTGGATATCGGCTTATTATTTGCTTCCGGCGTGGTGACAGGGCGTTTTTTATGTTCGGATTTGCAAAATCAAACCAAGCCAATATAAGCGTCAGTGAAAAGGCTGACCTAAAACAGATGGCTAAAATATTTTTTGCCATGCCGGATGCGGAGCTTGATGAAAAAGTAAGGCTTGGGGGACTCCACGAGATAACAGGAGAAAAGCAATGACTAAAACTTATAAGAGTGAACTTTCCGCCGCTATTCATGAAACAGCGGAGATGCTTTATGAAACCGGCACAATAGACAAGATGACTATGCGTCAGTTTGACGAATCGTGTCTTATGCCTATAGACACTATTCCGCCGGAAGAAATTCGCGCTATCCGCGAAAAAGAAAATATGTCGCAGCCGGTATTTGCCCGCTACCTGAACGTGTCGAAAAATTTGGTGTCGGATTGGGAACGCGGGGTAAAAAAGCCGGGAGGCCCGGCTTTGAAGCTGCTTTCGATAGTCAAACACAAGGGCACAGCAGCTATATCAATATAAAAATCCAGCGGCATTCCTGTCGCCACAGCTTTGCCGCAAACAAAGCGCACACGCGAACCGCACCCCTTCAATTCCCCCCTAAAGCTCCATCTGTCTGGCGTCGTTTTCGCGTTTGCGCCCGGCGGCGATATAGTCGTAGATGGTTTTGGTGGAGAGCCGGTAGCGCCGCACCAGTTCCGGCACGTTGCTGCCGTTGAATTCGCCGCAAATGCGCCGCCGCAGGTAGGCGCTGCTCTGCTGAACGTATATCTGCTGCCCGGCCCAGGCGTATTGCACGTCCATGGCCACATCCAGGGCCACGGCGTCCACCAGATCGCCCGAAGCGGAAAGGCCCCGTTCGGAAAGGCGTACGGAAAGGCTTTTGGCCACTTCCAGGTTCAATGTTTCCAGAAAGTCGTTACTAAATGACATGGCATGCTCCGCGAGATATTCGGAACGTAAGAGTATTTTACTCACAAGGGCTGTTGACACTATGGAATTAAGGGAGTTACGCAAGCTAATGGTACTAAGGTTACGCAAGCTAACGGTACTAAGGTTACGCAAGCTAATGGTACTAAGGTTACGCAAGTTAATGGTACTATTGGCACTCGCGGTATTTTTGTTCTCTGCCAAGGAAGAAAGCTTTTTTTCGGAGGGAGTGTACTTTTATGGTACTCGACCGGAGTAAAAAAGCTTTCTGACGCGGGCAGAGGGCAAAAAGACCGTAGTGCCCCCTTCACAGCGCGGCCAGATCCAAGGGAATGGCATTATACCTGCCATGGGCGTCGCGCTCGTACAGCCGCACATAGGCGCGCGTGCCGGTAACCAGCAGGCTTTCGCCAATGGCCCGCATGGCGCGTTGCCAGCGTTCGTCGGTGATGTTCACGCGGCGAAGCCCCAGGATGCGTCCGGTATTGATGCGCCCTTCCTTATCCACCTGAAAAGCATAATCGATCAGGGCGCGGGTTTCGGCCCGGTCGCTTTGCGTCCATTCGCGCAGGCATTCGTCTATGAGCGCTTTGGCGGCCTGCAAACCTTCGTCAAAGGCCAGGTGCTCGCTGATTTGCCGCTGTATCTGGTATGCGCCGTCATAGGTGGCCAGCGTGACATTGCCTTTTTTGCCGCCCATTTTGACGTCGTAACGTTCCACGGACATCTCCACAAAGGCGTTGATGTCGTCAAGCAGCTCATATTTGAAATCGCGCAGATTCTTTTGCAGGGCCAGAGCTTTGGCCACTTTTTCGCGCACCAGATCGTCGCGGGCCTTATCTATGGGGCGTACGGTCTCGGCGGGCACAAGGCGGCCCTGGGCATCCTGCATGTATCCTTCGGGGGACGGGGAGTCTAGGTTCATTTGGCTCATATTCGCTCCTGTATAATAATGTAGAGAACAAATCGTATTTCTGGATTCCCGCCTTCGCGGGAATGACTGGCCGCGCAATTGCGGTAAATCGCTGCCTGTCAGGATATTTATGGATTCCCGCCTTCGCGGGAATGACTTCCGCGCAATCGCGGCAAATCGCTGCCTGTCAGGATATTTCTGGATTCCCGCCTTCGCGGGAATGACTGGCGGCGGCATGTATCAGACGGCGTTGTCACGAGATGATTTTTCGTTATCCGGCAAGGAAGAAAGCTTTTTTATGAAAGGAGTGTACTCTTACGGTACTCGACTGTAATAAAAAAGCTTTCTGACGCAGCCGGGAGCGAAAAAGCGCTCATGGCGACGCCGTCTAGTGTACTCTTACGGTACTCGACCGTAATAAAAAAGCTTTCTGACGCAGCCGGGAGCGAAAAAGCGCTCATGGCGACGCCGTCTAGCGAAAAAGCGCTCATGGCGACGCCGTCTATAGAGTCCTGACCACATCACCGTCCACCTGCCTCAGCCCGTTCACGGCGGCGAAGTTGATGCAGGCGGCGGCGAGATTGTTGATAACCAGGGGGTAAGCAATATCCACAGGTTTGTTGTGCCCGCCCTGCCTCACAAGCAAACGTTGGCGCAGGGCGTCGTAGGCGTCTTTGGTGAACAGCTTGTCCGCATCGTGGTTTACGCCGTAGAAACGGTGGCGGATATATTCGCCCACGTCGGCAACGGGCGGCAGATTTACCACCTCGCAGCGTTGAACCACTTCGCGCACCTCGGCGGAAGCCCGTTGCAGGCGAAGGCCCAGTTCGGTCTGGCCAATCAGAATGATGGCCAGCAGCCGCCGCATGCCCGCTTTCAGTTCCCAGAAGCGTTTGAGCGCCTTCAGGGTCTGGGTGTGCAGGTCGTGGGCCTCTTCGATGATGAGCACATGGCGGTTTCCGGCTCCGGACGAACGGGTCAGCGCCTCGTGCATGCGCCGGGCCATTGCTTCCGGGCCGCCGCCTGTTTTGGCCGAGGGATCAACCTTATTGATTATCGCTTCTATAATGTGGCCGGAACGCATGGGCTTGCCCGCGCCGTTGCCGGTAAGGGTCATGGTGAGCACATAAGGCTCGATGACGATTACGTTTTGTTCGTTTTCCGCGAGATAAGCGCACAATTCGCATTTGAGAGTGGTTTTGCCGCTGCCCGACTCCCCCACTACCGCCAGAAAATTGCCGTTTACGGCGGCATCGCGCAGGGCTTCGCGCACATAGCGCGATTGCGGGGTAAGAAAAACCTGTTCCGGCTTTTGCGGATCATCAAAAGGGTCGCGCTTCAGGCCGAAGGCTTGCCGAGCCTGCGGGGTAATAGCTTGTTTTTTAAGCATCATGGCTGATTAATCCTCATAAAAATTTTCCCCCTTCCCCCGACCGCCGGAGGCATTTTCTCTCCTTCCCCCGACCGCCGCCGACGCCAAAGCGCCGGTCAAGCTCGGCGGCCACCTCGTCGAGCTTGTCTTCCATCAGATATTCGGGAAAACGCTCGCGCACATAATCCATGCAGGCCAGGGGGTCGCGGATCATGGCTTCGGCGCTGAGGGCGCGCAGACGCAGGGCGGCCTGGGCGTGGGTGAGAGGCATGGGCGCGGCTTTCGGGGCGGCGTCCAATATGCTGATGCCCTTTGGCCGCAAGGTAAGCGGGGCCTCGCGCAGATCCGCCATGATGTCGAACGCGCGGGCGGAGCTGTCGGGCGCGGCGGCCTTGCCTCGCCCCGGCGCGTCGGGAACGCCGGTGGCCTTGCCCTGGCGCGTGCTTCGACGGGCGCGGGTCTTCCCCGGCGCGGCGGATGCGGCGGCCATCTCTTTCAATATGCGTTCAACGTCCGTGTCGGGGCGAGATTTGTAATTCTTGCCCATAACCGGCGCGCCAATGTCAAAACCCCACTCGTCTTTGCGGATCGGACTAACTTCCCAGCGGCGCTCCACGCCGTCGGGCATGGTTTTTATTACTATTATGTCCGGCGCGGAAAAGGGATTCAATTCCACCCGCACCCGGTCTTTGGGGCACAAGCCCGCGCAGGCGAGATTGCGCAGATCGTATTCCTGAGGCGGCAGACCCGGAAGTCGTGTGTCCACGCCTATGGTCAAACGGTCGCTGACGGTGCGTTCCACCAGTTTCCAGTGGCTTACGGCGATCAGCGCGGATCTCTCCGCCGTGCGCAGTTGTTCCGGCAAAATTTTGCTCCAGGCGCGGGCGCGGGGCATTTTGAGGCGGCTGTGGACCGCATGGGCGTTGAAGTGCATGCGCCAGTTGTCGGCCAGGGACTGCAACCCGCTCAAGTCGGCCACGTCGGCAAAGCGCAGACGCGATTCGAATTGGGTTTCCACAATATTCTGGGCAACTTCCACGCTGCCGGTGGCGTTTGCCCGGCCCGGCTCGTGGTTTTGCAGGTGAATATTCAGACGCCCGCAAAACTCCGACAGCAGGCTGTTGCGGTAGGCGCTGCCGGGGTCGGTATATAAATGGAAGGGAACGCCGTGCATGGGATCGCGCGGGCCGCGATCGCTCATGGCCTCAATCAGCGCCGCGAGCGCCCCGGCGGCGGTTTCCCCGCGCCCCACAGCATAATGCAGATACAGGCTGTGGGTGCAGTGGTCCACCACCAGGTAGCGCAGAATGCGTTGATTGCCGATATCCGCCAGCTTGCCTGGTTTTCTATCGTTGTATCGGCGCTCGTCCATCAGCGACATCTTGCCGCCGGGCAGGTAGTAGAGCACGCAGACCGAGGCGTCCGCCTGCCAGGACCAGTTGGGATGCGGGCTGCGCACCGTTCCGGCGGCAACTCCTCCGCGCTTGAGCTGTTGTGGGTGGCAGCCATATTCGCGCATGGCCCGCGACAGGCTGGATACCGAGGGCATGGTCACCTCGCCGGTTTCCTGATTTACCGAGCCGTAGCCGTTGGCGCGCAGAATATCCGCCGCCAGTTCCATGGTCATGGTTTTTTTGCCGTTGGCCCGGCGGGCGGTATGCACCAGTCCGCCGAGCCGTACGGCCAGTTCGCGGTCCACGCTGCGTTTGCCCGCGTCCGACCGCTTTTTACGCGGCCCCTCGGCCCTGGTTGGCTCGCCCATCTCCCGCAGCGTACGGTATACGCTCTGCGCGGATATGCCCAGGGTTTC
The DNA here is from genome assembly GCA_031553655.1 of Desulfovibrionaceae bacterium. Lineage (GTDB taxonomy): Bacteria > Desulfobacterota > Desulfovibrionia > Desulfovibrionales > Desulfovibrionaceae > JAVBLG01. The sequence continues at coordinate 3,427 of JAVBLG010000014.1, read as the reverse complement.
GGCGCGGGCTTCCACCAAGGCGCGTTTTTGCCCGTAGGGGGCGAGCTGAAGCTCGGCGGCCAGCCTGCGAAGGGTATCGGTTTGTGCTTTGGTGAGTGCCATAACGTGCCTGTTAATGGATAATTTCAAAATGCTTTAGTGCCTCCGGCGGCCGGGGGAAAGGGGAAAAACCCTTTGAAAAGGGTTGTTTCCCCTTTCCCCCGGACCCCCATTCCCCTTTTCCTAAACTTTTCTATATAGTATCAAAGTCCGCATCCAGGCCGGCGTCGAGCAGCAGCCCGCGCAGGGTGCGGCACATTATGGACACGCGGCTGTTGATATGCTCCCACATGGCGGCGTCGATTACCGGATCGCAGGGGCCGCCTTCGGCGCAGTCGGCGCTTTCGGTATCGGATTTACGGGCGTTGATTATGCAATTGCTCATGGACGCCGCGTTGCCCGCGAGGCTGTTGCACATTCCATCAAGGCGCGCGCAAAGGGCGGAGCGGGCGGCATTGAGATTTTTACGGCGCTCATCTTCCGTGGCCGGGTTGAGGGCCATGGTCAGCCGCATTTCCAGATCGTTGATCTTGCCGGATTTTTCGTCGCGCTGCATTTTAAGAACAGTGGCCTGATCTTCCGCATTTCTGACCGCTTTTCCGGCTTCGGCCAGCTTTTGGGCCAATGCCTTTTTTTCATCCACCAAATCTTCCAACAGATCGCGCACCGCTGTTTTGTCGCCGCTTTCCACAGCTTGGGCCATTCTGCCCTTGGCGGTTTCCTGTTCGTCTTCGGGCAAATCCCGAATTTCGGCGCGCATGGCCCGCAGCTCGCGATAGCCGATGCCCAGCTCCTTTTGCTGCTCCAAAAGCTTTTCCCCAAAAAAGGAAAGGTTGCGCGCGTCTTCTTCCACCTTGCCCCGCGATGTGCCAACGGCCGCGCACAAATCATCAAAATTTCTGGGACAAACTATTTCGCCCTTGGTGTTTTCCACCGGCAAATTTTTGTATTCGCCGCTCTCCCTCAAACGCAGCATGGCCTTAAGGCGGGCCACGCGATTGGCATTTTCCATCAGCTCGGCATAGCGGGCCATGCCCACAAGCTGGTTCACCCGCGCCGTGCCCGCAAGCTCCGCGGCGGGGGCGGCCGCAACGGCGGATCGGGCCGCGCGGACCAGGTCCGTGGCGGCGGCGGAGGGGGCGGCCGCATCCACAACGGGAGGGGCGGCCACAACGTGGATAGCGTCAACGGCGGGCGCGGGGACGCGAATGGCGTCGGCAGCGGGAGCGTGGACGCGAATGGCAGTCACGTCCACGACGGGCGCGGGGATGGGGGCGGAAGGGACGTCCACTATGGGAGTGGGGACGGGCGCGGAAGGGGCGGCGGATGCTTTTCTGGCCATGAGAGGGGGTACTCCTGATTGCGAATGAAATGCTTCATTGGGTGAAGCTGAATTGAAACTGAACACGGGCCGTCAGCAGAACATTCTACTCACGACGTTCGTAGAATGTTCTGCTTGCCCTCACACTTATGCGATTGTCAAATTCCCTGGCCCGCTCGCTCACGCCGTCAATATGCAGCTGATAAAGGCGCATGACGCCCAGCGGTCTGGCGGTTACGGCATAGCGTCCATTTTCGAGTTTTTCGGCCCAGCCCAGGTCGGCCAGCAGGTCCACGTCGCGGCAGATATAGACCGGGCTGGTATTGAGGGCTTCGGACAATTCCTTGTTGCTCATGCCGTCCAGGGCGTGCGCGCACAGCTTTTCGATAATGCGCAGGCAGCGGCCCGTGCGGCTTTTTTGCGCGGCGGCGGTTGAAGTTCGTCTTGCGCTCATAATTACACTTCCGGAACAAGCCCGAGCAGCACGGCTATTTCATGAGCCTTGCCCCGGCGGCCCACGGCGCGGCCGTTGAGCACATCGTAGACATGTTGCGGTTCCAGATTGCGCTCGCGCGCCCATTGCGCGACATTCACTCCTCCGGCCACAAACCGGCCCTTGATCTCTCTGGCGGCGGCAAGGCGCTCCCTGGTTGCGGTTACGCGGGTCATACGGAACTCCTTTAATCTTCTGGTTCTTGAGAAAAATATCGGGGAAAAAGGGGTGTTGCCCCGTCCGCCCGCCTCGTGTAAGAATCATTTTCAATTATGGGAAAAAGGGGGAAGTTGCTGAAAAGCAATTTAACCAAATTTGAGAAGATGTCAACCGATTTTGGTTTTTTTGATTATAAACCTTTTTCCTGAAGCCCAGCTTCGAGTAATGAAGTATTTACAAGTTAAAATGATCTGAAGCATTTCGCGAATGAAGCGCGTAAAATGCTCAAATGAGGGATTATGGCTGAGCCATCTGATTTTATTGATTTAGGGAAGCGTATCCGGCAATTGCGCGGAAAGGACAGCCGCAGCCAGTTTGCGGAAGATTTTCTTGTTGCCCCCAGCTCTCTGGCGCGATGGGAAGGCGGCGAAAGCCAACCGGAATTGGGTTTTCTGATTCGGCTGGCCTCGGCCAATAAGGTAAGTCTTGAATGGCTGGTTACCGGAAAAGAGGACATTCCCGAAAATGGTAAAATACGCGCGGATCAGCAGTTCCGATACCTTGATGATATAGACTTCATAAGCGCCAAAAAAGGAAGCTCGCCCGCCGAAGCGCCGCTAGTGGAGTACAAAGAATCCCGGGAGCACAAAGAATCTCGAGATAACAAAGAATTACAAGATAACAAAGAATTACGAGGGCGCGAAGAATCGCGGGAATCCAAATCCCTTCGATATCCCAAAGAATCCGAAAACTACAGAGAACTTCGAGAAATCAGAGATTCCAAAGAAGCCGAGGAATCCAAAAAAGTTGGATATTCCAAAGAATACGGATATTCCAGAGAATACGGGGAATCCAAAGAACCACGGGCCGATATCCGCGACGATTATATTGCCTGTCTGAGGGAATTGGCTGATGTGCAGAAAGAAAACGGTAATTTGCGTGAAAAAGCGGCCCGCCTTGAAGCACAGAACGCGGACCTGGAGCGACGGCTTGCGGAAGCGCTGAAACCGACAAAACCGGCCTCTCTGGACGACGGAACCGCAAAGGCCGGGTAGCGCTAACGTAATCCGGATACTGGTGGGCATGGGGTATGTGAGGCTTGACAAAACTTCGAATTGAATCCGCCGGGGAGATGAGATAGAAAGCTGTTGGGGCACCCCCCGAGTCTCAGGATAAGGAGGTGCCGCGAATGGAGCACTTTCTGCTTGACGTTCTTGCCGCAATTGTGGCGGGCGTTATTGTGGCCCTGATAACCAAGTGGATTAACCGCTAACTTCGAGTAGGGGGGAGCCTCGCGGCTCCCCTCTCTCACACCACCGTACAAGCGATGTCGCATACGGCGGTTTCTCTTAAGCTGGTATCGTGGAATATTTTGTGCTTAGAGATACAAGTCCCTGTTTCGCAAACCAATCGAT
>JAVBLG010000108.1:0-9007 GCA_031553655.1 Desulfovibrionaceae bacterium | reverse complement strand
TCGTGCCGGCAACGCGGGTGACCGGCGGCACCGCCAACCAAGACTTTGTTAAAAAACAAATCTTTTACAAGCCACAGGCGGCACCTATCCCGCCGCCTGCCGCCGGCGCGGGGGTTTTGGACCCGACTGTGGATTGCCCTTCCCTTAAGGAAGGGGTTACAAAAATGATTTCATGAAATGACCAGTCAGAGCCTTTTGCCGATTTAATTCGCGAAATGCTCCAGACAATGTTTAAATCCCGGCCTGCGGCAAACGAATCGTAAACACGGTCCCCTGCCCCACGCGGCTCTTCACTTCAATTCCGCCGTCATGCGCCTCGACAATCTTGTGCACCAGAGCCAGACCAAGCCCGGCCCCGCTGGCTTTGGTTGTGAAATAAGGGCTGAAAAGCTGTCCGATCTGCTCTTCGGGAATGCCGCAGCCGGTATCGGAAATTTCCAGAAGCAAATTGTCGCCGTCTTCCGCCGCGCGCACCAACAGCCTGCCGCCGCCTTCCATGGCTTGCACAGCATTGAGAAACAGATTCAGCAAAGCTTGAATCATGCGGTCGCCGTCAAGAAGAACCTGATGGGGATAAGCGGCAAGGTCGGTTTCAAAAATAATGTTCCGGCCCTGAAGATCAGGCTCGGCCAGACGCCTGGCTCGTTCCACCAGTTCCTGCAAAGAGGTGCTGCCAAGCACAAGCTGATCGGGTCTGGCCAGATCCAGAAGCCCTCCGACCACCCGATCAAGCCGGTCAATTTCCTGGGTCATCACCTCGCCGGCCTTTACCACCGAAGAATTTTCCCTGCTCTGCTCCATGAAAAATCTGGCCAGCCCCTTGATGGAGCTCAGGGGATTTCTCAATTCATGGGCTATGCCGGCGGCCATATTGCCGAGCGACACCAGGCGATCGCGCCGCCGGACCTCGCTCTGCAATTTTTTAACTTCGCCGAGGTCGCGCATAATAACGGCATCGGCCACATGCCCACCCTCTTCAGTTACAATACGCGAAGCAGCCAGAGCCACGGGGATACGCTTGCCGCTTCCGCCGACCAGCCAGGTTTCGTATTCCGCCACATTATGCCCTTCGGCAAGAGATGATGCTATATGCTCCCAGGCCTGCGGCAGAAGCAATGCCGGACTTCTGCCTATGGCGGATGCGGCCGAAATTCCGGCAATGCGCAACGCCTCAGGGTTGGCATAGGTCACGTGTCCTTTGGCATCGGCGGAAATAACGCCCACAGGCAGGCTGTCGGAAACTTCATTGGAAAAAGCGCGCATGTCCTGTAACAAACGGCGCGAATGCGTGTAGCTGTGAGCCAAGAAAAGCGAAAGCAGACCGGCAAAGCCCAGCAGGAAAATAATCCAGGACATCAGGATAAGATGATTCTTGTCCACGGCCAGAGCTTTTTCCAGGGCAGTGGTGTCGTAACCGACTATAATAATGCGCTTCGCCCCTCCAGGCTTGTTTTCCGGCGGAAGCCAGCGGCATTGTCTGCCGTGTGGAGGAAAAGGCATGTCAGAACCGGATGGCATCATCTGAGGCGAACCGGGGCCGTTCATACTATGCTTGGGCGGGCCGGGCGGCATGCCTGGGTTCATGTGATGGCGACGCGGACGACGCGGCCTGTCCCGCAGCTTGAATTCTTTATAAACCAGAAAAAAAGCCGAATTGCCCGGCTCCTGAAGCCTAATTTGCCCCGGTTTGTCTGAAGGGCGCATGGAGGCGAAGGTTTTGGCATCCAGCAGATCCTTGTCGGACATATCCGGCTTGCTCGAAGCCAGTACAAGGCCGTTTTGATCGGTAACCGCCAGATAGTCTATGTCGGGCTGATCGCCCATTTCTTCAATAAGCCGCGCCAGTTCATCCTCTGTCCAGCGCATGCCCAGACTGGCGTTAACCGCCGCCTCAAAACCGCGAATAACCGACGCGCCTTTCTCCAAAGTGAGCCTGGCGGCGAATTCACGGGCCTTGCCCGTGCTGTGTTCACTGAAAGCTATGACCAAGCCGGTAAGAATAACGGCCAGAGCAATCACAATCCAGGGAGAGATACGCAACCACGCCGGAAGGCGGCGCAAGGAACCCAATTTCACCAAACTACCTCGCCAAAAACAAATACGTCCCGCAACCAATGCGTCTTGCCGAAAATTTCTTAAAGACCGAAAACCCCCGCTCAACCATGGCAGCGCTGACGGTTGACGTCAGTTATAGCAACAATGTCAGCAAGTTGATTAATTGAACTGCATGACATCTATACACTGTTATCTTCTATATTAAATATAGGCAAAAGTAATGCCATTATAATTATAATATATAATTTCAGAGTATTACAAAATAATATACTGAACTGACTAGTTGTGGAAGCCTTGTACAGAGAAAAAAGGTAACACCACTACATAATGCACCATGCTGGATGTTACATTTTTACTCACAAAACTTTTTTGAGCCACTATATGAAAAACTATTTTATTGTAATATATTGAAATAAAATAAATAAAATAGTTTGGCACACTATTGGCTATAAGCAGGGCAAGCATGGCGACATGTTGGTCTCCATAAAAAATATAACAAACATAATTCCAGGAGTTCAAAAATGTATAAGAAGACTTTACCCGCTCTGTTGATTGCCGCCGCTTTGATCGGTTCCAGCTTTTACATGGTTTCCCCGGTCAATGCCGCTCCCGCTGTCCCTCAGGGCAACGATACGGTTCAGGCGGTTCAGCAGGAACAGCAGATTGTGAAGGATTATGAGGCCAAATTTTACCCTCTGCGTGAAAAACTCGAAGCCAAACGTCTGCAATACAGAGCATTGGCCAACAACCCCAATGCGGACCAGAAGGCGATCGCCCAGCTTTCCGAAGAAATCGCCTCGCTGCACACCCAGATGATCAAGTTGCGTACCGATACCTTTGGCTACCACCACGGCGGGCGCGGCTTTGGCCCCGGCATGGGCGGACGCGGTGGCCACGGAATGGGTATGGGCGGCATGGGTATGGGCGGTTGTCCCGGCATGAGCGGCATGGGCATGGGGTCCGGTATGGGCGGCTACGGCCATGACGGCGGCTGGCACAAGGGCGGACGCGGTATGGGCGGCAACTGGTAAGACCGGCATAAAAGCATATCACACCAGATTATTGATGGTATAAGCAAGAGAGGCGCACCCGGAATGGATGCGCCTCTCTTGCTTATAGGCGTGTCAGACGTTTACCAAAAATCTTAAGAGTAATTAAAGGCTTGCGCTTTCGGCTCCGGCCTTCAGCTGCCCGCAAGCCGCGTCAATATCCTGCCCCTTGCTTTTGCGCATGGTAGCGGTAATATGTTTTTTTCTGAGGCATTCCAGAAAAGATTCCACCCTGCTTTCTTCCGGCGGGCGATAGGGGCTGCCTTTGGCCGGATTGTAAACAATAACGTTCAACTTGCCCTTGATTTGCGAAACAAGCCTGGCCAGTTGCAAAGCCTGCTCGTCGCTGTCGTTCACACCGCCGATAAGCAGGTATTCAAAGGTAATACGCTCTCTGGTCTTCAGCGGGTAAGCTGCCAACGAGGCGATAAGCTTGTCCAGGGGCAAGGCCGCCGCTTTGGGCATTATTTTTTCGCGCACGGCCTGATTTGGCGCATGCAGGGAAACAGCCAGATAAGCCAACCCGGATTCGCCGAGCTCTCGCAGGCCTTTTTCAATGCCGCAAGTGGAAACGGTGATGCGCCGGGGCGAAAAATTCAGGCCATGATCATCGTTGAGAGCGCGCAGGCCGCGCATAACCTCGCCCAAATTGAGCAGGGGCTCGCCCATGCCCATGAAAACCAGATTGCGCAGCACCGGATGATCGGGCCGGGTGTCGCCAAGATGCTCCCTGGCCACAAGAATTTGCCCCAGAATTTCCGACATGGTCATCTGGCGTTCAAAGCCCATATGCCCGGTGCTGCAAAAGGTGCAGCCCATAGCGCAGCCCACTTGTGAAGACAGACATTGGGTCATACGGATGGAGCCGGAGCGCGACTCCGAGGGAATGAGCACAGTTTCGATCAGCGCGTCATCACGCAGGCGCAGCAGAAATTTTTCCGTTCCGTCGGAGCTTTTCTGAATTTTGACAACTTCCGGCCAGCGGATAACGGCCAAATCGGCCAACCTGGCTCTGGCGACCTTGGAAACATTGCTCATATCCGCGAAATCGCGGGCCATATTCTGCCAAAGCCACTGCCATATCTGGGTGGCCCTGAACTTCGGCTCGCCGAGTGTTTCAACCATAAAGGCCTCAAGCTCAGGTCTGGTGAAATTAAGTATATCTATTTTGTCCATAGGCAATCGCTTAACTTAAAAAGTTCTCTTGGGCAAAGAATAAAATTCTTCGATAGTGGGGCGGAACCGCAAGGCGTCAAATTCAAACACAAGGCAGACCGCATTGAAAGAACAGGCCCGCGCGGCGGCTATTGCCGCCATTCTCGGTATAACGGCCTTTTTGGCTGTTGAAGCGTACCATCAAGTTTTGCTGTCTGTTGAAAATTTTTTATTCTCCCGTGATGACGGGCATCTTGTGCCCATAGCCGCAAGTCTGCCGCTGTGGAAACGGGCGCTCTCTCCGGCGCTGGGCGGACTTGTTGCCGGTTTTATCCTGTGGTTGTACCCCCGATTCAGCGAGCGCATGCCCCACGCCGGCCATGCCGGGGATTACCTGGACGCGATCCGCTCTGAAAACGGCCGGTTCGACACCCCGGCCTGCCTGGCAAAAATGACGGCATCTCTCTGCGTTGTGGCTACCGGCAGCGCCATAGGTAGGGAAGGAGCCATGATTCTGCTGGCCGCGCTTTCCTGCTCGCTTCTGGCGCAAATTTTCACACCGGAAAAAGAATGGAAGCTGTGGACAGCTTGCGGTGTGGCGGCGGGCATGGCCACCGCCTATAACGCCCCCATTGCGGGCAGCATTTTTATTGCCGAAATTTTCTGGGGCCAGTTTGCCCCACGCGCCATCTGGCCGGTGGCCGTCGCGGCCTTTACCGCTGTGACAGCTTTGAAAGTTTTTAACGTCAGCCATGGGCCGCTCTACGCCGCTGCCGTGACTATGGACAATACCCTCGAACAATACGCGGTGATGTTGCTGACCGGCCTCGCGGCCGGTATGTTCGGTCCTTTTTATCTTTGGTCCATATCATCCGGGAAACGGCTGTTCCAGAAAACCGGCCTTCCAATTTACCTGCGTCTGGCTTTGGGCGGGGCTGTGGCCGGGACCCTTTCGATGTTCTACCCGCAAGTATGGGGCAATGGCGCCAGTATTGTTGAAAGCCTGCTCACCTCCGAACCCGGCAAACTTTTCATCATCGGGCTTTTTCTATGCAAATTTCTGGCTATTGTGGGCTGCAATGCCTCGGGAGCGCCCGGCGGCATCTTCACCCCCACCATGTTTATGGGCGCGGCGCTGGGGGCTTTTCTCAGCATGGGCCTGTCTCACATGGGTCTTTTCCAGGGCCACTCCGCGCTCATGGCCGCCTCGGGCATGGCCTGCACCCTGGCCGCCGTGAGCCGCGCCCCGTTCATGGCCGCTTTTATCGTATGCGAATTCACCGGCCAATACGACCCGCTGCCGGGGTTGCTGGTCTGCGCGTTGGTGGCCGACACCCTGGCGCGGCGGCTGGGCGGACAGTCAATTTATGGAGATTAGGTGTTGTACCAATCAGCGATAATTTTCTCATAAATGGCCTGCGCGTCGCGCAAATCCTTCAATTCCACGAACTCATCGGTTTGATGCGCCATTCCCTCCAGCCCCGGCCCCAGAATAACCATGGGAACATCCGGAAGCACAAGGCGCAACGCGGCTCCGTCTGTGGCGAAAAGTGCCGTTGCAACATCCGAAGCTGCGCCGGTTACGGAAGACGCCATAACGCACACCCGTTTGTACCATGGATTTTCCGGGTCAGTCCATAAGGCTTCCACATCCGCGAAACAAGATACGGAAACTTCAGGATCGGCAAGCGCTCGAACTTCGCGCATCACATCATCGCTGCGTTGCCCTTCCACAATACGCACGTCCAGAGTCAACGCGGCTGAGTCGGGAACGGAATTGGGGTTCAGGCCGGAATGCAGCATTGTGAGCGTTGCGCTGCCGACCCCAAGATAGCGATGCTCACGCTCCGGCTTGTAATCTTTAATTCTGCACGCCGTGGGCAGCAGTTTGGCCAGCGCGTTGACACCCTTGTCCGGCATGGCGGAATGGGATGTTACTCCGTCTGTTTCAAAACGTACCCAAGTTACGCCCTTATGCCCGGCCTGCGGACGATTGGTGGTAGGCTCGGCAATAACCACCGCGCCGATTTTGCCCATGGAGTCCGGTTCGCGTTTTGCCAAATGCTTCGAGCCCAGAAGCCCCAACTCTTCCCCGCCGTATATATGCACAATTATATTGGCTCCGTTCAGCCTGGGCAGCATGGAAAGCACGGCGCAGGTATAGGCGGCCACTCCGCCTTTCATATCTGACGCGCCGCGCCCGTACAATTTACCGTCCACAATTTCGCCGGAAAGCGGCGAAGCTTTCCACGTCGCCCGACCGAAAGGCACAGTATCGATATGCCCTACAAAGCACAGCGCCGGCCGTGAGGATTCGGGGGCGGACTGAGCCACAAGATTGACTTTGGCGGGGTCGTCAGGATCATATTGGTTCAGACGGCAGGTAAAACCGAACGATTCATATAAGGCCGCAAGCTGCTCAAGTACAACGCGTTCATTGCGGGCTTTAACGGTGGTTTCCAATTGAACAAGCTTTTGCGTAAACTCGACCACATCAGGGAGTTGCCGGAATATTGCCATATGCTCCTCTTGATATAACTATAGTATTGATAACTAGAGCGTTTTGCGAATGAAATGAGCGAAATGCTCTGACGGCCCGTGCGTTATCAGGGCCGTCCGGACACAAAGTGTCCGTAACTTAGGCGGCGAAGCCGCCGTAATAACATGCTATTCCGAGCCGCTGGTGAAAGGCGGCGTAGGACAATTAGCTTTAATTTTTAAAAAAAAAGTTTCCGGTAATGGATAATCTCAAAAGCAAAATGCTATAATTGACATATGTTTGTAACGCTTTAACTTTGAAATACTTACAGAGCGTGCGCATGGAGGTAAAAAATTCCATGGATACTTCAAACATCTCTACAAAAGCTCTCGGCAAAAAAACTCTGGTCGCGTCCCTGGTTTCTTTAGCCGTTATGGCTCTGTTTCTCTTTTTGCCCGCCGGAACCATATTTTATTGGCAGGCCTGGCTGAATCTGGCTCTGCTGGCTGTGGCGGGAACCTGGTCGTGCCTTTATTTACTGAAACATGACCCGGCTCTTCTGGCCCGGCGCATCGGGGTTAACCCGCTGGCGGAACCTACCGGGGCGCAAAAAAAAATCCAGCTGGTCAACAGCGTGTTCGTACTGGGCATGTACGCTCTGTCCGCCTGGGACTGCGGGCGAAGCGAGGCCGCGCTGCCGGTTCCACTGGTTCTGACGGGTGATGCCCTGACCCTGCTCAGCCTGTGGATAATTTTCATCGTGGCCAGAGAAAACAGCTATGCCTCGGCCTTGGTGCGAGTGGAAAGCGGGCAAAAAGTCATAGACACCGGGCCGTACAGTCTGGTGCGTCATCCCATGTACGTGGGCGCGTTTATTTACTTTTTATCCACCCCGCCAGCCCTTGGCTCGCTGTGGGGGCTGATTCCGTCCGTTTTGCTGTGCGGCGGCATTGTGGCTCGTCTGCTGAACGAAGAACGCTATCTGGCCGCCAATTTGCCGGGATATGCGGAATATATGCACAAGGTGAAGTACAGGCTAATACCTCATTTATGGTAGGTGTTTTGCAATGGATAATTTCAAAAACAAAGTGCTTTAAGGAATTTTTACTCGGTAAGTAGGAAGCTCATACGCGAACTGAGGTGGAATACAGCCCAAGGGCATACAGCGCGGCGCTTTCAGCATGAATGCGCGCGGTGTCGAACAGCGGAACGCTTGTGTCACTCTGTCCGATAAGCAGGCCTATTTCTGTGCAGCCCAGAATAACCCCCTGAGCGCCGCGTGAGGCCAGGCTGTTTACACTGTCCAGAAAGTTAAGGCGCGAGTCGGGCACAATAGACCCCAGGCACAGTTCTTCGTATATCACCCGATTAATCTCAGTCCGCTCCGCCGCTTCGGGAACAAGCACTTCCAGCCCGCCGTCGCGCAGGCGTTCGGCGTAAAATTCCTGCTCCATGGTGTAGGCCGTGCCCAGAAGGCCTACGCGAGACATGCCGCTATCCAGAATCACCCGTGCCGTGGCGTCAGCGATATGCAAAAGAGGAATGCCCAGCATGGCCTCAACATGCGTAGCCACCTTGTGCATGGTGTTGGTGCAGATTACCACAAAATCCGCCCCGGCCCGCTCCAGAGCCAACCCGGCCTCGCCCAGAATGGCGGCGCCGTCGTCCCAACGTCCTTCACTCTGGCATTTTTCTATTTCATGAAAATCAACGCTGTACAGAACGCATTTGGCCGAATGCAGCCCGCCGAGACGCTCTTTGACCACAATATTGATGATTTGATAATAGCTGGTGGTGCTCTCCCAGCTCATTCCGCCGATCAGGCCGATAGTACGCATGTTATGATATCTCCAAGAGGTGACGCGCCTCAGCGCGAAGGCCCGAGGCACTTGCATCAGTAAGTGCCCTAATGCATTAGCATTCGTAACTAGGCAGAGCGTAGCTACGCCGTACTCAAATCGCGCAAGCGCTGCGATTAATCACCTTAAACGGGTGATTTTGTTAGTATGCAAAACAAAATGTGTCAACCCTGTGATATCTCCAAGGGCTGACGCATTCTGGTAATCATTCTCTGTAAGATCCTTTGAATACAATTGTCAAATCCACCCCCATTATTTTATAGTATTTTGCTTATTTAAGGAAACACTGAATAAATAGCCGTTTTTTTTGTTGCAAATTTTATTTATTCAAAAAAATGCCGCAAGTTGACTAATTCTGGGCATTTTGGTCTAAATACGCATATATTTTAGCTCCAATTACGCCCTTTATT